>JAOMCQ010000009.1 GCA_028345095.1 Candidatus Nitrosopelagicus sp. | reverse complement strand
TTCAAATGAAGAATGGAAAGATGAAGTATTCATGCAAAGTCAGGGTGGAATATTAGATAGTATTTTTGTTGATTTTGATTTATGGAAAGAGAATTATTTTTATAATTTATTGTATGGAATTCCTAATAGCTTATTTGGTTTTGAAGACAAAGTTAGTTTATCAATTTTACCAGTAATACCAATTTTAGGACTCATAACAGTGTTGGGTGGAGTAGTATATTCAATGAAATTAAAATATTCTAAGAAAAATCTTGTGATTATTTTAAGTGCAATTGGAATTACCGTAACATCAATATTTCTATTTGGAAATATTCAGAATCATTTTTTTGCTATAATTATTGTTCCATTAATGGTATTAGGAATAATTAATTGGAAAAATATAGATAGAAATTTCTTACCAATATTTTTAATTCCTATAGTTTTTGCTCTTGCAATTGCTATAATACCAGTAAGAGGACCACACCATTTCTTATTCATTTGGGTTTGTTTTGCTGCATTATCGGCAGTATTTTTTACAAAAATGTTACCAATAATATTTCAAAGAATACAAGGAAAAAAAGAAAAAATTCATGTGAATAATGGAATGAAAGTGACTTTCATTATTCTAATTGTAATATTTGCATCACTCAATGTGACATATTCATACATACAATTGAAGATACTTTCATCAGATGAACCTTTCATTAGTATACAAGATGAAATAAAAAGAATTCAAAATAATATGCCTTTAGAGACTGTAGGTAAAGAGATGGAAGAGATTGCAAATGTTTTATCAAAAGAACCCAACATCGAAGATAGCTATGTCGGAGGATCGTTAGTTTATCATGCTTATTTAGAAAGTAATCGAATATTTTTCAATTATATTGAAGAACCAAAAAATGATTCAATAGAAAATTATGTTACTAGAGAAAATTGGAGTTTCTATGATAAACATTATTCAAACCTTCACAGTTGGCCTCTAGATAGATATGATGAATCTAGTAACTTGCCAGATTATTTTATTTATCCACCACATGAAAATCATCACGAGTTTTTGAATAAACTAACAGATCCAGAAAATCCTGAAATTCCTTCAAATTTTGAATTAATCTACAAAGGAAGTAAAGGCACGATGGTGTACAAAATAGTATATTCAGAAAATAAGGAAACATAATGAATTCGTTATTAAAACTAATTAGAATTAGACAATGGTACAAGAACGTAATAATATTTCTGCCATTAGTTTTTTCATTTCAATTTTTAATTTCTGATAGTTTAATACAAACTATTTTTGGATTTCTTGTATTATGTATTGTATCAAGTGCAATCTACATTTTGAATGATATAAAAGATGTAAATGCTGATCGTAATCATCCAGAAAAAAGAAATAGACCATTAGCAAGAGGGGATATTTCAATTGTTAACGCAAAAAAAATTTTTATTTCTTTAATAATTATTGGCGTTGTTTCAGGTTTTTTCTTAAATTGGCAATTTGGAATAGTAATTTTGATTCTTATTTTAAATACAACAATATACTCTGTTTGGAGCAAAAATTTTGTATATGTAGATGTTTTTGCAATAGGATTAAATTTTATTTTAAGAGCAATTGCAGGAATAGTTCTACTATCAACTGAATTTTCTCCATGGGTAATTATAGGAGTATTCTTAGTTGCATTATTTTTGGGGTTTTTGAAACGAAAAAATGAATTAATGACAATGGAAGAAGGTTATTCGAATCATAGAAATGTATTAAAAAGTTATACTATAGATTCATTAAATAAAATTCTAATTACAACAGCAATATTAGTAATTATTATTTATGGAATGTATGTTTTTGTAGATAACCCTACAAATGATTTTAGATTAGTTTTTACAATTCCAATATTTGTATTTATAGTTACACGACAATTAATGCTTTCAAAGAAAAAAAATAATTTAAAAAAATTCTATGAAGTAATTAATGATGTACCAACAATCTTAGGAATAATATTATATACCGTTTTTACTTTAGCCTTATTTTATTTTATATAAAATTTAATAAAAAAATTAGAGTTGATTTCCTGCAAGAAACCAGTTCTCTTTTGGGTTTTCGTCAAAGACTATAATCACATGTTCTTTCTTTGTTTTTAGAATCTCAACTGCAGAATCAGTGACAGCCTTTGCAAATTCCTGTTTTTGTTCTTCAGAACGTCCAGGATATAGTGATACGTGTACGTATGGCATGAATTGAAAAGGTAATTATGATAATTTAATTGATTGAATTATCTCCAATCATCTCTACGATAACCATATCTAGAACCATAAGTCTCAGACTTATTGGTTTTCTTATAGAAATATCCGACACCTAATCCTAAAAAGAAACCACCAATGTGTGCCAAAAATGCAACACCACCACCTGCAACACCAAAACCTCCTATGAAAAATGGTAACAAATTTTGAAAAATTAGCCAGAATGGTAAGAAGAATTTTGCGGGAATGTGCATCATGCGCCAGAAAAATCCCAACATCACAAACGTCATAACCTTAGCTCGTGGAAACATTACCAAGTATGCACCTAAAATTCCAGCAATTGCACCAGATGCACCAACTGCAGGAATTCCACTACCTGCATCACCATAAATGTGAATCAAACCAGCGCCAACGCCCCACATCAAATAAATTCCAATATACTTTACTCTGCCAAATTTGGCTTCAATATTATCACCAAATATCCACAAAAACAACATGTTTCCACCAAGATGCATTATTCCTCCATGCATGAATGTTGAAGTAATCAAAGTCAGTTCAGGAATTGCAGGACAATTAATAATTTCAGCACCGGTGTTAATTCCATCGATTTGACCTGTGACACATCCTGGAACTGCTCCCCAATTCAAAAACATGTTCATTGCTTCACGATTTGAAAACTCAATGAATTGACCAGTTATTACAACTTCAATTCCAAATACTATAACATTGATAATGATTAGTGCAATTGTTAGTTTTGGCTTAAATCCTGGAGGGTGTGGATTTTCATCTCTTAATGGAAGCATAAATCAATCAAAGTTTGTTTAGTTTGTATAAGAATTTTCAGGTAGATCTAAACTGAAATAATTCCTTCCTTGACTAAAAATTGAATTCCAGATGCAAAGGTATTATCATCAATTTCACCATTTGACCACCACTTTGCATTGTTTCTAACCCAATCAGGAATGGTTGCGTTATCATTTTGTGCACCACTTGTAGTAGTTGGTACAGAGATAATTCCTTGTTTTATCATAAACTCGATTCCAGATGCAAAGGTATTATCATCAATTTCACCATTTGACCACCACTTTGCATTGTTTTTCACCCAATCAGGAATGTTAACAGTTTGTGATGGGGTAGAAGATGGTGTACCAATTAATGAACTACTAGTAGATACTCCTACTTCAAACATTTGTGATGCTTGAAAAAATTCATCATAGTTAGAAAAGCCTTCACCAGTTAATACTAAATTCAAAGTGTACATACTGTCATCAGGAATGGTTATCATATGAGTAGCAATTCCCTCTACTGACTTTGTACCTACAAACATTTCAGGATTGTCACCTGTAACCAAATTGAATTGTTCACCTTGTGGATTAACTAAACCAAATGCATAGATTACATCTTTTACTATACCACCATTGTTATCAAAGAATGAAAATTCAAATGGAATTTCATCTCCAGCGCCATATGTAGAGTCCCAAGCAATTAGTGCCTTGTATCCATTATCAAATGACATATCAAAGGAGTTTTTCTTAACAGTTCCTTCTGGAACTAGCTCAAAGCTCATTGTTTTAGATGAATAGTGAGATTCTCCTAAGAGTTCATTAATTCTTTGTAATTCAGTTCCTGTAACTAAAAAGTGAACAATGTTTTCAGTCTCTGATGAGTATGGATCCATTACTAAAACTCTTTGATCAACTTCAATACCATCTACATAACCTTTGAATGATGTTTCAGGATTGTATGGATCAAATGATTTTGGAACACGAATCTCTTCATGAACCATTTGAACTAGTTCGATATATTCAGGATCCCAGTCAAAGGGCATATCAAATGATATTGCATTACTACCTTGATTATATGTGAAATTTTCTACATCGTCATAGTATGTTTTTACTGTAACAGGAACTTCTGCAGCTTCTGCAGTTTTAATAAAGAAGTTTTGATCTTGTGCAACACTAACAAAAGTATCAAAGTTTAGTGGTTGTGCTACTAATGATCTAGGACTTGTTGCACCTTCAATTGAAACTTTAACATTGTATAATCCACCTTTTTCAAAGATTGGACCATCAATAAGTGGTCTTCCGTCACCTCTTGCAAACAATCCACCTGCCGTTCCATGTACTTCACCATAATATTCAGTACATTTCCAAGGCTTTGCTTCATAGCAATCTCCTTTTGGTCTAACCTCAACATTTAGTTCACCATCATCATCATAGAAATAATTTCTAGCTAAAAGATCACCGCTTCTCCAAACTTCAACACGATATGTAACCTGCTCTAGATTTTGATCAGTTAACATGTCATAAAATCGAATTGCAATATTTGCTGAATCAACTTCACCTGCAGTCATGTCAGCAGGATCTAACTGTGTAAAAATTGTTACCTCCATACCTTCAAAACTAATTGGAGGAGCAGCATCACCACCTAGACCATGACCAAATACATCTTCACTTAGAAATGGTAAGGTTACAAGAACAGATACAATGAGTAAGAAACTTTTGTAGTACAATTACAAATTTTAGCCTTAAATCACCTATTAATGATTCGATGGTTTTTTCTAGATTTTAGAAGATCATTTTTATTATATTCAGATAGATTTTCACTATGAAATATCTTCTAGGGTTGATGTTACTTCCTTTATTGTTAACACCAGCCTTTGCTGAAAGTGCAGAAGATTATGACCAAGTTTTACCATCTGAGAATGGAACATTAGATATTGGATTATCAGTAGTTCCTGAAGCAGAAGCAAACGCTGTATCAAAATTACATATTGGATGGATAAAGCCAGGATTTAACAAGATACAAGAACATATTGATTATAAAATTACAGTTATCAAAGATGGTCAGAACATCTTTGGACCAATACCACTTACACACACATCCATAGGAACCGTAAAGATTCCTGTAGAATTTACATCAAATGGAGAACATCAAGTAAAAGTTGAGATGGAAGGAATTTTGTTCCAGCCAATACCACTAGAAACTACATACTTCACAATTGAGGTTGGAGGAGAACAGACATCACAATCTACACAACAAAATAATAATGAAGGTGGTGGTTGTTTGATTGCAACTGCAGCATTTGGTTCAGAAATGTCATCACAAGTTCAACAACTGAGAGAGATTCGAGATAATGTGGTAATGCAAACAAGTTCTGGAAAAATTTTCATGTCAGGATTCAATCAAGTTTACTATTCATTTTCACCATATGTAGCAGACTATGAAAGAGAGAATCCAGTATTCAAAGAAGCAGTAAAAGTTACACTAACTCCAATGCTAACATCATTTTCACTTTTGGCTCATGTGCCAGTTGATACAGAACATGAGATGTTAGGTTATGGCATCGGTGTAATACTACTAAACGTTGGAATGTACTTTGTAGCACCGGCTATGTTATTTACAGTAATCAAAAAGAAACTTAGAAAATAAAAAAATTATTTTTTCTTTGCAAATGATGCAGCAGCAATTACAATTCCAGCTATTCCTAATCCTATAGCAACAATTATCATTAGACCATTCATTGAATTTTCAGATTGCTCCTTCAACTCACTAATTGTTTCTTGTAATTCTCTAATATCACCACGTAAGTCATTTATCTCACGTTCAAAATCACCAGATTCAACAATAGTTGATTCAACTGGAGGGAATTGTAGAACCTCTTGTTCTTCTACTTTTAATGGATGTAATGCCAAGTTAACATTTTGTTCATTAATTTTTCCAAGAAAGTTTAGTTGTGACCAACCAGAAAATGTAGGGGTGATTGGAGATTCATACTTTCCTGGAATATCAGTGGGTTGTAACGGAAGAGTAATTGATTCAGTATCAACTACTAGTTGTATCTTCAAAGTTTTTTTCAAACCTTCAATTCCTTTTTCAGGAATAAATGGTTGGTCTGCTGCTTCTTTTGACTTATCCATTTCACTAACATACACAATGATTGCATTTGACTCGCCAGTAACAATTGGTTTGTTTTTCCAGTCAATTTCGAGTCTATAATCTCCTACTGAATCTGATTGGTGTGCATATGCCCCACTCAAAAATAGAGATGAGAACATCAACATAGCGATGAAATAGATCTTGTTCACGTACTAATATGGAATAATTTGAATAAAAATCAAAGTGGTACAATAATCGATAAAATAGGTGTAAATTTAGAGATCATTTTTATTGTCTAACACCAGAATTTACCTAATGAATAACAAGACCATAAGTTCCTTATTCGTTCTTTTTGCAATTGTTTCAATCGGAATGACTGCAGCACCTGGTGCATTTGCTGAACACTCAATGAATGCGACAGTAGAGAACGCAGAAGGTTCTTCGATGCCGGGATGTGAACCAGATTGTTTCATCCCAGCTACAGTTACCATTGGTGTTGGTGGAATGGTTACATTTGCTAACAACGATACTGCAGCACATACATCAACTGCTGGTACTCCAGCAGATGGACCAAGTGGTGCATGGGACAGCTCATTAGTAATGATGGGAGCAGCATATACAACCCCAGCACTTGATGCAGGTGAATATCCTTACTTTTGCATGGTACATCCATGGATGGAAGGATTGGTAATTGTTGAAGAAGAAAGTCACGACGATCACGGTGATGAACATGGAGACATGAAAGATCATGGTGATATGGAAGAAATGGAAATGCAAACACTAACTGCAGCAGATATCGCAATTGATATCGCAGATGGTGCAAAAGCAGGTGAAAGAGTATCAATTGATGTTACAATTAGCGGTTCACACGTTAACTATGACATTGTTGCAACTCATGGTGGTGAAGAAATCCTAAATGAAAGTGATAATCACTCACATACAGGAGAAGGTAATCACGTTACATCAGCACTTGCAGCAGATGCATCTGATGATTTGCCAATTGACGTCACTGTAACATTCCAAGGTTTCGGTATACCAGGGGATGAATTCACAGGTCCAATTGGATTAACCAGTAATGCTCAAGCAGTTCCAGAATTTGGTGCAATAGCAGCAGTGATTCTTGCAGTAGCAATTGTTTCAATAATTGCAGTATCAGCAAAATCAAGACTTAGCTTTATGCCAAGAATCTAGAAAAGACTTTTTTTCCTTTTATTTTTATTTTTTTTCTAGTACAACATAGCATGTACCAATTCTTATAATAATTAAAAGTGTAAAAACAAAATGATAGATAGTTCCCTTAACGTGTCATAAAATGAACTTCATCGTCTAACCAGAATTCTGTCTATCAGTTTTTTTATTTTCGACGAATCATAGCAATTACGGCTAAGATTACACCAGCAGCGCCTAAACATAAACCAAATACACCAAAGTTGTAGGCATTTTGTATATCTATACCACCGGCAGTTAGGCTAACTTCACCAACATTTGATTTTATGTTAGAGACATCCTTTTGTAATGAAGATAATGCATTTTTTACTGCACCAATTTCACCTGCAGAAGATGAACCGCTAACTGGTGGGAATGCAAGAATAGATTGACTTTCAATATCTTCAATTGGAATTACAACATCAATTGGTAATCCATTTAATTCACCTTGAATCTTCAATGACATAGAACCAGTTTTTGTTGGTAAAATTTTTGAATAATAATGTCCAGGTCGAGGATCAGAGTTGATATCAAGTGTTTTCTCTGCTCCACCAGAGATTAGGGTTGCAGTCATTGTTTTGAATGCATTGGTAACTCCGGTTCTAAGTCCTTCTTTTTCTCCAGAAATTGCAACCTCAACTACAACTTTATTTGGTAAATTTACAACTGGTGGTTCTTCTCCCCAACCAGCCTCAATCTCATACTGTTCAACATATACAGTGGTATGAGCATATACTGAAGACATTCCAAATCCTGAAAGAAGTATTACGCTGAGCAATAGAAAAGATTTTTTCAATATGTGTTATCCAAATTCTTACATTATTATCTTTACTAAGATAGTACAGTTTTCGAAGAGGCATTTCTTTAAATTGTAAGTATGATGATTTGAAATCATTGAAGCTAATTTGGATTATTCCAGTTTTGATATTATTTTTAGGATTACCTACAGCCAGTGCTCATCCATTTTTGTTGGAAACAGTTCCAGGTCAAGGCCAAAATGCACCAGTTGGAGTAACTCAAATAATTTCAAAGTATTCAGAAGCTGTAGAAATTGATTTTTCTGAACTAAAAGTGTATGATGCAAATGGAAATCAAATTGATAATAGAGATACTTCATACAACAATTCCGAAGCATCACTTATTGTAACAACACCTCCACTTGAACAAGGAGTTTACACGATAACAAGTAAAGTTCTTTCAAAAGTTGACGGACATTTAGTTCAAGCAGCTGTCGTATTTGGAGTTGGAGATGTAAAAATTGATTCATCACTATTAGATTCACAAGAAAGTTCTGAGACAACATTCATTCCTGAATCAATTGCAAGGTTTCCCGGATTAGTTGGTCAAACAATAATTCTTGGTGGAGTTATTATTTCAATTACAATTTGGTCATCACAGCAAACAAGATTCAGAGATTCTTTTGAAAACATTCATCAGCAATTTAAGACGAAATTTTCAAAAATTTTAGGATACGGAGTGATTGCAACGTTTGCATCGAATTTCATTATGCTTGCAGTTCAAACATGGAGATTAGAAGCTTCACCAATAGAAGTGATTGGAACAACATTTGGTACAACTTGGTTAATGAGAATGATAATTACAATCATAATCATTGGAATTTGGTTTTGGATGGAAAAGAAAAGAGAGATTTCAATTAAAGAACAGATTCCTTTGTTAATTGCATCACTAATTTTGATAGCAACTACTACCATGATGGGACATGGAGCTTCAACAGAACTAGAAGCACCATGGATTTTGGATTATGCTCACAATCTATTATCATCAATTTGGATTGGAGGAGTCATATTTTTTGCATTTGTTGTACTCCCAACAGTTTCCAGAACTGACGATTCCCTAAGAAATAAAATTACTCTAAGTTTGATTCCAAGATTTTCAGGCTTATTCATTATAGCAATTGGAATTTTGATTATTACGGGTCCAACATTACTTTGGTTCTTAGATGACAATATTGGTTCCCTCACAGAATCTACATATGGAAAATTAATTATGATAAAAATTGGAATCGCTATTGCAATGATTGCATTTGGTGGTTTGCATCAAGTGAAGTTTCTTAAAAATCCAAGCAATTACCAGTCTCTGAATATTTCAAAGAAGATAAGTAAACCATTGAAGTTTGAAGCAGGTTTAGGAATTGCATTATTAGCTGTAGTTGCATTATTAGTTAACTCATCATTGCCAGAAGGAGAAATTCAATCAGCAGATGCATTACAAGGAACGTTTGGTTATGAGTCAATTCTTTTCTCTGAGAATGCAAAGTTTGATGTCAAAGTTGAACCTGCAGGTATTGGACAGAATATAATTTCAGTTATAGTTTCATCATTTGATGACAAACCGCTTGAAGATATTTCAGGATTAAAAGTAAAGGTGTCAAATCCACAAAAAAATATTTCTCCAATACTAGCAGAGGTTTCTGAAACTGTTCAAAATTCAGTTACAAGATATACAACAGATGCAACATTTGGTTTTGCAGGAAACTGGCAAATTGAATTAGAAGCACAAAGAGAACAAAACTCTAATGAAAATACAATTTTTGATTTACAAATCAAGCCAACGTTAAGCGACATTAGAACAGAGATAACCGAATATGAATTTCCTGCAGATGATACAGCACCACTTTTCCCTGTATACGATGGAAAGAATATTTGGATTTCAGATGCACAAAAACCTCGACTATGGAAATTTTCATTAGAAGATGAACAATTTACTCCATACACATTTGATGGATTAACAACAATTTTCATGGATATTGGAAAAGATGGAAAGATTTGGTTCACCGATACACCAAATTCAAAGATTGGAAGTTTTGATCCAAAGACAGAAAAATTTGAAACAATAGAGCTTCCACAGTTTAATTTGGTTAGTAAAAAATCACTTCCAACATCAGTTGGAGTTGACAATGAGAATGATGTTTGGGTTGCAGTAATTGATCAATCATTAATGTTAGAATATAATCAATCAACAAAAAAATTTAAGATAATCAATACTATCACACCTGAAGCAGGACCGACTGCAATAGAAATTGATAATTCAAACAATGTTTGGTTTGCTGAATCACTTGTAGGTAAATTAGGAAAAATTGATGGTGAAACTAAAGAATTGACAGAGTTTGCACCACTTGAGCCAATGGCAGAACCATTTGCATTAATGATTGATAAAGAAGAAAATGTATGGATTGCAGAACATATTGGACCAGCAGTGACAAAATTCAATCCAGTTTTAGATAGTTTTGATAAAGTTTCAATCTCAAATCCAGAATCATTACCATTTGGAATGGCTTTTGATAAATATGATAACATGTGGATAGCACAGCATGTTATTGATAGTTTGGTAGTTTACGATCAGAATAATCAACAGATGATAGAAGTTCCGATACCAACAGAAGGATCATTTACACAATTTGTTATTGCTGATGATAATGGCGACATTTGGTTTGTAGAACAGCGCGGAGGAAAGCTTGGTAAAGTATCCATTAGTGCAGTACCAACACAAAGAACAATTGTTCAAGAACAAACATCCATAGATATCATGTACGTTGAATTAGTTGCACCAATAGTAGCTGCAGGAATTATTGTAACAGCATTATTTTATGTTAAAAGTGTTAGAGATAAGAGAAAAATTGACGAATTGATTTCCACTAAGTAAAATAAGAGTGATAATAGTTTCACTATATGAAGATAATATTTGGAATACTGTTAGCATTTTTTATTACATTTTCAATTGGAACAGCGTTTGGACATGGTGCAGGTATTGAAGCATCACCATTAATTTTTACAGATAACAGACAAGTCAAAGTTACAGTAGAATTACTTCCATCAGACTTTTACAAATCAGATGAGAAAATAATTAAGATTGATGCCTATGATCATACTAATCGTGAAACCATTACAAATACTAGTTTCAAAGTTCAAATTTTCAATGACAATCAGTTATTGTTAGATGAATGGTTTTACACACAAGATGGAAATTTAATTTTACAAGTTGAACCAGATGTAATCGTAACAAGTAGAGATGCTATTGAGATTTCTGGAGAGAAGAATAGTTTTGGATTATGGGAAAAAACAGATACATCACCATTAATCATAACTGGGCCAATTTTTGATAAAGGTGGAATATACACGTTCAAGATTATACTTGATGCACAAGATGAGATTGGAATAATCAGTAATATTGAGTTTGAAGTACAAGTAAGCGTAACTGACGTATCATATTATCAAGAAAATACAGGACAAAAAGAGACAGAGTTTAGAGTAAAATCATACTATGATAAAATTAGCAGTTTCGAGTATGATGCAAAGGAAAACGTTGCAAAAATTAGTTTTCCATTTGATTTTTCTGAAACAAACATTTCACATACAAATGTAATACACACAGAAATAATGTTTCCAAAAAATACACTAGAATTTCTTTCGCCAAATTATTCAGGGACAGGTAATGGGGTAGAACTATTCAAATCATCTATATTTATCGATGATTATTCTGAAGAAGATAATCGTATAGTTCATTTTGTACTACTGCCAGATCATGTTAGACACATCAAGAATCAATTAAAAAAGATGGATATGGATAGTTCATCTGCAGTATTACCTAATTCAATTGATTTAGTGCTAAATAAAGGAAAAGAAATAGAATTTCCATTACGCACCTTAACACTTAGTGAAGAGTATCAAGTTGATTTATCATGGGATCCTAAAGTTATCATTCCAGGTGAGAAAGTCAAGTTCATCTATACATTCAGAGATACGACAGACTTGGGTCCAATTAGAAATTCTGATTATACATTTACAATATTACAAGATGGTAAAACAATTTTTTCTGAAGACAGATTTGCAAAAATTGGTGCAGACTTTACAGACTTTACATTTACAGAAGAACAAATAGGGTTAACGGTCGCTAGATTTTCAAATATTTCAGGTAGTGGACAACAAACAGAATTTGCATTTGTAGTTGGTGGACAAACAGAATCAAAATCATCATCAGTTCCAGAGTGGGTGAAAAACAATGCTGGATGGTGGGCTGATGGCCAGATACCAGATTCTGCATTCATTGATGGAATTGAATATTTGATCAAAGATGGAATTATTGTTGTTTCAAATGCAAAACAAAGTGAATCAGAAGCAGATGGAATTCCAGAGTGGGTGAAAAACAATGCTGGATGGTGGGCTGATGGCCAGATACCAGATTCTGCATTCATTGATGGAATTGAATATTTGATCAAAGATGGAATTATAAGAATAAGTTAAAAAAATCTTGGTTACTCAAAAGCTGAAACAAAACTAGATTCTTCAACTTTGGATTTTGTACATTTGCATTGATTAGAGGCTTCACCACAATCAAAGCAAATTAGAAGATTTCCTTTTTTGTAGTCATAAAGTGACATTTCCATATATTATTGCAAAGTTTGTATTTAATGACACTTGGGCATATAGATCAGGTATAACTACTGTTTTCTTATTTTAAGAGTAGACTTAGGATTGCTGCACGAGTAAATTTTCCGTATTCAGCTTGTTGGAAATATTTTGCTTGTTTTGTAGAATCAACATCTGTAGAAATTTCATCGATTCTTGGAAGAGGATGTAATAATATAGAATCTTCTTTCATTTTATTTACGACATCCTGACCTATTACATAACTACCTTTAACTTTGACATATTCTTCTTCATCAGGGAATCTTTCTTTTTGAATTCTTGTTACATATAACACATCCAAATCTTCTATGTACTCATCTAGATTTTCAGATTCAGTATATGATAAATTTTCTTTAAGATTGTATGTAGAATCACTTCTAATTTTTAATGATTCAGGAGATATCAAATGTACATTAACATCATAATTGCTTAATCCATACAACAAAGAATAAACTGTTCTTCCATATTTCAGATCACCAACAATTCCAATATTTTTTCCATCAATTTTGCCTAATTCTTTTTTTATTGTATACAAATCTTGAATTGCTTGTGTAGGATGTTCTTCTGTTCCACTACCTGCATTAATTATGGGTTTTGTTGATACTTCTGCTGCAAATTTACTAGAACCATCTAGAGAATGACGTAGAACAATTGCGTCAGCATATCCAGCCATTATTCTTACAGTATCAGCTAAACTTTCACCTTTTTGAACAGAAGAAGATGTTGCATCGGCAATTCCAAATGATGTTCCTCCAATCAAAGCCATTGCAGATTGAAAGCTAAGTCTAGTTCTAGTACTAGGTTCAAAGAAAAGATATCCCAAAGTTTTTCCTCGGGCTATTTCCCGTCTTTGTTCTGGCTTCATTTCGATGATTTCATTAGTTTTAGAGTAGATTTGCTCCAGATCATCCTTGGATAAATCACGTATGGATATGATATTTTCTTGAGAAAAATTATTCATTCTTTGAATCATATATAGTGGCAGATATACAAACTATTCTATGGAACAGTCGGATTTGATAGTCAGACGTATCAAAGATGGGACGGTAATTGATCATATTAACGAGGGAAAAGGCCTCAATGTTTTAGAAGCACTTGAAATTGACGGCAGTCGTGGAAATGTAATAACAATTGCATTAAACATGCCTAGCGGGAAATTAAAGAAAAAAGATATGATAAAGGTAGAAGGTAGATTTCTAGAGGACGATGATACAAACAAGCTAGCTGTCATTGCTCCATCTTCTACTGTGAATATAATCAAAGATTACAAATTGGTAGAAAAGAGACGAGTTTCACTACCAAATGAAATAGAACAAATTTTTAGATGCTCAAATCCAGATTGTATTACTAACAGTCATGAACACATTGAATCTACAATGGAGGTCATGGATAAAGAAAATCTTGTTCTAAAATGTAGATACTGTGGAAGAATTTTAGATGTTAATGATCTAAAAATCAGCAAAAAGAATTAAAAAATTTTAAAAAAATTATTTTTTTGATTATTGTCCTAAGATAATGAACATCATGACGATACCGTAGATTGCAATTGATTCTACCATTCCGATGAAGATGAACACTTTGGATTGTAATGCTGGGTTTTCAGTAATTACTGCTAAACCTGCAGAGCCGACATAACCTAAACCAATTCCTGCACCCATTGCTGCAAGACCAAATGCAAGACCTGCACCGATTAATTTTGAACCATCACCACTACTAGAAGAAGTATCTTCTTCAGCAGCATGTGCTACGCCGGTTAGTCCTGTAAATGAAACTGCGATGACTGCAAGTAAGAATATTGAGAGTGGTTTCATTTTCAATTTTTGAATTCTAGAGACCATATTTAAACCAACACCCAATTTAATTAGATCTTATCCAAAGTTTTCTTTTTTGCAGATTGTAATTTATCTTTAATTGTTTTTGAAGAATTTTCATATTCATTATCTAAAGTTTTTTTAGAATTTTCAAGTAATCTTTTAATTTCATTTTTTGCCATTTATTGTCTTTTCTCCATTGAAGCTTTCACTTTTTTTAACCTTGCGAATTCTTCTCTTTCTCTTTCTTCCAAAGTGGCAAGTATAAATCGAACTCTTTGTTTGTATTGAGGAATAATTACATTTTCTAAAGCGTTTAGTAGTTTTTGTGTCTTTTCAAGTGCTTTTGCAAGACTAAAAATTGAGTTTTCATATTCAGCGGCCTTGCAAATTTTTGGAAGAAGAGCTTTGATTAGCTTTGCACCACGATCAATAGATGAATTAGTATCCGCAAATCCGTAAGGAATTGATTTTGTATCTTTTTCAGTGACGCTTAATACAGGAATAGTTACGTCAACTACACGTTTTACATCAGATTCTACTTCCATTACACCTGGAGTTGATTGAGCTACGGAATCAACAGTTCCAACTCCTAAAGATAGATATGATTCGTTAACTGATTGATAAATTTCCTGTAAAGGTTCCCAAATTCCGCCTCTTGTTTTTTGTGCTTCAGCAATCATTTCTTCAATATTTTTTAGTAAGACTTTGCGCTTATCATCTAAAATTTTCTGTACCATCGTGGCAACTTGACTAGAACGTTTGTATTTGAATAACTCAATCTTTGTTGCTGTAACGTTTTGTCCAAATGACATTAGAATTATTCCTTGTAATATTGTTCTACGTATTTGTCTTTGACTTTGGTGAGTTCATTTTTTGGAAGTTTTGAGACACAGTTCCATTGTAGTCCTAATGTTTCTTCAATGGTTCTGTCTTCATCAATTGCTTGTGACAAAAATTTTTTTTCAAATTCATCACCAAAGTTCATGTAATTAAGATCAACTGGTGTAAGTCCTGCTTTTCCTACAATTCCTGCTAGTGCTCTTACTTCTTGAGCACGAGAATATGCATCATAGTTTTGATTTGAAATTTCTTGATGATCAGCTCGTGTACTTCCTTCACCAATTCCGTCTTTCATGATTCTAGAAAGACTCATCAAGATATTGATTGGTGGATAGACTCCTTGTCTAAACAAATCACGTCCAAGTACAAGTTGTCCTTCTGTAATGTATCCAGTAAGATCTGGAATTGGATGTGTAATATCATCAGATGGCATTGTTAAGATAGGTACTTGTGTTACACTTCCTTTTTTGCCTTTTAATCGTCCTGCTCTTTCATAAATTGTAGAAAGGTCAGTGTAAAGATAACCTGGATAACCTTTTCTTCCTGGTACTTCCTCTCTTGCTGCACTAATTTCACGAAGTGCCTCTGCATAGTTTGTCATATCAGTAAGAATAACCAATACGTGCATTCCTAAGTCATATGCAAGATATTCTGCAACAGTTAATGCTACTCTAGGTGTAATAATTCTCTCAATTGCAGGATCATCTGCAAGATTCAAAAATAGTACACTTCTTTTTAGTGCACCAGATTCTTCTAAACTTCTTTTAAAATATTCTGCTTCGCTGTATTGCACACCAATTGCCGCAAAGACTACAGCAAAGCTATCATCTGTTCCAATGATTGCTGCTTGACGTGCAATTTGTGCTGCCAAGATGTTGTGCGACATACCAGAGCCAGAAAATATTGGAAGTTTTTGTCCTCTTACTAAAGTAAGCATTCCATCAATTACAGAGACCCCAGTTTGAATGAAATCTTTTGGATACTCTCTTTGCTCAGGATTCATTGGTGCGCCGTTAATATCTAAAAATGAATCTGCAACTGGTTCTGGTAAACCATCTTTTGCTCTTCCTAAACCATCAAAAACTCTACCAAGTACTTGTTCTGAAACTGGCATTTCCATAACTTTTCCAACAAATTTTGCATTTGTTCCAGATACAGAAAGACCAGTTGTTCCTTCAAATACTTGTACAACTGCTTTACCGTTTCCAACTTCTAAGACTTTACCTAGACGTTTTTCACCTTCAGTTGTTTCAATCTCTACAAGTTCATCAAATGCTGCATTGTCAACGCCATCAACAATCACTAGCGGTCCTTTAATTTCAGCAATCTTGCTGTATTGAACTCCACCTTGATTACTCAATTTTGAACCTTTACTCCTGTAACACTTTTGAATTGTTCTTCCATGTCATTTCCTATTTTATCTAATTTATCCATCTCATCATCTTTGACATCCATTCTTGCTTTTAGTAATAATGAGATCACATTCATAGAACGAATGTCAGCTAGTGATGCACCATCTTTTAGCGCTTGTTGACCTTTATTGTAAAAGTCAACTTGTAATTTCATTAATTTAAACTGTTTTTCAGGACTGCAGTAAGTATCGACATCATCAAAGGAGTTTTGCTGTAAGATTCCAATTTTTACCATTCTTGCAACTTCAAGAATTAATTTTTCTTCATCTGGAAGTGCTTCAGGTCCTAACAGTTTAACGATTTCTTTTAGTGTATCTTCTCTTTGTAAGATTCCATATGTTTGACTTCTAATATCCAACCAATCTTTACTAATATTTTCTGACCACCATTTTGCGATATCTGCAAGATATCCAGAATATGAGTTCATCCAGTTAATTGATGGATAATGTCTTGAGTATGCTAAACTGGCATCTAGAGCCCAGAATGTCTTGATAAATCTCATTGTGTGTGTGGTAACTGGTTCTGTAAAGTCACCGCCAGATGGAGATACTGCTCCTACTAGTGATACAGAGCCATCTCTTTCAGGAGAACCTTTTGCTTGAACACGTCCTGCTCTTTCATAAAATTCTGCTAATCTTGATGCAAGATATGATGGATAACCTTCTTCTGCAGGCATCTCTTCTAATCTTCCTGACATTTCACGAAGTGCTTCTGCCCATCTACTTGTAGAATCTGCTACAAGTACAACGTCATAACCCATATCACGATAATATTCTGCAATTGTTACACCAGTGTAGATACTTGCTTCTCTTGCAGCCACTGGCATGTTACTTGTATTTGCAACAAGTACTGTTCTGTCCATAAGTGGTTTTCCAGTTCTTGGATCTTTGAGTTCTGGGAACTCAACAAGTACCTCAGTCATTTCATTACCTCTTTCACCACATCCAATGTAGACTACAACTTGAGAGTCAGCCCATTTTGCAATTTGATGAAGTGTAACGGTTTTACCAGTACCAAATGCTCCAGGAATAGAACCAGTACCACCTTTTGCTAATGGGAAAAATGTATCAATAACTCTTTGACCAGTAAGTAATGGAACTGTTGGATCATATCGTTTAAGATATGGTCGTGGTTGTCTTACAGGCCATTTATGCCACATCATTAGTGGAGATGATTCACCATCTTTTTCTACAGTAGCAATTTCTACATCTAAATTATAATCTCCTTCTGAAACAATTTTTGTGATTTTTCCACCTTTGTGATCTGGTGGAACTAAAATTTTATGTTCGATCAATGATGATTCTGGAACAATTCCAATAATATTTCCGGCTTCAACTTCATCGCCTACTGCAACAGTTGGGCTAAAGTGATATTCTTTTGTCATATCAACAGGAGTGGTTGTTATTCCTCTACCGATGAATGAGCCTGATTTTGCGGCTAAATCTTTTAGTGGTCTTTGAATTCCATCATAAATTTGACCAATAATACCAGGTCCTAGGAAAACACTGAGAGGATTTCCAGTACCAACTACAGGTTCACCTGGTTTTAATCCACTTGTTGATTCATAAACTTGAATAAATGCTACGTCACCAGTAAGACGAATTACTTCACCGATTAATTTTGATTCACCAACTGATACAGTTTCATACATTTTTGCATCAGCCATGCCATCAGCCTTTACTGCGGGTCCACTAATCCATACAATTTTTCCTTGTGCTACCATATCAATTACCTAAGTTGAATTGTGCTGCAATATCTTTTCTAATTAAAGGTTTCAATAATTCAATTCTTGCATCGATTGTGTTATCAAAACTCATGGATCCATCTTTTGAAGTTACTTTAACTCCACCCATACAATCAATGAGATCGTTTGATAGTTCTGCTCCAGAAATGTTTGATACAGCTGATTGAACTACATCCTTGTCCTTAGAATTTGTGAAAACTATAACGTCACTAGTATCTAGTGCAGAAGTTGCTTCAGTAAGTAATTTTGTGATTAAACTTGAATATTCCGAATTTCGATCCATATTTGAAATTTTTTCTTTTGCTTTTTCAAGAACTTTATCAGCAGATTCTTGTACAATTAGAAGGGCTTTATTTCTGGCTTGTAGATCTGCGCTTCCAACGATCTGTTTTTCAATTTTATCTGCCTCTTTTTTGCCATCAGAAATGATTTTTTCATATTCCTCTTCAAGCATTGGTAATGAATCAGAAAGTGTTTTTTGAGCATCTGTAAGTGAATTTTTCAAACTTTGTGAAAATTCAGATGAATTTCGCTCTAAAACCTGATCGATAGTAGATTCTAAACCAGAATTAGAAGACAATGAATGCCGTTTTATCGAATTGAATTTTAATGTTGGGGTTTTGGAAAGATTTTAAACACACACGTTTGACAACATCGATATCTTGGTAGTGGCAGATCTAAAAATTGGCACGGTTATTTTACCTAGATCGGAGACACCACAAATTGTTTCTAGATTAACAGAATTTGAGTGGTTTCACAAAATAGACTCTACATCAGAGACAGTTACTCCTGAAGTTGATGATGTATTACTAAAAGCCCAACAAACATTTCAAGAAGTTGACGAGGTCATCAAGGGATTAGGAATCCCAAGAGAGGTAGGAATGATTGAGATTTTGTTTAAAGGAACTGTATTCAAAAAACAGAATCAAGAATTAGATGAGTTAGAAGAAATGGTCGAAGATGTCATGAAAAAGGCACCTGGAATAATTGACGAGCCTGCTAAATTACTCAAAGAGAGAGACGAATATAAAAAAGAAATTAGCGATTATACAACACTAAAAGAGACATTAGAAGTAGTAAAAAAGCTAAACATAGATCTTTCAGGATTTGGACTGATGAAACATTTTTACACAAACTTGTTTATTGTTCAGACAAAAGATATTGACGAGATTAGAAGGACCTTAGATAATATTACAATTAACCAGTACGATTTGAATACAAAAGAAGAATCAGCCATAATGATTATTGCAGATGTTGCAAACTTGGAAAAAATTCTCAAAGTTATGCGTAGCTTTAACGCAAACCCATTTTCTATTCCAGAAGGTGTAGAACAAATTCCAACAAAGGCATATGCAACTGCAGAATTGAAAATTAAAGAATTTGAAGAGAAACACAAGAAAGTTGCAAAACAACTTGCAAAAATGACAGTAAAGATTAGAGGAGACATACTAACATTACATGAAAGAGCGCAAGTTGCAAAAGATATTTTAGAATTACTAAGAAAACCTGGAGGAACAAAAAACTTTGCAGTTATTCAAGGTTACATTCCAAAGAAAATGGAGAAGAAATTTAAAGATACTACAAGTAAATGGATGTCTGTCGTAGAAGATGTATCAGATCCTGAACTAGTAAAAAAGACACCAACTCTATTTGATAATAAAATTTTTGTTAGAACATTTGAGGTAATCACGCAAAGTCAGGGAATTCCAAAGAAAGGAGAAGCAGATCCAACACCAATGATTGCATTGATGTGGCCAATATTTTATGGATTGATGTTTGCAGATGTAGGTCACGGATTTTTACTAATGGGATTAGGATTAGTTTTCAAATTAAAAGGACAAGGGAATCTTTCCAGATGGGGAATGCTAATTGCAATCTCCGGTGCAGCTGCAGGAATGGCGGGAGTAGGAACAGGCGAAGCGTTTGGGTTCCATATAGACCATCTACAACCATTTGAAGGACTCTTAGAAGAGGGTGGAGCATTACATTCAATCTCATGGCTAGTAGGCGTGATTAGTGTAGCAGAATTAAACTTTGAACAAGTAATTATGATTCTAAAAGTTTCATTATTTTTGGGAATAATTCACATTGTTTGGGCATTTTTGTTACACATCAAAAAATTGGCAAAAGAGGGTAAAAAAACTACAATGTTTACAGAGGCAATTCCAAATGTTACACTTTACGGTGGAATCGTTGTAATCATGATGTGTGCAATTGGTTCAGGTTATGATGTAATGAACATGTATTCAAAAATACACACAGAGGCTGTCCCATGGGTTACTGTTTTCTTAGGAGATTGGGCGCAAGTTTGGATCATTACAAGAATTGCAGGAATTATAGTTATTGCATCAATTGTGGTAATGATGATTGGTGGATTAAAACACATCAAGGCCCACCCAGAAGAAGGAGGAAGTCCCGCAAATGTTTTCATGGAAGTTTTGCTTGGAAAAAGTGTAGAATGCCTTGCACATACAATTAGTTATGCTCGGCTTGGAATCATGTTACTGGTACATGCAGCATTATTACTTACAGTCAATAATTCATTTGTTTCATTAGGAGGAGTAGAGTCTCCAGGAGCATTAGCATTACTCATTGGAGGAAATATTGGAATTATGATGATCGAAGGATTAATTGTTTACATCCAATCACTAAGACTTCACCTTTACGAATTCTTCACAAAATGGTATGATGGGGGAGCACCACCATTCAAACAAGTAGTGCCAGAGATGTTCTATAATCAATTCAAGTGGAATAGAAAATAATTATTGTTTTTTACATTTCAGTTCTAACATCATTCATTTTATGAGCAAAAACAAAACAAACTACAGTACCAATAACACCTCCAACAATAAACGGAATGGATATGGTAAAAGTTTCAGTTGTGAATCCATAAAACATAATCAGATTACTTGGAACAATCCCTGCTATACTTCCAGAGAAACAACCTAGAAACATTACAAGAAATTTCGGTATCATGACCATTTTATCACGTAAGATGATATAGAGATTCTCTATTTTTCTATAGGAAGATCCAAGTTATTTCCCCATTCTCCCCAAGAGCCCAAATACACTTTGACATTTTTGAAGCCTATTTTTTTCAAAGACAGATAGCTGTTTGCAGCACGATATGCACCCTGGCAATAAGTAACAATTGGATCATCCTTATCCATTTGATATAGAGATTCTAATTCTTCATCAGGTTTGAGTTTGCCAGAACCATCAAGGTTGTTGTTCCAATCTATGTTTTTTGCAGTTGGAATATGTCCACCACGAGCCGCTCTAGGAGTAGTTCCATCAAACTCATCAGGAGAACGAGCATCAATTATTGTGACTTTTCCAATATTTTCATTTAATTCTTCAAATCCAATTATGATTGAAGGATCAATTTGTGTAGTAAGATTCGATGGTTTGTAAATAGTAGATTCAGTAACAGTTGGTAAGTTCTCTCCAGTCCATTTTGAGATACCTCCATCTAACAACTGAACATCTGGATGTGAAAAGTAAAGACACATCCATACACCTCTTGCAGCAAGCATTCCAGAAGTATTATCATAAAAAATAATTTTCTTATTTTCATCAATTCCTGCATAAGACAAAATCTTTCTCATATGTTCACCAAAACTTACCAATCCTTTTTGTGAGGTATCAGCCCAATGAAATGAAAATAAATCCAAACTTACAGCCCCAGGAATATGACCATTAGAATAATCCTTGTAAGAACGAGCATCTAAAAGCAAAACAGAATCATCTTGATAGATTTTTTCCAAGTCTGGTGTTGAAATGAACATGAGTAATTCTTTGTGCTCTGGAATAAAAATTAGTTTAGCATTCGCTGTTTGGTAAATTTAAAAAAAGAAAAAAAGAAAAGTATTTTTTTCTATTCGTTTACGTATGCTCTTTCACCGTTTTGTGAGAGATCGAGTCCGATTTCCTCCTCTTTTGGAGTGACTCTGATTCCTCCAGGCCATACTGCATCCATAACCTTGAAGATTATAATGGATATACCAAATGCATATGCAATTGACATTCCTGCAGCAACTATTGAAATTGCTTGTTGTTCATAACCTTCTGGTGTGCCAGTCCATGCGCCAATACCATCGCCTGTGTCCCAAATATGTGGGCTAGCTAGTGTACCAGTTAAGATAGCACCTGTTAAACCACCCATACCGTGGACTCCCCATACATCGAGGGCATCGTCCCATTTTCGAGCGTTCTTGAATGCAACACATCCATAACAAACTGTACCTGCAGCAATACCGATAATTATTGCAGCCATTGGTCCAACCCAACCAGATGCTGGTGTGATTGCGACTAAGCCTGCGACGGCTCCTGTTGCGGCACCTACTATACTAGGTTTGCCGGTGTGTGCCCATGACATCAACACCCACGTTACTGTTGCCATACCGGTAGCAGTGTTTGTGACTGTCCATGCGCTTACAGTGATTCCATCTACCATTACTTCACTTCCTGCGTTAAAGCCGAACCAACCAAACCATAGAATTGATGCACCAAGAACTACCATAGGTACATTGTGAGGTTCCATTGGAACTTTGCCATATCCTAATCTTCTTCCGAGGATTAAGGCGCCAGCAAGTGCTGTAAATCCTGATGAAATGTGAACCACAGTTCCGCCAGCGAAGTCAAGTGCATAAGATGGTGACAGGTCTGGATTAAAGTCTAGACTTCCACCGCCGATGTAGCCACCGCCCCATACCCAATGACAAATTGGGTCATAGACGAATGTTCCCCATAAGAGAACAAAGACTACAATAGCACTGAATTTCATACGGTCAACTAAACCACCAACAATTAGTGCTGGTGTGATGATTGCGAAGGTTGCTTGGAACATAGCAAATAGTTGGTGAGGCACTGTGCCTGGCCATGTATCACTACATACATCTCCCTCCTTCATCGTTTGCATTTGGTAATAGTGTGCCCAAGTATCTTCACATGGACTTGGAGCACCTAACGGTGCCCAGTGTGAAACTTGGTTGAAGCCAACATAATCAAGGTTGCCCATGAATAAGTTTGCGTCACTGTCTATTCCGCCGAATGCAAGTGAATAACCCCACAATACCCATTGTACACTCATGAGACCCATGATAATGAACACCATGCCAATTGTATTGACTGCGTTCTTTGATCTTGCTAATCCTCCGTAGAAGAATGCAACACCTGGAGTCATGAAAAGTACTAGAGAGCTTGCGGTCAGCATCCAAGCCATGTCACCTGTATCTACATAACAGTACATGTCTGGAACGCCGTCATCATCAGTGTCGTACCAACATTCGTTTGGGTTACCGGTATAGATACCAGCACCACCATCGGGATCACCGACTACATAGCCATCCATACCATCAGAGGTTTGTTGGGCATATGCTGTTGATAGAGCACCTGTTGCCGTCATAGCGACTGCGGCCATAAGTATTAGAGCATACTTATGGTTTCGAGATTTCATTGATCAAAACCGCTGGATGAATGTATATAACATTTGAGATGTAAAATCTACAACTAGTGTAAATTATTATATTCTAGTATATTGTGTTAGTAACATAATATGTACAAATTATGTTACAAAATGAGGCAAAATGGACAATGAAATCAGAGAAAGCGCGCTTAGCAATATTTGATACATTTAAGACAAAAAGTCAGCAGATTACAGGAGAAGCATCTAGGCAAAGATCAATTATTCAACATTTATCAAATTCAACTAATTCTGCATCAAAGACTAGAACTTCCATCTCTCAGAGCATAGCAGAAAAAAATAAAATTCTTTGGAAGAATATCTATTCAGGAATATTCAGAGATTTGGATGAAATTTTGATCCCATTAGGAATAGTTGAGGAAGAAGGTAGACTTCCTCTCAAAAGAGGGCCAAAAGCATTACAACAAAATGGAATGCCATTTTATCATTTGACAAAAAAAGGAATGATTGTATCTTTAGCAATTGATAATATTTCTGAAAGGAAAAGAATTCTCAAAGAAATAATAAATCAAGCAGATGTTGATGAGAAACAAGCATTTCAGATTATGGAAAAACTGATCAAAATTGCACCACATTTTGGTTTTTCAATTTTTGAAAGATATGTTAAAGCATATTGCGAAGAGATGTTAGATGATTTGCTGCCATTTACGGTGGAAAATCTAAGTAAATCTACAGATAATTCAGCTCGTCTTCAGATAGAGCTATTAGAGGGATTTTCAAAACTTCCTAAGTCAGATCGGGATCAAACTATTGATTTTCTAAAGAAAATTGACTGATATATTTAACAAACATTTAAAATCAGTTCGACGTGAGAAAAGCTAAATGGGCTCTGGAGGTTCTCAGAAAATTTTCGTTACTGTAAAATCATATAGTAAACGCGGTCAATTATTAAAAAGACCAGATCTTCAAACTTTAGCCGAATCACGCGATCTAGATGAATTGGTTACTAGAATCAAAAATACAAAATATCTTGAAGCAGTAAATGCAGTAACCAAACCATATACAGCTGAAAAACTTGAAATGGCATTAAGAGCAAATCTAGCAGATAATCAATTTAAGATTGCAAAGGCTTCTGGAAATTCTAAAATTCTAGACGCATTCTTTCAGAAATTCATTGTTTCAAATCTAAAGCTAATTTTAAAAGGAAAAATTTTGGGTAAATCTCAAGAAGAAATTTCAGCATACTTTAACATGCATGCTGAAGAATTAGCAAAACAGAGAGATACTGTAGTTAAAGCATTAGTTGCAAAGGATTTGGAAGAAGCAGTATCATCATTAGGTTCATCACCATTTAATGCTGAGATTCAAAAAGCTGTGGAACTATACAATGAAACAAAAAATATTCAAGCATTTGATATTTACTTTGACAAAATGCTTTACCAGAATATCTCAAGAGCATTAAGAAGCGAAAACGACCAAGACATATCTCACATTTATGGAATGGAGATTGACTTTTACAATATAATGAGCATAATTAGAGGAAAGTTCTGGGGATTAGATGATGAGAGAATTCAAGACTTGACAATTACTGCAACAGTAAATATTCCAAACCAAGTAATGGATAGAATGATGGCAGCAGAAAGTGTCAAAGATGCATTAGACGAATTATCAACTACAAGATACAAAAACTTGATTCCAGAAACTGAAGATGAAGTAGAAGTAATTGCAGAGTTTGAACATGCATTTGAAATGACGTATTATAATTCCATCAACGGGGCATTCTCAAAGATGTTTAGTTTTGCAACTGTTATAGGAATTTCAAAATTAATTGGATATGAAGTAAGAAACATTGGGGCAATTGCATTTGCAGTTGAACAAAATATTCCTGTTGAAACTACAATGTCAAAATTAATTATTAAAGAAGCGGAATAAGATATGTTACAAAGAATTATTCCTAATACTAAACTCTACTATTTGATTAGAGAAAGAGCTCAGCCAGATATCAAAAGAGTGATGAGCCCATACAAAGATGCACAAATTGATTTTCTTGCATTAGGAGTCTGGGTAAGTTCTATTTTGGGAATAATTTTAGCCGTTCCGTCAATAGGAGTTTTTGTGTATTTCTACGCAGTTTTAGATAATCTTCTAATTGGTGCGGTGCTTGCAATAGGCACTCATTTTGCTCTTTTATCAGTCTCGGATAGGATTTCACATTTTCTGACAAATCTGATAGATGATAAGAAAAAGAAACCAGACACCCATGGATTCATGTCAAGTGACTTTTTTACATTTGAGACAGATGAAGAAAATGTGGTAGTTTTGAGTATTGATGATAATGGCAAAGAGAGAAAAGATGTTCATAGTTACATGCTTGAGCATCAGGTATTTCACGTAGCCTTGAATAAATATTCAAAAAAGACGCCTAAACTAACCTACTAACGTATTTCGAGTCATTTGGTTTCAAACCTACAAATTTTTATCATGAACAACTTTAAAACACCGATAGAATCCATTTGATCTACCATGATGGGAGACCGTGACTATAGAACAGTCATTAAAAATTCAATTGAATCAGTTGGAAGAGAATTAGAATATAGATTCAAAAAAGATGATATCTCAAAAATTCATGCAAGTGAAGTGATAGGATGCCTCAGAAGATCATTTTATGACAGAACTGATGAAATTGAAAAAGATAGAACCAGTTTTTCGGACCTAATAGGAGGTATGTTCCGACAATTAGAGTTTGGAGCACAACCTAAAGATTTTTCCCTAGAAGACATTGATCTACAGACTCAAGCAGACCTAATTGTAGACGATTTAGTGATGATTTTTAGATCAGCAGGAGAACATCCAGAAAGTCCTTATGCAAAAGATTTGTTGTACATTAACGCATGCATGTACGCATATGATAAGGTTGATGGAGTCATCATTTACATAGACGGTAAGGGTGATGAGATATCATTTTCAGTTACAAAAGCTAAGAAAATGTTTGAAGAAACTATCAGAAGAGTTCGTGTCCTAAATGATCTACTAAAAGAGAAAAAGACTCCAATCTTAGAGACATCTGTAGAATGTACCGATTGTCAATATTTTGAAAGATGTTATGCAAAGAAAAAGGCAGGAAAGACGATAAACTTTTTCGGTGCAGGTAAAGACTTTATGGATAGTATGAGATCCTAGATTATTAAAAATAAGAAAAAGAAAAGAAAATTCTGTTTGGTTTTAGTTTATTCGCCTGGTTCTTCTGGGTGGCCTTTGCCTCTAAGTGCAAATGTAACTACTGCTAATGCGATTGCTACGCCAATTGCTGAACCGAATGCGGCCATATCTGCTTCTGCCATGGTAAAAATCGTTCAGAAATAGAATATAACGTGTTGTATCATAATTTTCAAAAATTGTGATACTATTACCTAGTAAATTCGAAATCAACTACGTTTTCCCCGCCTGCAGTCATTGAACTGAGGTTATAATATGCCTCACCTGTAACTCTCCACTTTGGATCGCCATTTTCAAGTGCACTCCACAATTCAGGAATATTTCCATCATTTTTGATATTGAACTCATCTGAGATTATACTTGGTCTATCACTTAGAATTGTAAAGTAATTTGATGCAGAAACTATTCCGCCAGGAGCAGCTCTATCACCAATAGATTTTACTCCAATCTTCATTCCATCTTCATATACAGTATAACGAATCATCTCCAAAATTACACCTTTGTAATTTGGATTTGTGACTTTAAACGAGATTTCAACAAATGCGATTCTTTCATCGACATTTAAAATTTCAACATCCTCTAGTTCAATGATTAATGGAATTAATGTAGGCATTCCACCAGAAGTTCCAATACGAACCTCACCTGATGTATCATCAATAATTGATGTACCAGAATATGAAATCACTACTATTACCAGTGCTAATGCACCAACTACTCCAAGAACAGGGATTTTTGGGTTCAATAAGATTTTCCTGTTTTTTCTTCATAAAAAGGAATCTAAAATATAGCACTAGTGCTGTATGAAATTATGCAGTATTTTCAAGCAGTGCAACAAGGCAAAAAACGAGCAAATGAGGCTCAAATGAAATTATTTGATATCGCAGGATTTGCTATGCTAACTCTAACTACAAAAAAGAAGGATGGGAAATTCATTCCTGTAGGAGAGGAGATCTATTCTGCAGCCATAAAAAAACCAGAAGGATATGTGATAATTTTGGTAGATGGAGATGGATATACGAAAACACAATCAAAGGATTTGGAAAAAGAAGAGGCTTCAAAAATTTATGCCAAAGTTAGAGAATCAGGGATTGAAGAATTCCCAGGAAATCAAATTGCAATTTGGACAGAGATGTTTGATACAATACAATCAGAATTAAAATAATACAAAAATTCAGATAGTAATTTCTTTAAACTCATTTAGATTTTTAATATCAACAAAATCAATATCGTTTTTTGCTTTTGCCTTAAATGAAAAATCTAATTTTATTACATGAGATAATAATTCTAGTCCCTCTTTGATTTTACCTGATTTGATAAGAGATGAGGCCTTGTTGTATAATGCAGTAGTATTTTGTGGTTTTACTGTCAAAACCATATCAAAACATTCTATGGCTGTATCATATTTTCCAAGATTATGATGACATAATCCTTTGTTCAGTAATGCCAAGATATTTTCTTTTTCTTGTGCCAAAACATCATCATAACAAATTATCGCATATTCAAATTTTCCAAATTTTCCGAATATGTTACCTTTTTTGATTAACGCCTCTAAATTAGTTGGATCTTGGTCAAGAACTTTTTGATAAAACCCTAATGCATCTTTTGGATTACCTAGGTTTAGTGATGTTTGTCCACTTTTTAGTAATGATTCTATTTCAGACATGAATTATGGAATTATTTTTTTCCTAAAAGAATTTCAGTACCTGCGGCTCCACCCTTTATTGCCTTTTCAAGAGTTTTGATATCAGATTTTATCACTCTAGTTTTGATTTTTGAGCGTTCTATAATTTTGAGTGCAACAATATCCATTAGATCATATCCGCCTGCTACAGAATCTTCATGAATTAGAAGTTTTTTCAAATTTTTCATTTCAATTGTTTTGAAGAGTTTTGCTTTTTTGTTTTTGTTAGGATCAGAGTCATAAATTCCAGAAACATCAGTTGCATTAAGGAACTGTTCAGCGTCTACCTTTTCAGCAATTAGTGCAGCTGTTCCATTTGTCGATTGCCCAGGATGTAATCCGCCAGCAATTACGATTAATCCACTATCTACTGCATGCTTTGCTTCTCGGAGAGTGGTTGGTGGATGAGGATATGCCTTGTCTTTTAGTGCATAAATGAGTAATTTTGCATTTAATCTTGATATCTCAATTCCAAGTTCATCTAGGGTGGATTCATCAGCACCTGAAGAACGGGCATGTGTAATGTAGTGTCTTGCAATTTTTCCACCACCAGCAACTATGATTGGTTGGTATGTTTTGCTAATTTTTACCAAAAATCTAGCATAATCCTTTAGGAGTTTTACATTTTCCATTGCAAAGACCTTGCCCGAAAATTTGATTACAATTTTTTTCTTCATTGTTACAGTTCACCAAGAATTGATTTTGCAGCAATTTCAACTTTGTTTCTATTCTTTTGTTGAGTATATGCTCTAAGAATATTCATTTTTCCTGACATCGACGATACAAGAGGAATCTCAGATATCGGGATTGTTTGAGGAATTACTTTACTACCTTCTTTTTTGATTAAGATTATAGAGTTTGATTCCTTCTTTGATGGAGCCAGAGGAAGGGAATTAGTGGTAGATGTATCTATGAAAACCTGAGTTTCTGCCAATTTTGACTTTTTGGCAATATCTTCTCTGAATTGTTTTAGAGTATTTTTCCCAAATGATTTTTTGCCAGAGATTGTTTTTTCAAATACACATTTGAAGAGTCTTCTGTCCTGATAGTCGTTAGCAATTTTTTTAGCTGCCTTTAGATTAGAATTAGTTTCTGGTAGAGTTGTCAATTGGTGTAAGATGGTATCATCTGTCTGTTTTACGTATTCTTCAGCATTCATTGTACTCAATCCTAGATGATCATCTGCCAAACTCATTGCTTCTAACAACATTACCTCTCCTGCACGAACAGTTTTGTGAAAGTATACAGCCTTGAACATTTGGAATCTGGAGATCATCATTGTCTCAAAGTTTACCAATGCCGAACTTTGTAGGGCTAATTTATTTTTGTAAATCTCAAAGGAGTTTGTTATACGATTATGGTCAATTTTTGCATGTTCTGCACCTGTGAAATATCCATCTCTTAGAAGATAATCCATCATGTCTGCAGAAAGTGCACCAGAGATTATTTCATTTTCAAACTGTTTACTTCCTTCACCAACTGCTAAGCGGTTAATCTTTTTTTTATCAGTTGTTTTAGAGATAATATCACCAATTTCTGATTTTAAGATTATTTCTTTTCCAATCTGCTCATGTGTTATACGCTTTTTTTTCTGTAACACTTCTTCAAATAGATGTGAAAATGGACCATGACCAATGTCATGTAATAATGCTGCAAGTCTAATGTCATCTGTATCTGTTACCGACATCTGTTTTTTTGATGAAAGAGAATTTGCAGCCATTCCAGCAATATGCATTACACCTAACGAGTGTTCAAATCTTGTGTGTTGTGCTCCAGGATATGTCAAATGTGCACCAGACAATTGTTTGATTCGTCTCAATCTTTGAAAGACTGATGTATCTATGATCTTCTGTTCGGTATTATTCAATCGAATAAAATCATGAATTGGATCTGTAATTTCTAGAAATTGATTTTTCATAGCCCCATTTTTTTTGCTACAATCTTCATTACATCTTTGTGAACCTCATCCTTTGATTGAGATGCGTTTACCACCTTCCATCTCTTCTTTTTTGCTAATTTACGATATCCTTGAGAGATTTTATTTGAGAATTGTTTGTTTTTCTCAAATTTATCACGATTTTGCTTTTTTCTTGCAAATGACTCTTTTTGAGGAACATCTAAAACAATAACTAGGTCTGATTTTGGCAAGCCTTCATCTAATTTTTCAAGCCAATCTAGTTTGAGACCATTTGTTATGCCATATACTAGATTTGATTCCCTATATCGGTTCATTATTAGAACAGAGTTTTTCTCGTGAGCTGTAATTACATCACCTGCTCGTTCCCATCTGTTTGCAGCAAGTAAACAATGGATTACCTGTGCCGGATACTTGCGCTTTCCATGAAGATATCTATCAATTTCTTTTCCAATAGGAGTTGTATAATCAGGAAATGCAAATAATTTGACCTTTAATTTTGCCGAACGAAGTTTTCTTTGCAACATTGCAGATTGGGTCTTTTTTCCAGCTTGATCACCACCCTCAAATGTAATTATCAATGTATAGACGGATCTTTCTTTGAATTAAAATCTTGGGCAGGATTAGGAAAAGTTTTTTCTGCCTACCTTTAGTTTATCGAGACGTGTGGTTTCTTCATCGTTTACCTTTTCTTCAATCTCTTTTTTGATTTTATTTGATTTTTTTGATTTATAGGATGCCATTTTGCTCATACACAACTATGCTTTTATTCATTTTAAAGAAAGCGATCGTTCTTTGGAATGAGAATCTAGAACTATCTCTTCCTAAATAAGACAGAAATTCCAATTATGACGCCTGATGCGATCATTCCTAGCACTCCAACGGTTTCATTTGACTGGAACATAAATGCAGAACCAAGAAAAACGGCTGCAGCAAAAATACTTCCGGCTAACATTGAATTATTCTTTTTACCAGATTGTTGCTGCATCATTTTTGTATCATCCATGAATTTTTTAATTTCAGGTGCAATCGTTAATGTATCCTCAATTGTTTTTGCAAAACGTGAAAATGATCTTTTAATTTCTTCAATGTATGCGTCTTTGATTAGTGATTCTTCTTCTAAAATTTGTCCTAATACCTTGATGAACTTGAAATCAACTTTGTGTGTATGGTATATGCCTTCTATGATGGTGGACATTCTCAAGTATAGAGCCAAATGCTTTGGTAACTTGAATGGGAACTTGGACATTGTCCTATTTGCCAAATTCATTAATTGTTCAACCTCCATTTCGTCTGGTTTCTTGCCATACATTGATTTGATTGATAACTCAATTCCCTTTTCAATCACTTCACGATTAAAGTCAGGTGCAAGCATTCCAAGTTCGTCCATTGCATTGACTGTACGAGGTGGATTTTTTTCTATTAATCCAAGGTATAGTCTGACTAACTTGATTCTAATCTCATCATTTAATCTACCAATCATTCCAAAGTCGTACAAAATGAGCGTACCATCATCTTTTACCGAGATATTTCCTGGATGTGGATCAGCATGAAATATGGAGTGTTTTAGAAGCATCGTAAAGAAAACCTTGTGGACGTCAATGACCAGTTTTTGCCTGTCTATACCCTTCTCATCTAATGATTGGATATCCGTAACCTTGATTCCTGGAATATACTCCATTGTTATGATGTTTTTTGTAGAATAATCATCATGGACTTCAGGGATGACTACATTGTCATATGGCTCCATGTTTTTCTTTATGGTTTTTAGATTATCAGACTCTTTTGTATAGTCCAACTCCTCATTCATTGACTCTACAAACTGTTTCATTATAGGAATGATTGAGAATCTCAAGTTTGGATCTACAAACTTCATTGCAAATGGAATGATCTTCATTAGTACCTTGAGATCCTTTTCTACAACCTTTTCAATTCCCGGGCGCTTTACCTTAACGATAACCTGCTGGCCATCTTTAGTTGCAAGATATACCTGACCTAGTGAGGCACCTGATAGTGCGGTAGTATCAAGAGAATCAAACTTTTCATCAATTTTACCAATGTCTCGTTCGATTACAGGTTTTACCTTATCAAAGGATTCAGCTGGAACCTCATCTTGCAATTTTGATAACTCTTTGAGGTATGGTTCTGGTAAAATGTCAGCTCTTGATGATAGCCATTGACCAAATTTTATGTAGACTGGACCTAGTGAGATGCATGTGTTAAGGATTCTTCTTGCATGACGCTTGAATCGCTCTTCATCTACATTTTTTTTGTCATCAGATATCCATAAGACGCGATCTTTTCTTAGTGCCAAAATTGATGGCAGTAATTTGATGAAAACGTAGATAGTTCTTGCAAAAACCATTGTAAATTACTCCTTTAGTTCCTGTTGTTTTTTGATCGCAGTTTGTAGTTCTAGATTTAATTTTTTAAGTTGAATTCTGTTTTCTCTTATCTCAGATGCGATAAAATCAATTGTTTTTTGAATTGTTTCTTTTTCGTCCATCGTATCAATCCATTTTTTCCTTTATTTTTTTAGATATTTTGTATGATGCATATCCTGTTGCTAGAGATGCTGCAAGTCCACCAATTACTGCTTGCTGTTTTCTATATGGAGAATTTTTTTTCATTTTGTAAATATAAGTTCCAATTGCTGCACCGCCAAGTGCTGCACCTGCTAATCCAATGAGTACTTCTTGTGCATCATGGATTAGATGTCCAATTGGGTCTTCTCTTGGGTCTACCTTATCGGTATGAACTGTTAATCGATCTTCGTATTCTCGAATGTGTAGATTGCCTTTACGGTATTGTTTTAGAGCGCCTTTCTTATCACCAAGTTTTGTCTCTTCAGCACCTAATAGTACGACTCGTTTCAGGTCTAAAGGGATGTCAATTTCTTGTGTCATAGTGATCGTTTCTATTATGATTTGAGTATAAGAATTTTGAATATGCGCTAGTTTAGGCTAGGCGTAAATAAATAGCGGAAAATAGCGTGTTTTACTCAAAAATGACAGTGAAGTTTTCTATACCAAGTTTCAGTATTACTTAACCTAAGATTACTAATCGCAATCTATGAGATGTTCTTAAATTAGACGGTGCCGTAGTTTGTTGTCATCAAAAATGGAAAACGAAAAACAACTGTTCAATGGAAATAGAATCAGCCTCTATGACTACAAAGACGAAAAAGGAAACGACGCTGTCATCTTAGAGTATGGAACAACCAAGCTATACATCTGGGATGAAGACTTTGACGAGCTAATCCATGGCATAAACTTCGTAAGAAGTAAATCAAGTATGCCGCGGGGAGACTTTTACAAGTGAGCTTGCAAAGACGGTACAATCGACAAAAACTACAAACAAAAATCGAAACTAACTCGCTAGAAAAGTACATCGAAGATAAAATTCAGACGCAAAACTATCTGGAGCAAAAAATCGCAGAAAAGAAATCAATTCTTGAAGCAAAAAGAGAGAGAGAAACTGCAAGGTATAGACTACTTTGGAAAAAACAAAGTAACTTCTCGTCTTTTTCTCCTGCAAAGGATTTCTTGGTGCAAACTGACTGTGTTGGCTGTGGCAATATTAGATTGCTACGAATACACAGACCAGTCTGTACAATCTGCGAGAGAAACTTTGATCTAGCGTACGAGACAAGAGGTGAGTTCAACTAATGACCTCGCCGTACTTGGAACCAAAGACTGCTGAAAAAGAGCGTCTGGAAGAAAGATACAAAATTCGAGCATGGATTACAGGCGGTCTTGACAAGTGGACGTTAGCACTGGAACAAAAAACTGCGGGATTTGAGATAATTAGCAATCTCGTCAGATACTGCCACATCTACATGGGTAGATGTACAGACCTTCCAGAGACTACACACTTGATGCCGTTAGTAGAAGGGTTTGTCGAAAAAATGGAAAAAAAGTATCCGCTTGGAACTCCTGGACGAGTCAGACTGGTAGCGCAAATGATGTTTGCGACATACTATCTGTTAGACCCAGAGATACACAAGATTACAGAGGCTGGAAAAAATATCAGGCGTGAATCCTGAATTCAATCCTTTTTTTTATTTTAAATTAGATCATACTTTTTACACATGATATAATTGATCGTACATGTCTTTTGAGGAGTCAAATGGAAAAATCATCGATGAATATATCACAAATAATCCTCAGGCAACACTGCCAAAAACACATTCAGTTCTTCTTGAGGGTCAGAATGTAGATTTACAAGTTTACAAGATTCCATTGAAAAATCTAGTTTACAATATTAAAAATGGAAGATTTGCTGCTGAATATCAAGAATTAAAAAATAAGAAGGGAAGAGAGCTTGAATCTGAAAATAAAGAGGACAGAAAAGAGCTTCAGAACTTATTGATTTCATTAGATCCAAAACAAAGTATGACTTTAGAAAAAAATGTTCGTCAGTATGGTCAAAGAGAACCTGGCGTCTGTACTCATGGAGGTCAAGTCATTAATGGAAATAGAAGAATGTCAATTATAGAGAACATCTTCGAAAGTGATTCAAACTTTAAGGATTTGATGGTAGCACGACTTCCTCCAAACATTTCACCTATTGATTTATGGAAAATAGAAGCAGGAATACAATTATCAAGAAATGTTCAGCTTGATTATGGGCCAATTAACACATTACTTAAATTTAAACAAGGGATTGATGCAGGGCTAACAGCATTACAGATTACAAAAACACTGTATGGTGATTATACAGAAAAAGAAGTCTTAGAGAAATTGGAAGTACTTGAATTAATTGTTCGGTATCTAGATTATATCGGAGAGCGAAATAATTTTAAAAAAGTTGAAGGAATCACAGAGCATTTTACAGATTTTAGAAAAAAACTTGATGAATTAAAAAAGACTTATCCTAACCCAAGTGATATTACAAAAATTAAGAGAATTGCATTTCAGTTGATCCATGATGGAATTGATGTGCGTACTCTTCGAAAATTAAAAGATATCTTGATTGATGAGCAACTCAAAGCAAACATATTCAGAGAATCAGAAAAATATTGTCAACCTGAAAAAGCTGGAGAAAAACTTGCAAAAAAATTAAACGCAGAAGAAAATGATGCATACACTCCAGCACGAACCATCTTCATTAATTCACTAGATAGTTTGAAAGCAAAATCAGAAGCTGGAGAACCAATAAAACTGATAAACCGAGCAATAAAGAATTTAGAAATAATAGACCCAAAGCATTCATCATTAAAAAATTCAGATTCTAAAGAAAGACTAGATTTACTTTATTCTATTATAGATAAAATTATGAAAAATTGAATCTAGTGATCATTGTTAAATCACAGAAATGTATCTGAATGATCTATGTCTGAATTGAATAGTGATAATAAAACACGAATTGATGAGTATATCACAACTAATGATTGTGAGGAAAATGATTCCATTCCTGTAAATCTGAAAGGTGAGAAGAAAAGACTTCAGGTTTACAGATTACCTATTGAATTGCTATACTATAACATTAGAAATGGAAGATTTGCTGCTGAATATATCAATGAAGTAAAAAAACAGGGCGGAGAATTAAAACCTGAAGATAAAGAAGATGCAAAGAAAATCAAAAACTTACTTTGGAATTTAGACGTTAATGAATCAAAGAGAACCTACGATGACATTAAGGATAGAGGACAGTGGTTACCAGGAATAATCACTGAAGATGGTTACGTAATTGATGGAAATAGAAGAATGACAATTCTTTCCAAACTATTTGAAGATACAAGTAATGATGAATTCAAATTCATAAAAGTTGGAAGATTACCTGGTGACGTTGACAAAAATGATCTTTGGAAACTAGAAGCAGGAATACAATTAGGAAAAGATGAAATTTTAAGATATGGTCCAATGAATGAATTATTAAAATTAAGACAAGGAGTAAATGCAGGAATAACAACATCTGAAATAGCTAAAACACTTTATGGTATAGATGATAAAGATGAAATTGAATTAAAACTAGATAGACTAGAAAGAATAGATGAATATTTAGTTCATGTAGGTAAACCAGGCGACTACAAACTAGCTGATAGAAAAGTAGAACATTTTGCAGAATTACAAAAAATAATTGTTACAGAAGATAGAATGGGAGTAGACACAACAACTAGACAAAAAATAAAATTCGCAGTGTTTTGTTTAATTTATGATGGAATAGGACATAGAGAACTTCGAAAAATTGAGAGAATGGTAAGAATTCAACTTGATACTGCAATTAAAAAAATAATTTCTTTAGGAGAAAAATGTCAAGGTAAAGCTGGTATTGAAGAACCAATACCTGAGGAACCTGATGAGGAAGATGGAGAAAATAGTGAGATAGGAACCATTTTTGAAGAAGCAGGGGATGAATTGGGTGCAGAAGAAAACAAAGACAAGGTTGCAGAGATGTTACGAAAAGCAGCAACTTTCCTAGATGCAATTGATTATCAAAATCCTGATCTGCAAAAACCAGAAGTAAAAGATGTGATTAAGAGAATTTTAAGAAGTGCAAAGAAATTAGAAGAAATAGGTAAGTGATTTTTTTGCATTCATTATGTTATGATGTCTATAGAAATTTAGAATTAAAATATGAGAAAAGTGATGATTCTCAAAAAGAATATTATGATTTAGATTGGCTAAAAGAGGGAGGATATGAGAAGCATGGAGATTCATTCATTTTTCCACGCACAAATAATTCCGTAAAATTTCGAAATACGATAAAATGGACAATTGAGTATTTTAGCGATAAACTTGAGATTTGTAATGAATTAAAGAAAGAAAATGAAGAGTCAAAAACTGTTCAAGAGGATTACCAATTAGCAAGAGAAAATGGCATTAAAATAAAATCTAAAGATGAACATGAGATAGAATTACCTTCTACATTTTTACGTGAACTTAAACCATATCAAAAAGAATCTGTTGAACATATTCTTGGAGTAGGAAATGCTGCAAATTTTTCTGTTCCAGGAGGTGGAAAAACAACTATCACGTATGCTGCAATTTCAAAGTGGTTAAAAGAAGGAATTGTTGAAAAAATTCTTGTAATTTCACCAACAGCAGCATTTGTTCCATGGGAAGAAGAGTTTGAAGGATGTTTTGGAAGAAAACCAAAAAGTAAAAGATTGCGAGGAGATATTGTTAGTGAATTATCAAACCTAGGACATCATTATGAATTATTTTTGATGCATTTTGCAACTGCAATGAGAAAAACGTATGAGATTCGTCAATTTCTTCAAAAATTTAAAACTGTTTTAATTATTGATGAATCTCATTACATAAAAAATCCAAAACTAGGAAGATATGCACAAATGGCATTAGATATTGCAGGAGATGCAACAAGAAGAATTATTCTTTCGGGAACACCAATTCCAAATGATGCAAAAGATTTATGGACACAGATTACTTTTTTGTGGCCAGATACACCTCCGTTAGGTCACCAATTACAATACAATACAAATATCAGTAGAACAGGCGGTTTATCACAAAAATATCGGGATGCATTATTTCCTCTATATTGTAGAATAACAAAAAAAGATTTACAATTACCAAACCCCGATTATCCGCAATATCCTGTAGAATTACTACCTGTTCAAAGAATGATTTATGATGTAATTGCTGCAAAAACACTAGAGGAAATTAATAGCTTTAGAGAACAATCTAGATTACAAAAATTTAGGAGAGCAAAGATGACTCGTCTTTTAATGACTGCATCTAATCCTTCCATGCTTGCAGAATATTCAACAACATTTGATGTGGATAGTGATGAATTTGGATATTATTCTGATCCAATTGACATGTTAGATATTGGAGATTTGCCAATTTATGATAAAATTAAAAATTATTCAACATTAGAAATTCCTGCTAAAATTAAAGAAGCAGGTCAAATCGCTCATGAATTAATGGAAAAAGGTGAGAAAGTGCTCATTTGGTCTAGTTTTAGGCACAACATGGAGGTTTTTGCAGATGAAATTTTTGCAGGAGAAAAACCAATTTTGGTACATGGAGGAGTTCCTAAAGAACCCACAAAAGATTATGAAGGCACTACCTCACTCAGAGATGAAAGAATTCAAAAATTCAAAGATGATACAAACCCTAGAGTTTTAATTGCAACACCTGCATCATTAGCAGAGGCTGTATCATTACACAAAAATATTCTTGGTAAACGAGTTTGTAGTCATGCAATTTATTTAGATAGAAATTGGAATGGTGCACAATTTATGCAATCAATGGATCGTATTCACAGAATTGGAATGATACATGGTAAAGGAATTCCAAATGTTACTTATCATCAAATTATTGCAACAAATACCATTGATAAAAAAATTCATGATAGATTATGGGCTAAAAATGAAGAAATGCATAATATATTAAAAAGTAAAGATCTAAAGGAACTAAATTATGATTCAAACATTATAAAAACTGATAGTGATGAATGGAAAGCTGATTATGATTCACTAGTTGAACACCTTAAAGAATTACATAAACAGAAAGAAAATGAAGCTTAGACATGTTTCGAATTTTTTACGTGTAGTAAAGTTACATGAAGTAGAAAACCAATCACCAGAAATAGAAGTAATGAAGACATTCGATATTCAGCCAGTAATTGAAAATACTTATCAAAATTATGAGGAATTTAAGAAATTTTGTCTTGACGTGAAAATATTAAAACTAGAAAATAATAATTTCATGCTTACAGAACTTGGAGAAGAAATATTATCTAATGATGAAGGTTATGATTTAAATCAAAAACAAGAGGAGTTATTCATTGAAGAATGTTTCTTGAATGGAAATTTATCAAAAGTAGTTTTAGCACTTTTAGCAGAATTTCATGAAGAAGATTCTAAATTTTGGTTTCCAAAAAATGAAATTTTTGGTGTTTGTATGAATCCTGAAATTTTACCAATGTTGTATGAAATTAAATTATTAGAAAAAAAAGATACACAGATTTTCATTAATGAAAAATTCACAGATAAAATTCAGAGATTAACTGTTGGACTTCCAAAAAGAAAAATTTCTCAAAATCAAATTGATGATTCCTTGATAATTATGAAGAAAATAGGCAATCTTGGAGAAGAAATTGCTCTAAAATATGAAAAAGAGCGATTGACAAAAATCGACTGTGAAAAAGAGGCACAAAATGTAGAGAGAATTAGTGAAAAATGGGCAAATGCTGGATATGATATTCGCTCATTTGATGGTAAATCTGATGATCTAAATCACGATAGATTCATTGAGGTCAAAAGTTCCACGGATGTAGAATTTAGTATACATTGGAGTTACAATGAGATGGAAATTGCTAAAAAATATCCAGATAATTATTGGATATACTTTATTCCAAAAATTGATTTACAAAATCAAACCTCTGATGAACCAATATTGATTCCAAATCCAATAAAAAATATCTTAGAAAATAGTGACTATGATAAAAAATCAGAATCACTACAGATTACAAAAAATTAGAAATAAATCATTCCTGATAGTATTTGTTTTGTTTTTTTCGACATCTTCTACACCATGATTGTGGAATTGGTTTTCCATTAATTATACGAGTTCCAAAGAAATCATTTAGTCCCTGAATAGTTGTTATACTAAAATTACAATTTGGGCACGTGTGTTTTTCTGCTAATAATGGAGAAGAGATATTATGTTTTAGTGTGTATAATTCATGTAACATTTTATTAGTGATTTTTGTTTCACCCATATCAAGTAATTCTTTAAACCATAAATTGTATGCATAAATTAAATGAGAACATAATCCATCAGAATGTGAAAATTCTTTCCAGATAAAGCAATTACATGATGCTAAGAACATTTCACCAGAATCAATTTCTGCTTTATGCTTTTCAAATTGGCATGAAATACTTTGTAAGTTATGTTCAGTATTCACATTACTAAAATCCTGTGAATCTAGAATAACATTTTTGAATTCATCACCATATGATGCATCAAATAACAATTGTAAGAAATTATAATATCGGTTAGACATTTCACGAAATTTATCTACGTTTGAGAAACTAATTTCTTGCATACTACCGATGTATTGCGTAGTATCATACATTGAGGGAAAAACTTTGATGTCTGCTAGACCTGATTCAAAGTTTATGGAATTAATTTGTGCAAGCTGGCCTGCATTATCTCCATATCGAATTTTTGCAATAGAACCCAATCTACATGGTATAATAGGCGTGATTTCACACCATTTTCGGAAATTTGATTCATCGACTATCTGAATCGATTTGTATTCTGTTAGAAAATTATTTAGATTCTCGTCTTCAATTTTTTTAAAACAGATAACTAATCCCTGTTCATTTTCAGGTATTTCTCTAGACATATTTTCAATTAAACTAAGATCAAGATCTTCGTTTATCATAACAGAAATGTGAACAATATTTGATGTTAATTGAATGTCAGTTTCTTGTAAAACCCGGAGTTGTTCAGGAGTTAACTGATAATTACTCATGTCAACTGTGAAATCAAATAATGGTGGTTTTTGACTGTCGGCTTGTAGCATACGGGCATTAGATAAAACCATTCCAGCAATTCTAGTCACTTGATCATCTTCAGGCTCAAAATCACCTCTTGTTAACTGATTTAATTCAGAAATGAAAAGATTAGGAGTAATTCTTCTTCCAAAGAACTTCTTTTCGCCTTGTTGGATGATTGATTGTTCTAATCTTGAGTGCTGTATTTCGTATTCTTTAGGTATGAAAAATTGGTCATGAAATGAGTTCAGGCCACTTTTTCGTATAATTTCATTTTTTTCTTCTAATTCAAAAATTGCGGATTTTACAAGTCCACTGTTAGGAATTAAATCAAAAAGCGTACGCTTTCTATGAATTTCAAGAAATAATCTGGGATATGATATTCCTTTTTCATTGTTTGTAACAATGTTTTTGATCAAAGTGGGAAGTTTGAGATATTTTGGCGAAATTGTGTATAATTTTGGATCATCTGCATCTGGAAAAATATGTTCATAAACAATTAACTCATGGATAATTTTATCTATTCTTTTATCATCAATGAAATTTTCTAGATTTGGATTGAATTCCGGTTTTGAACGAACTAAATTTGAATAATTTTCAATAATATTTGGCAATAGAGTAGAAATTTCATCATGTTTGATAGTTTGTTTTTCTAGGAAAAATAACAATATTGTATATGCACGAATTACATTATGAATTAGATTTGAATTAATTATCTCAATATTATTTTTGCATAAAGTGGTTAATTCGTTATATCGTGGACCAATGTTTGGGTGTGATAGATTTTCTTGTTTAATTATTTGTTTTTTTTCGTCACTTACTTGAGAATTTGTTAGACTTTTGGTTCTATGTGTGAGTTTAAACTTTAAAGATTTTTCAAAAAGTTGTGTTACTCTACTGTGTTCAGTTAGATGATGTTTGAATAGCATTTTTACTAATGTATCACCTTGAACAAAATCATTCAATAAATCTGGAAGATACATCAATGGATGTTTTTTATTTAATTTTTCAATTAATTCTAAAAAATCATCATTGTTTATTTTTTCTTCAACAGAATTTGTTGCTTCTCCTAAAGCTTCAAGTAATCTATTAAATTTAGCTTCTTCTTCGTCACTCATTATAACTCGTACCTCTTTGCTTCTTGTACAATTGTCAGTTTGTCAGTAACCTTCCCATATGCTTCTGGATGTTCTGTATGAATTGGATAAAGCATGTCTGAATCAATTGTTTTTACCACCTCTAGGAGGTAACTGCCCTTTGAATGACCTGAGCAATGGCTTTGAAGTCTGTTCAAACCAAAGTGTTCTAGCCACAAATTTACTCGTTTTTTATCAGATTCTCCCTCATCATCCCATGGTTCACTTGCTGAATGAATGTATAGTGAGTTTGAGGTTGGTTTGATATCAATTAAAGAACCAAAGTTCCAAAATGAAAATGCACAAAGCATCTTGTCTTGATTTTTGATTACATCATCTGCAGTTATCAAATTTGGTTCATCAAACAAGTCTTTTTGAGATTTTGTCCATGATGACTTTAGCGGCTTAAAAATTGCTATATGCTCGTCTGAAAAATCAGGGATTCCTAGTTGTGGATCCTTTGATAAGTGCTTTAGATATGCAACATTGTTGATATCTACTACAAATTTTCTGTCATTATCCTTTGCAATATCATAAAATGTTCGCATTCTATCCATATCTTTGAAATTAAAATCAGCAATTACCAGTCCGTCATTATTTTTTATATTTGCATTACAATCATTGTAGACTTTTTGTTCAGACTCGTCAGTTTCAGGATCCGTAATTCTTGTTCCCTCACATAACAGTGCAATAGGATCAACTTCTGCTGCCTTTTTTACAAAATCTTCAGTCATGTCTGGTCTTGTTCCGTGCAACCTGATATCGCCAGTATACACGACAGGGCCAGATGATGTGTAAATGATGAACCCATACGCTCCTGGAACTGAATGGTCTACATGAATTGGTTCTACTTCTAAAGAGCCAACCTTGAATTTGTCGCCAGTTCGAAAAGTGTTTACAGTCCTTTCAATTTCGTCAGATTTTCTATCTATTCCTGCAGCTGTTCTTGGTTTGAATGATAAAATTTCTTTTTCAAAACTTCTCTGTCCTCTTTCTTTAATTGCCTCTAGAATTAACTTGCAAGTATCACCCATGTAAATCGGAATATCTTCATGTAGAAATGAAATGTAGTCAGCATGATCTGCGTGTGCGTGTGTTAACAATACAGCATCAATGTCAGCGGGCTTTGGTTCTTCTCCTAACATTACATTAAGATCATTTCTATACAATCCATCTAATTTTGGAATCATTCCCATTTCAAAAAAATCACGTAAACCTGCTGCTGTCCTTGGACTCATAAACTCGTCAAAATAGGCACCACGCTTTCCAAAACTCATGCCAAAATCTAGG
>JAOMCQ010000008.1 GCA_028345095.1 Candidatus Nitrosopelagicus sp. | reverse complement strand
TTTACATTCTATTCGTTTTCTATATGTCAATGATTACAACAAGCAAAGATGAAGGCGTTTGTATCGTAAAGATTAATCGCCCAACAAAGCTTAACGCTATGAGTGTTGATGTTGCAAGAGAAATTATTTCTACTTTTCAGCAACTCGATAAAGATGATAGTGTAAAAGTAATTGTTTTGACTGGCGAAGGTGATAAAGCATTCTCAGCTGGAGCTGACATTGAATACATGTCAAAAATATCTGCTGATGAATCTGAAGTATATGCAAAGCTTGGACAAGAAGTAACTGCAACTGTTGAAAATGTTTCAAAACCAACAATTGCTGCAGTAAACGGATTTGCATTAGGTGGTGGTTGTGAAGTTGCAATGTCTTGTGACATTAGAATCGCATCTGAAAATGCAAGAATGGGCCAACCTGAAGTTACAATCGGAATTCCTCCTGGATGGGGTGGAACACAAAGATTGATGCGAATAGTTGGTATTGCAAAAGCAAAAGAACTTGTCTATACTGGAAAAATGATCAAGGCTGCTGAAGCAAAAGAGATTGGTCTTGTAAATAATGTCGTTCCGTTAGAATCTCTAATGGAAGAGGTTATGAATATGGCAAAAACTATTGCATCAAATGCTACACTTGCAGTTCGCATGTCAAAAACAGCTATTAACAAAGGACGAAATGCAGATCTAGATACCGGATTAGGTGTCGAACTATTAGCCTGGAGAAATTGTTTCTCTGATCCTGATAGGGAAAAACGTATGGTAGACTTTGTGAATAAATCCAAAAAATAGAACTCTCTATTTTTCTTTATTTTCTTTATTAATACCCTACAAAGGGGGAAAAGCTTCTTATAATTTGAGGATTAAAAATCTGTATGGCAACTGAACAAACTCACGATGCAGCTCATGAATCACATGATGATCATGGGTGTGGATGTGGTACAAATCACGAGGCTCATGCTGAACCTCCAAAATCACAACAAGCATCTGCAGAATTAGAACAACCTAAAACACAATCAGGTAAATTGGTGACAATCACTTCAAAAGCCGCTGAAAAAATTCAAGAATTCATGGCTGAAGAAGAAGGAAAACCACAGTTCCTAAGAATTTACGTTCAAGGTGGTGGTTGTTCTGGTCTATCATACGGAATGGGCTTTGAAAAAGAAGCTGAAGAAGATGATAGCATAATGGAAGAAAATGGTGTCAAAGTACTAGTTGACAGTATGAGCATTGATCATCTCAATGGCGCAAATGTCGATTATATTGAAAGCCTAATGGGTTCTGGTTTCAAAATCAACAATCCAAATGTAACAAAATCTTGTTCATGTGGCTCTTCATTCAGTACTGAGTAAACATTTTTTCTCTTTCTCTATTTTTCATTTAATTTATTCAAATCGTTTATAAATCTCAAATTATATCTCTGAATATTGAATAATAAGGAGATGATAAATAATTGCCATATACAGGTATTGTCAAGTACCACGTTAAACTTTCATTCGAAGTTGATGGGCTTGTCGAAAGAGCAGATATAATCGGAGCAATCTTCGGACAAACTGAAGGTCTTTTGGGACCTGAGATGAATCTGAATGAGTTACAAAGAGTATCTAAGGTCGGTCGAATTGAAGTAAATACTTTCAGTACTGAAAATACTACTAAAGGTGATGCATTGTTACCAATGAGCACTGATATTGACACATGTTCCTTAATCTCTGCTGCAATTGAAAGCATAGATAAAGTTGGTCCATTTGATAGTACATTCAGATTAGAAGGTATCGACGATGTGAGAGCAACAAAAAAACAGGATATCTTACAGCGTGCTAAAGAAATTAAACAAAAATGGTCTACAAATTCTGTAAGTGAGGGACAGGAAATGCTTGAACAAGTTCATGAAAATAATTCTGAGAAAATTACAACATATGGTCCTAAAAAACTTCATTGTAGCACGGGAATATTTGACTCTAAATGGATAATTTTAGTAGAAGGACGTGCTGATATAATAAATCTCTTGAGAGCAGGTTATGATAATGCATTAGCATTTGAAGGTGGAAGAATTGATGAATCAATTAAACAGATATGTGAAGAAAAAGAGAAGGTTGTAGCATTTACCGATGGTGATAGAGCTGGTGGATTCATTTTAAAAGAATTAAAATCTGTTGTACATGTCGATGTTGAATTACGTGCTGATACTGGAATTGAGGTTGAAGAATTAACTCCAAAAAGAGTTGATGAACTTTTGAGTCCTGTTAAAAAACAGATGGAAGATGAATTATCTGCACCTGAAATTAAAAATGTTGATGATAATCCTCTTGCAGAGTTGTGCAAAAATAAATTTTTAGAATTAAATGAATCTCTAGAAGCAATTGCACTTGATTCAAGTGAGACTGAAGTATTCAGAGTTGCAATTCCTGAATTAGTTGGTAAAATTAATGGTCAATCTGGAATAAAATATCTAATTCTAGATGGAATAATTACTCAACGATTAGTTGATGCTGCAAAAATTGCTGGTATAGAAAATATAATTGGTCATAGAACTGCAAAATTATCTGACTCTGACGGTGTTTCATTAAAAACATTTAGAGAACTTGGTATAGCATCTAATTAATGACTGATCTAAAGACACAACACCTCCTTACTCTAGCACATATTTTATCCAAAGGTGGAAAACATAATTTTGTTAACATAACTACTACATCTCTTGGAAAAGAAATAGGTAAATCTCAACAATCTGCATCTTTACATTTAAAAGAATTAGAATTAGGTGGATTTATTGAAAGAATCCAATCTGGACGAAAACAATCGATAAAAATTACAAATAAAGGATTCATTGAATTATCGACACTTCATAATCTTTTATCAAAATTAATATCAAAATCTACTAATTCCTTAATGCTTACAGGTACCATAACTTCTGGAATGGGAGAAGGTGCATACTATATGTCGATGAAAGGATATACAAAACAATTCAAATCAAAATTAGGATATGTTCCTTTTCCTGGAACACTGAATATTCGATTAAATGAAAAAAAATTCTCTCAGGCTATTTCACAATTATCAAATTATGAAGGAATAAAGATTAATTCATTTTCTGATGGTAAACGAACATTTGGATGGGTAAAATGTTTTAAATCAAAAATTAATAATAAAGTTGATTGTGAATTGATCTTACTTGAACGAACCCATCATGATACAACAATTGTTGAATTTATTTCAAAAAATAATATTCGGAAATCATTAAAAATTTCTGATAACTCAAATACTAAAGTAAAAATTTCCATTTTAGGTAATTTTGGTTAAAGACCGTGAATATCTTTGCCATATTCTTTTTGAATAATTGAGCTTGAGGTCTTAGGTCTTGGAGACTCTAATCTAGCTACTATAACGTCCAAGTTTATTTTCTTACATCCTTCTGTAATGAATTTTTCTTGATGTGTTTGATCATAACCTAGTGCAATTATCTGTGGTTTTACCAAATCAACTGTTTTGAAAATATCTTCTTCATTTCCAATGATGCATAAATCTACCATATTTAATGATGAAACTAACTCTTGTCTTAATTGAGCACTATGTAATGGCTCACGTTTTTTCATTTTAATGGATGTTTTGTCTGTAGCTACAACAACAACTAAAATATCTCCTAATTTTTTTGCAGCATTTAATGTATGGATGTGTCCAGGATGAATTATATCAAAAACTCCTCCTGCTAAAACAATCTTTGACGAAGATTTTTGTATTTCTTCAAGTGTTTTCATTTCATTTTCATTCATGTTATGTCCAATTTCAACTCATCGTTATCACATTTTTGGGTCAAAACCTTTTGCAATGCGTAATGCATCGACTAGACCGTCTGCATAACCTATACTTAGTACTGCATATTCTTTTTTTCCTTCTTTTAGAAAATTTTCTGCATCATCAATGTACAATTTTGCATTTATCAAAATATCCTCATATTCTTTAAGATTATCATAATGTGGTCTAATTTCTTCTAGTGCTTCTCTTACCATTGGAACATATTTTTCAATCATTTGTTCTGAAATACTCTTTACATCTGCTGAATTATCCTTTGGCTCATCAAGATATTCTGTAATAGTTTTCAGTGCATCTGATTCTGTAAAATGTAATCTTCCAGGTATAATTATGCTGTGTGGCGATTCTCCAAATTCTTTTTTAATTAAATTTGATATGTTTCCTGAAATTATTTTTTGATTATTTTTTCCAATTCTAGATGCAACAATTGCAAAAGTCTCTTCTGAAATGACTTTACGATTCTGCGTCTTTTCAGCATCTAACAATAATGAAAATGCATCTTTTGGATCTAAAAAAAATGATTTATCTTCATTATATTCAAGTAAAATCACTGAATGTGTTTTACTCAATAAATTATCAAAAATTGTATTGTATGGAGTGATCATTGATTTTGGATCATTCATGATGGTTAACACTTTTCCAACTTTGTAATAGTGTAATCCTACTTCTCCAATTAATGATGAAACAATTGAAGCTGAATGAATTGTTTTTGTTTCTATTCCATCTCTCATTGCTCGTGTCTTTAACTCAAGATGTGTTGTAGCAATGTATGGGTCGCCATATGAAATTAATACTGTCTCTTCATTTTTTGCATTATCTAAAATTTCTTTACCATCCTCAACTACCCATCTTTTTGCAATCTTAAACTCACCATTTGAAATATCTTCTAACTGTTTTTTTTCAGTCTCTGAAATTGGGCTGGTAAATGATTCTAAATATACAATTTCTGCATTTTTTATTACATCTAATGTACTATCTGATAATTCTGAAATACCTGAAAGTCCTAATCCGATAAACCACAGCATTATTTCGTTCTGTCATGTAGTCTTTTTAAATGGTATAGTGATTTTTTTAGAATTTCTATTCCTTTGACAAATTCATCAATTGAAACTTTTTCATCAATTGTATGTGCCTCATGAGGATCTCCTGGGCCGTATGTAATTACTGGTATCTTTAACTGATTTCCTATAACATTCATGTCTCCTGTACCTGTTTTTCTAATTAACATTGGTCTTTTCTTTTCTACATCTAGCACTGACAATGTTAATGCTCTTACTAATGGCGAATTATGTGCTGCCTCAAATGGTTCTGTCTCATCTATTACTGAATACAAAACTTCAATCTCTCTTTTTGTTGATATTTCATTAACTATTCTGGTAATCTTCTCTTCAATATCATTACAATTCATGTCAACTGGAATTCTAATGTCTAATGTTGCTACACATTCTTTTGGTGTAACATTATGGCTTGTACCACCACGAATTTCCGTAAGAGTTGCAGTAAGCATCATTCCCTTACTTTTTTCTTCTTGACCTCCTTCTAACTCATTTTTCAATTCAGTTGCAACTGATGATATTTCTTCTATTGCATTTTTTGCTAACCATGGAGCGCTTGCATGAGCACTATCTTTTACATTCACTCTGAGATTTATTGCTAAACGTCCCTTGTAGGCGATTGTAACTTTTTGAATACTACTTGGTTCTCCAAAAATTGCATAATCAACATTAGGCTTATTTTTTACCAAATTCTTTATCCCTGTTGCATTACCCTCTTCATCAACTGCTCCAACAAATGTTACTGTTCCTTGATTTTCTTCTATACTTGCCGCAGCAAATAACATTGCAATTAATGGTGCTTTTGCATCTGAAGCACCTCTACCGTGTAGCATATCGCCTTCAATTCTAACTTTGATCTTTCCTGGAACTACATCCATATGCCCACATAACATGATCTTTGGTTCCCCTGAACCTTTAGTTGCAATTAAATTCCCAACTTCATCTTGATGAATATCTCTAAATCCTAAATCATCACATCTGTCTGCAAGAAAATCAGCTAAGGCTTTTTCACTTAATGATGGAGTGTAGATTCGTAATGCTTTTTCCAAAGTTTTGATTGCATATCTAGAAGTTTCTAAATGTTCATCCATCTATGTTAACTCCTTTAGATATTCTAACATTATTTTTGGAATGTCTACTCCTGTGACTCTAACAACATTTCTAAATTCTGTTGTATTGTTTATTTCATGTACAACCATTCCTTTCTCGTTACTTTCCATTAGATCAATACCTACAATGTCTCCAAATACTGCATTTTTTGCTTTAATGCATATTTCTTCAAGTTCATTAGTAATTTTGCATGTTTCTGCTGATCCCCCGAGATGTGTATTTGTTTTCCAATTTCCATCTCCTGAATTTCTATATATTGCAGCTGCAACATTATCTCCTATGACAATCACACGAATATCTCGTGGTGGACGTTGTACAAATTCTTCTAAAAAATGAATATGGTGGATTGGATACATTGCTTCTCTTCCTTCTATAATTCCTTCTGCAGCATCCATGTCATTCAATTTTGAAACCATTCTTCCCCAACTACCTACTGTTGGCTTGATAATTTTTGGAAATCCATGTTTTTTCAATGCATCTAATGCGGAATCTTTTGAGAATGCAACTGTTGCATCTGGTGTTGGAACTCCTGCTTTCTGCAACAACATATGTGTGAATAATTTATTTCCAGCAAAGATTCCTGTGTTTAAACAATTCACTACTTTGGCACCTTGACCTTCAAGAGCTGCAGTTGAGTGCAAATTTCTATAATAGCTAACGCATCTTTGTAATACTGGTCCCTCTAAACAATTTTTTTCATTCAAATCCAAAAACAATTTCTTACAATCTACCATGTCTATTGAAATATCATTTTTCTTTGCAGATTCAATTAGTAATTTTTCTTCAAGACGGATTGTATCGTAAAGGATTGAAATTTTGCCGGTCACTGTCCCCAATCCTCTCCGACTGTTTGAGCTGGTTTTAACTCAAAACCTTCGGATGCTTTGCTAAGTTCAAAACTCGCGCCGCAATCTGGACAGGTGACAATTTCGCCTTCTACTGCATCGTCAGGAATACCTATGTTTGCATCACATTCGGGACAATTTGCCATTTTTACCTATTTTTCCTCTCTTTTTTCATCCTTAATTATTTTACGTTCAAGGCGATCCTCTAGTGGTATTTCTAAAACATCCCCCATTCTAAGATTTTTTAACCCTGCTGCAACATTTTTTGCAGTTTCAGGATCTTTCTTTATTCCTAATAATGACATGAGATACCCTGCGCCTGTTTTACCTGCTAATTCTCCGAATACTATCTTCCTTCTATTTCCAACTACTCTTGGTGGGATTGGCTCATAGGCTGCTGGATTATTGAGAATTGCTGCTAAATGTGTTCCTGCTTTATGCTTGTAAGCTGATGATCCGACAATTGGTTTTGAATCGTATGGTTGAATGGTGGTGTATTGTTCTATTAGTCTTGAAAGATCTGCTAACATATCCAATCTAAAATCATTTGGAGATTTGAAGAGATATGTTAAAGCAACTGCTACTTCTGCTAACGCTGGTATACCTGTTCTTTCTCCAATTCCATCTATCGTAGTATGAATTTGATCAACTCCTGCATCACATGCTGAAAATGCATTTGCTAATGCAAATCCAATATCATTGTGTACATGAACATCAAGTGGTGTTTCTATTTCAGAACGCACTTTCTTAACAAAATTATACATTCCAATTGGTCGCATTATTCCAACTGTATCTGGTAAACTAATTCTATCAACTCCTGCATCTTCAATCGATTTACATAATTTTAACAAAAACTCAGGTTCTGCTCTACTTCCATCTTCTACTGTAAATCTAATTTTCAATCCATGATCTTTTGCATAAGTTACTGTATCCACTGCACGTTCTAACGCTTCTTCTCTTGTAATTCGTAATTTATCTTTTAGATGAATATCTGATATTCCTAGATATGCAGCTACCCATTTTGCATCACATGCTAGTGATGTATCAATATCTTGTCTTAATGCTCTTCCATGTGAAACAATATCTGCTCTTAGTCCTTGTTGAATGATTGTTTTTGTTGCTTCTTTATGATCTGGTGACACAACCGGTGAAATTTCAATTTGATCAACGCCAAAATAATCTAGCATCCATGCTATCTGAATTCGTTGTTTGTTTGTAAACGAAACTCCTGGATGTTGTTCACCTTCTCGTAGAGTTGAATCTAACACTCGAATTTTTTTTGGAGTCTTTTCATATGAGTTATACATGTCTGCATAGTGATTCGGATCAGTCATTACTAATTTCGTTGAAATAAATGATTAATATAAACATAATCGTACTAGCTTCGCAGATATCCGGTCTATTCGCATCTAATTTAGTATGAATTTAAAAAATCGTATCGATTTTCGTTTATCTGATTGTTCTTAGAATAATCACTGTATTTGTGTCAATTACACCTGGAATTTTTCTTAGTTCATCAATTGCAGCATTAATTTCAGTTATACTTGGTGCTTTTATGATCACACTGATATCATATTGTCCTGTAATTTCATAAACTGTTTTCACCGCATACAATTTTGTTAATCTGGATGATACTTTTGATGTATCTGTAGTTGAATCAACAGATATCAAAACTATTGCACTTGTAGAATTAGACTCTCCCATCTCAATTGTAAATTTTTCAATAACTTTACTATCCACCAAATTCTTTACTCTTCTACGAACTGCAGATTCTGAAAGCTTTAACTTTTTCCCAATCTCTACAAATGATTCTCTAGAATCATCTTTCAAATAATCTAAAATCTTCTCATCAATCTTATCTTTAGCCATTTTTTCTCTTTTCCTCATTAGTAAATAACTCATCTAGTATTTGTAAAGATTTCATTACATCATCATGTGTTATTACTAATGGAGGAAGTAATCTTAAGATATTTCTTCCAGAATATAGTAAAAGTAATCCTTTTTCAATACCTTCCATTAGTATATCTCTAACTTCAAATTTTAATTCAATTCCTATCATCAATCCTTTACCTCGAACCTCTCTAATCACTGGATGTTTTTCTTTTAATTTGTCTAACCCTTCTCTAAATAATTTTCCCATACTTGCAGAATTTTCCACTAGTTTATCTTGTGTCAAAGCCTGCATTGTAGCGGTTCCTGCTGCACATGATAATGGATTTCCTCCAAATGTTGATGAGTGCTCTCCCTTTGAGATACAATCTAAAATTTCTGATTTGACTAATGTCGCACCCATTGGTACTCCTCCTGCAATTCCTTTTGCTAAACATAGTATGTCTGGTGCGGTATCCCAATGTTGATGTGCCCACATCTTTCCGGTACGTCCTAGTCCTGCCTGTATTTCATCATAAATTAATAGAATATTTTTTTCATCACATAATTTTCTGACATCTTGTAAAAATCCATCAGGAGCAACATGAATTCCACTCTCTCCTTGAATGGGTTCTAAAATAATAAATGCTGTTTGATCATTAACTGTTTCACGAAGCTTTTCGATATCCCCGAAAGGTGAAAATGATACTTTTTCTACAAGTGGTTTAAACGCCTTTCTGTATTTTGGATTAAATGTTATTGAAAGTGCACCTAGTGTTTTTCCGTGGTATGAACCATTCATTGCAACCATCTCGGTTTTTCCTGTAAATTTACGTGCAAATTTCATTCCAGCTTCAACTGCTTCTGCACCACTATTATTCAAATGAACTTGTGACAAATTTTTTGGAGCAACTTTGAAAAGATTTTCCAAAAATTCTTCACGAGTTTTACTGTAAAGTGAACTGTGAACTGTAATAATTTTTTCAAGTTGCGCTTTCAATGCATTGGTAACTCTTTCATTTTGGTGTCCAAGTAATGCAACTCCATAGCCTCCCATACAATCAATGTATTCCTTACCATCGGTATCCCATACATGTGCGCCTAAGCCTTTTTCTATTGTTACTGGAAATCTTTGATAAAGATTCCCAAGAAATTTATCTTCACTCATTTAGTTATCACCGTACAATTGTTATGTGCTATAGCTGATGAAATTGGATTCTCCTTTTGACCATTTGCAATTAATGCTTCTGTAACTCCCATTTCAAGTGCTTCTGTTGCAGCTAGAATCTTTTTTTCCATACCAAATCCAATTTTTGGCATTATTTCTTTTGCCTCTTCTAATGATAATTTTTCAACCAATTTGTCTTCCATGAGCAATCCGTCTACATTTGTAATAAATAACACCTTATCTGCCTTGACATGTCCTGCTACATTAGCCGCTGCCCTATCTCCATCAACATTTAGAAATTCAGACTCCTCACTTATTGCAATTGGAGAAATTACTGGAGTGTATCCTTTATCCATGATAGTTTTGATTAAATCTGAATTTACATTTGAAATTTTACCTGTATATCCGCCATCAATTACCTGTTTTCTTCCTTTTTCATTCATAATCATTAATTTCTTTTTCCTATTGGCCTCAATTGTTTTTCCGTCCATACCTGACAATCCAATGGCATTGATTCCATTTTTTTGTAACATCTGAACAATTGCCTTGTTTATTCTTCCTGACATTACCATTGTAAAAATCTCAGAAGTTTCTTTATCTGTATATCGACTCTTTATCCCACTAGGTGATACGACAAATTTAGGTTCTTTACCTAATTGCTCTGTAACTTTTGTCACTTCTTTACCTCCACCGTGAACTAGTATGACGCCCTCTTGTTCCACAACTTTTTTGATATCAACTATTGTTGATGGATGTAAATTATCTACTACACTCCCGCCAATTTTTATTGTAATCATCTATTATACTGGTGTTAGTGGGGAATACATAATTCCTTCGAACTCATCAAATCCTGCCATGACGTTCATGTTTTGAATTGCAGAACCTGCTGCGCCTTTCATCAGGTTATCTGATGCCGATAGTGCAACCAATCGGTTGTTATCTCTGTCTAAATCAAATCCAATATCACAGAAATTTGAACCAACTAAGAATTTTGGGTCTGGGAATTTATGCAGACCATCTTTATCTCTAATTAATCTGATAAATCGTTCATCATTGTATTCTGCTCTGTATATTTTCCAAAGTTCTTTTTCATCAATGTCTTTCTTAAGGAATGTATGGTTTGTACATAAAATTCCTCTAACTACATCTACTGCATGTGGACTCATTGATACTTTGATTTTCCTACCTGCTGTTTGACTTAATTCTTGTTCAATTTCTCCTGTATGTCTATGCTTTGCTGGTTTGTATGGTCTGATAACTCCTGCACGCATTGCATGTGCTGTTCCTGCACCTGCACCTGCACCTGAAGAACCAATTTTTGAATCAACTACAATATGTTCTTCATCAATTAAATTATTTTTAATTAATGGATTCAATGCAAGCATTGAAGTTACTGCCATGCATCCTGGACATGAAACCAATTGTGATTTTTTAATTTCTTCTCTATGTAATTCTGGTACTCCGAATACTGATTTTTCTAAATAATCTGGATGTGGATGTTCCCAGCCGTACCATTTTCCATAATCCTCTGGATTATGCAAACGATAATCTGCGCTTAAATCAATAATTTTCATTCCTCTATCATACAATGCTTTTACAATCTCAGTTGCTGTTCCATGTGGAACCGCAGTGAAAACTACATCGCAATTATCACTCATTTTCTCATAATCTAGTTCTGAAAATTTCAAATCAGTAAAACCTCTTAGACTAGGTTGAGCTTTGTGTAGAAATTTTCCTACATGTTGTCTCGATGTTACCATTGAAACTTCAACTTTAGGATGACTGAGAAGTAATCTGAGAACTTCTCCTCCTACATATCCTGAGGCTCCTACAATTCCTACTTTCATATCCTATTCTTAAAAAAGCATAATTTAACAGTAATTACCATTATCCCTTGATATTACTAGCTGCATAGTCGATCATCTCTTTTGGAATATTTTTCTTTGAGACTTTTACTAATCCTTTAAACTCCACAGTATTATTCACCTCATGTACAACTAGACCTTTCTTTTTATCTTCCATTAAGTCAATTCCTAGAATTCCTCCCCCTACTGCTTTAGATGTTTTTTCACACAAGTCTTCAATCTCTTTTGTAATTTCACAAAGTTCTGGGTCTGCACCTAGTGCAATGTTTGTTTTAAAACCTCCTGATGATTTTCTATACATCGCTGATATAGCTTGGTCTCCTACGGTAATTACACGAATATCTCGTGGTGGACGATCAATCATTTCTTGTAAATAATAAATTCTATCTTGAGGTCCATCTGTTACTTGCCTATTTTCAATTACAGCTTCTGCTGTATCTTTATCCTTAATTGGCATAACACTTCTTCCCCAACTTCCAATTATTGGTTTTATAACTAATGGATATCCAATTTTTTCAAAATTTTCTAATGCTGCCTCTGCTGAAAAAGAAAAATAAGTCTTTGGTGTAGGTATATTATTTTTCTTTAACAACATTGATGTTATCATTTTATTTCCACAAGTATTTGCAACATCAAATTTGTTAATCACTGGTATGTCCATGAACTCTAAACATGCTGTGAAATGTAATCCGCGGTAATAACTAACACAACGTTCTAAAACAACATCTCCAAATTCAAAATTCTCAGGTTTACTGTCTGTATCAAAACTAGTGATCTTTGCATCAATCATAGATGTTTCATAACCTAGTTCTTCTGCATTTTTTTGCAGTAGTTTTTCTTCGGTTCTTAACCTATCAAATACTATGCAAATTTTCTGCAATTACTCTCCCCAGTCTTCGCCAACGGTTTCTGCTTCTTTTAACTCAATATTGGAACCTTCTTTTTTTGAGATTTCGTAGTCTGCACCACAATCTCCACAAGAAACAATTTCACCTACAGCGGCATCTTCTGGGATTTTCATATTTGCGTCACATTCTGGACAATTCATATTTTTTTTTGCACCAATCTCTAGAATTTATTAGCTTCTGTTGACTGCATTCCCCATAATTCAACAAATCCTTTTGCTAATTTTTGATCAAATGTTGAATCTTTTCCATATGTGGCTATGTCGTGACTATACAGAGAATATTTTGATTCCCTTCCGACAACCCTGACACTACCTTTGTGAAGTTTTAGTTTTACAGTTCCTGTTACACGTTTTTGAGCCTGTTCTATGAACTCATCCAATTCTTTTCTCAATGGATCATCCCATAATCCTGAATAAACTAACCATGCCCATTCATCGTCAACCAATGTCTTGAATTTTGTTTCATGTTTTGTATGTACCATTTTCTCAAGATCTGAGTGTGCTTCAATTAGACAAATTGCAGCTGGTGTTTCATAGACTTCTCGAGATTTTATTCCAACCACTCTATCTTCTATATGATCAATTATTCCTACACCCTGGGAACCTGCTTTTTTATTTATATATTCTACTAATTTTACTGGAGGCATTTTTTTACCATCTACTTCAACTGGTATTCCTTTATTGAATTTGATTTTCAAGTAGGTAGGCTTTTCAGGTAAATTCTTTGTCTTAATCCAAATGAATACATCATCGGGTGGTTCATTGAATGGATTTTCTAAAACTCCGCCTTCTATTGCCCTTCCCCATAAATTTTGATCAATACTGAATTTTTTTGCAACATTGTCTATCTCAATTCCATGTTTTTTTGCAAACTTTAATTCAGTTTCACGGTCTAAATTCATATCACGAATTGGAGCGATGATTGGAAGATTAGATCCTGCTCTTAATGTATTATCAAAACGTACTTGATCATTTCCTTTACCTGAACAACCATGTGCTAATGATGAAACTTTTTCTTTTTTTGCAATATCAAGTACTTTGTGTGCAATTAATGGCCTTGCCAATGCTGTTGCAAGACAATATTTCTTTTGATATAACGCATTAGCCTTGATTGCTGGAAAAATATAGTCTGTAACAAATTCTTTTTTTGCATCAATATTGTAATGTTTCTTAACTCCTAGTTTTTTTGCCTTACTTGCAATTTTATTATTGTCATCTCCTTGACCTACGTCGACTGTTACTGTAATTACATCCATATCATGTATGTCTTGCATATATTTTACAACTACTGATGTATCTAGTCCTCCTGAAAATGCAAGTATTGATTTTTGTTTCATAATGCAACTGTTTGAATGTATGTGGGCATTTATCTTTTATGATAACATTTTTGGGCTCAAGATTCCATTTAGAAAATGAATAGCTACAGCTAAAATTCGATGGCTATTTAACTTTCAGGTATAACGCTGTTTTATGAAAATCCCGTATCTGGTTGGCATTGCAATTGCAATTATTGGAATTATCGCTCTCATAGGCTTGACTCAAGCTTCTATTGATGATTCTCAAAACAAAATACGTGTGGCATTTTTTCCAAGTATTCTTCATGCAGTTCCAATTGTAGGAATGGAAACTCAAACTTTTGCCGATAATCTAGATGATGACTTAGACATAGAAGTCAAAATATTTGATAGTGGTCCTCAAGTAATTGAATCAATTTTTTCAAATTCCGTTGACATTGCATATGTTGGACCTGGACCTGTAATCAATGGTTTTCTTAAGTCTGATGGTAATGACCTACAAATTCTCGCTGGTGCAGCAAATGGTGGTGCAAGTTATGTGATACAAAAGAATTCTGGACTGGAATTAATTGAAAATTATTCTGGAAAGAGAGTTGCTGCTCCTCAAATTAGTAACACACAAGATGTGTCACTTCGTCATTATCTTGCAGAAAATGGGTTAAAGCCTGCTGAAAAAGGAGGCGATATATTTGTCTTGAATATTGCAAATCCTGATATTTACACCCTCTTTGCAAAGGGTGACATTGATGGTGCATGGGTTCCTGAACCTTGGGCAACTATGCTAGTTGAAGAGTTGGATGGAATTCGTTTGTTTGATGAAAATGAATTTTGGCCAGAAAATCAATTTTCATCTGTATTGTTAATAGGTCGATCTGATTACATTGAAAAAAATCCTGAAATAATTAAAAAATGGATAAATGCAAATAAACAAACTGTTCAATGGATAAATAATCATCCTGATGAATCCAAAAAACTTTACAATGAATTTTTGAAAAGTTACATGGGAAGAACATTACCTGAAAATATTGTGGAAAAATCATTCTCAAACATAATAATTACATCTGAACCATTAGAAAATTCTGTACATACATTTGCTGAACGTGCTGATACACTTGGATATCTTGGACGTGATGGTTACACACTAGATGGAATTTTTTATCATGAAAATATATCAGTGACATCAAATGAGGAAAATCATAATGGGTAAGATAGAAGCAAAAAATATTGTAAAATATTTTCAACATGATGGCAAACCTCTCAAAGCCATTGGTGGAGTGAATCTCACCGTTGATGATGGGGAGTTTGTTTGTATAGTCGGTCCATCTGGATGTGGTAAATCAACTTTTCTTAGAATTTTGGCAGGATTGGAAAAACCCGACGAAGGAGAAATATTGCTTGATGGAAAAAAACTTGTTAACACTGGGCCTGATAGAATAATGGTATTCCAAGAAGGTGCATTATTTCCATGGTTAACTGTAGAAGATAATGTTGAATATGGTTTGAAAGTTGCAGGTATACCGGAGACAAAACGTCATGATATATCCAAAAGATATCTTGACATGATGCAATTATCTCAATTTGCAAATTCATACACGTATCAATTATCTACTGGAATGAAACAGCGTGTTGCTATTGCACGTGCACTTGTGATGGATCCTGATGTATTATTAATGGATGAGCCTTTTGCAGCCCTTGATTCTCAGACTAGAGATTTACTTTTGGTTGAAATGCAAATGATTTGGCAAAAAACGAAAAAAACCATCATATTTGTAACGCATAATGTGCCTGAGGCAGCTGTACTTGGTTCACGTGTTGCAGTATTTAGCCACAGACCTTCAGTTGTAAAAAAATCTCTTGATATTGATTACAAAAGACCTCGTGTTGCAGAAGATGAAAATTTAGGAAAATTTGAAAAACAAATTCTTGCTGCATTAAGGCATCAGGGGCCAAAATAGGTGTTTATTCAATGAAAACAAATCTCTTAGGTAAAAAAATTGCATTTTATGTACTAATCATAATTGTTTGGCAAGGAATTGATTCTGCAGAAATCTGGCCTGATAACATATTTCCTTCTCCTATAGAAGTTGGAGAAGATCTACTTTATGGTATATCTGATGGAAGTCTGTTTTATGGAATAGGAACTAGCATGTGGCGTTTGGTAATTGGATTATCCATTGCAATTGGTGGTGGAATGTTACTTGGAATATTCATGGCTCGTGTTGAGACTGTAAATCAAACTATTGGTTCCCTTGTACTTGGATTACAATCAATTCCTTCTGTAGCTTGGGTTCCACTTGCAATCTTATGGTTTGGTCTGTCTGATTCTGGAATAATCTTTGTGACTGCAATTGGTGCAATTTTTGCTGTCACAATCAATACGTACACTGGAGTGAAAAATATCGATCCGTCATTTATTGAAGCTGCACGAAATATGGGTGCTAAAGGCGGTCAACTGGTAACGACAATCCTCATACCTGCTGCATTTCCATATATGATTTCTGGATTCAAACAAGGATGGGCGTTTGCATGGAGAGGTGTAATTGGTGCAGAACTTCTTTTCTCATTTTTGGGTCTTGGATTCTTGTTAAATGTTGGAAGGCAACTAAATGATGTATCTCAAGTTATTGCAATGATGCTTGTAATAATGGGAATTGGAATTCTAATTGATGGCTTTGTCTTTAAAAAATTAGAAGATAAAGTTATGACTAAATGGGGACTTCGTTAGGTTTTTCTGACTTCATTTTAGTTGAAATTATGAATGCTGTTAGTGTAACTACAACTGCAAAAATCATGACTGCTGTATAGTCTGTATAGTATGCAATGATTCCTGCAATCACTGGACCAATAACTGTGGAAATTGCTAATGTAGAGCTAAAAATTGCTGTCGATGTTGATCTTGGATTGTTTTCCATCAGATGGAAGTTTCCTCCAATAAACAAAAATGCCCATGAACATCCAACTATGGCCATGAATGGCCATGCCATCCACCAATCTGTAATTAATGCTAATCCAACAAATACTATGACCGTCATTCCTATTCCAATCTTGAATTTTGTTATATTTTGAATCTGAATTCTCTTTGACATCAAATTCATTACGAGAAATGCAGTTAGTGTATTTGCTACATATATCATTGAAACTTGATATAATTCTGCACCAAAATACTCCATTAACATGATGGGTAAAACTGTCCATGCAGCAGCAGCACCAATATGGCGAATTAGTAATGATGAAAAAAGAAATTTGTTTTTTACAATGATCTTCTTGATTATTCCTTTTTCTACAATTTTTTCCGTTTGTATTTTAGGAAGTTTCAATGAAATGATAAATCCTATGATGAAAAAACAACTGCTCACCACAAAAATTAATTTTTCATCGTTAGCTAGTCCTGCTGCAACTATGCCTGCCATCCATCCTAAAGCATGAAATGATATTACTGATGCAACCTTGGATTTTCCTTTTCCTGCCTCGTATGCGTATGCTAACATTGGTGGAATCATAATTCCTGATGCAATTCCTGCACCTAATCTCGCTATGATTAGGTATGTTGTATTGTCTGCAAAATAATGCAAACCAAATGTAATTGCACATAAAATAAAACCTACTCTTATGAATAGTAATCGTTTTGCTTTTCTATCTGACATACGACCAAAATATGTCTCAGTTAGAATTTGTGCAAACGCAAATGATGCAACAATTATTCCAATCTCAAAAACAGATTCCGCAACAAGGCTTGCAATAATTGGCATAAAAACAAATGTAATTGCTATTCCAGAATGTTGGAAAAATGTCGTTCCTCTAACTAAGTTATTTAGATTATCCCTTTGTAACACATGTTTATTCTTTAATCACCTAATTTGAAAGAAGAGGTTAACTTAACCATTCGTTCTCAATTTTGTTACAATCTGCTTCAGCATTCTTGCTGAAGCACCCCATATCAGGTGTTTCTCAAATGTGAATGTGTACATTTCTTGAATTGAGTTATGTTCTGGATCTGAATCATCTGCAAGTGTTTGTAAAAATGGCATCAATGGGATCTCTAAAAATTCATCTACTTCTGAATTAGGTATTAAATTTTTAATTTCATTTAACATACAGACAAATGGTAAAATTGTAAATCCTGAATTTAATGTTGTAACAGGTTTCAGTTGACCTAAAATTTCTCCACGCTGAACTATAATCCCGGTTTCTTCTTTGGTTTCTCTAATTGCGGTGTCTAACAAGTCATTATCCTCATCAGATATCTTTCCTCCTGGAAATGCTATTTCTCCTCCGTGATGGTTCATTGTGATTGGTTTTTTAATCATTAAAATTTTTGGTGAATCCGCAAAAATTATAATTAAAACTGATGCTAATTTTGTTTCATAATTCTCTTCTAAAACTGGATAAATTTCAGATGTTAATGATTCTCTAATTTTGTTTACACTCACATTTTTGTGTAAAACAAATTACTAAATGAGTTTGTCTTTCTTGAAATAATCACAATTCCAATAATTGTCACTGCCAAGACTATCATCACCATTTGGCCGAATTCTGGGACAACATAACTACCAAAAATCTCTATTTTTTCAGTACCTTTCTTGAATGGAATAGTAATTGTTAATCCTTTCTCAAATCCAAATTCATCTGTTATGTACAATGTCTCTACTTCATCATTAAACAAACCTGGCTCAGAATGAATTTGTGCTATAAACTCACCATTGTCAAATGGTCTTACAAGAAAATCATTAATTTTCAATGATAATTCGCCATCTTCAGTTGTATCCATGTTGATAACTAATGATGCTTTTTTTGGTTTTGCTGTAATGTCTAAAACCTCGCCTCCTTTAATCTCATAATAAATTAGAGTTGTTAAATCAATTTCATCAGGTACCACTGCAGTTCCATCATTCTCCATGAAACCTGAAATTTTTACATTTCCTTGAAATGCTTCTGGTACTTCAAAGTAGAGATGCCAATTTCCCATTTCATCTATACTCTGTAATGTTTCCACTGTTTCTGTAAATTTAATTTTAGGATCTTTTGCACTTGCACCTTTGACCATTTTTTCTCCATCTAAAACTACTTCATATTTTTCATTAAGGGAATTTGTAGGAAATTCAAAACTTCCTATAACTGGAAGCTGGAATCCATTTGTTGAATACATGTTTAATTCAGTTCCATCATCTGTAAATTTTGCATCTTTGAACCATGCATTTGCAGTATATCTGAAAGTGAATGTTTCATCATTTTGTTTTACTGTCAAAGGCATTATTGCATCATCTCCAAATGCAAAACAACTGTAGTAATCAACATCTTGTGAAATATGTGGTGATGCAAGCATTTTGAAATCTAAAACCTCGCCAGGTTTCATTGCATGAAATATTTCTGATGATGAAACATCCAATATGTTGTCATCTTCATCTTTTATCAAAGCATAAATTCGAAATTTTTCAAATGTTGTCTCTCCTCCATTTCTAATCTTTCCAACAATACTGCCATCATCTTGTATGTCTAAAGAATCGTAAAGCACGTACCCTCCAACATATTGATTTATTGTTTCTTCATATGTTATCAATGGTTCTTCTAAAACTGGTGATGGACCTGTAACTTCAGAAAATTGTAATTTCAATGGAAGCATTTTGTCAGGTTCGATTGCAGATAACTTGTGAGTTTGTTCAAATCTTTGGTTACCATCCGTGACAGAAAGTGTGATAGTTGGTTGTATTGTGAAATATTCTTTATTTTTTACACCAGCAAATACTGTGTACACGCCGTCTTCATCATAAAATCCTACAAACTCATGTTCTGGAATGTATACCTCTCCGTACATCCCTGCATCTGCTAATCCGGGATAAAATACTGAAAACAGTGCCAATGATACTATTACAAAAGCGAATTTTCTCATACATCAAATCTGTAAAAATTAGATAAAAACCTAATCAGTAAATCATTAAACATAGAGAAGTTTTAATCAAGTGTTTCATCATTTTCCATATGACAATAAGATATGAGATTAACCCTCCAAAGGTGTCTGATCCTTCCTCAAGAATTGAGTTACTAGATGAGAGAATCGAACAGATTAGTAAATTTTGTGATGGAATTCATGTAACTGATTCTGTTTTGGGAATTGAGAGAATATCTCCATTAATTATTGGTGCAGAAATTAAACAAAAATATCCAAAACTTAGAGTAACTATTAGTTTACGAGTAATTGATAAAAAAATTCCTCAGATTGTTGATTTTGTTGATTCTGCAATACATGCCAATCTTGATGGAATTTTAATTTTGATGGGTGATCCTTCTCCTGAAAATAATTACAAATCTGGAGTTATTCCAAGCTTTGCTGTTAATCATTTAATTCAAAATGGTTTTGGAGAAAAAATCAATTTCTATTTATCATTACCAAGTAGACCTAACTTTGAAAAAATATCTAAGAAAGTAAACTCTAATCCAAATGGTTTTGTAACGCAGGTAGTACATGATACCTCTCAAGTTAAAAGATTACATGATTATCTGAATCCAAAAGGATTTTCTATAATTCCTTGTTTGTTATTCCCTTCACCTAAAAATTCACGTTCTGCACAATTTCTTAACCTTGATTGGTCTAACTATGAGGATAACTTCTCGTCTTTTGTTCTCGAAATTGAGAGTATTACTGGAGATGTTTTACTCACATCTCCAAATGATTTTAAAGGAGCTTTAGATTTCTTAACACGATTACAAAATTGAATAAAGAAACATTTGCTGACGCATTAGAAAATCGAATTCTTCTTTTTGATGGTGCGATGGGAACAGAAATTCAAAGATATGATCCAAAATCTGAAGATTTTCCAGATGGAAAAGACGGATTCAATGATGGATTATCTACAACAAAACCTGATTGGATAAAAGAAATTCATAGAAAATATCTTACTGCTGGTGCAGATTGTATTGAAACTAACACTTTTGGTTCAAATAAAATTAAACTTGATGAATATGGTTTTGGTGAACAAACCGTTGAACTAAATCAAAAAAATGCAGAACTAGCAAGAAGTGTATGTGATGAATTTACTGATAGACAAAGATTCGTTGTTGGTTCTATGGGACCTACTGGCTATCTTCCTAGTTCCAATGATGCTGATCTTGGTCAGATGCCTTTATCTCAAATAAGAGAAGCTTTTGAATTACAAGCTGAGGGATTAATCAAAGGAACCGTAGATGCATTACTGATTGAAACTAGTCAAGATATTCTCGAAGTGAAATTGGCAGTTGAAGCATCTCATTCAGCAATGGAGAAGATTGGAAGGAAGGTTACATTAATTTCAAATGTTACTTTGGACCAATATGGGAAAATGCTGTTAGGAACAAATGTTCAATCTGCATATACCACTGTCTCTGATATGGGAATTGATATTTTTGGTCTAAATTGTTCTACTGGTCCAATTGAGATGGAACCAAGCATACAGTGGCTAAATGATCAAAAACATAAACCCTTACTGATAGTTCCAAATGCTGGAATGCCAGAAAATGTAGGTGGTCAGGCAGTATACAAAATGACACCTGAAAAAATGGCATCAGCACTTAATTCATTCATTGAAGAGTATCCACAAATTAACATAATTGGTGGATGCTGTGGAACAAATCCTGAGCATATTTCACAATTAAGAAAAATTATCGACCAGCAAAAGAAAGATTGATGAGATAAGTATTTACAAAATTTATTTTAAAAATATACATGTTAAAGCCTAGAATAAGCTCATCAATAAAATCTGTTGATCTGAAACAAGAGGTAGGACCTCTTATCATTGGAGAACGATTAAACACACAGGGTTCAAAAAAAGCAAAACAGCTTGTTCTAAATGATGATTTTGATGGGTTAGTTGATCTTGCAAGAAATCAAGTTGAAGATGGTGCTCATTGCATTGATGTCTGTGTGGCAACAACTGAACGTTCAGATGAAAAAGCATTCATTCTGAAATTAGTAAAAAGTCTGAGTCTCGAGATCGATGCGCCTCTTGTAATTGATTCTACAGATCCTGAAGTAATTGAATCTGCAATTGAACAAATTCCTGGTAAACCCATTATCAATTCAATTAATTTAGAAGGTGATGGAAGTCGATTCAAAGCATTAGCCCCTTTAATGGCAAAATATGGACTTCCAGCCATTGCATTGTGTATTGGACCTGAAGGAATGGCAAAAACTCCAACTCAAAAGGTTGAAACTGCAGAATTATTATATAAATCTGGAAAAAAATATGGTTTACGTGCAGACCAATTCATCTTTGATGTCTTAACTTTCACACTTGCAACTGGTGAGGATGAATTTCTTGATGCTGGAAAAAATACTTTGGAAGGAATTAAACTTGTTAAAGAAAGATTCCCAAATTCATTTACCACTCTTGGATTGAGTAACATTAGTTTTGGTTTGGCTCCACAAACACGACGTGTTTTAAATTCTGTATTCCTATATCATGCAGTTCAAGCAGGTCTTGATAGTGCTATTGTTAATGCACGAGAAATAACGCCTTATACTGAAATTGATGAAAAAGAAAGAAAACTTGTAGAAGATTTAATTTTTAATACTCATTCAAATGCATTATCTGATCTAATTTCTCATTTTGAAAATATTAGTCAAGACTCCACATCACAAAAAAAGAAAGTTGATGTTGATCCATCCTGGCCTGCTGGTAAACGTTCAAACTTCAGAATAATTAATCGTCTTAAAGATGGAATTCAAAATGATGTGGTCTCTGCTATTGCTGAAAAATTATCTGAGAAAGATCTACTAACTGATAATGATGGAATTTTATCAATTAATGCTAGTAAGGAAATCACCCATCAAGGTGCTATTCAAACATTAAATGAGGATCTTTTACCTGCTATGAAAATTGTTGGTGACAAATTTGGCGCTGGAGAATTAATTCTTCCATTTGTACTCAAATCTGCAGAATGCATGAAGGCTGCAGTTAAAGAATTAGAAAAATATCTTCTAAAAGAAGAGGGAACTAGTAAGGGAATTCTAGTTTTAGGTACAGTTTATGGTGATGTACATGATATTGGAAAAAATTTGGTAAAAACAATTTTTGAAAATAATGGTTATACTGTACATGATCTAGGTAAACAAGTACCACTCCAAAAATTTGTTGAAAAAATTAAAGAAGTCAAACCTGATGCAGTTGGATTATCAGCTTTGTTGGTATCTACCTCAAAACAAATGCAATTTTTTGTTGAACATGCAAGAAAAACTGATGTTAATATTCCAGTACTATGTGGCGGTGCTGCAATAAACAGCAATTACATTAATCGAATTGCAAAACAAGATGGAATTTATGAGCCTGGACTCTTTTATTGTGGAACTATGTTTGATGGCCTTAAAACAATGGACAAATTAGTATCTGAAGAAAAGGATGAGTTTGTTAGTAATTGGAAAGAAAAACTATCCAAATGGGAAGAAAATAAAGTTAAACAAATCGCATCTGAGGATCTTCCTAGAAGTGATGTAAAACCTATTTCTCCTCCAACTCCACCAAAACTCCATGATGTCATCAGACTGAAATCTGAAGATTTTGATCTAAACGAAATTTGGAACTATCTAAATAAAAAATCACTCTTCAAGTTATCTTGGGGTATCAAAGGAAATTCAAAAACTGATACTATTGATGATCCTGAAAAACTTCTTGAGGAGTGGAAACAACGTGTGATAAATGATAATCTCTTTGAACCACAAGCTGTGTATGGATATTTTTCATGTCATAATCGTGATGATAAATTAGTTGTAGATGGATTGGATGGTCAAAATGTAATATTTGATTTTCCTCGTTCATCAAAAACTAAACATCTGTGTTTAACAGATTACTTTGGTGAAAATGATATTGTTGCATTCCAATCTGTAACTGTTGGTACAAAAGCTGCTGAATTAATTGAAAAATGGGATAACGAGGACAAATATACTGATGCATATTATTTGCATGGTCTTGCTGTTGAAACAGCAGAGGCAATGGCAGAATGGATTAATCAGAAAATTAAAACTGAATTAGGATTATCTCATAAAGGTGGTTTAAGATACAGTTGGGGATATCCAAGTTGCCCTGATACGACTCAACAACATCTTGTATGGAAATTAATTCATGGGGAAAAATCTGGTATGGAGTTAACAGAATCTGGACAAATCATTCCTGAGCAATCAACTGCAGCAATAGTTGTCCATCATCCAGAAGCAGAATACTTTGTTTTATAACACAAAACCACGCTTGATTTAAAAAGAGGAAAATTGGTTTCAAATTTCATGGGAGCTAGAAAGACATCTGCAAGAAAAATCAGATTAATCAAGAAAACAAAACAAGCATCTGCTGTCCCGGCATGGGTTATTCTAAAGACAAAACGTTCAGTTAGAACTAATCCGAAGGCTAGAGCATGGCGTAGAACTGATGTGGAGGTTGGATAGTTGTCACAAGAACTTGAACGTGTATACACAATTCCTTTAGGAAAAGTGCTTCTTTCTCAAAGTCAACATAGAGCTGTTAGAGCAATTAACATGATTCGTGAATTTGCCAGAAAGCATATGAAAACACAAGAAATTAAGATTGATGAAGAAGTTGCACATTTAATTTGGTCTAAAGGTGTCAGAAGTCCTCCACGTAAAATTCGTGTTAAATTGACAAAGACTGATGATGGCTACATTTTAGTTACTAATTATCAAGATGATGCAGAATCCGATGAAAAAGATTCAAAGAAATCTCCTGAGATTGAGCAAAAAGTTGAACCTCAAACAGATGACACTGATGCAATTGAAGTAACAGAAGAGACTCTTAAAGCAGAAGCACCAAAAGCTAAAGAATCAAAACCAAAAGCAGAAGAACCAAAAAAGAAAGTAGCTAAACCAAAAGCAGAAGAACCAAAAGCAGAAGAACCAAAAGCTAAAGAACCAAAAGCTAAAGCAGAAGCACCAAAAGCTAAAGAATCAAAAGCTAAAGCAGAAGCACCAAAAGCTAAAGAATCAAAACCAAAAGCTAAAGAATAAAATTATTTACTCTATTTGTGTTAGATCTAATTCACAATTAAAACTAGTTTCTGGTTCATCCCAGTCTAACATCTTATCCTTTGAAATTATTCCTAATGGATCATATTTATCAAAACGTGTTTCTCCTGCAATTGCACTTAAGAGTACAACGTTTGTGTTTCCAGATGTTGACATGTCTACTTGAGAATTATTCTCATCAAAAATTTTACCAAGTATATTTGAAATTGAGTTTATTACTCCGACTGGAATTTTACTTGCTCCGTAAACATACAACATTGAACGTTTGATACTATTTGGTGGTGCATCTTCATATAGCATTCTGATTGAATTCTTTACTGAATCTTCCATATTTTTTACATTACGTGATGTTGACATTATATTGGTCTCATCTGTTAATGACGATGATTTGATTGATGTTGAAAGACATTTTATTGCATCATTTGTTATATCATAACATTTTTCTGCAGTTAGATCTGGGTTACTATCCAATACTGCATCATTATCAATTATTATTGTAGAATCTGAATTCATTCTCAATCTCTTCAATGAAATTCCAGACTGGAAAATTCTATCTTTTTCAAACTTGAAAGGCATTATTGCAAATGATAGGACATTTTTGTTTTGTTCTTTACAAATTGAAGATATCACTGGTGCTAATGCGGCTCCTGATTTCCCAGCAAGATTTGCAATGATTATGACTGTCTCATATGTACTCATATGTTCTGAAATTTTTTCACTTTGTTCCATTGCACAACCTCGAATCAATTGTACTGATGGATTAATGATTGATTTTGTTGTGATATGAATCGAATTATGCTCTGAAATGTCTTTTTTATCCTGACTAATTTTTAATGAATCTGCGCCTAGGATCTCTCTAATTTCTGAGGCTAATTTTATTCCTGCTCCTCCTAAGCCTATAACTAATACTGGCTCTTTTACTTCAAAAGTCATGTACAGTATCGCAATTTCTGATAAAAAACTCTTTACTTAGTTTTGATTATAATTCCGATCTAAAATTCTTGAGTCCTTTTACTTGACTATTTTTCCAATTAGACTATGAACTGTAGCATCCGTAATCTCAACTGTTTTGATATCTCCAATCTTAGGCTCCTCATTTACGAATATTGGTTTATAAGCAAAATTTCTGCCTCTCTTCTGATTCTCGAATTCCTCATCAAAAACTGCTTCTCCTTTCCATCCAATCCATTTTTCATTATTTTCTTTTGAAATTTTACAGATTAATTCATAAGCCATTTTGCTTCTCCGTTTCATTTCTTTCATATCAATTTGTACCATTTCTGCTGCATCTGTTCCAGGTCTTGGACTGTATCTTGATAAATTCCCAATATCTGGTCTTGTCTCTTCTAATAATTTCATAGTCATCTGAAAATCTTCTTCAGTTTCGGTTGGAAATCCTACTATGATGTCAGTTGAAATTGTAAATTTACCAAACTTTTCTCTGAATCGTTGTGTGACATCTTTGAATGTTTTTGCTGTATGTCCCCTTTTCATGTCATTTAGAACTTTATCACTTCCACTTTGAACTGGTACATGCAAAAATTTGAAAACTTTACCACTTTCAAATGACTTAAGTAATTCTTCTCGGATTTTTGGCATATACATTGGATTCATCATTCCCACTCTCATAAAGAATTTTTCTGGAATCTGTGATACTGCATTTACTAATTCTGGTAAATCTGAATTAATATCAAAACCATAACATCCATTGTCTGTTGATGTTAACCATACCTCACAACATCCATCTGACAACTCTGTTTTTACTTGTCTTACAATATCTCCAATTCGGTAACTTTGTAAATCTCCTTTTGATATTTTTGTCTGGCAAAATGTACATTCACTCATGCATCCGCTTGCAATTTCAACAATTCCTACTGCTGGATTGAGACGAATTTTTGGTAATCCGACCTTTGAAATATCTGAATCCTCCAATGCGATAGTTTTTTTACCTTTGAGTGTCGATTGAATGACTTGGAGAGTTTGTCCAATTGAATTTGGACCTAATAGACTTGCATTTTGAGCAAATTTTTCTACTTTGGTTTGTTCTGTTTTTGGCAGGCATCCTGCAACAACAAGAGGTTTTGAACTAGAATCCATAATTCTGCGAATCATTTTATCTGCAGTTGCATCTTTTACTGAACACGTTACAATCACATTGAGATCTGAATCCTCTGAATTTTCTGCTAAAATATGTCCTCCATTAACAATTAAGCCTGAAATCATTTCAGAGTCTGAATAACTGGCAGAACAACCATAAGCTTCCACCCAAATTTTTGCCATCTTAACCTAATAATACACTGACTTCTTTATTTGTCATCAATTTCTTTGACACGACTAATTCTCTAATTGTTTTTCCAGTCTTTAGAGATTCTTTGAATAATTCTGCAGATTTTAGATATCCGATTTTTGGTGTAAGTAGTGTTACTATAACTGGGCTATTTTCAATATTCTCTCTAAGTCTTGTCTGATTTGCAGTTAAACCATCAATTAGGTTTGCAGAAAATACTGGTAAAAAGTTCGTTAGCATATCTGTTGAATCTAATACTGCTTTTAACATTCCTGGCAACATAACATTTAGTTCAAACTGACCTGCTTGTGCAGCAAATGAAACTGTGGTATCATTTCCTATTATGCTAAAACAAATCATATTCATACATTCTGCTAAAGACGGATTTACCTTTCCTGGCATGATTGATGAACCTGCATGAACTGCCGGAATTCCTAATTCTGCTAAACCTGCAATTGGTCCCGATGCCATTAATCTAACATCGTTAGAAACTTTACCTAATTCAATTGCAAAATTTTTCAGTGCAGATGATGCATTTGCAACTGGAAATTTACTTTGTAATGCATACTGCATATCTTTTTGTGGTTTAAGTGATAATTTTGATATTTTACTTAATTCAATAATTACTGTTTTCCTATATCCTTTAGGTGTATTTGCACCACTACCTACTGCAGTACCTCCTAATGCAATTTGTTCCAACTCTTTTTGTGATGCAATAATTTGGTTTTTTGCATTAGTTAATGAGGTTGAATAAGCTATAAACTCACTTCCAAGTGTAACTGGAAGGGCGTCCATCAAATGAGTGCGTCCAAGTTTTTTATATTTAGAAAATTGTTTTGCTTTTTTGTTAATTGATCTTATCAATTTATCAATTACCGGAATCATTTCTTTGAATGAAAATAATATTGACATGTGCATTGCAGTAGGATATGTATCATTGCTTGATTGAGACATGTTCACATGATCATTTGGATGAAGAAATTCATACTGTCCTTGCTTTTTACCTAAGCCTCTCAATGCAACGTTTGTAATTACTTCGTTAGAATTCATGTTGAATGCTGTTCCTGCACCTGAGTTTATCATGTCAACCACAAATTGATCAATATATTTTCCTGAAAGAATTTTATCACACGCCTTGACTATTTCAGTCCCTTGTTTTTTGTTAATTGCTTTTGTCTTCATATTTGCAACTGCTGCTGAACGTTTTATCATAACAAATGACTTGATCAAATTTCGATGAGATGGTCTACCTGTTACATTGTACTGTTTGATTGCCCTTCCAGTAAATGGGCCATAATAGGCATTTTCTGGAATTTTTACTGGACCTAGAGAATCTTTATCTGATCGGTACTTCAATATAATATCTAAAACATCCATGAATAAAAATTGAATTTTTTCTTTTTTTCCTCATATTTTTACATCATTTTCTTGTGATTCTATGATCTCATAATGAGTAGTAGAGAAGTCAAAAAACTGGAGGTTTTATATAATCTAGTTCAAGCATCGAAGAACATGAATAGACGTATTAGTACTATCATGACCGTAGCTGCAATCGCAGTTATGGGCGGCGCACTATTCGGAAGTTCTTTTACTGCCCCAACTGTTGGTGGATCAGCATTTGAAATCAATGCAGACCCAATCAAAAAAGTAGCAGCAATGGGTGGATTAGAACTAGTAATGCCTGAAGCTTATGCAGCAGGCCCATGTGCAGACTTGTTAAACTCAGGTCGTCCAGTGGTAAACTTTGACCTTACTGGTGTGAGCGTAGAGCTCCCATCATTGTCAGGCACTTACAGTGCAATGACATTCAGTGAGACAATACCAGGACCAACCCTTAGAGTTACACAAGGTGACGTTGTACACATGACATTGACAATTCCAGGTGATGAGGTAACTCAACACGGAAACGATATGCATGCATCACAAATGTCATCAAAACCTTACATGGGTGCAGTAAACATCGGTGAAACCGGTGAGTACTGCTTTATTGCAGAAGTCCCAGGTGTTTTCAAGTATCACTGCTCTGGTGTTAACATTGCAGCAATGGACCAACACGTACTATCTGGTATGTATGGTATCACCATTGTTGACCCACTCGATGGTTACAAAAGACTAATGGTGGAAAAAACAGCACTAGAGGGCGGTGAAGTTGTAAAGGACAAACAATTCTATGATGCAGATGCACTAGAGTTCCAATTGCAATACAACCAGTTGTACTTAACTGACGCTGGTACATACGACATGTCAAAGATGATGGCACACTCCACATCCCAAACTGTTGTTAACGGACAAGCATTTGGTTATGTTCCAAACGGAATCCATAACTTACTCATGTTCGGTGATGCAAACAAGAACATCTTCGTTGCACAACCATGGAATTCAATGGACTTAAAACAACATCAATCACAACTACTCTTCATACCAACTGGAGAACATGTTCGCATGTTCATTGAAAACCAAGGTAATGAACCAGTATACTGGCACGTTGTCGGTGAAATCATCGACAGAGTAGTACAAGGTAACAGAGTTCAAGCACAAGGTACTGAAACATGGTTACTAGGTGGTTCACAAAATATGATCGTAGATATGGTCTTTGATGAACCTGGCGTTTACGCAGCAGTTAACCATGATTATGCAGCTATCTATAGTGGTGCAGCAACTATCTTCGTTGCAGGTCTTCCATTAGACCCAGTAAATGAAACCGCAACCGCACTTGGCGTAGTCCAAGGTGCAGTCGATGCAGGTTCATATGCAGGTGTATTAGGTAACCCACACGATGCAGTTCCACCAGCAGGATTGAATACAATTTCACATCCAGCATTGAACGTACATTGTATGTGTACTGATGATGTTGCAAATGCAGCAATTGAAAACGGCGCTTTACCTCTATGGGAAGTAATCCCAGCTGTATTAGCATCTGCACAAGGATAAACTACCATACCCCTTTTTCCTTTTATTTTATGAACCAAGTGGATTCTAGCTCGTACAAATTTTATTTCAAGAACAAACACATTATCTGTATTATCTGAACATAATCCAGATTCTTGTACCTACAAAAAATTCCAACTGCTGCAATAATGCACACTATTGGTATTATCTGAACATAATCCATATGCTTCATATCATCATACACATAATTTATGGAAATCTATGCCTCACAATGATTATATTAAATGAATTCAGGCTTGTTGCATGAGTATTAATCAATCTGTTTTGATATGTGATCAAGTTAACCCTACTTTAAATGAGATTTTAGAAAAAAATGGTTTAAAAATTTCATATGAACCTGAAATAACTTCTGAGCAAATTGAAGAAAAAATTGGAAACTTTGAGGTTGTCATAGTTCGAAGCAGAACAAAAATTACTAAAGATATGATCACAAAGGCTGAAAAATGTAAAATAATAGCTAGAGTTGGTGTTGGATTAGATAATATTGATCAGGTAGCTGCAAAGGAAAAAAATATTCGTGTAATTAATGCAGTTGAAGGTGCAATGAATGCAGTTGCAGAATTGGTTATTGGTTTAATGTTATCCTTGGCAAGAGAAATTCCGCGAGCTGATAGAGAAGTACGTAATGGAAACTGGATTAAAAAAGAATTGATGGGTACTGAATTGCGTGGTAAGTACTTGGGAATTGTTGGGTTAGGAAATATTGGAAAAAGATTGGGCCGACTTGCTAAAGCATTAAACATGAATATTATTGGATATGATGTTGTTCCAATAGATGAAGAATTTTCTAAGGAGGTTGGACTTATGAAGGCAGATCTTGGTACTCTTCTCGCAAGCTCTGATTATGTTTCGTTACATGTTCCTTTATTGGACAGTACTAAACATTTGATAAATTCTGAAAAAATGGATACGATGAAAAACACTGCACGTATTATTAATACGTCACGAGGTGGTGTAATTGATGAAGATGCTCTGTATGAATATCTAAAGAATGGAAAACTTGGTGGTGCAGCATTAGATGTATTTGAGGTTGAACCTGCTACTTCAAACAATCTAGCAAGCCTACCAAACTTTATTTCCACGCCTCACATGGGTGCTCAGACAAAAGAAGCTCAGTCTTTAGCTGCAAATGTTATAGCAGAAAAGATAATACAAATCCTTAGAGGCGTTATCTAGGATTGAAACTAAATATTGCATATGTAGCTGCACTTATTGTCACAATAACTATTCCTTCAGCATTTGCTGATTCAATTTCTACTGAAATTGATGGTATTAGTTATGATATTGATTATACTGGAAATAATATAATTTTAAAAACTGCTACTGCAGACCTTGACTTCATATCTTTGATCTTTGAAACTGAAGTATCTGGGTCTAATGGTGATGTATCTATTACTTTTGAACGAGACTTTTTTGATGCAAAAATAGGATATTCTGATGATGATTTTTTCATCTTATCTGATGGTGATGAAATTGAATTTGAAGAAATAAAAACAGACGGATCTAGAACTTTATCATTTTCACTTTCTGCAGGAACTGAAGAAATAGAAATTATTGGAACTATTCTTGCAAACAACTCTTTTTTGATAGAACAGGAACAAAAACAAGTAGATGCTGATGCAAAAGCACAAGCAGATGCTGATGCAAAAGCACAAGCAGATGCTGATGCAAAAGCACAAGCAGATGCTGATGCAAAAGCACAAGCAGATGCTGATGCTAAACTAGATGAAGAAGAAAAACTTGAAAAATTAATGAATGCATGTGGTGATGGAACAATCTATGAAAACGGTGAATGTGTCTTATCACCTATGGAAAAAAACGCAGCTAATTTTAGAACTGGTCCTCTTATCTATTCTATAGTAATTGCTATGTCGTTAGGAATTATAATTACAATGATTCTATGGGGAATAGGAAAAAGAAGTCATAAAGTTTTATCTGAAGATGATTCTTGATTAAATGATTTTTGATCAATAGGAATCACAATTATTCTTTCATCAATTAAAAATTGTAATGAATTCCCGTAAATTGTATCTGGAATTTGATTATTTGCCCACCATGATGTTGTAAATTTGAACCATTCTGGTATCTCTAATTCCTGTCCTGCTTTAGAATTAAAAATAATATTTTCATCAATTAAAAATTGAATTGATTTTGCAAATTCTGCTTCTTTCATTTGTCCACTTGTCCACATTTTTGATATATCTTTTATCCAATATGGAATACCGATAGTTCCATCATTTTCAATTATGAATGTTGTAACTGATGTAGCACCTGAATATTGTATTTCCAATTCATACATTCCCTCATTCCATATCACACTATCAAATGCAAATGGGGCAATTACCCTTGATTCTTCCTGTACTATTGGTAATGTTAGTAATTGACTTTTATTTCCAATTGTATTTGTTATGAAAATTGTTGCATCTTCTCCTGTAACTTCAGATACTATGATTTTGTAATCCAATTTATCTCCATAATTATAATTAGGTGATGAAATTAGTATATCCACATCTGGTGTATATTGAGCAAACACATTGCCTGAAAAAATAATGCTAATACCAAGAATTACCAGTAAATACTGTCTCATAGTTTTATGTAATCTTTACACAATATAATGAATTTCACATTTATTCTATCATAGGATTATTAAGGGGATTTTTTTCTATGAATCTAATGACAACTAGTCAAGATAGTGTATGGTATAAGATGTGGAAGGAAAATTCCATCGTATTAAGAGAACGTGCAATTGTATGGAGAAAAGAAGATGCAGTAACACGTATCGAAAGACCTAGTAGACTTCTTCGTGCAAGACGACTCGGGTATAAAGCAAAACAAGGAATAGTTGTAATTAGAATGAGAGTTGGAACTGGTGGAATGAGACGACAAAGACCACGAGGTGGAAGACGTCCAAAACATCTTGGTGTAACTCGAATAAAACAAGATGATAATATGAAAACTGTAGCAAATAGACGTGTACTTGAGAAATACCCAAATATGAAACTTTTAGGTTCTTATTTTCTATACAAAGATGGAAAACATTATTGGTACGAAGTAATTTTGGCTGATCCATCTCACCCAAGAATAGCGAAAGATAAAGAATTAAGAAAAAGAGTAATCTCTACTGCTGCATGATAAAATTTTTTTTAATATTATTAGTCATTATTTCAATAGTCATTCCACTTGTTGATGCAGTACCACTTTCTGATAAGACCGGTCTAAAATTTACATTTCCTATAAAAACTGATGATTATTCATTTGTTATTGAAGTTACTGGAAACTTGGAAGTAACTAATCTTGATTTTGATAAAGAACAAAAATCAATTACATTATTTACTCTAAGTTCTCTTGAAAATAACTCACTTGAGATTAGTTTTCCTCAAGATTTAGTTGGTGGGGATTATACATTTTTCTTAGATGATGTTGAATTTTATCCGTCGATACAAGAAGGAACGAATGTTACATTTATGACAATGGATTTTACTGGAATAGGAACACACAAAATAGAAATTTTTGGCACTACATATCTTGATGTTTTTGAAATTAAAGATGTAATTGATTATAAAATATCTGATGGGTATGTTGATGACATCCAATCTGATATTTCTAAAAATTCTATAATTTTTACACTATTTGATCCTGGCGATAATGGAAAATTATCAATAAATCTATCCGATGATGTAATAACTCCTTTTAATGATGGATCTTTCATTGTCATGCTTGATGGTGTAGAATCTGATTATGTAATTGATGGAGATGTTCTTAGTATTACTTTTGTTTCTAACAATGAAACAATAGAAGTTTTTGGAGCACATGTTATTCCTGAATTTTATGAGATTGCTCCATTAGTTCTTACAACTTCTTTTGTTGGTTTGATAATTCTGAGAAAATATAAAAAATTATTCGTTTAATAATTTTTCAATCATTGATTCCAAATTAGATATTTGACCAAACGAAACATCACGCAAAATTCCTTTTCTATCAACTAAAATTGTTGATGGTGTTCCTTGCAACGAGTACATTTCAAATGTTTCAGCTGAATATTGTTTGGATTTAAAATATTCTTTCACTCTAGAAAAAATCTGCTCTTTGTAATCTTCTGGTTGAGATTCAAAATCTGGAAGTTGATTCTTGATAAATGCAGTCATTTTTTCTTTGGATGGTTCTTCTACTTCTTTTACTAATGAATCCATTGCAACTGGATACGGAATTTTATAAGGTAATTTTCCTTCCTTAAGTTGACCGTATTGTGATAATGCTTGTTTTGTATCGCCTACAACTTCTCCCGTTGTAAGAAGCATCTCCAAATTTTCTAATGTATTTTTATCATAATCTTCAAAAGCAGTTGCTACTCCCATTACAGTTAATCCATCTGACTTGAATTTTTGATAAATGTTAATTATTTCTGGAATTGAATGCATAAAACAACCTGGGCAATTTACTTGAAACACTTCAACTAGTTTCACATTGTCTCCTTCCTTGTCAAAATTTGTTTCAATACCTTGTACCCATTTTCCTAATTTGAGATTTGGTGCTTTTTCACCAATTACTACCATAAATTTTGTGGTTTTAGATTCTATTAAAAAGATAACGCAAATTCTACCATAACATAATTTCAAATCATCGTTCAATTTGATATTAGATTAATAATCCCTAGTTACTATAGTAGTTATTGAATAATTCTAAAAAATTATTCTCAGATGCAAAAAAAGTAATTCCTTCTGGAGTTAATAGTCCTGTACGTTATTTTGAACCTTATCCATTTTTTGTTAAGCGTTCAAATGGTTCATCTTTATGGGATGAAGATGGAAATAGATTTGTTGATTTTTGTAATGGTTATGGTGCATTACTACTAGGTCATACAAGAAAAGAAATTATTAATTCAGTATTATCGCAAATGAAAAATGGTACATTATACACTGCTCCCACCTCATTGGAAATTGAATTATCAAGATTAATCATAAAGAATTTTCCATCAATACAAAAAGTACGAACTGTTAATACAGGTGCAGAAGCAACAATGACTGCAATTCGACTTGCGAGAGGTTTTACAAAAAAGAAAAAAATTATCAAGTTTGAAGGTTGTTATCACGGTGCATACGACACTGTTTTGGTTAAAGCAGGTTCTGGTTCTGCACATAATGGAATCTCAATATCTGATGGTGGTTTAGATGAAGTTTCTCGTAATACGTTAGTAGTACCTTACAATGATATTGATGAACTTGAGAAAACATTATCTAAAAATAAAGATGTAGCTGGATTAATTGTTGAACCTGTATTGGCAAACATGGGATTAGTTCTTCCTGAAAAAAATTTTTTAAAAGATCTGAGAAAAATTACAAAACAATTTGATATTCCTTTGATATTTGATGAAGTTGTAAATGGTTTCAGAATTTCTGAAGGTGGAGCACAACAAAAGTTTGGTATAAAGCCGGATATTACCACTCTTGGTAAAGCATTGGGAAATGGTTTTACTATATCTGCTGTAGGTGGCAAAAATGAAATCATGAATCTCTTATCTCCAAATGGTAAAGTGTATCAAGCAAGTACCTTTGCTGGAAATCCAATTTCTGTGGCCGCAGCAATAAGCTCAATTAAAACAATTAATAAAATAAAAAACAAGATGTATCCTAAATTAGAAAGATATTGTAAAATGATGGTAGATGAAATAGATGATCTTGCAACTGATTATAAAATACCTCATACTATCAATTCTATAGCATCTATGTTCCAAATTTTCTTCACCAATCAGAAAGTTATTGATTATAAAACATCAAAAAAATCAAACACAAAAAAATTCCATAAATTATTTATAAATTTATTAAAAAATGGAGTATTTACTGCACCTTCTCAATATGAAACTGTATTTTTATCAGATGCACATATTGATCAAGATATTACAAAAGCATTAGGAGCTTATGGATTGTCACTAAAAGCGGTGAAAAATTGAGTTACAAATTAGGAACACGTGGTAGTCCTTTATCTTTGGCACAAACTAATTGGGTTTTGGATGAACTGAAGAACACTAATCCATCTTTAACATTTCATATTGAAAAAATCACAACCAAAGGTGATACTGATACTAGACCATTATTTGAAATGGAACAAAAGGGAATTTTTGAAAAAGAGATTGATCGTGCAGTCTCTGAAAAACGAGTAGATTTTGCTGTTCACAGTATGAAAGATGTTCCTTCCACATTGGATTCATCGTTAACTATTGCTTGTGTTCCAAAACGTGAATCTGTTAATGATGTTTTAATTACAAACGATGGTTTTTCACTCGATTCAATTCCTTCAGGTTTTATAATTGGAAGTAGTAGTTTAAGACGTGCAGTTCAAATTTCAAGAAAACGTCCTGATCTTAATGTTAAACCAATTCGAGGAAATATTGAAACAAGAATTAACAAAGTAGCTGAAAAAAAAATTGATGGAGTTGTACTTGCAAAGGCTGGAATTTCTAGATTGGGTGTAAAAACAAAATACTCCATTTTATCAAAAGATGATTTTCTTCCGTCACCTGGTCAAGGTGCTTTAGCTATAATTTGTAGAAGTGATGATTCAAAAACAATTGAAATGTTAAAAAAAATTGAAGATAAAAACTCTCGAATTGAAGTGGAAGCTGAACGTTCATTATCTGAACATATTGATTCTGGCTGTAGATTTCCTGTTGGAGCATATGCTTCTGTAAAGTCCGATTCATTAATTCTAAAAGTAGGTGTTTATTCCATGGATGGGAAAAAATCAATTATAATAGAAGAAAATGGCAAAATTGATAATCCATTTGAATTAGGCAAAAAAATTGGAAATGAATTAAAATCACAAGGTGTATCAGAGATTGCTTCTAATTGGAGAGAAAAACTAGAAGAGTGGAATAAACAATGACTGGAAAAGTATACTTAGTTGGAGCAGGTCCTGGAGATCCCAAATTGATAACATTACGTGCAGTTGAATTATTGAAAGTTGCAGATGTTGTTCTATATGATAGATTGGTTAGTAAAAAAATAATTTCTATGATTCCAAAACGTACAAAATCAATTTATGTTGGTCGTGCAGTTGGAGATGATACTAGACATCAAGACGGAACAAATGAACTAATGGTTAAGTATGCAAAATTAAATAAAAATGTCGTTAGACTCAAAGGTGGTGATCCAATTATCTTTGGACGTGGTGGAGAAGAAGCTGAATTTCTTAAATCATTTAATGTCAAATATGAGATAGTTCCTGGAATTACTTCTGGAATTGGTTCTGCAACATATGCTGGAATTCCATTGACACATAGAAAATACGCATCTTCTGCAGTATTTGTTACTGGTCATGAGGATCCTGAAAAAAATGAAGAAATTGTAAAATGGAAAAAACTTGCAAAATCTGTTGATACCATTGTCATAATGATGGGACTTTCGAGAATTGGAATTATTTCAAAACAACTTATTGATGGTGGAATGAAAAAATCTACTCCTGTTGCAGTTATTCAGAATGGAACAACACCAAAACAAAAAATGATTGTTGGTAATTTAACTAATATTGCAACTAAACTCAAAAAAGAAAAAATGTCCCCTCCTGCAAATATAATTATAGGTGAGGTTGTTAAACTGCATAAAATCATAGGATGGAAAAAATGAGTCAAGAAAAAACTATTGCCATAACACGTTCAAAAGATGATTCTGAGGAATTTATTCAACTAATTACAAAATACAATGCAACTCCAATCACGCTTCCAACTATTGAACTTGTTAGTAAGGGTGAAAAAATAGTTGATGATTTTTTAACATCTGTTAAATCTGACAATCCAGATTATTCTGTATTTATGAGTTCAAAAGCTGTAAAACTATTAATTGAAAGTTCTAAAAAAGTTTCAAAATTTGAGGAATTAAGACTTGCAATTACTAATACTATTGTAATTGCAGTTGGTCCAAAAACTAAAGAAGCATTAGAAGATGAAAATATTAAGGTCTCATATATGCCAACAAGATATTCATCTGTTGGTGTTGGTGAGGTCTTTACAAAATTAAACGCTGTTGGAAAAAAGGTAATTGTTCCTAGAAGTGGTGCATCTACCCCATTTCTAAAAGATCTTCTTGAAAAAATTGGATTAGAAATTATCGAGCTGTATCTTTATGATGTTTGTGCATTTAGAGATACTTCTCAATGGAATGAATTTAGATCTCTTTTTTCACAAAATTCAGTGGACGGAATTATCTTTACCAGTGCATCTTCTGTTAGAGCATTTTTTGAAATAATGACTAAAGATTTTGAACATTCTCAGCTTTTAGAAAATTTACAAAAAACTAAGGTAATAGCAATTGGTCCATTCACTGCAGATGAATTAAAGAAATTTGATGTGCAAAATATCATTGCAGATGTTCATACTGTAGCAGGGTCAGTTGATGTAATTGTTAATGAATTGTCGTTAGCTTAACCTATTTAGGCTGGGCTAAATTTCCTCGGACTTTTATAATAACAACGTTGTATTTTGTGTATGGCAACAGAAAATTTTGATATGGATTATTCCAAGTATGATTTCAAAGACTCTACTGAAATGTATGTTCACTTGAGCAAAAAAGGTCTTTCAAAAGATACTGTAATTGGAATTAGCAAAATGAAAGATGAGCCACAGTGGATGCTTGATTTTAGATTAAGATCTTATGAAGCATTCATGAAAAGACCTATGCCAAACTGGGGTGCAGATCTTAGTCATATCGATTTTCAAAATATTTACTACTATGCTAAAGCATCTGAAAAAACTGAAAAAAATTGGGATGATGTTCCGGAAGATGTCAAAAATACATTTGATAAACTTGGTATTCCTGAAGCAGAAAAGAAATTCCTTGCCGGAGTTGGTGCACAATATGAATCTGAAGTAGTCTATCATAGTTTGAGAGAAGATTTAGCAAAACAGGGCGTATTATTCTTAGATACTGACAGTGCTCTAAAAGAACACCCAGAAATATTCAAAAAATACTTTGGAAAAATGATTCCACCTGAAGATAACAAATTCGCCGCATTAAACAGTGCAGTATGGAGCGGTGGTTCATTCATCTACATTCCTCCTGGTGTTAAAGTTGACATGCCGTTACAAGCTTATTTTAGAATTAATGCAGAAAATATAGGTCAATTTGAAAGAACACTAATAATTGCTGATGAAGGTTCTGAAGTACATTATATCGAAGGCTGTACTGCACCAGTTTATTCATCTGAATCATTACATTCTGCTGTAGTGGAACTTGTTGCACACAAAGATGCAAAATTAAGATACACAACAATTCAAAATTGGAGTAATGATGTATACAATCTTGTTACTAAACGTGCTTACGCATATGAAGGTGCATCAGTTGAATGGATTGATGGTAACATCGGAAGTAAAATTACAATGAAATATCCTGGAATCTATTTGATGGGTCAAAAAGCCTATGGCGAAACTCTTTCAATTGCTTTTGCAGGAAAAGGTCAACACCAAGATACTGGTGCAAAAATGGTTCATCTAGCACCTAATACAACATCTAAAGTTACTTCAAAATCTGTAAGTCGTTCTACTGGTCGTTCAACATATAGAGGATTACTTAATGTTGCAAAAGGTGCAACTAATGTAAAATCCACTGTTAGATGTGATGCATTGTTATTAGATGAAACATCAAAGACTGATACTTACCCATACATGGAAATCAATCAAGAAGATGCAACTATAACTCATGAAGCTACAGTTGGTAAAATTGGTGATGATCAAATTTTTTACTTGATGACTCGAGGCTTCACTGAAGAAGAAGCATTAACTCTAATTGTTAATGGTTTCATGGAACCTTTTACAAAAGAACTTCCTATGGAATATGCAGTAGAATTAAACCGACTCATCAAATTAGAGATGGATAATTCAGTCGGTTAGAATTAATCTATCATTATAATCATGGAACAAAAGCTATCCTCAATTGAAAATTCTTTAGTTGAAGAAATTTCTTCATCAAAAAATGAACCTGAATGGCTAAAAGAATACAGAAAAAATTCATTGAATATCTATAATGAATTACCTGCTGAGGTGTCACCACTTTATGGTAAATACACCGATGCAAAACGTATGGATCCTGACAAGGTATCATTATCTACAATCTCCAATTCTAATTTACCTGACTTTCTCTCAAAACGTGTCGAAGAAGTAAAAAAAGAAAATGGATTGATACAGGTAGGAACAAATATCATCTCTACTAACTTATCTGATGAATTAAAATCCAAAGGTGTTATTGTTTCATCTATAGATGATGCATTAAAACAACATCAGGAATTAATAGAAAAAACAATCAAATCTTCAAACTCTAATGAGGATAAATACACTGCATTAAACAATGCAGCATTTAATTCTGGATTATTTGTTTACATACCAAAAAACCAAATTATTGATGAACCAATTCATCTATTTTCTTGTCTATCTGATGATGGTTTGTCTACAATATCTAGAAATATCATAATCGTTGAAGATAATGCTAAAGCAAACCTTGTTCAAGAATTATACTCTCCTCAAAACGGACAACAACAAGCATACCTAGAATTAATGAATACATCAGTTGGCGCAAATAGTAGTCTTGATGTAACGTCACTTCAAATGATGGATCAATCGTCAATCAATTTTTCCACACGAAGCTCGCACCTTGCACAAGATTCAAAAATTAATTGGTATCTTGGACTCTTTGGGGCAATGTTGTCTAGATATAGAATTGATTATCACCTTAATGGAACTGGTGCTGTTGCAACTGATTCTGAAGTTGTATTTGGAAATAATGAACAATCTTTTGATCTAAATACAATTGTAAATCACAATGAAAAATCTACTGAAGGAAAGGTTGTAGAAAAATCAATCTTAAAAAATAAATCAAAATCATTGTTTAAAGGAATGATCAAAATCAATGAAAACGCGGCACATTCAAATTCATTCCTTTCTGGTCGTTCCATTTTGTTAGACAAAGATGCAAAATCCGATGCAATTCCTGGATTAGAGATTCTCACAAACGATGTAAAAGCAACACATTCTGCATCTGTTGCACAAATGGATGAAGAACAATTATTCTATCTGGGAACACGTTGTTTAAGCAAACCTGAGGCTGAAAGAATTATTGTAGAAGGATTTTTGGAACCCATGTCACGTTCAATGTCTTATCAAGTACGTGCTTGGATTGCATATCTTATTGAATCAAAGTGGGAAGGAAAAGAATTATCAATTAACAACGATGAACAATTGAAAGCATTAGTTGAGGTTGAAGAAACTCGTTATAATGAAAATGCTGAAATTGAACAACATTACAAATATCGGTGAAATCAAATGGCTGATTGGATAACCGCGTGTAGTACTGACAGTTTAGGTCAAGGTGAAATGTTTAGTTTTGATCATAATGAAAAGAAATTACTATTAACAAACATGAATGGAAAAATCTTTGCTACTGACAGAATATGCACACACGCAGAAGCAGATTTAGCTAATGGAATATTAACTGAAACTGGTCTCACATGTCCTTTACATCTTTCCGTATTCAAAATTGAAAATGGTGTACCCCAAAACCCACCTGCTGAAGACCCATTACAAACTTACAGAACAAAAATACAAGATAATAATATCTTGATTGAGGTATAATTATGCAATCAACTGCTGATGCTTTCGAAGATCTAAGAAAAGATTTCCCAGTCTTAAACAGACGTGTCAGAGATGATAAGAAATTAGTGTATTTTGATAATGCCGCAACTACTCAAAAGCCTAACCAGGTTATAGATGCAATTTCTGATTATTATCAGAACTACAATTCAAATATTCATCGTGCTGTACATGCTTTGGCTGAAGAATCTACTGAAGCCTTTGAAAATACTAGAGACATAGTAGCAAAATTTCTAAACATTGAAGATTCTAGAGAAATTATATTTGTTAGGGGTACAACTGAGGGTATCAATTTAGTTGCATATGCTTGGGGCCGTGATAATGTAAAAGAAGGTGACATCATTGTTACTACTGAATATGAACATCACTCTAACATTGTACCTTGGCAATTACTTACTCAAGAAAAAAAGGCACAACTCAAATACATTGACATTGATGATAACGGTGAACTAATGCTTGATCAATTGGATGATTATCTTTCAACAGGAAAAGTAAAACTTGTAACATTTAGTCATATGTCAAATGTTTTGGGAACAATTTCACCTGTTGAAAAAATTGTTTCAAAATGTAAAAATGCTGGAGTGAAAGTTTTGATTGATGCTGCACAATCTGTTCCGCATATGAAAGTTAATCTAAATGAAATTGGTTGTGATTTCTTTGTATTTTCTGGTCATAAAATGCTAGGTCCAACAGGCGTTGGTGTTTTATGGGCTAAAAAAGAAATTCTTGAAAAAATGAGTCCATTTCTTGGGGGCGGTGATATGATTCGTGAAGTTCACAAATATGAAACAACTTGGAATGATTTACCATACAAATTTGAGGCTGGAACTCCAAATATTGCTGATGTAATTGGCTTTGCTAAAGCAATAGAATATCTTGAAAAAATTGGAATGGACAATATTAGAAATCATGAATTAGAATTAACAAAATATGCTCTTGAAGAAATGAAAAAGATTCCAGGTCTTACATTGTATGGCACAAAAGAACCTGAAAAACGTGGAGGTGTTATTTCATTTAATTTTAATGATGTACATCCTCATGATGTTGGAACTATAATTGATAAAGACGGTGTTGCCATTCGATCTGGTCATCATTGTGCACAAGTATTAATGGAAAAACTAAATGTTTCAGCCACAAACCGTGCAAGTTTTTACATATACAATACTAAAGAAGAGATTGATGTATTAATCGCAGCATTACAAAATGTAGCAAAGGTGTTCAAACTATGAGTGGAGATCCAATATATACTGAAATGATTATTGAATATTCTCGTAATCCGTCTAACTTTGGAAAAATAGATAATGCACATATCCACCAACATGACGCAAATCCATTGTGTGGTGATACTATAGATCTATATCTTAACATTGATGACAACAAGATTAGTGAAGTAAAATTTGATGGACATGGATGCGCAATTTGTATGGCGTGCTGTTCAGTACTCACTGAAATGATTAAAGGAAAAACTCTTGATGATGTTAAGAAATTTGATAAAGATGAATTATTATCTGAATTAGGTCTTGAACATCTAGTTAAAACAAGTCCTGTTCGAATTAAATGTGCATTATTGTCTCTTAAGAGCCTGAAATTTGGAATCTATTCCTATTTTGTTGATAAGATGAAAGATTCTGAATCTGCAGGAAACTTAAATGAAGAGGCTGCTAATCTATACTAGATGACAAATTCTAACATACTTCAAATTAGAAAAATAATTTTTGAAAATTTCAATGAGATAGATTTGCGCTTCAATAATGATGAAATCTATGAATTATTGAAAAAAAATGATAACTTTGATCAATCACAAACCATAGATGATCTTGAAAGTGATTTTAAAAAAATTGAAGATGATGGATTAGTTCGTTGTATTGCACAGAACTTTACAACTCAATGGTTTAAGATATTCGATGATGTTGAAAAAATTAATTGTACTTCTTGCAACTCTGATATCTATCTTGGTAAGGAAGAATCTCGAATTTGTCCAAATTCAGATTGTGGCGCTAGTCTTTAGTGTGTCTTTCTGCAGCATCTTCTAAGCATTTTATCATAGGCAATTTCTGTCCTGTAAGATATCTCACTAATGCACCTCCTGCAGTACTGACATGATTCACTTTTTCAGTCAAATTAAATTCTCTGAGAGCCGATGTTAGATGTCCTCCACTAATTATTGAAGTTGCCATGGAATTTGATATTGATTCAAGCATAGATTTTGTTCCAAACTGGAAATTTTTTTTCTCAAAAAGTCCTGCTGGCCCACTCATAAATACAGTTCCTGCACTAGAAATTATTTTTGAATAATGCTCTAAAGTCTTTGTACCAATATCAAATATCTCATCATCTTTTGACAAATCTCTCACATCAATTTCAATTCGTTTTTCATCTTTGTTAACTGCGATATCTACTGGTGTTGAAAATACATCTGGATGTTCACCAATTAAAGAATGAGCTTTTGCAACCATTTCATCTTCATCTTTAATATTTAATGGAAATTTTATTCTGCCTTGTGCTCGTAAGAAAACATTTGCAATGACTCCAGTTAGTAAAACATGATCTGCACGTTCTTTTTTTATTAATAATTTTATTGCCTTTAATCTATCATCAACTTTCGATCCTCCCAGTACAACTGTGAATGGGGATTTTGCAACAGTCAGTATATTATCTAATTGTTTGACTTCTTTTTCTAATAAACGTCCTGCACATGTTGGTAATACTTGAGCAAATCCTACAAGTGATGGATGGGTTCTATGTGCACTTGGGAATGAATCTAAAATAAATAAATCAAATAAATCTTTTAATCTTTGAACCATGATTGTTCTTGCACTTTCTTCTAATGAAAACTCATAATTTTCTTCAGCACATAATCGAAGATTATCAAGTAAGATTATTTCATTACTAGTCATTTCTTTAATTTCTTTTTGAGCTAATGAACCTATAACATCTGCAACATATCTTACTTTTTTGTTTGAAAATTTTTCTAATTGTTTTGCATGTTCTTCCATTCCTACAAAATCATCTCTACCCACCCTTCCTTGGTGCGATATGACCACAATTTTTGCTCCATCTAATGCATTTATTGTTTCAACTACCTCTTCGATTCTTTTTGTTCCTAAAATTTCACAAGTATCTGGATGAATAGGGCAATTCATGTCTACACGAAGTAACACGGTTTTGCCTTTAACATCAAAATCATCTAATGTTAGTATGCCCACACACAGAATTTATTTCTCCGGTTAAAATTCGTTTATCCGATCATGTTGCTAATGATGGTAAATGACATATTATCGTCAGTTATTGAATAAATGAGAAATAATTGCAAAATATTCTATTTGGTATTAGATCACGACCATTCTTCATACTTTTGACTGTATTTCTTATTTTGACATTTATTGCAATTTCACAATCAACTTTGGAATCTGAAAAAGAATTCATGACTAATATTCAAAAATCTGCTGGAAACCCATTCATTGATTATGGTGTGTGGCTTCTAACTGAATCAGGTAATGTCTTTGTATTGCTTCCATTTAGCATAATACTCTTAGTTATCAGAAAAACGCGAAGAATTGGAATGATTTTACTAATCTTACTTGTGATCTCAACAATTCTTACTGGATATGTAAAATGTGGAGTTGACAGAGATAGACCATTTTTAGATTGGCTTGGAAGTGAACTTCCAGTTGAAGTAGAACCCGACAGCTTTTCACTTTTTTGTGAAGGGCGAAGTTGGACAGCTGGATTTCCTTCTGGACATGCTGCACGTTCTGCAATATTTGCATTTGTAATGGTGTATGTACTATCAGAGAAATTTCCTAGAGGTGCTCATCTAATTTGGCTCTATCCTATACTGATGTCATTTAGTAGAATCTATGTTCTACAACATTATCCATTAGATGTAATTGGTGGAACCATTTTAGGTATATTCCTAGCAGGATATGTTTCAAAAAGACTAAAACTAGATGAAATATTTTTACCACGAAAAATCTAGTTTCTCTAAAACTTTAGAACTAACAAAAACTATGGCATAATGTTCATCGTCTTCATGATATGTCCAATAACGTACATCTCTTTCTTGATTTGTTTTCCTTAATGCGTAAGTCACAGTTGTAGTTACTGTATATCCGATCCGTTTCGCAATTTTTTCATTTTCTTTTAACATCAAAACTTTGTATCCTTTATCTTCTTTATCAAACCCGATCATAACCATTTCATGTGCAGCCTCAGTCGCTTGTTTTTCATCTTTTACATCAAATGTTTTAGAAATAGGGATCTTTGAAGGATGAAATTCCATATTTTACGATCTTTTATACCTAAAAAAATTTTTTGATGCAAATCATGTCAATTTTCTTTACGGATAAGTCAAAACCTCACATTCTGAATAACTTAAGCAATAATAATTCTCGATTATATTATGGTTGGATTAAAAAATAAATTAAAACAATTAACTACACAAAAATCTGAAATTAGTAAGATTAGACGTAAAGGAGAAAATGAATATAAAAAAGTCAAATCCATGTCTAGAAAATATTCCTCATCTCTAAAATCAACTCAAAAAAGAATTGAAACATTCAAACAAAATGCTGATGATATTAATCAAATATTGAGTCAAAAAATTGCTCAAATGGAAAGTGTTCAAAGACTCAAATCAGCTGCTCAGGAAAAATTGAATATTGAAATTCAAAATAAAGACCAAATTGAAAGTGAAATAGATTTTGCTGATACTTCTGAAGAAAAACAAGGTTTAGAATATAGGCTAAATTCAATACTTTCTTCAATTGATGAAATCAAAAATGAAATAAAACAAAGAACCTCTATGGAAAAAAAGTTTTCTCAAGCAGTTTCTGAAATTGAGAAAAAAAAGAATTCTGTTACAAAAACTATTAAGAAAAATATTCAATCAAAACCTGAACTTACAAAATTAGCAAAAACAGCACAGGAAAAACTGGATCATGCATCAAAGAAATTTGAATCTGCAAAAAAACGTGAA
>JAOMCQ010000007.1 GCA_028345095.1 Candidatus Nitrosopelagicus sp. | reverse complement strand
CCTCATACCTTTAACAAAAATTTACCAAAAAAAGAAAAAATTGATAATTTTCATATAATACGTTCACATGTTTGGTTTCACATACAATTATTTTTTGTAAATCCTGGAATATATTTTCAAATGATGCATGATAATAATGATATAATACATACGATTGGATTAAGAAGTTTTCAATCATTTGTAGCCGCAATTGTTGCAAGAAAAAAGAATATCCCATTAATCATATCTGATCAGGGAGGTCTCACAACACATCCTGATCTTATTGGTAATTCCGTACTCCAAAAACTTCTTTATAGATTACAATCTCCTTTTATCAAATTTATCATTAGACAGGCATCAAAAATTATTGTGGCTAATGAATATGAAAAACAAATCTTTCTTGATAATCGTCTTAGTTTAGATAATACAAAAAAAATTTCTATTATAAAAAATGGTGTGAATATATCATCATTTACAACTGATACCCTTAATTTCAAAGAAAAATACAATATTGATGTACCATTTATTCTATTTCTTGGTAGATTTGCAAAAGTAAAAGGAATTGATATTTTATTAAATTCTATAAAAATTATTAAAAATACAAATCTTTCAAACAAAATTAAATTTGTTATAATGGGTGTTGATTTTGGATTTCAAAAACAAATGTTTGATATTATAAAAAAATTTAATCTTGAAGATATAGTATGTGTAATTAAGAATCCAAGTAGAAATGATGTGATAGCTGCTTACCGTGAAACAGAATTTTTAGTTTTACCATCTAGATGGGAATTATCGCCATTAACACCATTAGAAGGATTTGTTTTTAAAAAATCTGTTATTAGTACAAATGTACATGGAATACCTTCTACAATTAGCAATGGAGAAAATTGTGTGTTAGTTGAAAATGAAGATTTTAAAAATTTAGCAATTCAGATTATGAAATTAGTTGATAATCCGGATGAATGTACGAGATTGGGGCAAGCTGGTTATGAGTTAGTACAGAATGAATGTAACTCAAAATCCATGACTGAAAAAATTCTTAAGGTCTATAATAAACTGATTAATAGATAAATTATTAAAAATATGTAATATTATGAAAAAAACAAAAAAAATTGATGCATTTAACGACTCAAAAATTAAAGTCCCATTTGTTTTGCCAGAAATAACTAGTAATGACAAAAAAATAATTCTTCAAGTATTAAATAATAATTTACTCACTGATGGACCAAATCTAAAAAACTTTGAAAATAAATTTGCAAAATTTACGGGATCCAAGTATGCAATTGGTGTATCTAATGCTACTGCAGCACTCCAACTTTCATTAAAAGCAATTGGTATTGGAAAAGGTGATGAAGTGATTGTTCCTGACATTACTTTTGTTGCTACGGCAAATGCTGTAATATTTACTAATGCAACTCCTGTTATTGCAGATGTTTCTGAAGATGATTTCAACATATCACTTTCTTCAATAGAAAAATCCATCACAAAAAGAACTAAAGCGATTATTCCTGTTCATTTTGCAGGAAAACCATGTCAAATGTTAAAAATTAAAAATCTTGCCAAAAAATATAATCTGAAAATCATTGAGGATTGTGCACATGGAATTGGAAGTCGAATTAATAAAAAACATGTTGGAACTTTTGGTGAAACAGGATGCTTTAGTTTCTATCCGACAAAAAATTTAACCACTTTTGAAGGTGGAATGGTAATTACAAACTCTAAAAAAATTGCAGAAAAAATAAAACTTTTACGGAATCATGGAATAATGAAATCTTTGCAAGATAGATTCTCTAACAAGGGAAAACCTTGGGATTATGATGTTTTACTTCCTGGTTATAATTATAGATTAGATGAAATAAGATCTGCATTAGGAGCAAATCAGCTTAAAAGATTAATCCCAAATAATAAAAAACGACAAAATGCGTTTCATTATTACAATTTATCTCTTAAGAAAAAAATAGGTCTAATCACTCCCAAAATGGAAAAGAATGAAGTTCACTCATGTCATCTTTATGTTTTAAGAATCAAAAAATCTAAATCATATTCTCGAGATATGGTTTTTCAAAAATTTCTGAAAAACGGAATACGGAGTTCTGTTCATTATAAACCTCTACATGAATTTTCTGTATATAAAAAATATGGAAAAACTAATAGCAAAAAACTCTTTAAAGAATTTTTATCATTACCTCTTTACCCTCAAATTACTAAAAAACAACAAAACCTTGTAATAAAAAATCTGTAACATCTGTAATAATTTTATTCTATTAAAATTTCAATATCTGTTTGGAGCTCTTCTCCTAATCCTTTCCACCATTCGATCTTTTCTTCCATGTTTACTAAGAAAATGTTTCCTTAGTCCTTTATAGATCTGCCGGTGTAGTTTTGATTGAGCTATTGATCTATTTTGAGAAATTCTGATCTTGTTTTTTTCTTTGACGCTTTCTATAAAATATAATTGCAAGTGCACCTATTGCGCATCCCCAAAAAACTGGCCAACGTAATTCTGAATCCCCCATACCAATAAATGAAACAATTGTTCCTCCAATTAATGCAAAACCTACTAACTCTAATCCTTTAGACATCAATAATGATAAAACAGATAAATGATTTAATGATTTTGTATTATCATGAACAAGTATCTTATGGTTATACTCTGTTGTATGTTGATAGGAATCCCTATTGCATATGTTGATCCAACTGAAGGTGGTTTACGTGAAGAACCTTACACCGGTCTATTCTTTGTATCAATAGGTGGTGCAATAGTCATTATACTTTACAGTTCTATGCAAACACGTAAAGAACAACAACGACTTAGACGTGAAAGAAGAAAGAAATTCAGAAAATAAATTATAAATCTAGTCCAAAAGATCCTGCTAGATCTGAAAATTTCTCATATGACTCTAGATATTGTCTACCTTTTTCAGTTATGACGAATGTATTTCTACCATCAAATTCTATTTTGTTTATTAATCCTGCACCAGTCAAATTCTTCACAAATTTCTCTAATCTAGAATGTGAAAGATTAGCCTTTGTAAGAAGTGATGTAGTTTTAATACCTTCTTGACCTGTTTGTTCCGTAACTGTTAGTACATCTGCTACAATTTGCATACTAGTTCTATAGGTCATATATCAACAAATTCTCTAATGAGATATAAGAGTATTACTCAATCTATGATGAGATAAATAGGCAAAAATTGTTTGTCAAACGTGTCTGAAAGTCCATCGATCTCTTGGTATGAGGATTTTCTTGGAGTTGCATATCGATATTTTGACATTCGGATGAATATAGTTTTAATGTTTAATGAAAACAAACCAGCTCGAGATCTATGGTATGAAACTATGCACTGGTGGAACGATCATACAATTAAAATTCGATTTGTGGAAACTGGCGATGATTATTGGTTTGTAATGGGTGCTGACTCTAGACGTCCAGACACTAACAAATACTTTTACAAAATACTAGAAAAATCTGGAAATTATGAGCGTTTCAAAAAAGGTCATCAAGGAAGTGCATACATGCGCTTTGGAATTTATACCAGAGATATAAAAAAAGTAAAAAATGATGCATTATGTGATTGTGGACACCGAAAAGACGACCATGATGAGAATAATGCATGCCTGTACGAAATTTGTGACTGTACAAAATTTGATACATTCCAATTGAATATACTAAAAAAGAAAAAGGTAGTAACAAATATCAAATTTTTGTCAGAAGATGATGTGAAAGATGATGCATTAGCATGGAATTGTCTTAACAGAAATAAATACTCTAAAACTAATTAATCATTTTCAGTTAAACGATTAACTCTGATATGTTCACCAGGATAAAATTCTTCAAGTTTACTGGAATAACATTTACTGCATAGTGGTGCTTCCATTTTCCATTCTGGCATTGGATTGTAAGGAGTTTCTCCAACGTCTTGATTACATTGTGTACATTTACCCATACAATCTCCAGAGCAAATTTGGTTATAAAATCATTTGCCGAAAAAAATGACGTTAAATACTACTATCTGATATGATGATCGGTAATAGTCTGGTCAATGTAACCTCCTGCAAGATTTTACACTGGCCGGATTGTTACCTTTATTCTAAATCAAACTTTTAATTTCATCAATTTCTTTTTCTTGGAATCCAATATAGTGTTGGATTACTTTTTTCATATCATTATTCCAAATTCCACTTGCGAATAGATTATGAGGAGAATTGTTTACTTTTTCTAATTCTTTTATTAAATCTGGACTGGACAATACTTGGGTTACAACAGTGTCTATGAGGCTCAAAATTTTCTTGAATAACTCGACGTCTTTAATGATGTTCTCCATTCTATCTATATCATTTTCAAATTCTTCTGATGTTTCTAAAATATACTCGTGGATAATTTTACCCGCAACTGCAACAAAAAATATTGTTGAATATCGTTTGAATGGGTGAACTTTATTCTTAGGACCATACTCGAATTCATTTTTAGCACATTCCATTATTAGAGTAGGATACAAGAATGTCCTATAATCATCCATTATTTCTTCGGTGAAGATCTTATCATATTCTGCGCCACCAGGTAAAAATTTAGAAATTGATTGGTATGCTCCAGTAGGATTTTGTTTGAAATATGAGACAAAAGTTTGAATTGCATCTTTTGCTGTTAGTTTCTTTTTATGGCTTACCGGTAGGTATTGATTAAAAACTTCATTACCATGGAATTTTGCTTTTTGACCGGCGTCTAATTTTGAATCCCAAGAGCCTGTTTGGTATTCAAAAAAGTAACCAACACGTGTTTCCATTTGAAAGCTAATAGATTTCCAAAAATCTTCTAAGGCTAAATGATCTTTTCCTTTGACTGCATTCTGAGTGTTACTAAATCGCGTGATATTCTTTTGCTGTTCTACATCTCTTGTTATGACAATTTTTACAGGAACTTTTGCTATCATGTTTTTTGTTTTTTTAGATCTGTCTAGTATTTGATGTGAAGTTTGAGCACCGTTAACAATTACTGGTGAATCTAATGTCATCTGTTTCCTATTTTTATTATGTTCATTTTCTACACATGTTACTGTAAGTCCATTGTTATATTCAGCAAATCTCTCAGGACATTCTTCTAAGGTTTGCTTAATTCCTTTGTTTACTTTTACCCTGTGCCCTAAATGATGTCTAAGATTATTATCTGTAATCCACGCATTTTTCTCTACTAATTTAGCTACTTCTGCTGCATCCATGTAACATTGAAAAATATTATCTATCGAAAAACCCTCTATGTAATTCAGAGTTACTTTTTGGTCTTTTTCAGGTCTCATTTTACGTTGATTTAACTCACGACAAGTTTCATCAAAGTCTATGACTCTGACGACATCGCTTTGGTATTCCGCCTCTTGATCTGTGATGTATGCGAGATTGATTTTAACACCTTTTTGATTAATCTCGTTCCAAAGATATGACAATTCATTACGCTTGATAATGGATTGTTCTGCATTTTTGAATCGTTCAACGTCTTTAACAAATTTATCAATCATTCCTATATCGTGAGATTCTCCAAATTTTGATTGAATAAGTAAAATTTCTTTTTCATAACGTAATACTGCATCAATTCCACAATCATTTGCACCATCAATTATTGCATTCTCTGCATTTTCTTCTGTTTCTTCAAAAATATTGGTTAACATCCAAATTAGATAATCATGACCTTTCCCAACTGAACTTGTTGCATGACTAACTGCATCATCTATTGAATCTCGAACAGATTTCTTGAATCCTTGAAGAGGTTCATTTTTTGCAATGATACTGCGTCCCTCTTCACTGTAGTTGAAAAGACTAATTACCTTAGGTGGCATTTTTGATTTTTCTTTTAATTCATCCTTAAGAAGAATAGGGTGATTACGAGATAACCTTAGTGTCATTCATAGACTAATCAGAAGTACTTTTTAGAAATTGATATGACTGAGTATTGACCTATAGAGCCCGCCGAAATTATTTGACAATTGGTTAGCTCTAAATTCCTAAATGGATTATACCCGGTATGAATAAGAAAATCGCCATTATCCCTATCATAGCAATTATTGCCATAATTGGGGCAGTTTCTCAAATGAATTTTGAAGAAACTGAAACAGAAATTGTTGAAATTGAAACAGTTGAAGAAGTTGAGGCCATGATTACAATCCCTGTAAAAGCTGCAAGACCTGCATGTGGACCCCACCCTGAATGTTACATTCCATCGTATTATGTCACGAAACTTGATGAACCTGTAGTTTGGAAAAATGAAGATTCTGCATTTCACAGTGTAACTAGTGGAAGTTATGGAGAACCTGATGGAATGTTTGATAGTGGACATATGGATCCTTATGGAACTTTTTCATACAAATTTGAAGAGACTGGAATGCATCCTTACTACTGTACCCTACATCCTTGGATGGCAGGAAATATCAAAGTAGAAAGGTGACGAAGGGAGTCGAACCCCTTTAGATAAGCTTTGCAGGCTCACGCATAACCGCTCTGCCACGTCACCGCAATTTAAAAAACGAATATTTGCAATTAAACTCTTTACTTCAAATCTTTCCTGATGTTTTAGATGCTAATTTGACATCTTCAGCTTTTACTGTTTTTCTACCTGCATGTTTACTCATTTCTACTGCATTTTTGGCAATCTCTACTCCAATATCTTCCATAATTCTACCTAATTCCTTTGCTGATTCATCACTAACTCTCTCTGCACCAGCTTTTTTCAAAATCCTATACATTGCAGGTAGTCCAAAATTTGACGCATTCATAATGAATATGAAAAAAAGTCATGATAAAATACTTTGACTAAAAAAATCTAACATAACGATAGATTTGTACAGACTATTTTAGGAAGATAATCTTGTAATTAATCATGAGTTGGATTTATGATGCACATATTCATCTCTCTGATCCTGAATACAAATCTGATATTGATATGATTCTAAATTATATGAATTTATTAAAAATTAAAGTATGCTGTGTTTCGATGGATCTTGAAACTTCCAATAAGACAATCGATTTATATGAAAAATCAAAAAATGTCTTACCCTTCATTGGAATACATCCTGAAATGGCTCAAAAAGATTCTTCACCTGTTTATGATCTAATTGAAAAAAATCATGAAATTATTATAGGAATTGGTGAGATTGGATTAGATAGAACTTACATTGATTCTGAAAACAAATGGAAAATTCAAAAAGATGTTTTTTCAAAACAACTGTCTCTAGCAGAGAAATTTAACAAACCTGTATCCATTCATTCAAGAAAGACATTACCTGATATTTTTGAAATTTTACCTTCTTACAAAATACCTGGAATTTTACTACATTGGTTTGATGGAAATAAATCTCAATTAAAAACTGCCATGGATAATCAATATTTTGTATCTTATGGTCCTCTCTTAGTCTATGCAAATGATAAACAGGTCTTACTAACAAAAACAGATCTGTCACAACTTTTAGTTGAAACTGACGGCCCTGTAAAATTTTCACATTGTTTTGATTATAAAACTACTGAAACTATGTTTGTACCAAGTATAATTTTCTGTGCTTCAAAAATTCTTCATACATCATATGAAAAATTACTCTTACAAATTGAAGATAATTCGAAGAGATTTCTAGGTATTTGATGGTACATATATAAAAAACCAAAAAATCAAACTGCTATTGGATAGGATAAAACGAATTTCAAATGAAGTTTTGAAAGAATATTCTGAACGTTTTGGAACTGATTTTTTAACCAACAAACAATCATTAAATGAAATTTCTGTTGTTCGTTCAAAAGGTTTAAAAAACAAAATTGCTGGTTATATCACAAAAATGCTTCAAAGACAAGCTAAATTTGAAGAAAGAAAACAAATGATAATTGATAATGAAAAGAAATCACAAGAACATAAAGAATCAACAACTAAAAAATCTAAACCAGCAGCCGAACCAGCAGCCGAACCAGAACATATTGCAACTAATGAAAAAACAGTAGCTGAAGAAATTGTTGATGAATCAAAATCTGAATAACAAAATCAATTAATTTAGGAAAAATAATCATTCATCATGATTACCGTAAACTTTACAGGTGGCGCACGAAAATCATTTCAAACTAATTCATTAAAAATTACTCAAGACACATCTACTATTTCTGAGCTTATAACACATCTTATATCTCGAAAACCTAACAATACTCCTAATTTTGATGGGAAAAATCTATTGATTGCAGTCAATGGAATTGATTCCTCTGCTCTTGATGGAATTCATACTAAGTTAAAGTCTGACGATGTTGTAAATATAATTCCAATAATTCATGGAGGCTCAAAAACAAATGTTTCATTTAGAATAAAAAATTACCAAGTTGGCTTATTCGCAATTAAAAAATTTAATGCAAATAAAGAATATCTTTTGTTATTAAGAAAAAAACATTCTAAATTATATCTACAAGCAATATCATCTAAATTCATTCTTGATAAAGAACATTCAAAAAAGATTATTATGATTTCTATAAATAAGAAACTAAAAAACCAAATGTTATCTGACAAAATTGAAATTGATTTACTTCTAAGATTTTCTAATACTACTCAAATTAATGATGCAATAAAAAATGTTGGAATATCCAAAACTGAAAATTTTATTTTAATTGTTATAGGAACCAAATCTAATCTAATAAAATTACATAAAACAATATATGATGATTTAGATATATTATTCAGAAATAATAATTCGCGTTTCCTTAAAAAATATTTTAAAATATCAAATCAAACTCTGAATTCAATAGACTCTAAAACTCCACTTGTTGATCTCCTTGTTGAAAAAGCATCTATACTAATCTAGATCAATACGCTTTTCTTTATGAACACTTAAAATTGAATTTGGAGGAATTATACTTATTCCGGTTTTATTTCTTAGTATTTGAATAATTATTTCCCAATCTGAATTCTCTAATGAGACCTTATTTGATAATGAATCTGCAATTTTTGAAATAATTTCTTTATTGTGTAATGATGATTGTCGTTTTTCTATCGTAATTCTATATGTATCATTTTTTTTAATTATGTTTGATAAACCAATTACTTTATTTCTTATTTCATCTAACTTTGATTCACATTCTTCTTGAATAGGAATTATTCTTGAACAATATTTGATTAACCAGGGTTCATCCTCAATTATTTCCTTAAAACCCTCTATAATCTTCATGTTATCCAGTTTGGTTTTAATTTGAATTATTCCTGAAAATATAGTTTTTTCAATAATTGCATCTGTATCGCCTAATCTTTCTAATATATTCTGGATTTCTGAAATAGTTAATTCTTCAAGATTTCTTTGACATGTAATAATTAAATTCATAACTCTTTTTCTATTTCATACTTAGAAATAGAACCTTCTCTAATAATTTTCAATTCATTATTGACAAAATCAATAATTGTTGATTCTCCTGAGCTGATTATTTTTCCACCATCTACTAAAAGATCAACTTCTGATAATTTTGTTTTAATCTCATTTGAATCTAAAATTGATTTTTCACCTGAAATATTTGCACTTGTTCCAACAATTAATTTACATTGTTTTAGAATTGATAGTATACATTCGTTATTTGGAACTCTCACAGCTAATTTTCCATTATTTTCAATTTTTTCACTTATTTCTTTTCTAACTGGGAGTACTAATGTCACTGGTCCTGGCCAAAATCTTTCTGAAATCTTTTCTGCATCTGAATTAAATTCTACAATTTTTTCTAATTCAATCTTAGATAATCCTAAAATTGGAAATCTTTTTCCACCTTCTCTCTTTTTTAAATTATAAATTCTTGAAATGCTCTCTTTATTGAACGGATCACAGCCTACCCCATAAACTGTATCTGTAGGAAATGCAATAATTTTACCATTTTCATATGCATCTATAATACAATTTTTTTCATGATCATCACATGATATTATATTCATATTAGAAATCTAACATTCATGAATAATTATATTATTTGATTTATCTAAATTGTTAGACCAAAGTTATCTGTAAATTCCGAAAATGTTCTATACTCTCTTAAGAAATTTTTTCCAGTCATACTTATTTTATATTTACAAGCTCGCTTAGAATCTATTTGTTCTAATAATCCCTGTGATACCAAATTTGTTAAAATCTTTGAAATTCTACTGTGAGAAATATTTGCTTTCTGAATTAGATTTGTGATTGATGCACCATTCTGATCAATCGTGAGCTCTTCTGCAGCATATAAAATATCTCCAACAATTTGAATCTGTTTTCTATATACGCCCATCTAAGAAATTTTTATTTGTTTTCGCTATGATCTTATTCAATCTATTCAATGAACAAAGTGAGTAAACTTTTTTGACTTTAAAAAATCCATGCCTATTTGTCAATTTTTTCATCTTCATCTTCATCTAAATTATCTAATTTTATTTTTCTCAGAGGTAATCTTGAGATTGGTAAAAATAATGAGATTAATCCAGATATTTTCAGCAAAATTGAAACTGAATAAAGAATTGATTCTGGAAAAACTAACGAATACCATGCAATGAATTCTCCGAATGCTAATAATGCAAGACCAGTTCCAACTGCTAACGCTCCCTTTTGTTTTCCTTCTAAAAATGAAACAAATGTTTCAATTGCACCATAAACAAGTAAAATAAAAGAAAATGATCTTATGATATGTTCTATATTCATAGATGATAATACAAACAACGGAAGAATTCCAACTGATCTAAAATATCGTGATTTTGGGAAGAATGATTTTATCGTATGTGAAAATGCAATAAAAAAATATCCGATTGTTTGTATTCCTAAACCTAAAGCTTGTAATCCACGATTAATTTTTCCTTCTTGGAGAAATACATCATCAATAAGATAACCTGTCCAAATTATTCCAAAACCAATACCAATTGCTATAAACGCAATAGTTAATCTAAATAAAACTGGACTACCTGTATTTTTATAACCAACATACGCAAACACACCAATTATTATTCCAATAATGAATCCTACAAGATTCAAAATATTTTCAAGTAAGAATTCCATTTAATTACTTGCCATTTCCTAAATTAATTAAGTCTTATAGAAAATTGATTCATAAAATGATTAATTTCATTTAGTCTTCCCATTCGTCTAAAGTTCCAGCTGTTTCACCTTCTGTACTTCCAGTATAGTCGCTTAGAATATCTGAATACTTTGCTTCATTATGTGCTACAAATCTTACATATTCTCCATAACTCATATCCAAACCACATTTTTTACATTCTACATATGAAAAATCTGGAGCTAACTCTGCATTCTCCTTACATTTTGGACACTTAATTTTCATATTCTAATTTCATCCATTGAGTATTATTGCTTTTATCAATAAGAGATAAATTGAAATAAAATTTTTGTATCTTATTGAGTAAAACATGTACAAAATGTAAACAAGAAATTCCTGAAACTCAAGAGTTGGAATCACAAGCAGAAAAATATCCAATTTGTCCAAAATGTTGGGATGAGTGGAAAGAGATGAAAATCATGGTAATTAATGAAATGCATCTTGATCTATCTCTATCAGATCACCGCAAGGTTCTTCGAAAACATGAAAAAATATTTGCTGGAGTAATGACTCCTGAAGGTGATTATGTTGACTTCACAAATGAAGATAATAGAAATCCTGAAGAAAAACAATCTTAGAAGTTAAAAAGTAATCTCGCAGAATCTGGTGATAATAAAATCATCTTTCTTTTTGATTTTTCATCTAATCTATCAAAAACTGTCTTTATTGTAGATATCAAAATTTGCTGTTTTTCATTATCCACTTGTAAAAATATCTCAAAAATAGCATCTAAATTAAAAAGAATAATCTTCTCTGGTGATAGTAAAATATGTTTAAAGTAATTTACAAACATATCTTCCCTATTTTCATTATTGATGGTTGCAAGTACTTCTAGCCATGTTTTAAATAACTTTGAAAAATTTGGAAATGGAATGGTTGGACCTGCATTTAATGCATTAACTATGATCTCAGTTTTTTCATCATCATTTTTTGAAAAAAACTCTGTCATTCTTTTTTTGAGAATCGGCGTTCTTAGAAAATCTGGTAAACTAGCGAGATTTACGATGATGTTTCCTGCAAAATTAGGTTCTGACACACTATGAATCTTGAAGACTTGATATTAACCGTAATGCACTTTAGCTTAAATATGTGATTTGAAAATTTGTACTATGGGTGCTACAATTGTTGTTGGTGGTTTTTTTGGAGATGAAGGTAAAGGAAAAATCATATCACATTTGGCAAAAAAAGATAATCCTTCTATAGTTGTTAGAGGTGGTGCTGGCCCAAATGCAGGCCATACTATCAAGGATGGAGATAAAACTTTCAAAGTTAGAATGCTTCCAAGTGGTTTTTTGAATAAAAATTCTAGAGTAATGATTGGGCCTGGTGTAGTTGTAAATCCTGAAGTCTTTCTTAAAGAAATTAATGATTTTGGAACTGATGGAAGATCTTTCCTTGATAATAATTGTGGAATAATAGAAAAACATCATCTTGAAGCTGATTCTCAAGGTAGATTAAAAGAGAAAATTGGTAGTACTGGTTCAGGTACTGGACCTGCTAATGCTGAACGTGCAATGAGAACTTTAAAGATGGCAAAAGAAATTGAATCACTACAAAATTATCTTATTGACGTTCCTTTAGAAATTAACACTGCTCTAGATAAAAATGAAAATGTGTTAATAGAAGGAACTCAAGGTACTCATCTCTCACTTTGGCATGGAACATACCCATTTGTAACTACAAAAGATGTAACTGCATCTGGAATTTGTGCTGATGTAGGGGTAGGCCCAAAAAGAATTGATGATATCATTGTTGTTTTTAAATCATATTTGACTAGAGTCGGCACTGGTCCTATGGATGGTGAACTTAGTCCTGAAGAAACATCTGAAAAAGGTTGGGAAGAATTTGGAACTGTAACTGGACGATTAAGACGTGCAGCTGAGTTTGACTTTGATTTAGCTAGTCGTGCAATAATGCTAAGTAGTGCAAATCAAATCTCAATTACAAAATTAGATGTAAGATTTCCTCAATGTGCAGGCGCACAATCAATTAATCAATTAGATTCTGAATCAAAATCATTCATAAAAAATATTGAAGAGAAACTAGGTGTGCCTGTTACATTAATTGGAACTGGCGCAGGCGTGAATGATGTAATTGATTTACGCACATAATTTTTTTCAGTAAGCTTTAATTTAGAAATCTTAAAAAAATATTTGATGGCCACTCTTCCAAATTATGTACAATTGGAGTCTCCTTTAGAATTCACCCGTTTGGTGTGTGCATTGGAGCGTTCACCAAGGGTATCATTTCTACATGAACATAATGGAAAAAAAGTGTTATCTGTTCAAATGGATTTACTAAAAGAAAAACCTGTGATCTATTTCACTCCAATTGAAAATATCGGTCATTATCTTTGTTATGGATTTAATTCTGGTCAAGAAAAACTCGAATTAGTAGATACTACATTAGATAATTCTAAACTTTATTCGCCAATAATTAAAATTAAATCTCTACCTGCATCTCTAAAACCTGATATTGAAGCATCAAAAGAAAAATACAACCCAATTGAATTGGAAGATCTTTCTAGTTTAGCTAAACTAAGCTTTGGTTATGAAGAGGCACCATTTCCACTATTTGCGTTTAAACAGAAGGATAAATGGTTCATGGGAGTTTTTCTTAACTTCAACGAAGATGGACCATCATACTTTTGTCACGTTAGCTTAGATGAGGAACCAACAAAACCATTTCTAAAATATACCACTTCTAAAAATTCAGAACCTGAATTTGTTACCCACACTGGTGAACATGGTTATTCTTACATCAAAATAATAAAGTTAAAAGACTCACATCCATTGGTCGATTATGACCAAATTCAGTGATAGACTGAAAAAATCTGCAAAAACATCTCCGATCATTTTAGCAAATGATTATGATCCAAAAACAACAAATATTGAATCAAAAACATTGCGTAACATCAAACTTCTAAATAATTATTTGTGTGGAATAAAAATTAATTTTCATCTTCTTTTACAATTAGACAAAAAACAAATTTCCAAAATTAACAAAACTGCACATGATTTTGGTTTACAATGTATTGCTGACATTAAATTAAATGATATTGGAAATACAAATTTTATTACTACTGAAAATTTATGGAATATGGGATTTGATGCAGTAATTGTTAATCCAATTATGGGTAAAAAAAGTCTAAAAAATTTAGTAGAGTTATCTCATAAGAAAAACAAAGGAGTAATATCATTATGTCATATGAGTGCACCAGAAGCAAAGCTATCATATGAATTAGAAATTAAAAATCATTCAAAGAAACAACAACTTTATCAACTATTTTTAGATTGGGCACTCACTAGTCATGTTGACGGAATAATTGTTGGAGCAACTTATCCAAAAATTATATCTTATTGCAAGAAATCTGTGCGTGGAAAATTATCACTTTTTTCACCTGGGATAGGTACACAAGGTGGAAATGCATCAAAAGCAAAAAAACTTGGTTCTGATTATCTTATTGTAGGTAGAACAATTCTTAATTCTAAAAATCCTCTAGAAACAACAAAAAATTTAGTTACTGATTCTATTCTCTAAAAATATTTTAGATTTTTTTAAAAGATTTTTTGCATTTTCATATGTTGTTTTTTCCAATGCATTATTAAATTCTAGCCAAATGTAATCCAAATGTTCATGTGATAAAATAATCTCTAATGTTTTTGTTTTTCCCAGAAAAAATATAACTTTTTTATGTATTTCTTGATTATTTGCATAAAAATAATACTCAATTTCTTCTTCAAAGCCATCAATAAATTCTACATCTGAAATACCTGTCTCTTCATTAGTTTCTCTAAGTGCTGTTTCATGTGGTGTTTCTCCTTTTTCCATTTTACCTTTTACAAAATCCCAATGTTTGGATGGATAATTCAATAGAAGGAATTTCCCATTTACTTTATTAAATAAAATAATTCCTGCAGAAATTTCTTCTTTCATTTTATTTACCTACTCTTCGTTTTCGTTTTTGAAATGTTCTAATTGCTCTCATTAAATCAATTTTCCTAAATTCTGGCCAAAAAATATCTAAAAATACTAATTCACTATATGCACTTTGCCAAAGCAAAAATCCACTCATTCGTTTTTCTCCTGATGTTCTTAAAATCATATCTGGTGATGATTGAGGTAAGTGTGATGTGTATAAATTGGATTCAATAACTTCTTTATTGATTTTTTCTGCATCTAGTTCGCCATTCTTAATTTTTGTTCCAATTTTTTTTACTGCATCTACCAATTCATTTTGTCCTCCATAAGCTATAGCAATATTCAAAAAATGATTATCATAATTCTTGGTAACTTCATCTAATTTTTTAAGAACATCTTTTATTGATTTTGGTAGTAATTCTATAGTTCCTAATGCTTTTACTCTCATCTTGTTCTTGTGTATCCTAGGATCATTGTACAATTTTTCTAATCTCTTTCGGATTAATTCATAGAGATAATCTAATTCTTCATTTTTTCTATCTAAATTTTCGGCTGACAAGACATATAATGTAATAATTTTAATATCGAACTCTTCACACCAATCTAATAAATTTTCTACAGCATCGGCACCTTTGAAATGACCTTTTTCTTGAATTGTTAGGTTTCTCTTTGCCCATCGTCTATTTCCATCTAGAATTATTGCTATATGATTAGGCATATCGCCTTGAAGAATATGGTTTTCTAATCTATTGGAATAGATTGAATAAAATCCTGAAAGATATAGTGCCGCGTCTTTTATTCCGTTAATAATTTGCCACCTCTTCTCCTGTATCTACGGAAAAGTAGTGTGGCTGATATCAGTGTTATTGCTGCACCAACTAAAAGTGGTGGAATTAATGTAAATGAACTATCATTTGTTGTTAGTATATTTGTAAATTGTGCAACAGTTGGATAAATTGCTGCTAATACAATAATTCTCAAAACATCACTGATATGTTTTAATTTTCTATTTAACCAATTACTAATCAAGATACCAGCTGAAATTGTTCCAAGTCCCATCCACAAAAATGGAAATAAACCTTGAAGAAATTGTCCCACTATTACTTGATTTGATACTGATTGTGTGAAATCCATTCCTGTTTCAAATAATTGTGGATCAATATTTGTAACACCTGCAGGAACTGATGCAAGAATCAATATTGCTCCTGTTATTAGTGCAAATATTCTAATGAAACCAGTAGGAGTTGCTTTTGTCCAATTGGACCATGACTTATCTATATCGAATGCACGAATTAAAAATGCACCTCCAAGAATACTAACTAAAACTGCAAAAATTTCTGCAGTATAACCTACCACTGTTCCAATACCTCCAATTAATAATAAAATTCCTGGAACACCCAAAAAGAATTTTGAATATGTTTTATCATATATTGCTGTTTTCAAAAATTTTCCAAATACTGCATAGGAGTGTTCAATTGTTCTACTAACTTGCATCACAACTCTTTGGACAGATACTACTGGTATGACATTTTGAATAACTGGAATTACCATTTCATCATCTTCACCGTCTGAAACAATAACTGCTCCATTTGCTGAAAATGTTTGTAAAACTGATTTTATTTCACTAACAATTTTTTCATCTGCTTGAACACCTCTTTTATCTACTCCTGCAACAACTACAACTTCTACATTGTATCCTTTACTGACCAAATCTTCATAAGTTTTTACAGCATAAAATATAGAATTTGAATCCGCATCTTCTGGATCCTCTAAAGCGAGTCTTTGTGCAGCATTAATGCATGAATCTCTACCCACAACTGGAGTTGTAATTCCTGCTTTTTTACCAACATCATCATCTCTATCTACACAAATTACAAGTAATTTTGAAGCAATAGTAGACTCTATGTCTCTTTCTAATTTCTTGTTCTCGGACATTATGAATATTAATTACAAAATTACCTTTTAATGATTTCCAACTAATGAATATAGTATTTTTTGTATTTACTCATGGTTTTGATGTATCTGCCATCTGAGCATATAGGATTGATTCTTGTTTCAATTTTTCTATATTATTCATAATCTCGGTTTTTTGTTCTTGTTTACCATCATTCTCAATTAAATTTGCAATTACCATTGTTTCTATGATATATGCCTCAAATGATTTGAGTGATGCAATACGATTAATGTAATTTTCTTGCCATTCTTCTGGTGCATCACTATATGCTAATTCCATTAACAATGAATTATTCTGTGATGACGAAACTTCTGCAATTCTGATATATTCTTCTGTTGAAATTTGTTCATTAATTAATTCTGAAAATGATTCTACAACTGCGTTTGCAATTACCTTATGTCTTTCTGAAATACCTTCTTGATGATTCTCAAAATCAGTTACCACGATTGTCATTTCTGTATTTGTTGTATTATTTACTATCCAAACCGAAAAACTTGCAATTGTGATTATAACTAATATTGCTACTGTAATTCCAACTCCTCGTTTAGAACTCATATCAGTTTTAAGCTTTGATCATTATAATACTGATCTATTTTATTTGGATTTTCACTAATTTTTTAAATAATTCAAGATTTTTGATCAAATTTTGAAAATTTTTCAAATTAGTTTATAAAAAAAATCCTTCAGTTCTAGTCTAAAGTGAAATAATATTCACATTCTCTTTTCAAATAGAAGATTGTTTTGGGTTTGATATATGACTGAAGCATATTGCGTAAAATGCAGACAAAAAAGAGAAATTCAAAACGCAGAAGAGACTAAATTAAAAAATGGTCGTCCAGCTGTAAAAGGCGTGTGTGGCGAATGCGGAACTAAAGTTTTCCGAATAGGTAAACCTTAGACACCCTTTCCTTTTTCTAACTAAACCCATATAGGGGATTTGAACAACTGTTAGTTATGACAAAATCTGATTATGAGAATTTATTAAAAAGAATTGAAAAAAATATTTCAAACACATCTTCATCAGGTAAACGTTTTGAATTACCGCCAATTGATATTACTTGGGAAGGAAAAAAAACAATTCTCAGAAACTTTGCAGATTTTCCAAAAGCATTGAGAAGAGAACCTAACATAATCTTACAATACTTGTCAAAAGAATTTGCAGTCCCTGCTGATCGTGTTGGTGAAAAAGCAATCTTTGTTGGTAAACGTGATCCTGATGATTTTACTAGATTGTTTGGAATATACTTGAAAGATTATGTTGAATGTCCAACATGTCAAAGTCCTGATACTAAAGTAGAAAAAGAAAATAGAATTTCTTTTTTAATATGTGAGGCATGTGGAGCAAAGTCTACCATTAAAGGTAAATATGCATAATGCTTTTTTCTACAAAAGTTATTAGCGCAAGTGGAAACTTAATGCTGAATATTTGTGATTCTGAATTAGTTGATAAAACATTTCATGATGGAAATACAAAAATCAAAATTAATCCAAATTATTATGCTGAAAGAGATGTTGATGAACATGAGGCAAAAAATTTACTAAAAAAATGTAATTCTATTAATATGGTTGGTGAAAAAACAATTTCATTAGCAACAAGTTTAGGAATTGGTTCTGAAAAAAGTATAAGACGAATAGAAGGTATTCCATTTTTACTAGTCTTTAAGATGTAACACCACAATTATATACAAAATTTACATATCTTTTGCGTGGGAAAACGCAAAGTACTCAATGAAAGTGCATTAAAAGAAATTAGATTAGCTGAAGAAGGTGAAATGTATGGTAGAGTTATCAAACTTTTAGGAAGTGATCAGGTTCTTGTAAAATGTACTGATGATATTACTAGAAGAGGAAGAATTCGTGGAAAACTAAAACGAAGAATTTGGATTAGAGACAATGATGTTGTAGTAATTGCACCATGGGATTTCAAACAAGATGAACGTGGAGATATAGTTTGGAGATTTACCTTACCTCAAGTGGATTGGCTGAAAGATAATGATCATATCCCAAAAGACTTTTGATCCCAGAAATGATTTATTATTTGTAGATATGATATAAGGTATGTCTAATAATTCTGAAAAAAAAATTGAATTAAAGGTAAAATCTAAACTTGAACAAAAGAAAAAAAAGAAAACTCTTGATGATGGATTTAAAAAAAATAAAGTAGTCAATGAGGTTTTAGATAAAATTACTGTAATGCAACTTTATGATCTAATCACCTCAAAAATAATTTCTTATGTTAATGGAGTTGTAAAAGCTGGAAAGGAATCTGTAGTATTTTGGGCAAAAGATGCTGAAAATAATGATATAGCATTAAAAATTTACTTGGTTACCACATCAAATTTTAAAAAAAGAAGTCAATATGTTATGGGTGATCCTAGATTTACCAATGTTAAAAAAGGAACAAAAAATCTAGTTTATCTCTGGGCTAGAAAAGAATTCCAAAATATTTCAAAATGTTATGACTGTGGAATATCTGTGGTAAAACCTAGACATGTATCAAAAAATATACTCATAATGGATTTCGAGGGAAAAGATGGAAAACCTGAGAATACTCTATTGGAATCTGAAGTTGATGAAAATGATTACCGTCAATCAATCACTTTAATTTCTGATTTATTCAAAAAAGCAAAATTAGTTCATGGTGATTTTTCAGAATATAATATTTTTAAAACAAAAACTGGTCTAAAATTGTTTGATTTGGGATCTGCAGTTGATACAACGCACCCTAATACAATGAATTTTTTGAAAAGAGACATTAATAACATAACCAACTTCTTTGTAAAACGAGGATTAACAGTAGAAAATCCTGCTGATATTCTCGAAAGGATAACAAAATGAGCTTTGAAAAATTAATTAGAATTCCAATTGAAAGAATTGGCGTCATCATAGGAAAATCTGGAAACACCAAACGTCAAATCGAAAAAAAATGTCATGTTGATTTGAATATAGATAGTGAAACAGGTGAAGTAATGATTACTAGTGATAAAATTGATGGAAACATAAGCCCATTCAAATCAGTTGAAATTGTTTCTGCAATTGGTAGGGGGTTCTCACCAGAAAATGCATTACGACTTTTACGTGGAGAAAATAGTCTACATGTTATTGATTTGCGTGAGTTTGGTGGAAAATCACCTGATCAAATTGAACGAATTAAAGGAAGAATTATTGGTGAAAATGGAACGGCTAGGTTAAACATGGAAAATTTAACTGGTGCAACAATTTCTGTTTATGGTAGAACTGTTGGAATAATTGGAGAACCAAATCAATTACGCTTAGCAGTTGATGCAATTGCTTCACTTTGTAGTGGTAGTATGCATGGTCCAGTTTACAGTAAACTGGAATCTGCTAGAAGACGTGAAAAAGCTGATAAAGCATTATTGTGGGAAAATCAAGATGTCTTCTAAGGAACAATTTAATCAAATTTCTCCTAGTGAGTTCTTTTACCGTAATCGTGATCTTGCAGGATTTAGTAATCCTACTCGTTCATTATACACTGCAGTACGTGAATTTGTAGAAAATTCACTTGATGCGTGTGATCATAGTGGAATCTTACCTAATATTCACATGACAATTAAAGCAGTAGATCCAGAAAAACCTGACCCAAAACAGTACATCTTAACTGTAAAAGACAATGGTCCTGGAATTCCTTCAAAACATGTCCCTCTTGCATTTGGAACTGTTTTGTATGGTTCAAAATTTGGTCTTAAACAAGCTCGTGGAATGTTTGGATTAGGTGCAACAATGGCTATACTGTATGGGCAAATTACTACAAACAAAGCTGTAAAAGTAAAAAGCAATGCAGATGGAAAAACTCGTTTTGATTATGAAATGCTACTTGATATACAAAAAAATAAACCTGTCATACTAAAAAAACAAGAAACATCTAGTTCTGAAAAAGGATTGAGTGTGAGTATTTGTTTAGATGGTGATTATTCCAAAGCAGGTACAAAAATTCGTGATTATGTCTATCAAACTTCGTTGATTACTCCATATGCAACTATATCTTTTGATGATCCTAAAGGTGAGAAATTCCATCATAAAGCAATAATTCGTTCAATGCCACCTGCCCCGACAATTATTGCACCTCATCCTTATGGAATTGATGTTGAAACAATTCGTCGGATGCTTGTAGATACACACTATCAAATTCCAAATGTTGATGATAAAATGATTGAAAAAGTTAGAAAAGAACTTGGAATGTCAAAAAAGAAATTTACATACGATGAAATCATGAAAAAGACAGAAAAAAAATGGAAATCACTTACCAGACCTGTACGTGTTGTGATTGCTCTAATGTCATTCCTTGAAGCAGATTTTGAAAAATTACAAAGAATTAGAATTGAAGATGTTGATCTTAGAAATAATAAATTAATTTATTGGGATTACAGCACTTCTCAAACCCTTGTAGCTGATATGGATGTTGAAAGTCATTACTACAAACAATTGGCAAATACTGTTCAAGGTGAGTCTCTCACCCACTTTTTATCTAAAAGATTCCAAAGAGTAGGTCCAACAGCTGCATTGGAATTTTGTAAATTTGCCAAGTTTAAACCAGAAACTAGAGTTGGAAATATGACTGACCAAGAATTAGTAAAATTAAGCGATGCATTGCAAACATATGAAGGATTTAGATCTCCTGATCCTACATGTTTAGCACCGCTTGGTGATGGTCCACTTGAAAAAGGAATTGAGAGAAGATTCGAACCTGATTTTATGGCTGTAGTTCAAAGAACTGCATCTGCATATTCTGGATTTCCATTTGTTATTGAAATGGGAATCGCATATGGAGGTAAAATTGAAACACGTGGTACTACTGTTTACCGATTTGCAAATAGAATTCCATTATTATATGATGAAGGTAGTGATGTGGTACTAAAGGTTGTAAAAGATACTGATTGGAATCGCTATAAAGTGAAAAATGATTCTGCACCTATGATTATTGTTTCTCATATTTGTTCAACTAGGGTACCATACAAAACAGTAGGAAAAGAAAATGTTGCAGACCGACCTGAAATTGAAAAAGAACTTAGATTGGCACTTCAATTTTTATCAAGAAAACTTTCTGGATATATGTCTAAAAAAGGTCAAGCTGAAATGGCAAAAAAACGTGCAAATCTATATTCAAAATATTTGCCGCTTGTTGCACAATTTTGTACTGAATTATCTGGAAACAAAAAAGAACCAAACTATAAAGAAATGATAAAAGAAGAAACTGCATTGACTAATTCAGATGGATCAATAGAAGAGGTAAAAAAGAATGGCTAAAAAACAGACTAAAAAAGAAACCAAAAAACAGACTAAAAAAGAGAAAATTGATAAATCAAAAAATTTGATTAGTCTTCTCAAAAAACATGGTGCTCAAGTGTATGAAGATCTTGAAAATGGCGAATTCCCAAAATTCTCAATCCCAAATCGTTCCATCAGCAATATCATTTATGATAAAAAATTAAGACAGTATGTACTTGGAACTAATACTTCTCTAAGAAGTTCAAGAAATAGCTCGCAATTGCGTTCATTCACTCAATTATTATGGCTTGCATTTTTTGCCAACAAATTAACACATGAAAAAAAATCCTCTACTCTTCGAGACGTTTATTATTCTTCTCAAGCATTTGCTGTAGACTTTGAGGACCAAGGTGAATCTGATAATATCATAGTTGATTTAGAAGCTGTTTTGTCTCAACCTAGAGAAGATTTCTATGTATTTCCTGAAGAGAGAAGTAGTATTTTTGGTGATTTAACAATAGAATACACAATTCCTGGATATGAAGGAAAGACACAGAATCTTTCTAGTCATCCTGATGGATATGCAATTGGTCCAAGTATGACTTCTGCAGAATTAGTTGATACTAGTGCTGAACTTGTAATTGCAATAGAAAAAGGTGGTTTGTTCACTAGATTTGTAGAAGAACAAGTTGACAAAAAATTTAAATCAATAATTATCAATACCGGTGGTCAAGCTCCTCGTTCAACTCGTACTTTGTTAAAAAGATTACATGATGAAATGAGTTTGCCTGTTGTAATCTTGACTGATGGAGATGTGTACGGGGAACATATTGCAATGGTTATAAAATCTGGCTCAGCAAATGCAGCTCATCTAAAAGGATTAACCGTACCTGACGCAAAATGGATGGGTGTATGGGCTACAGATATTGATAAATTCAAACTTCCTACAATCCCAATGACCGAATCTGATATCAAACGTTGCTATGATTTATTGAAAGATCCTAGATATCAAGAAGGATTATGGAAAAGAGAACTTGAAGTATTCATAAAAATCAAGAGAAAAGCAGAACTAGAAGCATTTTCTAAATATGGTCTTAACAATATTACTGAAAAATATTTACCAAAAAAGTTAGAAGAATCAAAGAGCTTCTGATGTTTTAATTCTTAATGTCAATACACCATTTCTATATTTGAAATCTCCGATTTCCATTTCTTTTGATCCTTCGATTTGAACTTCTTTTGAAAATCCTTGTGAGCCTCTGATGTATAAAGTACCATCGATTAATCTGACGGCAATTTTGTCTTCTGGTCCTGGAACTTCTGCAACAAAAACTGTTTCGTTATCTCCTTTGATTAAATCATATACCCAGTTCTTTGTTTCTTGTTCTCTTGCAGTAAATTTTGGTTTTTGAGTGATAACCATTTTCTTGATTACTTTGGTCCAGTAAACTATTGTGACTAGAGCAATTCCAATTAATATGAAACTAACAAATCCATTATCTGCTCGTAGTGACATTGCATACACTAATCCAAAAAAAACTAGCAAAATTATAGGTATTACATAATTTAGCGATTTTTCAGTTGGTTGTGTTGCATTTGCATATTTACTCAATACACACAAAATTAGTTTTACCAAATATAAAGCATCTTTGATTTTTATAGGCAGAATCATATCTTAAACTGTTGACTGAAAACCCTGCAAAAAAAGTAACATCAAAGGATCTAATCACTAAGGGCTCCTTAGTTGCAATAATTATCGCTGTCCCTACATTGATTGTATTTTTTGCTATATGGACCCTAACTGGTGATCTAATTTTTGGTGGTGTTGCTGGACTCATAACCAATTTCATTACATTAGGTATTTCATTTAAAATCGTAACTAAAAAATTTGTTAAAAAACCAAAAGATGATTTTGAATTATAATTAATGAAATGAATCTATCACAAATAATCAAAACTCTTGTATCTGAAATAAAATTAACTGAAATTCAAGCAAAAATTTTTCTACATATTGTAATTCATGGTAAAATGAATACATCTAAACTTTCAAGTGATCTGAATATTTCTCTTGATGATGCAATTCAAAATTCAAAAAAATTAGTGGAGTTAGGTGGATTCATTGATATGCCGAATGATGAATTTGAGGCAATGCATCCTAGATTTACTGCAGTTAACATGTATAGAAAAATGTGTGAACGTGAACAAAAAGAGTTCAAAAAAAATTTGAACATAGATAACATTGGTGTTGCACTTGAAGTATCTTATGATGATGCAAGGACTAAATATAACAAATAAAATGAAAAAATATGAGTGAATCTGACGCACCTTCTGGAAAACCTCAAAGCTATACTAGAAAAACTTTAGGTGATTCTGATGAAAAACCAAAAGCACCTGAAATTTACAAATGTTGTAATAATCCTCAGATAACATATCTTGCTCCTGTTAACATTAACATTGATGAAAGAACAATCGGATCAGTTGATGTTTGGAGATGTGCTGCATGTATGAAAGCATTTTGTGAAGAAAAAACATTAGGAATTGATTCTATCTCTGATATAGTTGGAATGCCACGAATTGAAGATGATGAAAAATGGGCAGTTATTGTAAGTAAATTACAAAAAGGAAAAGACAAATGGAAATTAGTTAAATTAAAAGAAACTGGAATGATAAAATTTGAAACCTCTGATGAAAAACTCATTGATCTAAAAATTAATGATTATAAAATTGTAGATGATTTTCATTCAAGTTTTCTTGTATTAGATCATATACACACTGCAGTTGAAATTTAATCTTGAAAATTACTGTTAACGTTCAAGAAATTACTGGTACTCAAATGGCTGCAAAAATTGTTGGCAATTTTATCGTCGATGAAAATTCATTTCCTTTCACTGGAATTGCATTTGGAAGAATTGGAGGTCAAAATATAGGCGTAAAACTTTCTGAAGATGTTGAAAAAAACATCAAAGACTTGGGTTATGATCTTGATGTTGTAATTGATACTCTACAAAAAAATCTAATTCAAGGTGATCTTACTCTTCCTGAGGGATTACAAAGAGAATCTTTTGCTGACGATTAAAATTCTGCTTCTTCTAATGCTTTTTCACATGAACATGATTTTGAAACTGGAATCTTATCAATTAATACAGTGAGAAGTTTTTTTGTTAATTCAACATTTTTTGATAATGTTTCAATTACCTCTTTTGCAGTAACAGGTTTTTCTGCCCATACATCATAATCAGTTACTGTTGAAATTGATGCATAACAGATTTGTGCTTCTCTTGCTAATTGACATTCAGGAACTAATGTCATACCAATAATCTCTGCACCTGTACTTTTATAAAATTTTGATTCTGCTTTAGTTGAAAATCTTGGTCCTTCAATGCAGACATATGTTGCTTTTTTGTGAATTTTTAATTCTTGTTCATTTGCTACATCCAAAATTGCATTTTGTAATTCTGGGCAGAATGGATCTGCAACTGAAATATGTATCACTCTTCCATCTTCAGAAAATGAACCTTTTCTTGATTTTGTAAAATCTAAAAATTGTGTTGGTAATACAAAGTCACGTGGGGCAAATTCTTCTTTCAAACTTCCAACTGCTGATGGTGCAATAATTCTTTTTACTCCTAATTCTTTGAATGCCCAAATATTTGCTCTATAGTTTATCATATGTGGTGGAATTGTATGTTTTTTTCCATGTCTTGGTAAAAATGCAATTTTTCTTCCATTAAATTCACCAATTGTTATTGAATCTGAAGGTTTTCCATATGGTGTGTCTATTGAAATTTCTCTTGGTTCTTTTAATAATCCTGAATCATAAATTCCTGTACCACCAAAAATTCCAATCTCTGCAGATTCTTCCATTAGTATTCCACCAATGATTCTGATCTATATTCTTTAATTTTTTCTCGTCCTTTAAGATCAAGTAATTCTATAATGAATGCAAATCCTACAATTGTACCTTCAATTTTCTCAATTAACTTTGCGGCTGCTTTAGCAGTTCCACCTGTTGCAAGTAAATCGTCACAAATTAGAACTCGTTGTCCTTCTTGAATGACATTTTTCTGAACCTCCAATGACGCTTTTCCATATTCAAGCGTATATGACGTCTTGACTATTTTTCCTGGTAATTTTCCTGGCTTACGTAAAAGAATCATTCCTTTGTTATACTTTATTGCTAACGCACATGCTAAAATAAATCCTCTAGATTCAATCCCTGCAAAAACATCTACATCATTTGGATGAAATTTTTTACTAAATTCATCTACAACAAATGAAAGTGCTGACGGATCACCTAAAATTGGTGAAAAGTCTCTAAATAAAATTCCTTTTTTTGGAAAGTTTGGATAATCTGCAATTTTATCTTTTAAGTTCATAAAATTAGACGAAAAATTGAGAAATAAAAACCGTTGTTAATCAGTTTATGATGAATTTCGTAGATGTATTTGATGCACCATCATCGGCAGTAATCTCATATTCTCCTGGTTCCAAATCTGCTGGAATTTGCCAAATTGTAATATAATCCCCATTATTTTTTGCATTAATATTCAATTCAGTAATTTTCTCTCCTTCTGCATCAAATATTTTCATTGTTATTGTTGCTGATGATCTTGCACCAGTTCCACTAAGGTTAACTAGTTCATTAGGTTCATATTCATTTTTATCTGTTAATATTGATAATGTCGTGCTTTCTCCTGAAACACGAAATTCAGTCTCTTTGAAATTACCGCCACTTTTTGCATTAACTGTCCATTTTCCAATTTCACCATCTAATGGAATTCGAAAGTTATCTATTTTGAATAATCCAAATCTATCTGAAAATGTTTCAACTTTTTTAATTACAGTTCCATCTGGATTAGAAATTATAATATCTAATAGTACGTTAATTGAACCAGTGTTACCCAAAATTAATACATGCTCTCCTAATTTGTAATCATCTCTTGTTGTTTGAACTGAAATTGCACCTGATCCTGTTTTTAATCCTGTTGTAAATACTACTGAACCTGAACTTTCTCCTCTTTTAGCATTTAATGTATATGCTCCAGCTGGTAATCCAACTGTTTCAACTTCATAAGTCACTCTTCCACTTGGTCCCAAGTTTATTGAATCTGAAAACTTTTCTCTATCTGCTGAATCAATTAAGATAATTGAAACTTGAGCGTTAGGTTGACCTTGGATTGTAACTCTTGCATTTTCATTTGATGGAAAATTCAAACTTGATGTTCTAAGAATTAAAATTGGTTCTGGTTCCTGACCAATTCCAAATATTGTAACTCCTTCTTCATTTCCCTGAAATGCTAATAATACGTAAGTGCCCTCAACTGCACCACGAGGAATATCTACATCAAAATTTACATTTCCTGAATCACTAACAGATACTGTTCTCGAAAAAATTTCTGCACCTATGGAATCTTCTACAATTACTGACATTTCTTCATTTGGAATAGCTGTTCCATCAATAGTTACCTTCTCGCCTGGTTCATACATTGTTTCAATGGATGAAATATTGATTAATTTTGCACTAATTACTTCAATATTTCTTAATGCAGTACTTTTGCCATCATCTACTTCAATTGAAATCTGACCTAATTCTAAATCTGGAGAAAATAAGTTATCATAATTCCATTTACCATTAAATCCAACTTCAATAGTAGATATTGCAAGAATATTTCCGTTTGTGTGTTTTGATGTAATTGTTAATGTTGTATTTGGTGTGGCCATACCTGTTAGAGTGATAGTATCTCCACGTTTCACTTGTTGTGGTGTATTTCCAAGTGATAATTTAATTATGTCTGGAATTTCTCTATTTTCTAATAATGGAATTCTTATACTAAGTGTTTTTTCATTTCCTCCAGAATCTCTTAAAATAAACTCTGTTCTTTCATCATTTTTTGTGACCGGTGCTTTTGCTGTAAATAAAATTTTACCGTCAGAATCCACTTTGATTGATTTTTTTAATTTATTTTCGATATAGAAATCTAAAGATTGGTTTGGAACAAAGTTTTCCCCAACAACTCTAAAGTCTGAATTTGATGTTGGTTTCTCAGGAATAAATCTAAAATTTGATTCATCTTTAATTGTAACAATTTTTGGTTGATTTAATTCTGGTTTATTTTGTGGTGTTTCAAATTCTGTAACTGTTGTACTTGCTGAACTAATTATTTCACCTTCTGAATCTAGTGCTTTCCAATTAATTATTGGATTTTCTTGTTCAGTCTTAATCCCAAATTTTACTCCTTCCCCTGGATTCACTTCTTTTTGAGATGTAAAGACGATTACTCCTTGTGGTGTATTTTTACCAATCCATCCTTGTTCTGTTTTAAAAGATTTGAATTCATTTTCTTCACTTAACCAGATTCTTACCGTGTCTATATTTGCAGTATTTCCTCTAATATTTTTTAATTCAAGTATTGTTGAACTTTCAAATCCTGTACTTGTAGCAATAATTTCATCTGCAAAACTACTTTCAAAAGAAGATATTAACACAATTGATGAAATTAATAATAAAGAAAAAAGCGCAACTGAATATGAGCCCATTATAGTAATCTTCTATTATCTACAATTAAATCTTAATGAGAATTGATTCGTGAAATTTCCAATTTTATGCAACCTGAGTTGCTTTTAGTTCATATGGATTATCTGACCACCATTGAGTGTATAATTGGTCAATCTCTTTCATATCTGAATTACTTAGATATTTTCCATCTGACATATCTGAAAATGTTTGAATTTCTTCTTCACTTATCACTGTTGGAAAAACTGATGAAATTCCTTGTTTTGATAAAATGAATTTTATTGCTAGTTCTTTTATCGTTAATCCATTTCTGTCTGCAATTGGTCTTAATTCTTCAACTTTTTTCAATGAAGCTTTGATCCATTCTCCTTTCCTTACAGAACGATGATCTTTTTCGTCAATTTTTGTATCTGCATTAACCTTACCTGTTAGAATTCCAGATGCATCTGGAACTCTAACTAAAATTCCTACATTATTTTTTATACCTGAATTCAATAGTTCATTTCCTGGGGTTTGCTCTAAAATATTAAACACAGTTTGAACTGCAGTAACATTTTTTCTTTTCATTGATTCTAATCCTTCTGTAGTCCATCCTATTGCAGGTCCTAATGCAATTTGATATGTTCTGATTTTTTCTTCCTCAATTAACTTATCCAATGTATTAAAAATTGAATCATCTTTAATATGATGCATCTTTGGATTATGTAATCCATACATATCTACATAATTTGTTTTTAGTCTATCTAGACTATTGTTTAGTGCTTTGCGTGTAAACTCATCGTCAAATTGTTGTGGAAGTTCCGTATGTCCGATTTGTTTTACTTGTTCAAAATCATAACCATACTTAGTTGAAATTATAACTTCATTTCTCATATCCTTGAATGTTTCACCAATCAAACGTTCACTCTTACCTTTTCCATACATATCTCCTGTCTCAAAAAAATTTATCCCACAATCATATGCTTTTTTTAACATTCTCTTAGCTTCGTCTTCATCAATTTCTTTTCCCCACCAATTCAATGCAATTGTCCATGCTCCAAAACCAATCTCAGAAACTTTAATTCCGCTTTTTCCTAATTTTTTATATTTCATCCAACAATCTCCTTGAATTCTTCCAATTTCTCTTTAATTTTATTATCTTTCAAAGCTGATTCACCTTCTTGAAAATTAGAATTTAATTCTATCCAAGATTTACATCCTTGGAATTCTGGTTCTAACGGTAAATTAAATTCTGGAATCTTTACTGTTTTTAGAAATACTGCTTTCATTGGTTTTTCAGGCATCCAGTTTCTTCTTTCCTGAATATACGAATCACTCCAAACATGAAATGATGATAAATTATTGATTACATCGTTTGATTCTATATCTTTTTCAAATAAAATTTCGGCATATGATGTAACCTTGTTAAAACCTTCATCTGGTTTTTTGTTTAACACTTCTTTTAGAAACTCATGAAATTTTGGTTTTACATATTTTGTTTCTTGATGTTCCCATGTTGGAAATAAAAAGAATTTTTTTGATTCAATATTAAATCCTGATGCAGTTTCTAAAATTCCACCTTTTCGCAAAATTACAGTTTGTTCTCCTTGTTCCAGAGCCTTTACAACTGTTGCCCATTCTTTTAATGCATACATCATCCAAGACTCGTAATTATAGGAACTATATCTTTTTTGACACAAACTATCATTGGAGTGTCTTCTTTGATAAATGCAGAAACTCTTGTTCCTCTAAGCTCCATTACCATGTCTTGGAAAATATTTAGATCATCTGATTCAAATGCTAACATAAAATCTTGGTCATGTATGCCAAAGGAATATGTTGTGTTTAGTTCAACTTGTGGATATTTTTGACTAACTTTGATATGTTCATCCATCATTTGTTTTCGTTGTTCAAGAGGAAGAAGATACCATTCTCTTGTTTTGATAAACGGATAGACTACCGCATATTTTTTAGCCTCTAGGCCACCTACAAATGAATGAATTCGATTTGTTTGGGCATAAATTGATGGCCGCGTTGATGAAAAATATACTATGGATGGCGTAATATATTTTCCAACCACTGTTAAGTATATTTTTGAAATCGTGTCTTGAATGTCTTCTATCGATTCAGACATGAACCAAATTAAAAAATCTGCATCATCTCTTAATCCTAATGTTGAATATGTTCTAATTTTCACTGGTGCATTTTGTAATATATTTTCTAATTCTCTTGCAGATTCTTCTTTTGCTAAGTCTGCCATCCATCTCCATTTTGGATCTATTTTGAAGAATGAAAAATTAAAAAAATATCTTTTATTTTCTTCAGACATGATCATTCATTTGTTGTCTAATATTTAAAATAATTTTTAATTCTATAATTTGGCTTCTTCTAAAACCCAATCATAACCACGTTTTTCAAGTTCTTGTGCAAGAGATGCGTCACCACTTTTTAAAATTCTACCATCTGCAAATACATGAACGTGGTCTAATTTATCTAAGAAATTTAGAATTCTTGCATAATGTGTAATTACTATTGTTGTTGAATCTTTATCTGAGACCTGACTAATTGCTTTTGCAACTGATTGTACTGCATCAATGTCTAATCCAGAATCTGGTTCATCTAAAATTGAAATTTTTGGTTTTAATACTGCCATCTGCAAAACTTCTGCACGTTTTTTCTCTCCACCTGAAAATCCTTCATTCAAATATCTAGAAAGAAACTCTTCACTCAATCCTACAGATTTTACATTCTCTTTAAGATAATTTTGAAATTCTCTTACTGTGATGAATACTTCTCTATCATCTCCTTTCATTGCTTTACTTAATGCATTGTAAGATGTTCTAAGAAAATGCGAAAAACCAACACCTGAAACTTCTGTTGGATACTGAAATCCCAAGAATAATCCTTTTTTTGCTCTTTCATCAGCTGTTAATTCTAAAATACTTTCTCCATCAAGAAGTATATCGCCTTTGGTTACTTCATACTTTGGATGTGCCAAGAGAGTATATGACAATGTACTTTTTCCAGAACCATTAGGACCCATAATTGCATGAACTTCCCCTGGACCTGTTTTCAAATTTACGCCTTTGAGAATTTCTTTTCCTTCTCTTTGTACGTGTAAATCTTTTATCTCTAATACTGCCATTGAATTTACCTTTTGATCTTCGTATATAATCTCGACGAATTTTAGCTAATCCTAATGTAAAATAAAGAGAAAGGGGGGGATTATTTTTTGGCTAAAATAGGTCTTAATGTCAAAGTTATCTTATGTGTTGAAAGAATCTCTTTGACTCTATTTCTGATTGTTACTTCTGTGATGCCAGAAACTGAAGATACATCTCTTTGTAGAACATTTTGTCCTAACAAAACTGAAGATATGTACAGATATGCTGAAGCTATTCCGTTTGGTGCTTTACCATCTGTAATACTTTGTGTCTCTGTTTTTGCAGCAATTTCTAAAGCAAGTCGCTCAATTCTTACATCTGTTCTAGTTAGATTTGCGATCTTTGAAATGTATTTGTCCATAGTTACTATTGGAGTTGCTACATTTCCTATCTCTAAAACAAGATTTCTGTAATACTTTGCAGCTAGCTTTGTTTTTGCTTTTACATCTTTTGGTGCACAAACATTCTTGCAAATTTCCTCTAATGATCTAACTATTCCACATTGTTTGCATGCCATATACACTACTGCTATAGTAATGCTTATGACTGATTTACCTTTTACTTCTATATTTTTCCCATCTAGGCTTCGATAAATCATACATGCTGTCTCAACCACATTTTTTGGAAGACTTGAACTTTCACATGTTTCAGAAATTTTTCCTAAAACATTAGTCAGTCTTCTCTCACGTGGAGACGTCACTCGTACTCTTTGTTGCCATTTTCTTAAATTTTGCATTTGATTGGAAACTGAACTAGAGATTTTTTTTCCACTGTAATCTGTGGATGCAATTGAGATATCAGTTGCAATTCCCATATCGTGTTGTGCTAGTGTTGTTTGTCCAGTGGCTCTTGCTAATTTCATCTTATCTTCAAGATTTGATGTTTTTGTTTCTGGACCCAAATCAGCCATTTGTTCATCAACGACAATGCCGCATCCGGAACAAATTCTCTCACCATTATGAATGTCATCTACTACTGGAGATTTACATTCATTGCAGCAAGATTGTATTTCTAGTGTATTCATCTATATTTTCTCCTGCTTTTTTTCTTTGCAGGAGCTTGATCAAGCGCAAAAACTTTTTTCCCACTAATCTTTCTCAAGTTATTTGTTAGTGGTATGGCTGACGCAAAGGGACTTGATACTGGTCCAATCAACTCTGTGACTTTAGCAATTTTTTGACTATTGCTATCACAAAGAATTTGACCTTCAGGTACCTCTGAGTTGAGTCGTACAATGACTCTGCCACTATTGGCTAAGTGCATAACTTCACCTACCTCCTGCAATTAAAATTCAAGAGTTTTGATAGTTTTCATTAAGTTCTGTCAACAAAACTTTAGTTTGTAGCTATTTTCATTACTGTTTTGTTTGTTTTGCTCGTTTGGAAACTAATTTTTGTGAAATTTTTTCTAACATTTCTGTCTTTTTTTGTGTTTTAGGTAAAACAATGTAACCAGATCTAACGTATGGTCTCTTTGGAAATCTTACTTGTTCTTCAGTTTCATTAGGTTGTAATCCTGCAGCATTTGATGCATCAATTAGTTCTTTCAATGATGGATCAAAAACACATTTTTCTTTTGATAATCTTCTTCCTTTGTTACGTGGTAATGTCTTGTTAAAATAATCAAGCCAGATTACGACATGTTCGTAATCTTTCATATCTCTATTTTACTAAAATTCCACTAACTGTTCCACTTTGACCAGGTCTTGATACAACTTTACATTTTCCATCTTCTGTTTCAATAATTGCACCTTTTGTAATAATACCACGTCTTTGATAATCATTGTTTGTTTGATTCTCTAGAACTTTGATAATCTTTGATTTCTTTACTTTAGAATCAGCCATAACTAAATTCACAAAGCTTGCAATTTTCAAACCAGTTTTTCTATTATTTCCTCGAGTTTTTCTTGTTACTGTTTGTTGTTCTTCGCCACCTTCTGCCTCGTTTGGATATCTATCTGTTTCAAATTTCTGTCTAGTTTTTAATGGATGTCTGAGACCACCGGTAATTTTACTTGTCTTTAGATTTTCTACAGATTTCTTCATGGTATGTTTTTGAATTACTCTAATTTATACAAAACGCAAGATTTGAGAACTTTCACGTATATTAATTATAATTAACCGTTTTAGGGGTAGTATTTCTTGTTCGTACTTTTTTGAATAATTTCTGTCTTAATGTATCGTCATCTCCTTGAATTCCAAAATATTTTTTAAATTTTTCAGTTGTAGTAAAAATTTTGTATCTTCCTACAGTCTGATGCTCTATAAAATCAAGTTGAGTTAATTCTTTCAAATGTGCATAAACTCCTGTACCTCTAACTTCCACTAATTGTTTACTAGAAATTGGTTGTTCGTATGCAATGTAAGATAATGTCTTTTGAGTTGCTCTTGCCAACATAGGTCTTGATGCATACTTCCTTCCAATTGTTGAACTATATTCTGGTTTTAATTGGAAAACATATGAACCGTCTGGCAAGTTAGTTATTTCAATTGCTTTAAACGTTGATTTTGTTTTTTGAATTAATTTTGTAAGTAAATTTAATGTTTTTACTCTTGATTCAGTTCCTGATGCTCTAATTAGATCCTCTATACTTAGTGGTCTACCTGCTGAATATAGTGCAGATTCTATTCGTGCGGTTGCTTCATTTTCATTATCAATTTTTACCATGGTTACCTCCATTTTGAAATTGACTTAAAATCATCCTTTTCATATCGTTGATCAAATTGTAAATTATTATTTGATTAGGGTGACCCTAATCTCTTCTTCTCCATCTTCTTGCATAATGTCTATTTTTTCGTCTCTTGCCAAAAATAATATTGCAAAAAAACATCTGATAGAATCTGTAGTACCTAAATCTTCCACAATTTTTTCAAGTAAAAGAGAGCCATTTGCTTGAAGTTTTTTTAATATCAAATCTTGATACTCGCCTATTATATTCTCAAGATTATTGAAATACTTCTTAAAATCTGGTGGTTCTATTGGTTCAAATCTTAGTTTGTTACCTTTTCTTTCTCTAGGATTTGCAATTGTACCGATTAGATTTTCAAGTAAATCCAGTAATTCATCTAAACTTACAGGATATGTTGATTCGTGTCTATATGGAAACTCAAGAATATCTATATCAACATCTGTTCGTTGACGAAGTGGTTTCTTCTCCATCGCTGCTTTTTGTAATGCAAAAATACTTTCCACTTTTAATTTGTAAATTAACGATGATGATAATGCTGCCATCCCTGCTACTCTGAGATCCTTTTTATCTGTCTTTTCTAGAATTTTTAATAGCATTGATAAAATTTGAATAAGATCTATGTCCCAAACGTCTCTTTTTTGAATTCCTTCTGGATTAAATAATACATTAATTGGAACTTTAGAAATAAGTGATTTTGTTTCTTCGTGACTCACAAATCTCTCAAGTTTTAATTGAATAATATCTATCGACTCTATTTTCTTTTCATCATCAGTCAACTCTTATATTATAAAATGAAAAATTCATTTTGTGAAAGCAGCACGAATTATAGAACCCGATAAGCCACTTGAACTAAATCAAGTTGAAATTTCTGACCCTACTGGAACACAAGTATTAATCAAAGTACTCTCTACAGGCGTATGTCATAGTGACTTACATTTGTGGGAAGGTGGATATGACACAGGCGACGGATTTATGAAAGTTACAGACAGAGGCGTAAAATTTCCTGTAACACCTGGTCATGAAGTTGTTGGTACCATTGAAAAAATAGGTGAATCTGTAAAAGATGTACAAATTGGTGACACTGTTTTGGTTTATCCTTGGATTGGATGTAGTAATTGTTCAACTTGCCAAAAAGGTGATACAAATCTCTGTGAAACTCCAAGATCATTAGGTGTCTTTCAAGATGGTGGATATGCTGAAAAAGTCATTGTTCCTGATTATAAATTTCTAGCAAATATTGGAGATGTAAATCCTGATTCCGCATCATCATTAGCATGTTCAGGTTTAACTGCATATACTGCAATCAAAAAAGCATTAGTGAATAATCCTGAATCTATTTTAATTGTTGGTGCTGGTGGTTTAGGTCTGATGGGTGTACAACTAGCGAGTCATATGACAAAATGTAAAATTATTTGTGCAGATCTAGATGATCAAAAATTAAACACTGCAAAAGAATTAGGTGCAACACATGTGATTAATACAAAAGAAAGTAATGCATCACAAAAAATAATGTCAATATGTGATGAAAAAGGTGTTGATAGTATAGTTGATTTTGTAAATGCCCCTCCAACTGTAAAATTAGATTTATCTGTAATTAGAAAACGTGGAAACATAATCCTAGTTGGTTTGTTTGGTGGTTCTGTTGAATTACCTTTAGTGTCTGTACCGCTAAAAGCAATAACAATTCAGGGTGCTTATACTGGAAATTATAACGATATGGTTGAATTAATTGATCTTGCCAAAAAAGGCGTTATTAATCCAATTGTATCAAAACATTATACTTTGGATGAAGCGACTCATGCTCTTGATGATTTAAAAAATAGAAAAATTTTGGGCCGTGCAGTAATTAATCCTTAATTAAAAAATAATGGTCCCCACTGAAGGATTTGAGCCTTCGACAACCCGATTTCTGTATGCCTAGTAGACTACTGTTATTCAGCCCTAAGCCGACAACTACAGTCGGAAGCTCTACCAGGCTGAGCTAAGTGGGGACTTATTTTCGGATGTTTTTTTGATTTATTAATTATTAGTTTTGTCCAATTTTGAACAAATTTAATTACTTTCGCCAATTTTGAGATTCATGAGTGGTAAATCTCGAACTCTTGGTGGATATGCATGTGCTCCATATCTTCATGATCATGATTCGATTGAACTTAAAGATAATTGGGTTTCATCTAAAAATGTAGAATCTCTTTATTTTGTTACTGCCACTTTTTCTGAAGATAGCAAACCTTACTTTTCAACTTCATCAAATCATTACATCTTAGCTAAATTCAAGGATCCAGAAAAAATTTCTAAAGACATCCTTTCTCAAAATACCGATAAACCTTCGTTTCTTTTTAAAATAGATGATTCAATATTTGATAGGCCATTAACTGAAAAAACCAATTTTGTATCAATATATTATTTGGAATATGGAGATTCAAAATCTGATCTTCGAGATGTATCTGCGCATGTTGCTAGAAGAGAAAAAGTATATCGTGCTGGATTTGGAAACATGACATTGTTATCTAAAGAATCTCCAAAGTTTGCTTTTCCATATAGCGATCATATTGTTATGTTAGAAATTTCAAGTGATAAGAGTCATCAAAGTGATAACAAGTATTGTGAACAAACTCGACGTGATATTTGTAGAAAAGGAATTGTTATGAATAATCTTGTTAGTCTCTCAATCCTTGAAATAATGAAATAAAAAAATGTAAATACCCCTCAAAAATTATTTTCTTATGAGCAAACCTTCTGACTTAGGTTCATTAAAAATTGGTTCTTACATTTTATTACCCGTCAGTGATCAACCAACTGGAGAACCTTGTAGAATATCTGAATATGATACAAGTAAACCCGGAAAACACGGTGCAGCAAAAGCACGAATTGTTGGAGTAGGTGTATTTGATGGTGCAAAGCGACCACATGTAGGTCCTGTAAGTATGCAAATTCATGTACCACTAATCGATAAAAGAGTAGGTCAAATCATTTCAATAATTGGTTCTGAAGTTCAAGTTATGGATGGAGAAACATTTGAAACTGTTGATATACAAATGGTCGATGAAGAGGTTGATGGAAAATTAGAGCAGGGTCAAGATATTGAATATTGGAATGTTATGGGAAGAACTAAAATCATGCGAATTAAAACATCCTAAATTGGATGCTAATGATGATTGGAAAAGCCAACTGATTTCTGATGAAGATTATGAGTTTTGAGGCATCCTATTTTTTATAATAAAATGAAATTAGCTGCATTTTTTTCGGGTGGAAAAGATAGTACATATTCAATTTTTCTTGCAAAAAAATTAGGACATTCGGTTGATGTATTATTGACATTATATCCTTATTCTGATGAAAGTCATTTACTTCACTATCCAAATATCACATTTACAAAATTACAATCTGAATCTATGAAAATTCCACAGTTAATAGAAAAAATAACATCCAATAATTCTAAAAATGAATCTGAAAAATTAAATAATTTGGTAATTCTTGCCAAAGAAAAATATTCTATTGAAGGAATAGTTCATGGTGGAATTCTAAGTAAATATCAAAAAGATAATTTTTCTCTAATTTGTGAAAAAAATGATTTAGAGATAATATCTCCTCTATGGAATAAAGAATCTCAATCATATATGAAGGAATTATTACATGAAAATTTTGAGTATATTATCTCTAGTGTAAGTTCTAATGGGTTGAATGATTCTTGGCTTGGACGAAAAATTGATAATAATGGATTAGAGGAACTTAAAAAATTGCAAAGTAAATTTGATTTTAATTTAAATTTTGAAGGTGGAGAGGCTGAAACATTTGTAATTAACTGTCCTTTATTTGAAAAACCATTGTTAATACAAAATTTTACTACTGAATGGGATGGATATAGGGGAAGATTTGAAATATTGGAGGCTAAATTAAAAGATAATGCTTGATAATCTAAAAGACGGATTAAGATCTGCAATAAAAAAAATTGTCAGCTCTTCTGGAATCGACGAAGAATTAATTAAAGAATTAGCAAAAGATGTTCAACGTTCATTGCTCCAATCTGATGTAAATGTGAAACTTGTTCTTGAAATTACAAAAAATCTTCAAGAACGTTGTATTAGTGAAACTCCGCCACCTGGTTTATCTCGAAAAGATCATATTGTTAAAATATTATATGATGAATTATCAAAATTATTAGGAAATGACACTGAATTTCATTTTAAATCTGGAAAAATTAACAAAGTTTTGATGCTTGGAATTCAAGGAAGTGGTAAAACAACTGTTTCATCAAAACTAGCAAAATTTCTTACAAAACAAGGATATAGAGTTGGAGCAATTGGTGCTGATACGTATAGACCTGGTGCATTAGTGCAATTAAGAACAAACTGTGAAAAATCTAATGTAGAAGTTTATGGTGAAGAAAATAATAAAAATTCAGCTGAAATCGTTAAAAATGGTCTTAAGCATTTTGAAAATTCAAACATTGATGTGGTATTGATTGATACTGCTGGACGACATAAAGAAGAAAAAGATCTTCTGGATGAGATGACAGAGATTTCAAAAGTTACAAATCCTGATCTAGCATTACTTGTTATAGATGGCACAATTGGACAACAATGTTTCTCACAGGCTGAAGCATTTAACAAAATAGTTCCAGTTGGCGGAATAGTAATTACAAAACTTGATAGTTCTGCAAAAGGTGGTGGAGCACTTGCTGCTTCTGCTGCAACAGGTGCACAAGTGATGTATGTTGGAACTGGTGAGCGAATTGATGATCTAGAACAATTCTCACCTACTAGATTTGTTGGTAGGCTCTTGGGAATGGGTGATGTACAAGCAGTACTTGATCTTGCGAAAAGACTTGGTGATGAAGCCGATGAAGTTCGTATGAAAAGAATTTCTAGCGGTAAAATGAATATGGAAGACTTCTTTTATCAACTTGAAGAAGTAACTAAAGTAGGTTCTCTTCAAAGTTTGATGGAAACAATGCCTGGATTATCAGGTATGGTTAAAGAAGATCAACTTGAAGTGATGGAAAAAAGAATGGATAAATGGAGATACATTATTCAAAGTATGAATAAAGAGGAGAAAGCTGATCCTGATTTACTTAATTCTTCACGAATCAAAAGAATTGCAAGAGGTTCAGGTTGGCCTGAACATGAAGTAAAAGAACTCTTAAAAAATTATAAAAACTCCAAAACAATGATGAAAGCCTCAAAAGGTAGACAGATGCAGGGTATGCTTCGTAAACTTGGAATGGGTTAATCAACAAATACTCATTAAATCATTGATTTACATTATTATGTGAAACCTGAATCTGATACTATTTCTAAAATACTGGAAAATTATAATTTGTGTGAATATTGCACAGGTAGAATAGTATCAAAATTCGTTCGTAAACCTACATCTAAATTACTAGGAAAAAAATATATCAAAAAATTTGGTAAATTATCTGATAATAAATGCTACATATGCAAAAATATCTTTGATGATATTGATTTCATGTTATCTAATATTTATGAAAAATTATATAATCTTGATTTTAAAACCTTCAATCTCGGTTTAATTCTAAAAAATTCATTTCTAGAACGGGATGATCTAATAAAATCAAAATTTAAAATTAAAGGAATTGAAAATATTAAATTTGCACTATCTAGAGAGATGTCAAAAAAAATTTCTCGAAGAACAAAATCTAAAAGAATTATGAATGATCCTGAACTGTTCATACAAGCAAATTTCAAGGATGAATCTTCTACTATTAGAACAAAACCCATTTTCGTATATGGACGATATAATAAAAACATTAGAAAACTTCCTCAAAAACACATGTCATGTAAAAGTTGTCATGGAATTGGTTGTCATAATTGTAATTTTAAAGGATTAGAAAACATAGAAAGTATAGAAGGTAAAATTTCAAATCTTCTAACAAAAAAATTTGAGGGTAATCAGGTAAAAATTAACTGGATAGGTGGTGAGGATCAATCTAGTTTAGTTCTTGGTAATGGGAGACCATTTTTTGCAAAAATACTAAACCCAAAAAAACGTAATAGAATACTACGTAAATCTTCAAACTTAGAAGGTATTTCTCTATCAGAATTAAAAAAAATACTAGTTCAACCTAAAGGCTCTATTCCATTCAAATCTAAAGTTTCGATAATTGTTGATACTGAAAAGCCAATTTTGTTAACTTATTTAAAAAAATTAGATATTCTAGAAAATGCCAAAATTCATGATCCTTCAAAAGATAAGAAAAGTCTTAACAAACAAATCTATCAGATACGTTACAAAACATTAGGAAAAACCTCTTTCCGTTTAGATTTATTTGCAGATGGTGGGATTCATATCAAATCTTTTATCCAAAGTTCTGATGTAACTCCTAATGTATCTGGTTTATTACAGAATCGTTGTAACTGCAGAAAAATTGACTTCAAAAATATCATTGTTTGAATAAATCAAGCTTTTTTATAGTAATTTTTCAATCTTAAACATGAATCCACTAGAAAAAGTATCACAATCTTTTGAAAATGATATAATACCAAAAACAACTTATGAATTAATTCAAAAAAGATTCTCTCTTGTATCCGATGGAATTATGAGAATTGAAAAAGCATCTTCAATAAAATATCCAATTATTTACGTAGAGCCATCAATTATTGTTTCTGGAAATACAAATTCTCTTGATATAGGAATTCTATATGCTAGAACCATTCCATTAATCAGTGATGATTCAATTCATGTGGTAATTCAACTATCTGCCCCTCTAGTTGCTTATGGTCTTAAAGGAACTATTCATGCAATATTGGCACACGAATTTCTCCATTATCTTGAATTAGTAACACGTTTGTCAAATAATGAATTAATTTCTGACGAAATTTCAAGTAATTTATTTGAAAATGTTTATTTTGATAATACTAGATTACTTGAACCTAGAAGTGTTTTCAATGATAATACTTTGATATCACATATCACAAAAAGATTTCCTTCCGGATTTCGTGACTACAAGTTAGAAGATAAAGTTCTTAAATTTTGGGTTGAACAAAAATTACCTGTATCTAAAATCTCTCTTGATACTAATACTGTAAAATTAAATGCAACACAATTGTCTAACATAAAATTTGATGAGCTTCTTTTACAACAACTTGAAATAATTAAAACAAAAGATTCTAAACTACGAAAGAAAAAACTTTATTAAATAAATTCAGTATCGCCACATTTTCCACAAGTTCTTCTATTTTTATGTTGGGACATAAAAACACCTTTTCCACATCTGGCACATGATTTTCTTTCTCTTGATACTTTATCATTATCTACTTTGTAATATTGACTTACTTTAGGGCTAACACCTTTGTGACCTTTTTTTTCTACAGGCATTATTCTTTTTTCTCCTCTTCAGCAGGTGCTGCTTCAGCTGCTTTTTCTTCAGCAGGTGCTGCTTCAGCTGCTTTTTCTTCAGCAGGTGCTGCTTCAGCATCTTTCTTTGCTTGTCTTTCCAATCTTTCAAATATTGTTGGATTAACCTGTTTCTTTGCTAGTTCTTCATTATCATAAACATAAAACATTCCTGTAACATTTGGTCTACCTGTTTGATTTTTCATATTTATTGCAATCACTGTCTTATTTGCTAAGTTGAACTCTTTTGTAATCATCTCGATAGCCTCTTTTCTCTTCAGTTTTCCTCCGAGACCTTGAAAATTACAAGTAATTTCCCTTCTTGATAGGAATGAATTTTCAACATCACTCACTGTCTGAATCATTGACATATAGCAAAACCTCTGAATAGTTCTTATAAATCTTCAATGAATTAACAAGAAATTTAAGAAATTCTAATTCCTAATAGTCATGGAACGTTACATGCTTCATCTCAAAAACTCATCAGATCTAAATCGTAAAATGGCAAAAGATATTTTACGAAAATCTCGAGTTATTGCTTCTGGAATGAATTTAACTTTACGCGATTGTAGAGTGTCAAAAAAATACGTTGAATTTGATACTACTATATCTAAATCAGATTTAGATGAATTAATAGAAAAATTATCATCTATTGGTCCATTAGATCATGCAAAACATGTGATTGAAGAACTTGTTGAAAAAGAAAAAGCAATTTCTGAAGGTATAGACTATTTTAATAATGAACGTTTTTGGGAATGTCATGAAATTCTTGAAGGTGTTTGGAAAAACTGTGATGGGAATGAAAAATTTTTAGTTCAAGGCATAATTTTAGTTGCAGCTGGATTGGTTCATTATCAAAAAGATGAAGATTCAATTTGTATAAGCATTTTTAATCGTGCATTAAAAAAGTTAGAAAACTCAAATGGTGAATATCACAATATTGACATTGATAAAATCAAAAAAACTATTACTGAAATGATAAATTCAAAAGATGTATCTAGTTTTTTAATTTAATAATCTCTATTGCTTTATCTACTACTTGGGCACCTTCTAATAATCCGATTTCACCTTTTTTAGCAAATTCTTCTGTAAATCTTTCTGATCCATCATTTTCAATTTTATCTCCTGAAATTAATACTGGTACTGGATCATCACTATGTCCTTTGTTAATACATGGGGTTGAATGATCTGCTGAAATCATAATTGTTACTTTGTTGGTATCAATATTTTTTAAAAGTGTACCAAAAAATCTTTCATCAATTTCTTCAATATTTTTCATTTTTCCTATCGCATCTCCATCATGACCAAATTCATCTGGTCCCTTCAAATGAACATAAATTGCATTCTCTGTTTCCATAGATTTTGCTGCAACCGTTGCTTTTTCTTCATAATCTGTTAATCCTCCTGCACTGTATGCTTTCATTTCAAGAACATTTGATATACCAATTTCTACTGGCATATCAACAATACATGAAAAATTCATAGAATATTTCTCATTAATTGTCTCAACTTTTGGATATTTGTTTCCTGCATCTCGCAACAAAATACTATTCAGTAATTTTTCCCCCTGTGAATTTCTTTTTTTATTTATTTCACTTTCTTTTAGAATTTTTAATGATTTTTCTGTAAATTCATTGACTAATTCTGCAGATAATTTGGAAGCATCTGTTTCATCTAAAGGTAAACATCTCTCAATTTTTAGAAAATCTCCTACGGCCTTTGCTACTCCCATTCCATCTACTCTAGAGTAAGCTGGATCTGTGTTTGTAACGTTTGGAGATAATGGATGTTCATCTCTTATTCTAACAATAACTCTATGACCAATAGTTGGGGAAACAACTACCGATGCAAGTGGATTTGAAAATTTTAATTTTTGTTCAATTTCTTCAGATACAGCCTTTGCATCTTCTCTTTTAATGTGACGTCCTGCTCTTCTATCAATGATTACATCTTTTTCATCTAATGTTGAAAAGTTTCCACGTAGTGCTAAATCTCCATCTTTGAAATCTATTCCTGTACCTATTGCCTCGATTACACCTCTACCTGCATAATCTGCATGGTGAAATTTGTATCCTAACATATTGAAAACTGCAATATCTGATTCTGGAGCGATTCCTTTTCCCACTGAAATTACTTCACCCATTTTGCCATTTTTTGCTAGTTTGTCCATATTTGGTGTTTTTGCTGCTTGTAATGGAGTCATATTTTCTATATCTGGATGTGGTAGATCTCCTACTCCATCTAGTAAAATGTAGACTATTTTGATCTGAGAATTGTCAGTCAACGTCTTTCAAAATATAATGTTCATTTTAAATCTTCAAGATCTAGTATTTTTTGTATAGATCGTTTCAACACTTTTTAATGAATTTTTTTGTAATTATTGAGTGGGCAATTTAAGAAAAGATCATGTAGCCGAAAGATTTGTTATTGTAAATCCATCACAAACAAAACCCTCCAAAACAAAGAAAAATCCATTTAAACCTGGAAATGAATCTATGACAAATCCTTCTGTTTTATCATTAGTTCTAAAAGATGGAATGTTACAAAGATTACAAGATGATGACGGTACTTCTGTAAAAAATTGGACTGTTCGAGTAGTCCCTGCAATTAATCCAGCAGTAGATACTGAAACCGAGAATACATATTCTGATCATCCATTATACAGTGAACCTGCATATGGTTATCATTACAACATTATTGCTTCCCCTGATGAAACTAAAAATTTAGCAACAATTGATGTTGAACAATGGGGTTATGTATTATCTGTAGTACAAGACAGACTTAGGTGGCTTTATACTCAAAAAGGTGTTGCATATGTTGCAATTTATGCTGATAGTGGTAAACACTCTGGGACTAAAGTTGAACATCCACACTTGCACATGATGTCTTTTTCAACTATTCCTCCAAAAATTGAGGAAGAAGCAAATTCTTCTCATAGAATTTTAAATGAAAAAGGTGTATACCCAATGAGTCAAGTTGTAACTTCTGAATCGGGGGGTCCACGTCAAATTCTTCAAACTGAGGGATTCATTGCATTGTCCCCATGGGCTCCATCACATCCATATGAATTTTGGATATGTCCAAAAAAACATGCAACTAGTTTTTCAAAAATCTCTCAAAAAGAAATTAATGATCTAGCCTTAATCTTGAGAGCTACCTTGGGAGGTTTATCTAATTCTATCAAAGACGTTTCCTTTAACATTGCATTTCATTTATCTCCTGAAAAGAAAAATAGTAAACAAATTCATTGGCATGTGGAGGTTTACCCACAAACTATTCCTTGGTCTGGTTTGGAACTTGGATTTGGGATATTCATAAATGAGCTGACACCTGAAAAAGCTGCAGAAGAATTAGGCGCTGCATGTAGAAAAGAGCTTTCAGCACTAGTGGGAATTCTTTAAAATTAAGTTATAGTTTATTACATCAAAAAAAAATTTGTTATTATGGCATTAGAAAAATATATGGCAATTGCAGGTCTAGTACTATCTATTTTCTTTGTTGCAGAAATTATTACTTTATTTAATTTCATGATTGATCCTGCAGATAATGATTCATTTGGGTTTGAAGCAGCTCCAAAATTATATCAATTCATTTCACTTAGTATTGCTCCTGCTACAATAATGATGGGTGTTTCATTTCACTTATCAAAACGTTATGGTTCTAAATTAAATGGAATGTTAATAATCGTGAGTGGGTTAATTGTATTACTTGGAATGATCTATTCATACACTATGATAGAAGATCTAAAACCTAGTCTTGTAGATTCTTCTGTTGAAATGGTACCTATAATATTCATGGGCGTTTCAATTCCTATTATGATTTTTGGTACTAAATTACTAAAAACTCGACCACGAAAAGCAAAAAAGAATTATCTTGAAGATGGGGACTCGTTCTAAACACTCATCTTTTTCTTATCTGAATTTTGACTTGCCATTAGATTTTGTTGTTGCCTGATTCTCTCAGCAATTAGCCTATAGAGTGATCTAAATTTGTCTTTTGTCTTGTCTGAAAGAAAATCAGCTTCTCCTATAGCAATTTTTTCACAAATATATCGTGTTACTTCTTCACTATCAAATTTCTCCCATCCATCTTCTTTATGCTCTTCCCATATTGAATGAAGACTATCTATGATTCCACTCTTATTTCTTGATTGAATATCTTGTTCTGTTAAATTGACATATCCTTCTTTTCTTAATTTAATTGCATAAGTCTGATTTACTGCATACAGATAATCTTCTATAATCATATAGTCCTCAATTGATTGTAGAGCTTTTGATTTTTCTTCAAAGAAAATTGTTTGTGTTTTTGAAAATTCATTTGCAATTAGTTGAGCAGAAATTTCTTTAGATTCTTCAGTATTGTCTAATAATACAAATGTATTGTAGCCATGATTTCTATAAAAAATTGATAATGGTAAAACAGAATTTTTATTATATGCTGCTACTATGTTAAGAGGATTCATCGAGATGTTTGGGTCTTCTAAAAATTTATCAAATGCATTAAGATACATTGTATCTGAAATAGTTTCTACAATAATTACTGGTCTAGAATTATATCCTATTTGTCTATCTAGAATTGATTCTACTAACCCTCTTGACAAACCATAAAGAATTGGTGTTAATGTTAAATCATCGGCATTCCAATAATCATAATATATTCGACTCAAATGTTTTTTCTTATCTAATTCGACGACTAAGAGATTACCTGGAGCATAATCAAAAATCATGTAAGGTGAATGTGTGGCATATAACACCTGATTTGAACCTGCTAAACTTTTCAACAAATCTGATATTCCTCGTTGTTGTGTTGGATGCAAATTTCTTGCAGGTTCATCCAAAAGCAAAATTGCCTCTTTCAATTCAGCTCTTTGAGTTTCTGCTGCAAAGTTCACAATAAATGAGAATGTCCATTTAAATCCCTCAGCTCGTCTATTCAACAATCCTGTATTTGTAACTGTTCCATCTTTATGTACGTCTGATATAACAACACTCATCACATTATTTGGATTCAATCTTAATTCTACATGAATTGGATCTCCTTTCCAAGCTGGATTTAGTTTCTCAGTTAGTCTTTTACTACATGTATTAAGTAATTTAATTAGTTGTGATGGGCTATTTTTTGCCTCTTCCAATTCATCTACATCTAATTCTGCAAGATAAAATAAATTATCTACAGTATCTGCCTTATCAAATTCATCTTCTGTAAATTCTATACTTGGATCTGTTCTTTCTTTTCTATATTCATTCAAGTTTACATTACCTATAATTTTCTTATAATCGGAAAAATATACAAATCTTGGATGTAAATTAGAATCTATGAAATTTTCTAAGGCCATTTTTTCTGTGGTGCCAACAAGTAAACTTTGAAAATTTGAATCATTTTCTTCTGAAATCTTATTCCATTCTTCTATGACTTGTGGTTCATCAGCTGCTAGTACTTGTAGATTATTTCCAAATTCTGCCATTTCATTTCTAAACATTTCTTCTGTTTCTGGTGCTTGACCTTGAAAAAATCCGGTATCCAATTTTATTTGGACATGATTTGGAATGGTATCTAAAAATGAAAGAAATTTTTCTCTAAAATTCTCCCATGAATTTAATCCACTATTTTCAGCATCACTAATCTCTATGTCCCCAAAATCATATTGTGGTATTGGATTTTTATTAGTTCGAAAAATCTTAATTTTCTTTATATCTGGAATTGATGGAAATGTTTCTTTGATGAGTCTAATTTCATTATGATTTAGTTGAAATTCTCCTTCAGCTAATCTAATTTCTTGTTTCAAATCTTCTGTCATTTCATCACATAAATCTAGATCCGAGATTTGTTGATCTTTGTTAAGTAAGGTTAATGCTTGCAAAATTGTAGTTTTTCCACTTTCATTTCGTCCAACAAAAGCTGCAAGATCCCCCACTCTAATTTCGCCTGAATCGTGAATACAACGATAGGCACGAGCTCTAAACTTCCTTAATCGCACGAAAAAATTATTGTTTTCTAGAATTTAACTCAAATGACCAAATTATCTTAGACGTTTTGACGAATCCTTTTTGTCCACTTCTCTCTCTATTTTTTCATCTGAATTTAGATCTGGAATATCGACTTCACATTGTCCATTTTTACACACCTTTTTTGTCATGATTTATCAAATTTCCTTCCTAAAATAAACATAATTGGGATAAAAAAATATGACAAATTTGATATACGTGAGAATTGAACTTGAATCATCTTGGTTAAAGCTTCTGTCTTTGTAATTTACATACTTCCTATAGTACTCTCTGTATCATTAGGTACTGCTGTAATGGCTGAAACACTAGGTAGTTCAGATCGAGAATTAAATTTTTTACAATTTGGTGGTAAAGAATCTCTTAATCCTAAAAATGAAATAAATCTTATTGGGTTTAATTCTGAAATTGAACAAAATTCTAATCTTGAATTTAGAATAAATTTCTCAAATTCAGATTTTAATTGTGGTGATCTTTATATTACAATTTATGATGTATCGACCTCTGAAAAACAGGTTCTAACTCAAAGCGGTTTCTTGAAACAATGTTTCACTCAGAATAATGATATATTACCTGTTGGTGATAATTTCTCTGAATTAATTACTAAATCTGGAACATATGAAATTCATGTCGAAATTTTTGATGAAAAATACTCTAAAAATATTAGTATGACTAAAAGTTTACGTGTAAATTAGGTTAATAGGTGAAAATTAAATGGTAAAAAAAGAAATTGATCCAGAAACAGCAAATCAAATTAAAAAAGAATTGGCAGAATTGAGAGCTCAATTAGAAAGTCAGAAAAAATCAAAAAAGAAAGTAGCTAAACCAAAAGCAGAGAAACCAAAAAAGAAAGTAGCTAAACCAAAAGCAGAGAAACCAAAAAAACCAACAAAAGCTGAATTAGCACAAGCAAGGAAAGATGCTAAAGCTGAAAAAGAAAAAGCTGAAGCTGAAGCAAAAGCAGCAAAAGAAGCTGCTGAGAGAACTCCTGAGGATGATTTAGAAGAACAATTTTCTGATGAACAAATACGAAATTTCACTATTGAAAAAATGGATATGGATCGTTTAACCAATAAAGTCTGTGA
>JAOMCQ010000006.1 GCA_028345095.1 Candidatus Nitrosopelagicus sp. | reverse complement strand
GAAAAATGATGTCTGACGACAAAAAAGAATCTGATGTTAAAGAAGTTCCAAAATCAGATGAAGAACCAAAAAAAGATAATGGTAAAAAATCTCTCAAAGCATCTAAAGATGCTGAAGCTGCAGCACAAGCTGCAGAAAAAGCACAAGCCGCAGCAGAAAAAGCAATTGCAAAAGCTAAAGAATTGAAAGAGGCTGCAGCAAAAGCAGCTGAAGATGAATTCAAGGCAATTGCAGACGAAGTAAAGACTGATGCACCTAAAGTACCAGATTTTTCTAATAAAAGAAAAACTGAGATTATATTTAGAAGAGAGATGGGAGAACCAGAATTCTTTTTGGATAAAGTGGATCGATTCCCAAAACCAATTTTATCTGAAGATGAAAAAGATGATATTACAAGAAAAGCTCTCAATTATGAAGATACAACACCTGTTTACGATCCTCAAAATATTTTAGATGAACGTTATGGTGGAACTTCCAATTATGAAACTGGAATAACTGTTCTTGGTGATGAGTTACAAGCAAAATTAGAACGTTTAAGAAACGATCCTGAATCATTACCTGAAGATATTCAAAAAGTTGAACAAGATCTTACATACTTGGACTCACTACATGAAAATTATTATCTTGGAATGAATGTATTTAGAACTGCTAAAGGTGGAAGAGAAAAATTAAGAGATTGATTTGAATGAGTGAAGTTAAATTTGATGTTTTAAATGCACGTGTTACTTTCAAAAATGTTCCTCTACACTCTCTTGCTAGATTTTCATTCAAGGATGTAAACGCAGCATCCGAAGCATTTAAAAAAATTCCTGGTGTTGAGGAATGTATTATAATTCAAACATCAAGTAGAGTTGAAATTTTCACCGTTAGTAATCTTGAAACTGATGATTCTACTGACGCAAGAAGGCCTGAAGGAAAAGGTTTGATAATTAATCAAATGAAAGAAACATGGCAACAAAATTCTAACATAGAACAAATTGATATTGATCACTTTGATCAAACACTAGAAGTTTTCAAAGATGATGATGTTTACTTACATCTATTACGATTAGCTTGTGGACTAGATTCTGTAGTTGTAGGTAAGCAAGAAGTTTATGAAGAAATTAAAAAATCTTTAGAAGACTCAAAAAAATCTGGTGCTTCTGGAAAAATTCTTAATAAATTATTTGATAGTGTAATTAGACTTGCTAATTCCATCAGAGATTCAACTGAAATTCATAAAGAAGTTTTGTCATTAGGTGATGTAGCATTACATCTGATAGAAGATAAGGTTGGTTTGGATGCAAAAAAGAAGGTATTGCTTATTGGTACAGGTGAATCAGCTGCAATGGTTGCAAAAACACTAGGTCAAAAGCAAATTCCTTTCCAAGTAACTAGTAAAACTATTGACCGTGCTACAAATTTCTCTCAAATTTTAGGGGGAACTCCAATCGAATTTGTAGATGTATTGTCTGGTTTTGATAAATTTGATATTATTATAGTTGCAACTACTGCTGATTACTTCTTAATTGATCTTGAACGAATAAAGCTAGTAATGAAAGAAAAGAAAAAAGGCACTCTAATCTTAGACATATCTGAACCAAGAGCTGTTGAAGAAACTATTATGGAATTGCCTGGAATTAAATTACTATTCAGGGATCAGGTTGCTGAAATTTATGAAGAAAATGCAAAACTAAGATCTGGCATAGTACCTGCTATTGAAAAAATCATCTCAAAAGAATTACCAATTTTATCTGCTTCAATGAAAAGAGTCTAATTTTTCTATCCCTGTTGTCTTAAAATCACTTGAGTTAGTGCTTCTAAGGAATATTCTATCCCATGTTCATCGGTACTATGTTTTTGGTATTCCCCAATGACATGTTCAACCTCGCCTTCTATTACATATGGGCAGTCAAATCCATAATCCATGCATGTTATTTTTGCCATGTCGTCAATCTTGGCTGGATCATTTTGTAAATATAAGCAATACTGTTAATATCTGAAGAGAAATACATTTATCCAAATCAAGAAACTTTTCTCACATGGCTGACACAAAAGCAAAAATCATCTATACGGAATTATTGAAAGAAGATCTAGTTGTGATTCGACTTGTCCCAGTAAATGGTATGCCAAAATATGAAACTGGTCAATTTCTTACTATTGGATTACCAGTAGCTGCTGAAAATAAAATTGTAAAACGTGCATATTCCATTGCATCTCATGCTGAAAATAGAGATTATTTTGAATTTGTAATAAGATGGGTTAGAAAACCATTACCTGGACGTGTAACTACTGAATTATTCTATCTAAGTGTTGGAGATGAAGTATTGCTTGGTGATCCTACCGGTGAAGATTTGTTAATTGAAGATAAATATTCTAATGGACAACCTGATAATAGAAGAGTTGTTTGTGTTGGTGGTGGAACTGGTCTTGCACCATTCATTGCTTTTGCACATCACTTTCATGACACTAATGATAAAAGACAACTTGTTATATTACATGGGGCAAGCTACATAGATGAATTAAGCTATAAACGTCTTTTAACAGACTTTGAAAATGAAAGTAAAGAGCGAGGATTAAATGAATGGAATTTTCTTTACAGATCTGCAATCAGTAGACCAAAAGAATACTATAACAGAGCATGGAATGGTCAAACAGGAAGAGTTGAGTCATTTTTTAAAGAAAACGCGCAAGGTGTTTCTCCACTAGATGAACTAGTCGGAGAAAAAGTCACTCCTGAGAATACTAGAATCTACATTTGTGGTTATCAAGGAACAATTGATGGTGTAATGGATTATGTATCTCCTAGAGGATTTGTTAATAGAGATAACCCACATGAAGATGGAACTTTTGAAGTCAAATACGAATCCTACGGATAAAACTTAATTTCTATTTGGAAATATATCATCTAAAATTTCTTGATTGGAAGCAGCTACAAAAGAAACTCTTGTTTCATAACTTAGATCTGCATCAAGAGAATTAAATTTTTCATCTAAAAGTAAACCTCCTGCTTCTTTTACAATTATGTATCCTGCTGCAATGTCTTGAATTCTTATCTTATCTCTCAAATCAATGAAAATATCAATTAATCCTTGTGCAAACATTGCCATCTCCAAAGCATTTGCACCAAAATGTCTTGTATGACTATGATTTTCAAAAACTGGTTGTAATTTTTTCATTATTTCTTGTGAGGCACCTGAAGTATTCACTCCAACTATTTTGTATAATGGAATTCCTTTGTAAACTGAAATCTGTTTATCATCCATAAATGCTCCTTTTCCTTGTGATGCTGAATACATCTGACCTGTTGAAAGATTTGTAATTACTCCATCTGTAATAGAACTTAATCTATTTTCTGTTGCAAATGCTAATGATGAACAAAAAAATGGTACACCTCTAACTGCATTTGCAGAACCATCAATTGCATCCATTATAACAAATCCTCTAGGCTTATCTGATAATTCTACACGACCACATTCTTCTCCTAAAACTACACATTCAAAATTAATTTCTTTTAGATAATCTAAAACAGTATTTTCTGCAGTAATATCGATATTTCTTGAAATGTCTCCTCCTGCACCTTTTCCAAAATCTCCTGCGGCCTTTTCAGTACCTGCCATATCCTTTACAGCCTCATAAATTCTTCTTGATGCCTCTTTCAAAATTTGATTTGTATTCATCATGATTTTCAATTTTGTGGATAATTTAAGTTGAAGAGCATTTCCATTTTTTTGAAAACCTCTTTATTCATGCTTATAAAAAACAGATCATATTGACAGTAATAGAATTACAAGGTTCAGGTGGATGGGTTAGTGCAGAACTTACTGATGATGAAGTCTCAAAATCAAAACTTGTACCAAATATAGACAAACATTTCTTGGCATCACTTGAAAAACTTGATCCTGTAAAAATGTTAAAACATTTTTGCAAAACCTGTGATTCTGAATTTGATGGACCAACTAAAATACAGATAGAAGAAAAACCAAATGAACCAGTTGCTAATGGACTAATTTTAATTGAAAGAGGTCAGTATACTTGTCATAAATGTAATACTATAATAGGTGAATATCGTGTTTTTTCACAATCTTCATAGAAACTTAACACATACATTATTACTTTCGAATTAAAATGATATAATATGGAAGAAAATTATTCATGGATCTATTTGCTCATATTTTTGATCATACCACTTGCCAGAATACTTCCTAGAGTATTGAAACGTGTTGGTCTTAAACAAAATGTCTCTACTCGCCCTGAGACTCCTCGCGAAAATTTCTTCCAAGAATCTTCTCCTGACAGATTCCAAGAATCTTCTTCTAACAGATTCCAAGAATCTTCTCCTGACAATTTTGAAGAATCACCGCGTAAAGAAGAATTCTCAACAAAAAATTGGTCTAAAGAAAAAATTGTGCTTGGTTTACTAATGACAAATATTTCAAAATTTGAAGAACTTCAACAAAGAGCAAATCTTTCAACAAATAATTTAGATACTATTTTACAAGATCTTGAAAAAAAACGCTTTATGATGCCAGTAGAAAAAAGTGGTCCTTTTGGAAAGTCAATACAACTAAAAATTACAGAAAAAGGGGCTGCAGAGTTTAGACGACTGTAATGGATCTTTGAAGGCATAAATAGCAATTTGTTAATAACTTTTTGTGAGTGGAAAAGACGAATCAATTTTTAGTAAAAGTGCATTGATGGGAACTAAACCTGGAAAACAAATCATAAAACAAGGTTTATTCAAATCAAAAGGGTTCAAACAGTTTAATCATTATAAAGAAGAAGCAGAAAACACTTTTCCAGAATTTGCTAAGAGATTTGCAAAAAACCTTCATGATCAAATAAATTCAGATGAATCTCCTAATACAACACAACAAAAATTTGCAGAAGAAGTTGGTTCTACAGAAATTATTCTTAATGCTTCTGAAATAGATCCTATCAAATCGAAACTATCTGATTTTGATACCCTACACGATAGAGTTCTTAGAATTCTAAACTCAAATTTTGTAAAAATGACATTTCCTGTATTCAATGGTCTTTTTGATGCGTCAACTGATTACTTTAAAGATGATCCAAGTACTAACATGCGCGAGGATATTGTAGATGGTCACATAATTGCAATAGATCTTAGTGAACCAATGGATAGAATTGTAGACAAAGATGAGGATTTGGAATATCTTGATGATTACAAACTAATGAATCCATATATTCTAAAACTTGCAAGAGAAAAAATTTCAAAAGGTGGTGAAGATGTATTAAAAGAATTTGAAGAAGGATTCAAGCAAGCAAGAATTGGACAATACCTTGATACGAAATTAAAAGATAAACCAATATCAATTACAGAAGAAGAATTAGTTGAGAGTTACAAGAAATATCGTTCTGTCATGGGCACAGCTGGTAGAAATATGGCATTAAACCGTGAACCATTAGCTGATATATTTTATACCGGAATGGCAAAAGCCGCAGAATCTGTTGGATGTGGAAATGAAATTGAAGACAGCATTAGGGATAAAGCAGCTAAAATACCATCATGGCCACTGTTCTATTCTCTAAAAATGAATGATGTAAAGAGTGGATTTGAAGAGACCATGAATCACAGTGAATCATATCTTAATGATGCTAGAGCTGCTCTTGAAAAACTCCCGGATAGTTTCTCACATCGAAAATTCTTAGAATTTTTGTTCCTAACTGTTGAACACTATAATCTATTTTGGTATAAAAAACTCCAAGAAGAAAATATCTGGTCAGATTTGACTCAAAACCTTCCTACCAAGTGATACAAATGATGTGGTCAGAAAAATACCGACCTCAAAATATTTTTGATATGGTTGGAAATGAAGATGCTAGAAAACAATTTGTTGAATGGTTTGGAAAATGGAAAAAAGGAACAAAACCACTATTATTGATTGGTCCTCCTGGAATTGGAAAAACAACAATGTGCTTTCTTGCAGGAAAACAATTTGGTTATGACATGATTAGTCTTAACGCAAGTGATGTTAGAAATAAAAAAAATATTCAAGAAATACTAACTCCTGTACTTGGAAATCAAACTGTTCTTGGTGAACCCATGATTTTCATTGATGAAGTAGATGGGATACATGGACGTTCTGATTATGGAGGAGTTGAAGCTCTCATTAACATCTTAAAAGAACCAACTGTTCCAATTATACTTGCTGGTAATTATGGTTCTTCTGATAAAATGAAGAAAATAAAAAAAGTTGTAAAAACTTTACAGATTAATCCATTGTCGCCTAGATTTCTTAAATTATATCTTGACATGATATTAGAAAAAGAAAAAGCAAAAATTAATCCTGGAAGGTTGATAAAATTAATTACTGATTCAAAAGGTGATATTCGTTCTATGATAAACTCTGCACAAGCATTAGTTACTGGATTTGAACCTAATACTGAAAAATCATTTGAATCTCTAAACATCGAAGATGGATTAAATACATTTTTTAAATCACAGTCACTTGAGGAAGCAAGAGTTGTTTTATTCTCTTTAAGAATTGATCCTAGAGAAAAAATTAATGCATTTTATTCAAGTATTATTACTAGTAATCTATCTTCAGATAAAATATCTAAATCACTAGAAATTATTTCAGAAGCTGATTTACTTTATGGAAAAATAATGAAAACACAAAATTGGAGATTACTACGTTACCTTGATTCAATTTTACTATCACTTTATGAAAAAGATTCTTCTGCTAGATACACTCAGTATAATCTCTCTTGGCCCTTGTTGAATAGATTACGATGGGATGGCGCGAAAATCAAAGCTATTGGTTCAACATTATCTAAAAAACTTCATGTATCAAATAGTACCTTTGCAACATTTTTCTTTCCATTTATTTTATCATTGAAGAAAAATGATTCTATTGAACTTGAATTTGAAGAAACGTATGAAGAATTAATTGAAAAGGAGATTGAACTTTTAGAATGAGCTGGCGAAAAATTGCAATGAAATTTGACGGTATATGCATAGTATGTAATGAAAAAATCAATGTAAATGAAATTGGTCTATGGTCAAAAGGTCTAGGAGTAAAACATGAAAAATGTGTTGAAACTGAAGATCTCAAATGTATGATATGTGATGGCTCTGCTGGGTGCTCCCAGTGTGAATTTCAAGATGATTGTGATCGTTCAGTTGTTTCTCAACTATGTATATGTAAAAAATGTGAAGGATTAGGAAATTCTTATGAAACATATCAAAACTCTCTTAAAAAGAAATTTTCGTTATTAAATCTCAAAAATTAGCAATTTTTGTTTTGTTTAACTTAAATTAATATATGATATCTGGGGCGAGAAATCGCGGACATGCATTCTGATAAACTAAATGAATATCTGAATAACAAAAAAACCTCACTTCAAGGTGGTGGTCAGGATAGAATTAAGGCTCAACATGAAAAGGGTAAACTTACTGCTAGAGAACGTATTGATCTACTCTGTGATGATGGAACTTTCGTAGAACTTGATGCAATGACTACACATCACTATTTTGATTACGATATGCAGAAAAAGAAATTTTTCACTGATGGTGTAGTTGGTGGTTACGGAAAAATCAATGGTCGTCAAGTCTATGTTTTCGCATATGATTTCACTGTTTTAGGTGGAACCTTAAGTCAGATGGGAGCTAAAAAAATTACTAAATTAATGGATCATGCAACTAGAAATGGTTGTCCAATAGTTGGAATTGCTGATTCTGGCGGTGCAAGAATTCAAGAGGGAATCTTAAGCCTTGATGGTTTTGCAGATATTTTCTATCACAACCAATTAGCATCTGGTGTAGTTCCACAAATTACTGCAAGTATTGGTCCTTCCGCCGGTGGTGCTGTTTACTCTCCTGCAATGACTGATTTTGTTATAATGGTTGAAAAAGCTGGAACTATGTTTGTAACTGGTCCTGATGTTGTAAAAACAGTTCTTGGAGAAGAAATATCATTTGATGAATTAGGTGGCGCAATGACTCATGGAACAAAGAGTGGTGTTGCTCACTTTGTAGCTAAAAATGAATACGAATGTATGGATTATATCAAAACATTACTTTCCTACATTCCACAAAATAATGCTGAAGCTCCACCTTCTGTTACAACATCTGATGATCCTAACAGACTAGATAATAATTTAATAAACATTCTACCTGATGATGCTTTACAACCTTATGATATGAAAGAAATCATAAATTCAATTTTAGATGATAACAAATTCTTTGAAATCCATGAACTATTTGCACAAAACGTTATTGTTGGTTTTGGTAGAATGAATGGTAAAACTGTTGGAATTGTAGCAAATCAACCAATGTTTTTGGCAGGTGCATTAGATATTGATTCATCAAACAAAGCATCACGTTTCATTCGTTTCTGTGATTGTTATGGTATTCCACTAATTACTTTAGTTGACACTCCTGGTTACATGCCAGGTTCAAATCAGGAACATAACGGAATCATTAGACATGGAAGTAAATTACTATACTCTTACTGTGAAGCTACTGTTCCAAAAATTACAGTTGTCATTGGAAAAGCATATGGTGGTGCATACATTGCAATGTCGAGTAAAAATCTGGGAACTGATGTGAATTACGCATGGCCAACTGCACAAATTGCTGTACTTGGATCTGAGGGCGCTGTAAAAATTATGAATAGAAAAGAATTGGCTAGTTCTGATAATCCTGATGAATTAAAAAAGAAATTAGTTGATGAATTTACCGAAAAATTTGCAAATCCTTACGTTGCAGCATCAAATGGAACAGTAGATACAGTTATTGATCCGGCAGAGACTAGACCAATGCTTATCAAAGCACTAGAAATGCTCAGCAATAAACGTGAAAAACAACTTCCTAGAAAACATGGAAATATCAACCTGTGATTATATATGATTGAAAAAGTATTGATAGCTAATAGAGGAGAAATAGCTCTTCGTGTAATGAAAACTTGTAAGGCTTTAGGAATAAAGACAGTGGCAGTCTATTCTGATGAAGATGTAAACTCCCTTCATGTAAAAACTGCTGACGAGTCATATTACATTGGTGAAGCTGCTCCTGCAAAGAGCTATCTTAATCAAGAAAAAATTCTTGACGTCATGCTGTCGTCTGGTACTGATGCTGTACATCCTGGTTATGGCTTTCTTTCAGAAAATGACGATTTTGCACGATTATGTGAAAAAAATAAAATTAATTTTATCGGTCCTTCTGCTGATTCAATGAATCTTTGTGGAGATAAGATGCGTTGTAAAGCAGCAATGCTTGATGCTAATGTCCCAACCGTACCTGGAAGTCCAGGTTTAGTAAAAGATGCAGACGAAGCAGAAAAAATTGCAAACGATATTGGTTATCCTGTACTTTTGAAATCTGTTTATGGTGGTGGAGGTCGTGGAATTAGATTAGTTACTAATGATAAAGAATTACAAGAAGGTTTTGAAACTGTTACATCTGAATCCATAGCTGCTGTTGGAAAATCTGCAATTATTGTTGAAAAATTCCTAGAGAAAACCAGACACATTGAATATCAAATGTGTAGAGACAAACATGGTAATACAGTACATCTCTTTGAGAGAGAATGTTCCATTCAGAGACGAAATCAAAAACTAATTGAACAAACTCCATCTCCTGTAGTAGATGATGCAAAAAGAGAAGAAATTGGTGAATTAGTTGTTAAAGCAGCACAAGCCGTTGATTATACTAACTTGGGCACTGCAGAATTTCTCAGAGCAGATTCTGGAGAATTTTATTTTATTGAAATCAATGCAAGATTACAAGTAGAACACCCAATTTCTGAAATGGTATCTGGATTAGATTTTGTTAAACTTCAACTAGATATTGCAAATGGAGAAACACTACCATTCAAACAATCTGATTTGAAAATGAATGGATATGCAATTGAGTGTAGAATTAATGCTGAAGATACTTTCTTAGATTTTGCACCATCAACTGGTCCTGTTCCTTACGTTACAATTCCTTCAGGACCAAGTGTTAGATGTGACACATATCTGTACCCTGGATGTACTGTATCTCCATTTTATGATTCTTTGATGGCAAAACTTTGTACTTGGGGGAAAACATTTGATGAATCTAGATTAAGAATGCTAAGTGCATTAGATGACTTTGACATTCAAGGTGTAGAAACTTCAATTCCTTTATACAAAACTATTCTAAATTCCGAAGAATACAAGACTGGTAAATTAACAACTGATTTCTTGAAAAGATTTGAAATGATTGAAAGATTAGAAAAAGATCTAATCCAAGACAGAAAAGATAAACAAATTCCTGCTATCGCTTCTGCAATAATGCATTCTGAATTTTATAAGAGTAAAGTACAATCACAAAATTCTAGAAATCAAAACTGGAAAAATAAGATGGACGGTGTATAAAAATGAAATACAAAGTTCAAGATAACGATGAAATTGTAGATGGTGAAATATTAGAAAAATTATCACAAGATGAATACAAAATTAAGATTAAAGATAATGAATATGTTGTAAAAATTCTTAACATGGATTCAAATACCATGGAATTTGTTTTGAACAATGAATTTCATTCAGTTAGATATGTTGATAGTCAAACTTCTGAGATGAATTTCATTGTTGACGGTTCATCAATGTCTGTAAACATGAATTCACATCTTGATGATATTGTTTACAAAAACTCTGGTGGGTCTGATTCTGGCGCTGGTCAATCCACTTTGCGTAGTCAAATACCTGGTAAAGTTGTATCAATAAATGCTGGCGAAGGTTCTGAAGTCAAAAAAGGTGATACAGTTTGTACTTTAGAATCAATGAAGATGCAAGTTGCTGTCAAAGCTCAAAAAGATGGTATAGTCAAAGGTATAAAGATCAAAGAAGGTAATTCTGTAAACAAAAATGATATTATTGCTGAAATTGAATAAATAGTTTTATTTTAGAACGTTCATAATTTCATTGTAATCTGGTTCTTTCAATGGATCTTCTGAAACCCATTTCCAAATCACTTTATGCTCTTCATCTAAAATGAAAACTGAACGCTTTGCAGCATTGTAATCTTTCACGTGTAACAAATCTTTTAATAAAATATCATAGTCTTTGATTGTTTGGCTTGTGTAATCTCCTAGTACTGGAAAATTATAATTATTCTTTTCTGCAAATGCCTTATTTGCAAATGGTCCGTCATTACTAATTGCAATCACTTGTGCTCCTAACGCTGAAATATCATTTAATGAATCTCTGAATTTACAAAGTTCAACTTCACATACTGGAGAACTGGCTGCAACAAAAAAAGAAATAACAACTTTTTTGCCTTTAAATTCATCTAATGATCTAAATTTCAGATCTCCATCAACTAGCTCAAATTTTGGTGCTTGATCTCCAACATTGACTACCATAGAAATCCTCATTTTTTGTTGTATATCAATTTAGAGGACTTGGAAAAAATCAAATTTTGATCGAAAAAATTCTCTATAGCTTTATATTTTCAACGAAGGGAGTCGGTTTAACTTGGTTGGCGAGAGTGTAGCATCATACAGTAGTGTACTGCTCATGTTTGGTTTTGCATGTGCTGTAATGGCACCTGCCTTATTAGTATCAAGGATGATTTCTCCTGAAAATAAGAAACAACCAAATCCGGTTAAAACACTTCCAATGGAATGTGGGCAAGTTCCATCTGGTGCTGGCCGTACTCATTTTATGATGCAGTATTATGCATATGTTCTAATGTTCGTGATTTTTGATGTTATGGCAATTTTCTTGTATGCTTGGGGTAGCTCACTTTTAGATCTTCCAAGAACTGCAACTTTACCAATTATTGCTTTCTTAGGAATCATGTTTGCCGCAATGGCATTCGCATTATATCAATCAAAGAGGAAAGACATATGGTAATTCTATATACTAGTTACAACTATCAAGGTGAGGGACTAAGTTGCTAAAAGAACTCGTAACACCACAAAACGCAAATGTGTTCGTTGGAAAACTTGGCGATATTTTGTACAAAGCAGTTGATCAACCATTGGGAATGGCAATCAACTGGGGTCGAATGTGGTCACTGTGGCCTGTACACATTGAAACAGCATGTTGTAGTGTTGAGTTTGGAGCAGCATCGAGTCCAAGATACGACGTAGAAAGATTCGGTATCATCGAAGCTTTTGGATCATTACGACAGTGTGATCTTGTCGTAGTACAGGGAACAATTACACGAAAAATGGCACCAAGACTAAGATTAGTCTATGATCAAATGCCAGAACCAAAATATGTAATTGCCATGGGTGCATGTGCAATTACTGGTGGTCTGTACTTTGATTCATACAATGTGTTACCTGGAATTGATGGAATTCTTCCAGTCGATGTGTATGTTCCTGGTTGTCCTCCTAGACCTGAGACCTTGATTCAAGGATGCATGTTGTTGCAAGAAAAAATCAAAAGGATGAAGGCTAGATAGGTAAAAAATTATGAGTACAGCTGAAACTAAACCGCCAAAAGCTACACCACCGCCAAAAGCTACACCACCAGAAAATAAAGAACCGCCTGTCCCTGCATTTGAAAAATCTTACATTGATCAAATTACAAATCATTTTTCCGATGATATTGAAATTGAATACATCAAAGAAAATAGAACTAAATTAAATGTTAAAAAAGAAAAAATTATTGATATTGCAAAATTTATCAAAGACAACACTCCTTTTGATCATGCAGAATCTGTAACAGGAGTTGATTTTCCTGAAGAAAAAGAGATTGGTGTTACATATCACTTGGGGTCTTACACAGATGATACTTACTCAAAACAAGTATTAGCACTTGCAACTAGAGTTCCACGGGAAGAAAGTCCAAACCCAGGAAACGATTCTACAAAATTACCAAGTTTACGAGATATGTTTTACAGTGTTGAATTTCATGAACGTGAAGTATTCGAAATGCTTGGTGTTTACTTTGAAGGACATCCTGATAATCGACGTTTACTACTGCCTGAAGATTGGGCTGATTTACCTCCACTAAGAAAGGACTTTAAGAATAAAGGAAGATAAAATGACTGAAGTAATACCAACAAAGCAAATGCCTCCTGGCCTACAAGTAGAAAATGTAGATGATAGAATAATGACACTCAATGTTGGTCCACAACATCCTGGTTCTGGACATATGAGAATTATTGTAAAGATTGATGGTGATTATATTGTTAGCGCAGATCCTGATCCTGGATATGTTCATCGTGGAGAAGAAAAAATGGCTGAGTCAAGAAACTATATCACAAATATACCTCATCTAGAAAGACCAGTAATTCATGATTCTTGCAATATTTTATATCCTTACGTTTTAGGTGTTGAGGAACTAGTAGGAATTGAAGTTCCAGAACGCGCAAAATATGTCCGTGTCATTGCAGCAGAATTGAATAGATGTATCTATATTCAATATTGGCTTGCAATTTATGGAATATTTCTTGGACATTCTACAATGTTCATGTGGCCTGCAGGTGATCGAGAACTTTTAATTGATTTAATGGAAAAAATTACTGGTGCTAGAGTAACACATGCATACTTTATCCCAGGTGGTGTTAGAAATGATGTTCCTTCAAACTTTGAAGATGTATGTTTACGTCAAGTAAATTACTTTGAAAAACGTATCAAAGAATATGCTGATATCTTTTATGATAATCCAATTCTAAAAGCACGAACTGAAGACACTGGAGTGTTGTCTAGAGAGGATGCAATTCGTTTAGGAACTACAGGTTCAGTTCTTCGTGCAAGTGGTGTTGATTATGATCTTAGAATCAAAGAGCCATACGATGTTTATGATGAGCTTGATGTACACACCAATGTATTAAAAGCAGGTGACTCATATGCACGTTCTAAAGTTCCTTGGCTTGATATGTTAGAGAGTTGTAATATTATTAGACAAGCATTAGAGAAAATGCCAAAATCTGGCTCTGTTAGAACAAAACTAAAACCAAATCCAAAAGGTGGTGAAGGTGAAGTATATCGTAGAGTAGAAAGTGGAAGAGGTTCTGCAGGTTGTCACATAATTTCTAAATCAAAACCTGAACCATATCGTCTAAAACTTAGTGTCAGTTCTTTTAGAAATCTAATTGCATTGCCATACTTACTAAAAGGAGAAAAACTTGGAAACATGCCGGCAGTTTACTGGAGTCTAAACTATTGGCCTGTGGAGGCTGACCGATAAATGTCTGTTATTGCACCAAAATTTCGTTTAGGATATTTCCTAAAAGGAATTTTTGATAATGCATTTTGGATTCTAACAATTGTTACACTAGCTGGAATACCAGCAATTCAAATTGTATTATTTTATCTGGAACTACCTGTAATTGACGGTGAACTTTTAACCGCATTTTTGGCATTTACATGGTTGTTTAATCCAACTATGCAGGTTCCATTAATTAAAGCGCTTATCTATTCTGATTTATTTAGAATTGCAGCATTTCCTGGATTTGGTTTTGCCGCATTGATAGCTGCAGGAACAATTTTTGTTGAAAGAAAAATGTTGGCAAAATTACAACTTCGTGTAGGTCCATTTTACTGTGGAAAAATTGAAGGTATTTTACAACTAGCTGGTGATGGCTTGAAATTAATCTCAAAAGAAATTATTATTCCTGCAAAAGCTGACAAACCATTATTTTGGGCAGCGCCAGTATTGTTTGTTGGCACAGCTGCTGCCTTTGTTGCATTAATTCCTGTTGCCCCTGGAGGATGGGTTGTTGCAGATTTGGATGTTGGTTTACTTGCAGTATTTGCAGTAATTGGTTTTTTCCCAATAATTACAATTTTATCAGCATGGTCTGCTAACAGCAAATTCCCATTCATTGGTGGAATTAGAGCACTTCATCAAATGGTATCATTTGAAATTCCATTAATCTTATCTCTATTGGGAGTTGTAATTTTAACTGGAACGCTAAATCTTAGCGAAATTGTTGAATCACAAAGTAGTTTCCCTTGGATTATTTTCATGCCAATTGGTGCAATTGTTTTCTTTACTACAATGTTGGCTGAACTAGAACGTATTCCATTTGATCTTCCAGAAGCAGAAAGTGAGATTGTAGCAGGATGGTTGACTGAATTTTCTGGAATGATGTATGGATTAGTTCAATTAGGTTCATATCTCAAACTTTACGCATTTGCAGCATTATTTGTAATAATTTTCTTAGGCGGATGGACCGGTCCTGTATTCTGGCCACCATTAGATACTGAACTAATCACTGAAGGTATTCCAATTCCAAACTATGCTGGTGATCCAATCTTAACCGTCGCAGCACCTGGTTTGCCATTACTTGACAAAGATCCAAATGAATGGGTGATGCAGGAACAGGGTGGTTTGGTGTATACTAGCGGGCAGCTATTAGTTAGCGGTGTTATTTGGTTTGTACTAAAAACAGTTGGAGTAATTTTCTTTATACTATTACCAAGAGGTGTATTCCCAAGAATCAGACTTGATATGTTGTTACACATTGGTTGGTACAAACTAATTGGTTTATCTTTCGTTAACATCTTTATTGCACTCGGATTGGTGTATGCTGGAGTAATAGGACCTGGAGGAATTTTGTAATGGGAACTGCAACTGGAATTATCAAAGCATTAAACTCCGGAATTAAACATCTAGCAGTAAAACGTTTCACTTTGAGATACCCTGAACAAAAATTGAAGTTTGTTGGAGATGGTTATCAATTCGATCCAGCATCTGGTGTTGCTATTGCAGGCCTAAAGGGTAGACATATGCTATTTCATGATCATTGTACTGGATGCCAATTATGTTCAATTGCATGTGAAGGTGTTGCAGAAGCAATTGCAATGGTAAAAGTTCCTGATACTTGGGGACATAACAAAAAAGCAATCATGCCACAAATTGATTACGGAAAGTGTGTCTTTTGTGGATTATGTGTTGACGCATGTCCATTTTATGCATTATACATGTCAAATGACTATGAATTATCATCATTTACCAAAGAGGGCTTAATTTACACACCTGCACAACTACAGGTCAAACCACAAGTTCAACAGGACTCAGAATTAATTATTGATAAACGGGGCGCCAGACATGGCTGATGCTCTGTTTTTAGCTATTTCTGTATTAACTATTGGCTCTGCAATTGCAGCACTTGAAATGCGTTCACTTGTTTATGGCTCTATTGCTTTAATGGGAACACTTGGTGGTGTTGCAGGCTTCTACGTAATGTTAGATTCTCCATTTGTCGCAATGTTTCAATTAGCAGTGTATGTTGGTTCTATTGCAGTTCTTATCTTATTCACTGTCATGCTTGTAAAAAGAGAACTCATATTCAAAAAAATTGAGGATCCAAAAAGAAAATTCGCTGGAATTGGTCTAATGTTGATTGTAATTCTTGCACTTGGTGCAGTCATTATGGATTCTGGAATTAAAACAATCAGTACTGACTCCGATCCTGTTGACTTTAGAGAAATTGGTGGTGACTTTCTCACATATTACTGGCCTGCATTAATCTTGATGGCTTTAATTTTAGCCGGTTCTGTCATGGGTGCATTAGTTCTAGCAAGAAGGGAGGATACAATAGAAAATGAGTAATGAGCTAATTGAATTTGTATTAGTGTCAATTGCTTTGTTAGGTATTGGAATTTATGGTTTAGCAGTAAAACGTAATGCAATCAGAATGTTATTTGCAGTTGAAATTATTGTCAACGCTGCAAACCTAAATCTTGTTGCATTTGCTAGATTCATGCCACACAGTGGTGGACAAACACTTGCATTATTTTCAATTGCAATTGCTGCAGCAGAAGTTGCAGTTGGACTTGCATTAATTATCGTAGCATATCGTATGTACAAAAATATCGATATTGCAGACTTTAGGAGCTTAAAAGGCTAATGGAATTTGTACTTTTACAGGCGGTATTTTTACCACTGTTACTGTCTCCGGTCGCATACCTAATTGGAAGAAACTATGGTGCTACAGCTGCAACATGGTTTACCTTCGGTTTACTTCTATACTGCTCTATCATATTGATTAATGCAGCACTTGGCGGAACATATGAAGAACATTATCCATGGACTACAATGTTTGGAGAATTTGGCTTTATGCTTGATGGACTTGCTACTCCATTTGCTATCATCATTTACGTATTGTGTACCGTTCTTGCTTTATACTCAAAACCATACATGGTTCACAAGTTTGAAGAACTATTCAAAGAACATTATCATCAAAACACAACTACTGATGGTCAGACAACTGCAGTTGTTGAATCTGTTGCACTAAAGACCTATATCAACCGTCAATCTGGTCTCTACTTTGCAATGTTCCTAGTATTTGCAATGGGAATGCTTGGAACCGTTTTATCTACAAATCTCATTGAATTTTACATATTCTTTGAAGTTATGCTCATACCATCATTTTTCCTAGTTGCTTTCTATGGGGATGGAAACAGACGCAGAATTGCTTTGCAATTCCTATTCTGGACTCATGTTGGTGCAGTTGTTCTATTACTTGGTTTCTTAGCAATCGGTCTAAGTGTTGGAAGCTTTGATTTTGTAGATATCACTGAAGCAGCAATTGATCCAGATATTCTGGTAGTTGCGGCAGTTGCTATAATCTTAGGATTGGGTGTAAAACTTGCAGCCTTTGTATTCCATGTTTGGTTGCCGTATGCTCACGGTGCAGCTCCGACACCAATCAGTGCTCTACTTTCTCCAGCTATGATTGGAATTGGTGCATATGGATTATTCAGATTAATCGTAGAATTCATGCCGCAGACATACGGCGATATTTCAATAATGTTAAACATTTGGGGTGTCGTTACAATGTTTTATGGTGGTGCTATGGCACTCATGCAAGATGATTTCAAACGAATGCTTGCATATTCTAGTATTAGTCAGATGGGTTATCTACTGTTTGCAATTGGTTCATTTTCTACTTATGGTCTAGCCGGTGCTGAAATGATGTACATATCTCATGGTTTAGGTAAAGGACTCCTGTTCATGACTGCCGGTGTAATTATTGTTCAAGTTGGAACAAGAAGTTTCAAAAAACTTGGTGGACTTGCAAGCAAAATGCCAATCACCGCAGTTTGTGCTGTAATTGGTGGTTTAACAATCATGGGAATTCCTCCAACAAGTGGATTCATGGGCGAATGGATGGTATTCTATGGTGCATTAGAAACCGCAATAGAAGAAGGAAATGATATACGAAGTCTCATGTTTGCATTAGGATTAATTGCTACCGCATTAACAATGTCTTACATTCTATGGATGCTAAAACGAGTATTCTTTGGAAAATTACCTGAGAATTTACAAAATGTCAAAGAAGGAAGTTGGTACATGTTGGCACCGATGATGGTCTTAGCAGGATTTACTATTGTTGTTGGAATTTATCCTGACATATTCCTTGGAAAAATCATGCCGTACATGCAGGGAGTAATGGGGGTCTAGACTATGGCATACGATTTCTTTGGAATTCCTGTAAGTGAAATAAACGTCTGGTTAATCTGGATTCTTCCATTTGCTGCTGCTATGATAATCCCAGCTGTTGGCAAATTCTCAAAATTAACTACTGGTAGAGTTGCAGTTGCATTTGCAGCAATGAGCGCAATATCTGCAGCAACATTATTCCCAATGGCACTTGGAGCACATGAAATTCATCACCAAATCATGTGGATTGATGCAATCGGTCTCAAAGCAGGTGTTCTTGCTGATCCTCTATCAATTATAATGGCAAATGTTGTAGGATGGATTTCCTTCCTTATCATGTGTTACAGTACCGGTTACATGAAAGGAGACAAAGACATTACTCGATTCTGGTTCTGGATGATGTTCTTCATTGGTTCTATGCAACTCATCATATTATCTGATAATCTATTACAGGTCTTCTTTGGATGGGAAGGAGTAGGTCTTGCGTCGTATGCTTTGATCAGCTTTTGGTATCGTGATAAAAAGAAGGACCATGTTGGACAAGAGGGTCGTTCTGTGTTAGGAGTAATGGAATACTTTTCGCCAACACATGCTGGAATGAAGGCCTTCATCATGACCAAAGTTGGTGATGTAATGATGCTTTCAGGAATGTTACTTCTCTTCATGTTTGCTGGAACCTTTGGATTTAGAGAGCTAGTTGGGGATACTGCTTGGGCAGTGGAAATGTCTGCTCAGGGCTTGTTAGTCCCTGCATTTGTTTTACTATTTGGTGGTGCAATGGGAAAATCTGCACAATTCCCACTTAACGAATGGCTCTTAGAGGCTATGACAGGTCCTACCGCTGTATCTGCATTAATTCATGCAGCAACAATGGTCAAGGCTGGTGTATTCTTGGTTGCAAGAATTGGACCAATTGTATTTGCATTAGCAGCAGCAGGAATTCTTGCAGATCAATTCTTTGAAATTGTTGCTTGGGTTGGTGCAATCACTGCATTATTACTTGCAACTCAGGGAATGGTTAATCCTGAAATTAAGAAAGTTTTGGCATACTCAACTGGTTCACAAATTGGTTACATGATGTTAGCCCTTGGTGTCGCAGGTCTTTCACACCAATATGTTGATGGTTACACAGCTGGATTCTTCCACTTAATATCTCACGCAATGTTCAAAGCATCACTATTCATGGCGGCAGGGTCACTCCTACATGTGGTTGGTTCTCGGTTCATGACCGATATGGGTGGATTGAAGAAACAGATGAAAAAGACATATGCGTTCATGTGGGCTGCAGGTCTTGGATTAATGGGCGCACCATTCATCACAACTGGATTTTGGAGTAAGGATGCAATCTTTGCTACAGTTTATGAATCAGGAAATGAATGGGCATTACCGTTATTCCTCATCGCAGTTTTGACTGCAATAATTACCGCATTCTATACTACACGAATGATTGGAATGGTCTTCTTTGGAAAGAACAGCAAACACATTGAAAAGATGGAAAGTGAAGGTCATCACATCCACGAAGCACCAAAGTCAATGTGGATTCCATACGGAATTCTTGCTGTATTAACAATTGGAATTGGATTAATCGGATTATCTGCGGAAGAGGAATTACATCATCTATTTGAGGAATATCTCGTACACTCATTTGGAATCGAATCATCTCACTATGGTGGAGAAGAATCTGTATTGCCTGGATTCCTTTCAGGACTTAACCCTGTCGCACTTGGAGCATCACTAGTTGCATTTGCCACTGGATTTGGACTTGGATATATATTCTATATCGGAAGATGGGTAGATCCTGTAAAGTTCGTAAACTCTAACATTTTCTTTTACTCAATGCATAAACTATTCTTGAACAGATGGTATCTCAATGCCTTTGTTTATTGGGGCTTTGTTGTTGCACCATTGTGGATGGCACGTGGAATCTGGAGATACTTTGAACAAACAGCAATTGATACTGGAATGAACATTGGATTTGAGAAAGCTGTTGGTTGGAGTGCTAGAGTTGTTCAAGGAACACAAACAGGCGTATCACAATCTTATCTTTACATATTTGGAGCTGGACTGCTTTTCGTAGTTCTGATATTATTACTATAGGTGTTTATGATGATCGAACTAACTTCTACTCCAATAATCATAATGGTAATTCTTGGTATCGCAGGAATGATAATTCCTGTAATCAATGTTGTAAGAAAAGAACGTGGTAGTTCAACATTTTATGGATTAATTGCATTTGGTGCATTACTCCTATCTCTTGGTTATGTAATTTACCGATTTTACACTGACTCTGTCGCAGATGCAGCTATCTTTTCTAGTGATGTTTTAGTTGATGATGGATTTGGTTCCTTCTTTGCAATTGCAATGCTTATTGTATCAATAATGGCAGTTGCTGGTTCCTTCAATTACATGAGAAATAAATCAAATCCTGCAATTTACTTCTCATTAATTCTACTTTCAAGTATTGGTATGGTTTTGATTGCATTTTCAACAGACCTGGTTATGTTATTTGTAGCATGGGAGTTAATGAGTATTCCAACATACATCCTTGCAGGATATAACAAGAAAGACCCATCATCAAACGAGGCTGCCATCAAGTACTTTTTGTTTGGTGCATTATCTTCTGGAATCATCATATACGGTATCTCACTTGCATACGGAATTACCGGTTCTACAAACATCGGTGATGTAATTTACGGATTTTCAAATCTATCTCCAGATATGCTTCCAATTGGCTTACTTGCAGTTGGTATGTTTATTGCTGGATTTGGATTCAAAATGGGACTTGTTCCATTCCACATGTGGTTACCAGATACATACGAAGGCGCACCAACACCAATCACAGCATTACTAGCTGCCGGAACTAAAAAAGCAGGATTTGCTGCGGCATTAAGAGTTGTAATTATGGGTGCTGCGGCGCTAAACCTTGATTGGACGTTGGCGCTCGGCGTAATTGCTATCATGACAATGACTATTGGTAATGTTGCTGCAATCATGCAAAAGAATCTCACAAGAATGCTTGCGTATTCAAGTATTGGTCATGCTGGTTACATCTTAATTGGTATCTCACTTGCACCGTTCAGCGGATTAGGATTACAGGCATCATTATTCCACATTCTAAATCATGCTGTAATGAAAGGTGCAGCATTTATCGCAATAGCGGGAATTGTTACAACTCTTGGAATTGTACATTTAGATAAAATCAAAGGACTTGGTAGAAAAATGCCAATCACCGCATTTGGTCTTGTTATCTCATTACTTGCATTAGCTGGTGTGCCGCCACTTAATGGATTCTGGAGTAAACTTATGCTGTTTGGTTCTGCTATTGATGCAACAAGTGTTGTTTGGTGGGCTCCATGGCTTGCAATTGCTGGAGTTTTGAATAGTGCATTGTCTTTAGCATACTATGGTTGGATTATACGAAAGATGTACTTTGAAGGTGAAACAGAAAAACGTGTCAAAGAACCTGCATCAATTGTAGGTGTAATGATATTCTCTGTAATCTTTATGGTAACAATTGGTGTATATCCAGAACCAATAATACAATTTGTAGAAATGATTACGCCTTCAATGACTGCAGTTATGCCTTAAACTCTGTAAAACTTACTAATTCTTCCAAGTTGTGTTTTGAATCAGAATCTTTTACTTTTCTTAGACTTTCAAGAGCTTTTTCTGAATAAGATTTCAACAACTCTTCCATTTTATTAAATACGACTCTTGGATCTGAACTCTTTTTAACTAATAAATTAAATAATTTATCTTCATTTTTCCAATCCATCAAATCATCTTTAATTTGATATGCAATTCCAATATTTTTTCCATATTCTGCTAATCCTGAAATTTCTTCCTCACTTCCGCCTCCAATCACTGCTCCCAATTTGGCTGCCATTTCAAAGGCAGTTGCAGTCTTGTAATCCATTACCTTGATGTAATCTTCAAAGGTAACATCCTCACTTTCCTCTAGTTTTCCTTCTAAAACTTCTCCTTCACTCATAAGCATTGCAGCTGTTGCCAAATCTTTTGTGACTCTTGCTTCATCTAATCTAGATGAAATGTTTAGAATTAATCCTAAAACAAAGTCTCCTGTTAGAACACTTGTGTTGTATCCGTATTTGATATGAAATGGATCCTTGTGTCTTCTTTGAGTTTCATTATCAATAATATCGTCATGTATTACTGATTCTGTATGGAGCAGTTCAATTGCACATGCTCCCGAATATACATTTTCATCGATTTCTCCTACACACTCTGCTGCCAATAATGAGATTATTGGTCTAATTCGTTTTCCGCCGTCTAGTGCATATTTTAGAGGTTCACAAAATTCAGACTCAGAGTATAATTCCAACTCTTTTTGCAACGCAGAATCAATCTTCTCGATGTACTTGCTGTACACTTCCAAAAGTGGATTAATCTCTATGTTTTTTCTGTCCAAAAATTATCTGATCAAAATTTTCTGAAATAACATATTAAACTTTAGGAAATGTATGCTCCCGTCGGGATTCGAACCCGAGTCTCAGGCGTGAAAGGCCTAAATGCTTGACCGGACTACACTACAGGAGCTTAAAATTCCGGCTCTTCTAATCCATAAAACTTTTTGTAATCACAAGCTTTTTTATCCTAATTCCAAGAATATCATTCATGGGTTCTCTAATAAAACGAATCGATCAAATCATTGAAGACAAAAGTTTACTCAAACATCCATTTTACGAAATGTGGTCTGATGGAAAACTGGAACTAGACTCACTCAAGGGTTACTCTAAAGAGTACTATCAACTGGTGAAACAGGTCCCGCAATTCATGCAACCAATGGTAAATGATGCAACTTTTGATATGAAAGATGAGTTAATTCAGAACATGAAAGAAGAATCAGAGCACATTCCTCTATGGGAGAAATTTGCAGGTTCTATGGGAATTTCTGAATCCGAACTACAAGGCTATGATGGTCTTGAGAAAACCAAAAGAGCAGTATCAAATTTAGGCTCACTTATGGACTCCTTTGATAATGGTGCATGTGCAATGTATGCATTTGAAAAAGAAATTCCTAAAGTAAGTCAAACCAAATTAGAAGGATTGAAAGAATTCTATGGCATTGATACAAAAGATGCAATTGAATACTTTGAAGAACACATGACTGCTGACATTAGACATGCAGCATCATGGCAAAAAATCATCAATAATACATCTGTAGATGACTCCGTGATGCTATCAACAGCCGAAAAATCTGTTGCAGCACAAAATCTCTTGCTAGATAGTTGCTACGAGTCTTACTGCTAATCTAACACTTTTTACCCAGTTGAAATTATTTTTTCCTAGGGCCCGTAACTCAGCCTAGTAGAGTACTCGGCTCATAACCGAGGAGCCATGGGATCGAAGCCCATCGGGCCCACTAAAATTTTAATTCCAGCTAATTGTTATCGAAATGGCTGCAATGAAGAATCAGAGTTATACCTGATTAATGATGTAAAGGCATTTGACTGAGCTGCCCCTTTTACTTTATTCTGTCTTGAACCTGTTTTAGTACGTCTTGTGAGATTAATTTTTGCTCAAATAGATTTTCTGCAATATCCTTGATAGTCAAAAGACTGTGAAGTTTGACGTCTTCATTTTGTAATGCTTCTGTTGCACCCTCCATTCTATCAACTACTGCATACGCATCAGTTACTACCATCTTTTCTTCTTTGATTGATTTTACCGCATTAATTACAGAGCCACCACTTGTTACAACATCTTCAATCATTAACAATTTCATGTCGTGGCAAATTACACCTTCAACTTTCTTTCCTGTTCCATATTCCTTTGGTTTATCTCTGACATAGATGAGCGGTTTTAGAATTTCAGTTGCAAGTGATGCTGCAACTACCAATCCACCTGTTGGAACAGAAACTAATGAGTGAAAGTTTTCAAATCCTATATCTTCTGCAATCAAGTTTTGTAATCCCTTGATCATTTTTCTATAGTAAATTGGAAAGCTTGGAACTAGTCTAAGATCGATATAGTACGGGCTTTTTTTGCCACTTGCTAATGTGAAATCTCCAAATCTGATGATATTTTTTTCATAAAGGAAGGCTGAGAATTCTTTAGCAAACTCCATACGAGAATTTACTTTATTCTATTCATATATGTTAGGTAGAAAAAATTTAGTTCGATGTATTTATCTTGGTTTGTTGTCATGATTAATCATGCCTGAAATCTGGTTAAACTATGGAAAAAATGAAGTTGTTCTAGATATTATGGCTGAAAACCTAGATGAACAAATCAAGTTTGAACAACCGATAATAGATGATTCCGAGATTAACGAAAATTTAGAAGCATTAGACCTGTCAAAACCAACTGAAATTGTAATTCAAAATTATAGTATATCAATACAAAAAATTCTTGGAAAACTTTATGAAAAATGTGACATCAAATCATTTTCAAAACCAAAACTGTTAGTTGACAAAAGAAATCTTCCTCTAATCAAAGCAAATAATCCTGATACAGTAAGTATTAACGAGTTTGAAGAACAAGAATTATCGAATTCAAACTTAGTGTTTCTCGGTGAAATACAGTTTGATGGTTTATTTGGATATGAAACAGTTGCAACTAGATTGCTACGTAAATTTGGTGCGGATAAAATGCTTGAAGCATTTTCACATCGTTCAGGCGATACTCCAAACCCTGGTACTGATTCTCCATCGCTCGGTGATGCGAAAAAGTTTACAGATGGATTTGAGGTTTCATGTATAGAAATTACGGCAAACAAAAAGGGAATTTCAGGTTTACAAGTTGGACATCCATCAAAAACGTTATCCATATCTCAAACACTTCTAAAATCTACTACAACCTTTGAAGAAAAGTTCCGTACAATGATAATTAGTACAGGAAGAGATGCAAGTAATCAAACATTATCCTCTTCATTAAATTCTGTATGGAACTTTTATACATCGATAAAAAATCAGGGATTAATCATACTGGTAGCTGAATGTATGGCTGGATTGGGTTCCGAAACGTTTCAAAAATTAATTGATGGTCGTATCACGGCTGAAAAGATCAAAAATGCATCAAAGTATGAGGATGGAATGGAAAATCTACTATTTTTGTCAGAAATTCAGAAAAATGCTCAAATTGCAATTACCTCTATCTTACCTGAACTATACATCAAGAAGCTTGGAATGATTCCTGTGGATGGAATCAAAAAATCCATGGACTATATTTTAAAAAATCAAGGTCCAAGACAAAAAGTGCAGGTCATTGAAGATGGTGCACGTACTTTACTACGGGAAAATTGATGCTGGTAATGGTGCACACAAAACTGCTAAAATAATAACTCCAATGTAGACAATTTTTCTATTCTTTGATAGTGGTGATATGTCGTCTAACGGTTGTGCATCTTTACTTCTTGAACTTAGAATTAAGATGAAGATTGCCATCATCCAATAATTCAGTAATGCTAAAACTGCAAGACTTGCATATGTTGCATATTTGTGCCATTTTCGTCCCAAAATGACTCTTGACATATGACCTCCGTCTAACTGCCACGCCGGTAGTAAATTCAAAAATGTAATTAAAAATCCAAGCCATGCTGCAAACATTATTGGAGACATTATGACTTCAACATCATCTCCATCCTTGTCAAACAGTGCAAGCGCACCTTTCATGATCAAATTTTCGTTCATAGGGAACAATGTTGAACCCATCATCAGATCTTCTGCTATCTGACTGTCAATTACCGGTGATGTCCATGCACCAAAAATTACAACAACTACTGCAACTGCTAATCCTGCAATTGGCCCAGCTACTGCAATATCAAATAAAATGTCTCTATTTACTGTAAGACTTCTTGATTGAATGAACGCACCAAATGTTGGTATTCCTACAATTGGAATTCCTGGAATAAAGTATGGCCATGTTGTTTTTATTTTATGCCACTTTGCAGCAATCAAATGTCCTGCTTCATGAACTCCTAAGATTCCTAGTAGTGCCCATGCATATACAATTGCAACTCCAAGCGGATCACCAATTGGTTTGATAAGTGGAAATGTGTTAAGCATTGCAGTTCTGTAAAAACCATCAATTAACACCATTGTTATTGTTGCAGCAAACATGATTCTTGGCGTCCATGATTTTGATAACCACTTTCTTTTTTTCTGTTTAGGTAATTTGGATACAACTACCATGTGTCTGTATCCTTCTTTTTCAAGTGTACATAGTAGATTGTTAGTCTCTAATTCTTGTGTTAAACGAACAAATTTCTCTTTAAAATATTGATCCTCAAAATAAAATTTCATTTTTACTAACCCGATGTCTACTTCTGCAACATCAAAATGATTTTCTACAACTTTTCTAATAAATTCCTGTGTAGGCTCTATCATAAAGATCGTCTATTATCAGAGCATAATTGTTTTTCCAGTATCAAATTAAATATGATAAATTTCGTATACTACTATGCAGGTAATCCTACGTGAGCATAATGGAGCCATATTCCGACGTTGTGAGCCTAGTGATCTTATAGGTGTGATGGAAATTAATATGAAAACATTACCTGAACATTATTCTGATTATTTCTATGAAAGCCTATTGACAGAAGCACCTGAAGCATTTCTAATTGCTGAAAAAGGCGGTCAACATATTGGATATATTATGTGTAAAACGGAATTTGGATTTTCTAACTTTAAAAAACTTGGATTTGTAAAAAAAGGTCACGTTGTATCTGTTGCAGTATTAGAAGAACAGCGTGGAAATGGATATGGCAAAGTTCTCATCAATGAAGCATTCAAGGGAGTCAAAGAAAAACAATGTGATGAAATGTATCTTGAAGTTCGTTGTAGCAATACCGAGGCTGTAAAATTATACCAAGATTTGGGTATGGATATCAAACAAAGACTCAAGACGTATTATCGTGATGGTGAAGATGCCTATATGATGGCTATTGAGTTCAATTAAATTACAGTTTTTGATCGAATCGACATGTCACGACGAAAATCAATGGGTGTTTTCATCTTTGTATCTTGCATAGCTGCATTTTTTGTATACGCATATCTTTTGATGCTTTCTGAATGGAGTCCAATTGTTTTACAATTGACAATATTGATGGTTGTAGGTGGTGTTTTAGGAATAGTTTCTTGGATTGGTTATCAAATGGCTACAACTACTGCAAAACCTTCTTCGTTAATTGAAGATGATTAATTTTTAGAAATTTTTACATCTACTACTGTTTGATAAAATCTTGGTCCTACCGGTCTAACATTTCGTGAAGTTATTATCTCTGCATTTGTTTTATTTACGCTCATGAAATGTTCTTCAGATAATTTACCTGCATCTTGTTTTTTATCAGCATGCATGTGAGAGTAATAATGAATTATTCCTTTATTTTTTAGTCCGTTTAACGCAGAATCTAAAAATTCATCAGAACGTTCAGGTAACAACATCAAAACTCTATCTGCCTTTCCGATTAATTGCTCATTAATTACTTCTGTTGCATCCCCATTTAATGAAATCACTTTTCCTTTGAGCTTGTTAATCTGAACATTTTCTTTACATAACTGTACCGCAACAGGATTTAGATCAATGTTGTATACAGTGCATGGAGTATTTTTTGCTGCAAGTAAGGAAAACATTCCTACACCTCCAAACATGTTGATTATTATTTCTCCATCTTTTACTAGTCCTGCAATTCTTTCTCTTTCTGTTGATAGTCGTGGTGAGAAGAATGCTTTTTCTACATCCACTATGAATCTACATCCATTCTCTTTGTATTCTGTTTGAGTTTTGTCTTCTCCTGCAATAACTTCTAATTTTCTAGTTCTAAAATCACCACCTACAGGTGATGACTGATAAAAAACAGAATTTGCTGTACTAACTTGTTTTAGTAGTGTTTTTCCAATGATCTGTTTTTTTGAAACTAATGAATCTGGAATTCTCACTATTATGATATCTCCAATTTGATCAAATGCAGAAATTAATTGCTCATTTTCTTCTTGAGAGAGAATGTCTTGTAGTACTCTCTTTAGCATTTTAGTCATTTTCTAAAATAGTAATTGCCTGTTGATTTTTGTTCTTTATCTAATCTACTTGCTTCTTTATTTACACGATGTCTGCTTGTTTTTTCATCTCTTCTAAATGAAATATCAAGTGATTCTAGGAATCTATTCATGGCATCTTTTTTTGGCATTGGAGATGTAGCAACTCCTGCTACACTTGATTTTCCTTCAAAAATTACCATAGAATCTGAGACCAAGTCCATCAATTGTAAATCATGGTCTATTATTATTGCAGATTTTCCAAATGAACGAACAAATTTCTGTAAAAATTTGGCAACTGCTATTCTATCTTCTACATCTAAAAATGCCGATGGCTCATCTAGCGCATACAAATCTGCCTTTTGTAATAAACAGGATGCAATTGCAACTTTTTGAAGTTCACCTCCTGACAAATTTTTCACTGATTTGTTATACAATTTTTTTAATTTTAGTGGGTCCAAAATCTGTTCTTCTTCTGCGCTACCTTCGATTGTGGAGCCATTTGATTTTTCTAAAATTGCAATTACTTCAATATCTATATCATTTGAAAGATATTGTGGTTTGTACGAAATATTGATTTTTTTATCCACTGATCCTTCAGTTGGTTTTTCAACTCCTGCAATCATCTTCATCATTGTTGTTTTTCCTAATGCGTTAGCACCCATTATTCCAAGTAACTCTCCTTTTCTTACAGTTCCTGGTTCAATTGTAACTGAAAATGAATCATATTTTTTCTCTAATCTTGGATATGAAACTATTGTATCACTTTCTAGTATTTCATCTCCTGATGTCGATGCATCAAAAGTAAATTTTTTATCTCTAAATCTGACATTTTCTGCTGGTAAATAACCATCAAGAAATACATTAATTCCAACTTTGGTTGATAATACCGTTGAAACAATTCCATATGCTGCAGGTACACCATACAATACCTCGATGTAGTCACTAAGATAGTCTAGTAATGTAAGATCGTGCTCGACTACCATTACACTTTTTCCTTCTTCAGCAAGTTTGTGAATTACTCTTGCAACACCTGTCCTTTGAAATACATCATTATAAGATGATGGTTCATCAAAAAAATAAAAATCAGAATCTCTTGATGCTGCAGTTGCAACCGATAATCTTTGAAGCTCTCCTCCACTAAGTTCCTTAAGACTTTGTTCTAAAGAATTTTCTAATCCTAATTGTTTAACAAGTTCTCGAGAAACTCCTCTTTGATCAAATTTATCTAAGAGTTCTTTTCCTGTTCCATCAAATGCATCTGCAATGGTATGAACTTGTTGTGGTTTGATTGATGCTTTAATCTCTCCATTTTTTATTTTTTCAAAATGTGCTTTTAATTCGGTACCTTTGTAATATTTTAAAATCTCATCCCATTCTGGAGGTTGTTCATAATTTCCAAGATTTGGTTTTAATATACCTGAAAGAATATTGACAACAGTACTTTTTCCCATTCCATTTCTTCCTAGTAATCCTACAACTTCTCCTTTTTTTGGAGTAGGAAGTTTGTATAATCTAAAAGAATTTGTTCCATACTGGTGAATCTTATCTGTTTTTAATTCACTAGCCAAATTTACAATTGTAATTGCATCAAATGGACAAACCTTGACACAAATACCACAACCATTACAAATATCCTCATCTATTCTTGCCTTTTTGGTCTCATCATTCAGAACAATACAGTCTGCTCCTGATTTATTCACAGGACAATATTTGATACACTCTAGCCCACATTTCTTGGGTTGGCATAATTCTTTGTCTAGTACCGCAACACGATGTGTCATATCGTTATTCGCCGTGACTTTAATTTATACTTCTATGAATAATTTATCTATAAAAAATCCATTCACAATTTTTTAGTTAGCTTATTATGAAAGATAATTTGTTGAATTTGTAAGCCGGCCATAGCGTTTGGGTGCGACCCAATCCCATTCCGAACTTGGAAGTCAAACCAAATGTCGCTGCTGTGTTACTGACATGCGAGAGCCGTTGGGAAGCAACAGTGCTGGCATCTTTTCATTCAATTAAGTATAAGTTAGTGCCACATTATGCCTAAACATGGTAAACTGTTCTGTATGTGGCGAAAAATTTGATAGTGACATACGATTTTTGAATCATATGATGGAAAAACATGGATTTAGAAATCCGAATATTGACAAGCCAGATCGTAACAGTCGTGGGTATTAGTAACAATAAATCTATAAGTCGCTAAAATTGAGTTGTTCGTACAAGCAACATGATAAAAAAACAATTAGAAAAGACACTCAAAGATGCAATCAAAGAAGATGCATACATTCTTGGTACAAAACAAGTCTCCGGTAATATTTCAAAATCCAAACTTGTACTTCTTTCAAGATCGATACCAAGTCATATCAGTGAAAAAATAGAAGATGACGCAAAAAAATCAAAAGTTTCAACAATTTCGTACAATGACACCTCTGTTAACCTTGGCAAACTCTGTGGATTACAGTTTAGAGTTTCAGCCATTTCACTAACTAATATCGCTGATGCTGATATCAAAACACTACAAAAAGAAACAGAATCCAAATGATGTTGATAAAAACTTATCCAAAATTAAAAACCAATCAAGGTTTAAATGAGACCGAAAAATTTTTTGAATAATTAGAATGACTATGACACAAGAAATCAAACTAACAACTGATCAAATGAAGCTAATGTCATTATTTCAAAATATTACTAAAGCTACTGCTCGTGATTGCATTGAAGATGAAAAACGTGATAGAATCATCTTTGTTGTTAATGAAGGTAAAATGGGTCTTGCAATTGGCAAAGGTGGTGCGCATATCAAATCACTCCAAAACAAAATTGACAGAAATGTTGAACTTGTAGAATATAACGAAGATCCAATAAAACTTTTAAAAAATATCTTAAATGAAAAATATATTACTGAAATTAAAATATCTGAAAGATTAGATGGTTCATTTCAAGCTAATGTAGAAGTTGATGGTGCAAAAAAAGGGGTCGTAGTAGGAAGAGAAGGTCGTAATGCCGAGAAAGCAAGATTACTTGCACGAAGATATTTCAACATTACATATGTAATGATTAATAGTAAGGAACAAGCTTTCGAGTGGTAATAATGGCAAAATCACCTTTAGGATTATTTGCAGGACGAGATCTTCGTAATAAGAAAAAACAACAACGTTGGGCTATCTCAACTTACAAAAGAAGAGAATTGGGATTAGATAGAAAATCAAACCCATTTGCAGGTGCTCCTCAAGCAAAAGGAATTGTTTTAGAAAAAGTAGGTGTTGAAGCAAAACAACCAAACTCTGCTGTAAGAAAATGTGTTAGAGTACAATTAATAAAAAATGGAAAATCAATAACTGCATTTCTTCCACGTGACGGCGCAATGAATTACATTGATGAACACGATGAAGTACATGTTGAAGGAATGGGTGCAACTCAAGGTGGTGCAATGGGTGATATTCCTGGTGTAAGATTCAAAGTTTTCAAAGTTAATAATACATCATTACGTGAATTAGTTCTAGGAAAGAAAGAAAAACCAAGAAGATAGAAATGACTGAACAAAAATTACTTTTATTTAGAAAATGGGATACGACTGAAATAGAGATTAAAGATTTAGGTTTACAAACTGCAATTTCTCTAAAACAAGTTGTTTATCCATTAGACTTTGGTCGTTCAGCTTTAAAGAGATTCAATAAAGGTGATGTGAATATTGTAGAGCGTTTAGCAAACAAACTAATGCATTTCGGTAAAAAATATGCAAAAAACACTGGAAGACAAGGTGGTAAAAAACAACATTCACTTAACATTATCAAACTTGCATTTGAAATAATTAATCTAAAAACTGGTCAAAATCCTGTAGAGGTATTAGTTCGTGCAGTAGAAAACTCTGCACCAAATGAAGATACAACCAGAATCGTTTACGGTGGAACCGTTTATCATGTATCAGTTGATGTTGCCCCAATTCGTCGTGTTGATTTAGCACTAAGATTCATTGCAGATGCAATTAAAGAGGCAACATTCTCGAACCCAAAACCAATTGAAGAATATATTGCAGAACATTTGATTTTGGCTGCAAACAATGACCCTGCTGCTCCTTCTGTAAAAAAGAAGAATGAGCTAGAAAGAGTTGCACAAGCTTCTAGATAATTAATTACAGTAGCCCGGCCCGGACTCGAACCGAGGTCAAAGGCTCCAGGGGCCCCTATGCTTGCCGCTACACTACCGGGCTATATAGAAAATTACAAAATGTTTGAATATATTCATTATTGTATAACTTATCTTATCTTAATTTCATGCAGCGCAGTTCCATAATCAACTTCTGCCTTTAATCGCATATATGGAATTAATCTGAAGTGAATAAAGTATGATTGTCTTTCTTTGTAAAGTAATCCTCTTTGAATTAATGATGCTAATCCTCTTGATAATATATTCACTGAAATTCCATATTCTTCACAAACCTTATCACGTTTTTTCTGATATTGTAATAGAGTGAATTCTGCATCATTAACTTCTATAATGAGTGGCCAGACAATTTCCTTCCATACAAATCTCCTATTCTCAGTTGCTGATGCATATTTACCTTTTTCACTCAACATTATAATATCAAACTTTATGAATATAAGAAATAATGTCTCAAAAAGAAATACAAGAGTCTTTAGAATTACTTGAAAAAGATTGGGATGTTGATCCAATTTTACATGATTTTGTTCTTGGAAAATATAATGATGTTACAGATTTCACATTAATTGTAAAAAATGTTGTATTTCATATTCCATACTTACCAAAAGAAAAAAAATATATTTTATGGAAATGTTATTGGCCCGATTGTCATAATTGTTGTGATAGACAAGGACGTTTACCTCTTACATCTGATGATTTAATACAAATTGGACAAGGTCTGAAATACCAAAAAACATCTGATTTTATAAAAAATGAAACATTAGTTGCAACTCATGATGAACCTACCCCATCTGGTGGATTTTCTGTTATGACTAATGTTAGTCTCAAAAGAAAAATTGATGAAACTGAAGCTGATGATGGAACACACATTTCTTGTAGATTTTTAGACGATGAGGGTGGATGTGGAATACATCCTACTCGTCCAGGTGTTTGTTACATGTATCCATTTTCAACATGGGCACAAAATGAAAAGGGACGTGCACGTGTTCATGCAACATTCCAATTCACTGGAGATTGTCCTGGATTCTATCTTTCTGAATCACTAGATTCGATGAAAGATGTCTTAGATGATTATTCTACAACAATTTATGATTATAATATGAAATCAAGTCGAACTTTAAAGGATGGTTTTGGTTCTCTTAGTATGTCCTAGGCTTTTGCTACTTTCATTAAATCTGCAATTTTAATATGCATTCCAAATCTATCTTCATTCTTTTTCATATATCTGAATATTGCTATAAAGTCTGGTAGTGCTTTTAAGAAATTGAAATCATGATGAATTTTTGCTCTTACAAAATTGAAAACTTTGGCATAAACTTTGTAATGTTTCTCAACTGCTTTTTCATATGCCTTGAAATCGTGCATATTTTCTAAGAAAATATCAACGCATTGCATTGAAGGAATAATTCCTTCTCCTAATAATGCATAAACTGTTCCAATTGATTCTCCAACACCCACAACTTTTCCAGAATAATATGGCTTGCATCTGTCTGGAGTTGCCAATCTAATTGGTCGTCCTTTTGTTGCAACTATTTTTCCTCCATGTTTTTCTAAAAATGCATCTGTTGCCTTAACGTGATTCTTATTGTAATCGCCTGCACCAATGTGTGCAAATTTGTCTCCTAATGGAAAGTACCAAAAGTATCCTGACATGCCTGGAAATGGTTCAATGTAAAAATCATCGTAAGGCACACCATTTTCATATTCAACTTTATACTCGTATGTTGGTAAAAAGAAATCTTGTTCCATTTTTGGTAAATATACTCTATGAAATCCTGTACAATCTACTATCATATCATATTCTTTTTCAAGATCTGTTAACGGTGGAGCTTCACCATAAATTACATTACAATCTTTAATGAAATCTTTAATCAATCCTAATTTATTATAAGTGCATAATCCTTTCAAACCAATATCAAATTTTACATCATTGTTCATTTTGACATGCATATTTTTACCATCATGAATTAAGAAATCATTAAAATTTCTACCAGTTTTTTTACAAAAATTAGTTAATTCATCTTTTATTGTACCCCATGCACAAATTGAATCATGTCTTTCTTCAACCATTCTTTCATATCCTACTACTTCGTGTTCAGAATTTTTTAATCTAGCCATGAGATAACTTCCTGCAACTCCCATTCCCATAACTGCAATTTTCATTTGATCTAATTAGTTCATTAACCTAATAAATACAATTCCAGTTTTATTCAATCAAAATTGCTGGTTTGTATGGTCTTGCATGTCTTGCTTTTCCTTTAGGATCATAAACATCATTATCTGATTCAGAGTACACTTGAATCTCTACTCCAAACTCTTTTCTTCCAATACTAGATAATTCTGACAACAGAAATTCCTTTTCATTAAATGACTCTGATTCCAGTTTCATCTTCTTGATTGATTCTGATTCTGAATGTAAGTCCTTGATTACTTTTTGAACATAGTCTGGGATCTTTTTTGCATCAGTAGTTTTAGGATCTGCAATCAATTCTTTCATCACAACTCCCATGTTATTTTGACCTCCTACCATCACGCTCAAAATTTTTCGATAGATTTTTGATTTCATATCATCTGAATTTACATAGATTACAATTTTTTGCGGAGAAATTTTTGTAACTTTGAGGATATTTGCAATATCTTCTATAGTTGACTTTAACAATTCTTCAGATTGAATTATACTTGTATCAACTTTATCTGGAGAATATTCTGGCCAAGATGATTTTGATACTAGTTCCACATTTCCCAATTTTTCCCACATCTCTTCTGCTACATGTGGTGCAAATGGAGAAAGCATTGCAACTCTAGCTGAATTTATCTGATGTAAAATACCTGAGACATTGTCTCTTTTTTTAGCTTGAATTCTTTTTTGGTACCAGCTTAAATCACTCTCAAATGTAAATAAAATATCATGTAATGCTTCTCTCAGTCTCATTTTTTCTACAGCTTCTGTAATTTCTTCAATCTTGCTTTGAGTTTTGGATAAAATCCACTTGTCTTCTGTTTGTAAATCTCCAATTTCACCTTTTTTCAGAATAGAGCATTCGTCTAATAATGATTCTAATTTATTTTTAATACCTGAAACTGATTCAATGTTAAAATCAGCATCTTGGAGTAGCTCAGCTGATGAAATTATTGCTAATCTAATTGGGTCTGCACCGTGATCTCGGATTGCAGTACGAAGTGGAATGATATTCCCCATGCTCTTAGACATTTTAGCTCCATCCATCATGACAGAACCATTGACTACAATTTCCTTGGGCCATAATTTTTCATCAAAGATTGCAGCATGATTCAAAACAAAAAATGACAGGTGATTCTGTACTAAATCTCGACCTGAATGTCTTGCATCAACTGGATAGAAATACTGGAATTCTTCTTTCATTGTATTAATAATATCTTCGCTGAGGTTGGAAGAACTTACAACTACTCCTAACTCTCCTTTATCTAAGAAAACATAGTCGAAGAATTCTTTGGTGAGATTATCTGCTTCTACTGTTCCATCATTTACAAATCGTGATAACGTATAGTATGCCATGTAAATGACACTATCTGATAATGACTCAACAATCCAATCCCTATCCCACGGAAGTTTAGTTCCAAGTCCTTGTTGTCTTGCACATGCTCGCTCGTGTAACCAATTAATTACATCATGAAATTCTGTTTTGATTTTATTTGGAAGAATATTCATGCTATCAAGACAGTTTCTTGCCACTTTTTTCCATTCTTCATCTCCATAATTGAGAAACCATTGGTTGTTCAAGATTTTAACAACACATTCGGCTCCACATCGACATCTAATTGGAGCATTTTGAAGGGTAGGGAATGACTCCAATTGGTTTTTATCTTTTAACCAATCTCTAACTTTATTCCGTCCAAATTCTACTTTCTCATTAACGAAATCTCCACATTTTTCATTTAATTTTCCATTACCAAACTCCTTGAGATACAACTCTTCAGTTGCTTCTTCTAATTTAATATCTATTTGATCAGTAACCCCTAATTTTTCACACACATCTTTTGCTGGAATCTTTCCATACCCTTCTGTCACTATGATTGGGATTGGTTCAATTTTAGATGCTAGCTCGTTATTTTTTGATTTTAAATCCATTAATGCTTGATAATCTTTAGGTGCATGTGCTGGTACTGACATCACCAAACCTGTTCCAATTCCTGACTCAACAAACTCTGCTTCAAAAATTGGAATTTCTTGTTCTGTATGTGGTGCTTTTGCAAATTTACCTATTAGATTTGTTCCTTTGATGTCTTCTTCAATTACAATTTCTTTTCCAAAAAATTCTAATTTTTCTGCACACTCTTGTGAAACAATCCACTTTTCATCATCTACTTTAATTTTTTTGTATATTGTATTTGGATTAACCCAGAGATTTGTAATACCAAAAATTGTCTCAGGTCTTAATGTTGTAATTGGGAATACATATTCATCTAGTCTAAATTTGACAAGGTAGTTTTCAGCATTAATCTTTGGTTCAACATCGCCCATTGTATCATGTTGTGATACTGGGTTTTGGTCAACGGGACACCATCCTACTGGATGAGAACCCTGAATAATCTTACCATTATCTCGTAAAGTAGTAATCTGCCACTCGATAAATTTCTGATAACCTGGAACTATAGTTGTAAATTCCCGTCTCCAGTCAATGGAATAACCCATTTCTATCATTCCAGATTTTATTTCTTCATGGAAATAGTCTGCAATTTTAATTGGTTCCACAAATGTTTTGATTGCATCTTCTGGAACATGGTATACGTTTCGTAATCCATCAAGTATCTCTTTTTCCTCTGCTTGAATTCTTTTTGCCATTCCAAGAACAGGAGTTCCAGTGTAATGAAATCCCATTGGGAATAATACATTGTACCCTTTCATTCTGTAAAATCTTGCATGAACATCGGCTAGTGTGTATGTTCGCCCATGTCCTATATGTTGAGGTGAATTTGGATATGGGTATGCAACTGTAATGAATTTTTTTGGTTTTTCATTAGGATTTGTTTCAAAGTCTTTAGTTTCTTGCCACCTTTTTCTCCATTTTTCATCTAGTTGATTCCAGTTTATTTCCATCTTGTTTACCTATTCGATAATCATGGACTTCGCATTTTTAATTGCATCTTCTTTCTTTGATTTGTTTATTCCTCCACCTTGAGCAAATTTTGGACTTCCTCCTCCGGCGCCTCCTAAAATTTGAGAAATACTCTTGACAATTTCTCCGGCACTCTTCTCTTTTGATATATTTTCTCCTGAGTAAACTATTACTCGGATCTTCTCCCCCTGTTCAAATAATCCACAATACACCAATTTTGGATCTGCCTTACAGAGAACTTCACCCAATCCAATATGAAAAACGTCATCATAGTTATCGCTTGTTGAATAACAAAAGTTTGCTTTCCCGGAAGCTGCTAATTTCATTGTAATGTCATCCACGGTAATTGTTCCTTGTTTACATTCTAATAGTGATTTTGCTATGACTGGTATTCTTTCTTTAGCAAGTTGTCTTTGTTCTATTCTTTTTCCTTTTTCTTCTTCTTTCATTTTTTCTTCTTTTTCTTTACTTTCTGAATCCTGTTGTTTCTTTTTTACAAATTCTTTTGCACTATCTCCTGAAACAAACTCAATTCTTACGACTCCATCTTGAATTCTTTTTGTTTTTGTAATCTTTATCTGTTCAATATCTGATGTATTCGCTACATGTGTTCCGCCGCATGCTTCTATGTCTAAATCACCTATTGACACAATTCTGACTGATTTTACAGGAACAACTCCTCCTTGATAAATTCTAAATCCATATTTTTGTTCTGCAGTACCACGATCAAAATTTTCGATTTTAACTGGTATAGATTTTCCAATAATTGAGTTGGCAGCATCTTCAATTTTTTTAACATCATCATTTGTTAATGCAGAATGATGTGTAATGTCAAGTCTTGCATGATCTTCTTCTTTAAATGCCGAGTGTTGCCATACCCATGAACCTAGAACACTTCTTGCTGAAGTATTGATAATATGTGTACTTGTATGGTTTTTTGTAATTCCATCTCTTCTCTTTGCATCTACTGTACAAGAAACTGTATCTCCTTCTTTTGGAACATCTCCTTTAATTTCATGAACTATAATGTTTCCATGTTTTGTAATGTCCATAATTTCTTGACCTCCGATGTCTCCCTTATCCGGTTCTTGACCACCTCCCCTTGCATAAAATGCAGTTTTATCTAAAATAACAAAATTTTCAAATGATTTCAAAACTTCTGCATCAAATTCTCTTGGATCATCTCCATAGAATAGAAGTTCTGTATCGGGAATTCCTTCTAGTGGTAAGTTTACTTGTTCTTTTTGTTTTTTAGATTGGTGTAAATCAGAAAGTTTTGCATAAAATGTTGATGGAATTTCTGATATCACTTTCATTTCTTTTAGATATTCTGGTGTAACTCCATCTGATTCATAAAGTGTTATCAAATCTTCAACTTTTGGTTCTTTATCTAATTTACTAACAATTTTTTGCATTCTTTGTTTTGAACTATCATATCTTCCTGTTTCAATTGATATTATCTCTTTGACATCTTCTCTAGTTTTTTCTAATTCTGGGTATGTATTTTTCAAATAATCGATTTGTATGTCTATTATTTCATTCAAGTCAAATTTTAATTTCAATCTATCCATGGTTGAAACAATTCTTCTCAGCATTATTCGAAGATTATATCCTCCTCCTACATTACTAGGAAGTGCACCATCTGAAATTGCAAAGATTAGTGTTCTAATATGATCAATTATTAGATAAATTCCTTCTAATGGAGTAATAATTCGATTAATCTGTTCATCTGACAATCCTGTTGTTTTGATAGCATTTTTCCTTACATGAGATAAATCTTCGTACAATTCCAAATTCTTTGCTATTTCGGTGAAATATGGGACGAGTATTGAGGAATCTGTATCTATCCCTGCGTTTTGAATTAATTTTTGAGTAATTGGTCCAAAACAACAATCGTATGCTGTAGGTGTTCCCATTGTAATCCATGCAAATCTTTCAAGACCTGCACCCATGTCAATTATTCTTTGATCAAGTGTTTTGTAATTTGAAAGATCACCTTGAAATTCTGTAAATACTGCATTACCAAGTTCTAAACCTCTTACAAAATACTCTAATGATGAACCAAACGAACCTCCACCTTCCCACACATCTTCTACAAATGTAATTTCTTTTTTTGCAATTCCAAATTGTTGTGTCAATAAATTAAAATCAAGATTAACACATTCATCTTTCCAGTAACCATTTTCATTTGGAATACTATGTTGTCCTATCATACAAAATGATGAAAAATGTCTACCGGTTACTCCAACATTTTCTAAATCCTTAAATCTTAAACATGTTTGTGGGACAACAAGTGGATTTGCAGGAAATTCAAATATAACTTTACTTCCCATAACTCTTTGAAAATCAACAATTGATGCAATTGTAAAATAAAGATCGTCTCTCCATCTACATACAACTGGATATCTATTAATCGATGTATGATTATTTTTAACAAAAAATGATTCAACCTCTTTCCATGATTGTGTGTAATCAAATCTTTTTGATGTTGGTGGATCTCCAATGAATGAATATGTATCATCAGAATGGTCTGGACACTTTTCTCTTTCTGCATCTAAAGTCCAGAAATATCTGTTACATGTCTTACATGATCTACGTTCGAATCCTTGATCTTCGAATAGATTCACGTTGTAATACCTTTTAGGGTCTGCTGAAAATTTCTCAAGAATCTCTTTTTTATTCACTAAATTTTTGACCTAGTGCCGATATTAAGGACTGTCGATTCAACCGTTAAATATAGAAAAATGCAGAAACTTTTCATGTTTGGAAGAAAAAAAGGTGAAGTAAAAGAGGGAGATTTCATATTTACTTCCAGAAAAGATGAAGGTGATTATCATAATCTTATATTTGGAACTGTTACAGGTGTTGATGGAAATAAAATAGGCGTAAACGGTTTTTTTGTAAATCCGGTTGGACTAAAGAATAAAGTATCTCAAGGAAAAGCAGGTCCACGTTCAAAAGAAATTCTAACTGATCCTACTTCTGAAAATTGTATTTTTGCATTAATCTATAGAATTGAATATGAAAATTTTACGGAAGTTCTAGATATCAGCTCTGAAAAAGTTGAATTCATCTCAAAAAAAGTTTTCACCGTTTTTGATGGTTGGGTTAGAGAATCTTTATCTGAATTAATCAATAATGTGTTATCTCTCCCAGAAGGTACAGATCAAGATCATGCAAAAAGAATCCTAAAACAGAAGATGGAAAATCTTTATGATAAGGATTTGAAGCGAAACCTCTATTCAGTTTGTCGAAGTCTAAAGATTCTGATCTAAGGCAAATTTTGATAGCTTTTTATTATGCCTAACGGCTTTTTTGTACATGGAATATGTTTACGCTGCATTGATGTTGCACAAACTCGAAAAAGAAGTCAACGAAGCAAACGTTACTAGCGTAGTTAAAGCAACAGGCGCTGAAGTCAACGAAGCCCAAGTCAAAGCACTTGTAGCATCACTGGCTGATGTTAACATAGAAGATGCAATAAAAGCAGCACCCGTAGCAGTTGCAGCAGCAGCACCAGCAGCAGATGCAGCAGCAAGTGGAGATGCACCAAAAGAAAAGAAAGCAGAACCACCAAGTGAGAAACAAGAAGAAGCAGCAATGGAAGGCTTATCTTCTCTATTCGGCTAAATTCATCTCAAAACCTTTTCAACGTTATTAGTGACTAAATTTTATTATAATTGGTTTGACAGATTCATCTTTGTCAATTGAATTTTTCATTTATATTTTAGATCTATTTGGTACTATGGCTTTTGCTGTAACTGGTGCATTCAAAGCTATTGAGCACAAAGCAGATATTGTTGGAATAATTATTCTTGCAACAATTACTGGAGTTGCAGGTGGAACCATACGTGATGTAATACTTGGAAAATCTCTTCCTAATTCCCTAATTGATCCATCATATGTGATAATCACTGTAGTGTCTGCAATCATAATTTTCCTTTTACATTCTAAGATGAAAAAACATTGGAACGTATTTCTAAAATTTGATGCAATTGGACTAGGAGTTTTTACTGTAATTGGTGCTACTTTTGCATATAACTTGTTTGGAATGAATTTTCTTGTAATTGTGCTATCTGGTATGCTTACTGCAATTGGCGGTGGAATACTTCGTGATGTCTTTGTCAGTCAAACTCCTATAGTATTTGTAAAAGAGTTGTATGCTTCTGCCAGTTTTTTGGGCGCTTCAGTATTTTATTTAGTAATATTTCTAACAAATGACGTTTATGCTGGAACAATATCTGGTTTGTTATTGGCTACCGGACTTAGAATGGTTGCAATGAAGTATAATTGGAATTTGCCTAAAGTAAAAAGCAGTTAATTTATGCTGGTGAGTAATCTTTTGCTTTTGAGGCTACACCTTGTGCTTGACCGTGAGCCTTTTGTAATACTTGTTCTTTTGTGTCTTCAGTTAGATATCCTGCTTCAGTTGAAACTGAACGTGCAGATTGAGCTGCCTTTGACAAGATTTGTTCAATGTTATCTGCAGTGATATATGCTGCTTCGATTGAAAGTGAAATTGCTTGCTGATGTGCTTGAGCCAAATCATTTCTGAATTTCTCAACATCTATAATCATTTCCTCTTGTTGATAGACTAAACCTTCTTCCAATGCTGCATTCAAAACTATGCCTGCTTCGATTGCTTTAATGTCTAATTTAGTTAAAAGTCCAGCAAGTTTTTCAGATATTGGTTCTCCTTTTTTTACTGGTACTGTCTCTTTCATAATCCAGATTGTACCTTGATCAATCTTTGTTGCAATTCCATTTTCTTTAAAGTCAGTTAACATTGGTCCTGGTGCAATTCCTGTATTTTTTGGTGGAATTACAACATCCATGCTTGCAGTATCTCCACCTCTTGCAAATAGCATAACTTTGTTCTTTCCTAATAGAACGTTAAGTTTGAATGGAGACATATTGGTAAACATGAAAACACATTGACCTGTAACTTTTTCAGATAATTTATCTATGCCGGTAACTCCAGCTTTAGCAAAAGCAAGTTTTGCCACTTTATCTTTAATGCTAACAATTTCAACTTCACCTTGAAGTTTTTTTCTTAACGGTAGTAATTGTGATCCTCTAACCTTTTCCATTCTAACAAGTGCCATTACACTATATTTTTTTGGAAGTTCTTGTAATTGTTGATACATCTGTGCTTTCTTTTTTGGATATTGTGTTCTATTCTCATGCATTTTACTTTGTCACCTTGTGTTCTAATTTTATTGCTTTTCCCATAGTTGTTTTAATCATATATTTTCTAATGTTCTTGTCTCCATTTGGAAATTTACTTTTCAAATTGTTAATTACTACAATTGCATTTGCAGCTACATGATGTTCATCCATTGAAGTATCACCTATTTTACATGAAATTGAAAGTGAATTTTTTACTCTAACTCTAATTGAACTTTTGAATCTACTTAGAAATGTTTCAATAGGTGCATTAAATGGAACCGGCGTTGGCATTTTACCTCTAGGTCCTAGAAGTTGTCCTAATGATTTACCTACTACAGGCATGAGTTTTGTATCTGCCAAAAAGAAATCGTACTTGTTGATTAATTTTCTAGAAGCTCTTTTGTCTGCTGCTAATTTATCAAGATTATCATTATCCATAACTTCGTCTGCTTTTGCATCTTTTGCTTTTAGTCCCATGTCTCCCGATGCCATTACGCAAACGGCTGCTGGTTTTGACATTTGATTTGGTAGTTGAATCACTTCATTTAGCGCAAATCCTTTTTTCACATCTATATCTTTTAGAGTGATGTAAAGTTCTAGTGATTCTTTAAACTTACGTTCTTTCTCACCTTTTTTTGCTTCCTGAATTAGAGTGACTATTTCTGACTCATTTACCATGTCAAAAACCTTAATCTCTTACTTATTATCGTTTAGAGTAATTATCTATGATTATATTATTTTTCTAAAATTGACATATCTTTTTCTAAATTTTAGTAAAATTTTGATATATTCTGCCAAAACTTACATTTACTACTACAATTTACTTATTTTAAGAAAATGGCAAAAGTGGATGATTTAGATCTTAAATTACTATCCGAATTGAAAAAAGATGGAAGTATATCGATTCCACTTTTGGCAAAAAAACTAAACATCAACGCATCTGTTTTGTACAGTAGAATAAAACGACTGATAAAAAAGAAGATGATTAAGAAATTTACTATAGATATTGATGAATCTCAATTGGGATTTGGTGTAAAAGCATATGTTGGAATTAATCGCGATCCTAAATTTAAGACAGCGATTCACGAAAATCTATTAAAAATTGCAGAAATTGATAGGATTATTGAAGTTACAGGTAGATTTGACTTGATGGTTGGCGCATTAGCTGAAGATCTAGAACAATTACACAATATTGTGGTAGATAAAATTGGAAAAATAGATGGAATTCAAAATACTGAAACCTTTGTTGAGTTGGAAAGAACTGAAAAATCTCCGATGTATCTATCTAGTTAACTAACTTTTCATCCCATTTACCGTCATTTACTTCTACAGTAATCTCTTTTGGCGTTTTACCTTCTACTTTGATGCCTAAACATTGGCATGTTCCAATTATCTGTTTTGCAACTGATTTTATTTCTGAAGCATATGATGTTTCAAGTTTAACATTTGCAACTTTGAGTACTGCATCCATTCCGATGTCTGCAACCCACTCTGTACCTGATGTACCAGAACCTTTTTGGATATTTGCTTCTTTGAGGATAAGTGCTGATGCTGATGGAATTCCAACCTCAATATCCCATTCTTTGGTATCTGTATCTATACTGACTGTAACTGGAACTTTCATTCCTTTGAAATCACCAGTCTTTTCATTAATCTTATTGATGACTTCCATAATGTTTACTCCTAATGGCCCAAGTGCTGGACCAAGTGGGGGACCTGCAGAAGCTTCTCCGCCTGTTACTTGTGCTGAAATTGTTTGTTTGTCGCCCATTTGAAATTTCTCTTTTTTTTAATGATTTATTCCTTCCTATGATGCAATAGGTTTTAGATAGTTTGCATCTACTGTTACTGGTAATTGATATGGTGCATCTAACAAAATTACTGTAGCTTCTTCTTTATCGTGATCAACTCTTGTAATTGTTGCTTTCATTCCTTTGAATGGTCCTCCAATTACTTCTACGGTTCCATCAACTGCTAATTCTGAAACTGTAGATTTCTTTACAAGATAACTTTCAATTTCACTAAACTGCAACTCTCCTCTTAATTGTCCTTTTACATGTCTTAATCCTTGTGTTGCCATAAACATGATTTGAGGATCATTTGCTTCAATAACGACATACCCTTTCAAGTTATCCACAATTAGAACTGATTGAACTTCTAGTTCTCCACTTCTCATTTTTGCTTCTAACTGTCTTAAAACAACCTTTTCTTGACCACCAGTTGTTCTTAGTGCAAATAGATGTGATTCTCCGTTTGATGGTTCTGGTACGGCAATGTTCTCTTGGTTAGATTGTTCATCTGATTCTGTGATGGTTGGCTCAGACATTTTATCTCTATTTGAATATCATTCCTGGTGAAATTGTAGCAAAAATGAATTGAATTCCGAATCCAAGTAGTCCTACTGTAGCAAATCCAAATAACACCAATCGAAGGTGCTGTTTGTAAACCTCCTTGTCGGATTTCTTCGTTAATTTTATAGTATTTACTATATTTTTGAGCAATAATTTAGGGTTCAAATGATAATGAAAAATAATAATGTGTCAATATATCTTTTATTCATGGATTTACTGATTGCATTCAAAAATGACCCTGCTGGTCATAATATGGCAAAATTCATCTCTAATGATATGAATAAGGATGGAGATGTATATCGTGGCAAGAATTTTGATTTAATTGAAATTGACTCTCCTACAATTTCTGCAGATTGGTTAGATGAAAAATACAATTATGATGGATTCATTTTTTTATCTAAACATGCTGCTGAATCTGGAACACTTGCTTTGACTTGTCATAGTACTGGAAATTTTAATGAAGCAAAATTCGGTGGAAATCATAAAGAATTAGCAATACCGTATCCTGACTTGCAGAAAAAATATATGCAAAAACTCTGGAATAATCGTGAATCTTTCCTAGATTTTGAAATTACAATAGAAGCTACACATCATGGACCTACTCATCTAAAAAAACCATCAATTTTTGTAGAAATTGGAACCACTGAACTACAATGGAATGATGAAACTCTCTGTTCGTCTATAGCAAAGTTAGTAGTTGATACACTTGAAACCCCATCTACTCCCTTCCCTTTTGCTATTTGTTTTGGCGGAACTCATTATTCTGAAAAATTCACAAAAGAATTACTTTTTGGTAAATATGCCTTAGGAACTGTAATGCCAAAACACGCATTAGAATTTCTTAATCCTAATTTATTTGACCATTTACTTATACAAAATACTGGTGCAGAAGCTGCTTTACTTGATTGGAAAAGTTTGGGTAAATACAAACAAAAACTAATTGATCTTCTTTCAACCAGTGAATTAGAGGTTATAAGAATTTGAAAGTAGAAGAAAAAATTTATTGTAAATTATTACAAGTTCCTACTGGTTATGTAACAACATACGGTGATCTTGCAAAAACAATAAATCTAAAAAATGGTCAGAGAATCGTAGGACAAATAATGAAAAAAAATCCATTTCCTGTTATTGTTCCATGTCATCGTGTTGTAAAATCTGATGGAACTATCGGTGGATATGCATATGGAATTGAAAGAAAAAAACATATGTTATCAAAAGAGGGATTAAAAATTAAAGATAATAAAATTTTAGATTTTAAAAATAATTTATTTGAATTCTAAGATTTTTGTGTGGTGATTTCTTCTGCAATAACAGTTCTTAGATGTGCTTTATTTCTTATCGTGTTACCTCCAATCTTTTTGTAAATTGCTTTGAATGATTCATTTGTAATCTCTTTACGATCTTTTGAAACTTTGAGAAGATATCTTAAAGCACGTACCTTGTTTACATATACGGTTTTTTTACCAACACGTGCACCTTTTCTTCCTTTCTTAGAACCTTGCCCTGTACCTCTTTTTGCCTTCTGGATTCTTTTTGCTTGCGCTCTTCCATGAGATGTACCTGTAAATGATTTGATTGTAATTGTATTCGCAGTAATTAAACTTCTTATGTCATCTCTAGTAATTGCGTCTGCAACATCATCTAAGTGATCATTATCAAATCTTACACGATTTACGCCAACACCTACAATTCTTGAGACAAGTCTCTTTTTTGATCTGAGATTAACTGGCATTTTGACTCACTCTTGCGTTAAACACTTTGAATTTTTTTTCTATTGCAATTTTCATAATCTCTCTTCTTTTTTTTGCTCCTACACTATGACCAAACCTAATTCCATCTTCTTTTGGATTGAGATTATCTAAATCACCTGCATTATGTACTAAATTATCTGTATAACCTGATGGATGTAATCCGTAAGCAATCTTTGGTGTGCCGTATCCAACTTTAACTAATCCTGGACGACCGCGACTTTTCTGTTTTCTTTGATGGTTATCCATTCCTTTTGGTTTTCTCCAACCAGTTTCCAATCTGGTATATCTCCAGCTTTCTGGACGAATAAACTCCGGTCTGCTCATTCTTGCTTCTTCCCTTGCTTGAAGTTTTTCTTTATTGATTGGCATAGACTAAAACTTTGAAATTTAACATAAATACGTATCTAAGTTTCAAATTATTCGATCTGAGAAAGAGATAATAATATTCAATTTTTCCCAAAAATCCTTGACTATACATAGTATTGAGGAGAATCTCTGATATGTCTAACACTAGTTCAAAAGTACATGATCAATTAGTAGAATTTGGAGTAGCTCCTCACTCAATTCATCGAAATCTAACTGTCGAAAAACTTGTTGAACAATCAATTGAAACAAATGAAGGAATGTTAACCTCTACTGGTTCATTATCTGTAAAAACTGGAAAATATACTGGTCGTTCTCCTCAAGACCGTTACATAATTTATGATGATGAAACTCATGAAACAATTGATTGGGGTGATGTAAACAGACAATTCCCAACTGAAAAATTCAATTCTGTCTTTGAAAAAATGAAAAAACATGCAGAAGGTAAAGATCTTTATATTTTTGATGGATTTGTAGGTGCTGACAAAGAAAATAGATTGTCAATTCGTGTAATTAATGATCATGCATGGCAAAATCTCTTTTGTAGACAACTGTTTGTTAGACCTTCAAATGAAGAATTGAACTCTCATGAGCCAGACTTTACAATTTTATGCTTAAATGACTTTGAAACAATTCCTGAAATTGATGGAACCCGAACAAATGTTTTCATTTTGATAAACCTCTCAAAACGAATCGTATTGATTGGTGGAACAAATTATGCAGGTGAAATGAAAAAATCTATGTTTGCTGTAATGAATTATTTGATGCCAAAAAAAGATGTTTTTCCTATGCATTGTTCTGCAAATATAGGTAAAGATGGTGATACTGCATTATTCTTTGGTTTATCTGGTACTGGGAAAACAAGCCTATCTGCAGATCCTGAGCGCATGTTAATTGGTGATGATGAACATGGTTGGTCTCAAAGTGGAGTTTTTAATTTTGAAGGTGGTTGTTATGCAAAATGTATTAATCTTAACGAAGAAGCAGAACCACAAATTTGGAACGCTATAAAATCTGGAGCAGTTCTTGAAAATGTTGTAGTAAACAAAGATACTTTGAAACCAGACTTTGATGATGGTAGTCTAACTGAAAATACTCGTGCAGCATATCCTCTAGATTATATTCCGGGAGCTGTAATTCCGAGTGTAGGCGGTCATCCTAAAGTTATAATATTTTTGACCGCTGATGCATTGGGTGTATTACCACCTGTATCAAAATTAACAAAAGAAAGTGCAATGTTTCATTTCATGTCCGGTTACACAAGTAAACTTGCTGGCACTGAACGTGGAATTAAAGAACCAAAAGCAACATTTTCTGCATGTTTTGGCTCTCCATTTATGCCTCGTCCTGCATCTGTATATGCAAAAATGCTAGGAGAAAAAATTCTTGAACACAATACGGTTGTTTATCTAATTAACACGGGGTGGTCTGGTGGTCCATATGGTGTAGGAAAAAGGATTAGCATAAAATATAGTCGTGCAATGGTAACTGCTGCATTAACTGGGAAATTTGACTTGATAAAATTCAGACATGATGATACATTCAATCTAGATGTTCCTACCGAATGTCCTAATGTACCTTCTGATGTATTAGATCCAAAAAATACATGGGTTGACAAGGATTCTTACGATCTATCAGCAAAGAAATTAGCACAAATGTTTGGTGAAAACTTTACAAAATTCAAAGATGTTTCTCCTGAAATAAGAAATGCTGGACCTCAAATTCAGTAATTCTTTCTAAATTTTAATCCAACAACTATCACAATACTAAAAATTATTCCTAAAATTATTAATGCTCTTTCTGGTAATTCTGAATTTTCAACAATTGGTTTTTGTTGGCTCAAATCTTCTTTGATATCGTAAACTTCATACACATCAAATGTTTTTTCACCACTTTTTACATTTGCCTCGATCCAATATCTTCCTGCATCGTATAATTTCAAACTCTCAAATTTTTTTGGTGTTATGGAGATGCTACGTTCTTCAAATGTTTCGCTATTAGTAATTGTTATTTTTGCATATTCCCAATCTAATGGTTGTTTTACTTGAAATAATAGTTCATTTTCAGTTTCTAAAATAACTACTGAAGCCTCACTAACTCTGACAATTATTGGAATTTGATAAATCACATCATCATTTGTAATGAATGCTCTAGTTTCAAAAATACCTAATTCATCTTTTATTAATTTTGAAGTTATGTATAATGTTGAATCATTAATTTCATAATTGAATTCAACATTGTCTACACCTGAAAATTCTACTTTTTGAATATTAAAACTTCCATCAAATGATTTAATATCGATTTTGTTTTTTTCAGAGGTTTTATGTTCAGATAAATTAAAAATTAATTTTGGTGGTTCAAAGACTAATTTTGAATTAAATGCCTTTTCCAAATCAATTCTTCCTGCTCCACCTGCATCAAATTCAAACTCTTCTCTATATTGATCTGTAATGACATCTGAAGTTGTAACTAGTATTGATTTAATTTCATATGGTGTCAAATCTGGATTCTTTTCTAGTAATAATGCAATTGCACCTGATACGTGTGGTGCAGCATAACTTGTTCCGCTTGTAATGTTATAGAAATTTTTCAATGAGGTTGTATTCACAAAAACTCCCGGTGCAACTAGATCTGGTTTTTGATAAAATGGAGAAACTGGTCCTCTTGAACTAAATGTTGCAATAAAATCTGGATGATTAAACACGTTAAGTGTTCCTGATATCTCATTCTCAATAATTTTTTTTAATTCTAATCCTTCTTCTCTTGTCATTGAAACTGTGGGAATTGATGGATAGTAATCTTCACTAACATATTCATGAATTAATTCTCCAAAGAATATTCCTGGTTGATTGTTGTAAACAATTAATCCTTTTGCACCGTTCTTTGATGCAAAAATTTCTTTATCTGAGAAAAAAACAATTTCATCCAAAGATTCTCCTCCTCTTTCTGCCAAAACTATTTTGCCTTTGACATCTATGTCTTGAAAATCATTCTCTCTACTGTATTTACCAAATACGATCTCAGTAGATATGGGATCGGAAATTATATCTGTTCCTAGCATTGGTAATACTTGGAATTGTGTTTTTCCAACTTCTAATGTTGAAACCATACTTGAATCTCGATTGTTATACGTGGCTCCTACT
>JAOMCQ010000005.1 GCA_028345095.1 Candidatus Nitrosopelagicus sp. | reverse complement strand
CTAATCTTTTCTTCTGGAAATTTGAAACGAGTCTTTGAAATTATCTTTTGAAATCATCATCCGAATTAAATAGAATCTTTATGAATTGATTTCATGACTGACTTACACACACATAATAAAAATCGAAAATCAACAAAAAAAGTTAAAGCTAAGGTGACAGACAATACTAAAGTTGAATTAGATTGGAAATCTCCAGAAGCTAGAGAAATATATGTTGCAGAAATGGCAAAAAAAGGTGCAACCCTACCAAAGGGATTCATCAAAGATGCAAAAGCAAACACTGGACACTAATCATTAGTGTAAATTCTAGAACATTCTTTTTTTATCTAAGTTATTTTTCTGAATCTTTAGAATTAGAGTATGAAATCATCCTTCGAATTAAATATGTAAATTCTTCGAAATTCTTAATGACAATTGGACTTTATTTTGGCACACAAACCGGTAAGACAGAAACAGTATGTGGTTACATAAAAGATGAATTTGGTGATGCAGTAGCTGATGCTATTGATGTATCTAAGAAAGATTTGGCTGACTTTCCAAACTTTGATGGTCTTATTTGTGGTATTCCTACTTGGAATACTGGAGCTGAGGAATTAAGATCCGGAACTGCTTGGGATGAGCTTTTAGAAGATATTCCTGATTTAGACTTGAAGGGAAAACCTGTTGCACTATTTGGTTTAGGTGATTCTGTTGGATATGGCGAAGATTTTGTCGATGCAATGGAAGAACTACATAGACATTTTGAAAAAGCAGGTGCAAAAATGATTGGATATGTAAGTCTAGATGGATATGAGAATTTCACTAGCTCACGATGTCTAATCCCACATCTCAACGAAATAACAAAACCAGAAGAAGGTATGAAGTTTTGCGGTCTTCCTGTCGATGAAGATAGTGAAGGTGAGCTTACCGAAGAAAGAGTCAAGAATTGGTGTACTCAACTCAAATTGGAAATGGGATTATAGATTAATTCTCAATTTAGCCAACTAACTCTATTTTTCATTTTTTTTTGCATTTAATTTTTCAAATTTTTACAGATTTTTGTTAAATTTCTTGGAAAAATTTTATATCATTACATAATGCAAATAAGCAACTAATTCTATCATCCTCCAATGGCGACATCAAAAAAGCGTACAACTGCACGTAAACCTGCACGTAAACCTGCACGTAAACCTGCACGTAAAACAACTACAAAACGCAAATCAACATCTTCAAGAACAACAAAAGCAGATTTAGAAGCAAAAATTGCTAAATTAGAAAAGCGATTATCAAGTCTTGCTGCAGGTGCTGAAACAAAACCAGCTCCAAAGCCAGCTGAAACAGCTCCTAAACCAGCTCCGCCACCACCAAAGCCAGCTGAAACAGCTCCGCCACCACCAAAGCCAGCTGAAACAGCTCCTAAACCAGCTCCGCCACCACCAAAGCCAGCAGAGAAAGCACCTCCAGCACCAGTTCCACTTCACGAAAGATTCCGTGAAATTCCAACTGGAAACTGGAACACTCAAAAAATTGCAATCACTGGTTTTACTGCACCTGGTAACAGATACTTTGGAAGCAGAGCTCTAGTAGCGGAAACCAATGTTACACCATCTAACTGGAATGATCACAAAACAAAAATCACTGGATTTACTGCTCCAGGAAACAAGTACTTTGCAACAAAACAAAGACTTGCATATCATCCGGAAGCCAAAAAATTCGGTACTTGGATTAACGATGCTCCAGCAAGTGGTCAAGCAAAGGCAGCTCCACCTCCACCTCCACCTCCACCACAGCAACAAACAAGTGGTCAAACATCATCTAGTGGAAGTAGTGGTAAATCAAAACAAGAACAACTTGAAGAATATGAAAAAGAGTATCTTGTGCGTCTAGAACAACAAAAAGTTGATCAAGCAAAAGCAGCCGCAGATGAAGCAGCCGCAGCAGCAGCAGCCGCACAAACTTCTAAAGGTACAATGCCAAAAGGCTGGACACCTTAAAACTCCAACTTCTCTTCTTTTATTTTTGAAATGCCTCTAAAACTTCCTTTGAATGTCCTTTTGGTTTCACTTTAGGGAACACTTTGAAGATTTTTCCTTTCTCATTTATCAAAAATGTACTACGATTAATTCCCATGAATTCTCTTCCCATGAATTTTTTTAATCCCCATACTCCAAACTGCTTTGAAACTTTTGTTTCAACATCTGCAAGTAAGATGTAAGGTATATTCATTTTATCACAAAACTTTCTGTGAGATGTAACGTCATCTTTACTAATTCCAACTATTTCTATTCCTGCTTTTTTAAATTTTTTATAATCTTTAGAAAATTCGTCTGCTTCTGTTGTACAACCTGGTGTAAAATCTCTTGGATAAAAATAGACTACAAATTTACTTCCTTTGAACTGTGATGATTTTATCAAGTTACCATCTGCATCTTCTAATTGAAATTTTGGAACTGCTTTTCCTTCCTCGATCATATTTTGAAGTATATTTTTCCAGATAAATATTCTTTGAGCAAAAATTGACTAGCATGTTTTATATGGATATGAAATTCGACATCGAATATGGTTAATCCACGAGCATGGCTTGCTGAGGCAATTGCAACATTTGGTCTCGTATTCTTTGGACCGTTATCTGTAATTCTGTCTGCTGCATGGTATGGTGATGGATTATCAACTGAAGCGATAATTTTCATATCTCTTGGACACGGTGGAATAATTGTTTTAATGGTTTATGCATTTGGACATATTTCTGGAGCGCATATCAATCCTGCAGTTACTATCCCTATGATGATTACAAAGAAAATTGATGTTAAAAATGGAATTGGTTACATTCTATTTCAAATAATGGGTGCAGTTATTGCAACCTTATCCTTACAAGCACTATTTCCTGAAATCGGAAAAAAAGTATTCTGGGGGGCACATGGTGGTCCAAGTGAACTACTTGGAAACAGTATGATGTCAGGATTGGCAGTTGAAATTATTCTCACATTCTTCTTAGTAGTTGTAATCTTTATGACAGCAGTTCACAAAAAAGCACCAAAACAGATCTATGGTGGTGCAATAGGTGGAATGGTATTCTTACTACACTTAGTTGGTGTTCCATTAACTGGCGCTTCAATGAATCCTGCAAGATCATTTTCACCTACATTGGTATCTGGAGATGCTGGTTTATGGGAAGTTCAATGGTTATACTGGGTTGGACCAATCATTGGTGGTATCATTGCAGGTGTAATAATGAATTATCTGTATGTTAAGCCAGCAGAAAAAGAAGCATAATTATTTTCCAAACGTTTTTAACAATTTTTCAAAGTAAGTTATTGGGTTCGTAGCTCAGCATGGATAGAGCGAGTGCTTGCGGAGCATTAGGTCGGGGGTTCGAATCCCTTCGGATCCGTTATTCTTTATTTTCTTTTGATTCATCTTTCTTTACTTTATCCCACATGTGCATATTTCCACGTAACAAAAATGAGCCTACGATAATTGTAACAAATCCTACTACTACGAACATAAAGCCTCTACCTATAATTCCAAGTTTTGACATATTCTTATCTGGAATGCATTATTATTAAGACATATTTCTTGAAGATTATGCCAAAGCGTAAAGATATCGCAACATGGATTGCAATTCTTGCAGGTGGAATAGGTTTCTTCTTATTTTATGGTGTTGCAGCCGACCTGATGAGATAATTTACGAATTTAATTACCTGTAATCTAAACTCATTTTATGATTGAATTTGATGACGAGATAAAAGATCTTGTAAATTTTCAAAAATTAGGTTATGTTGCAACCGTCGCTTTAGATGGTACTCCAAATCTTTCGCCAAAAGGGACAATTGCAATTCTTGATGATTCTAGATTGGTATTTGCAAACATTCGGTCTCCTCAAACAATTGAAAATCTAACAAAAAACCCTTCAATTGAAATTAATGTAATAGATTCTTTTTCTCGTCTTGGGTATAGATTCAAAGGATTAGCTGAAATTCTCTCAGATGGAGATGATTTCAAAAACATCCTTGATTATTTTGAGAAAAAAGGTATCAAAAGTAAAATTTCTCATATTATTGTAGTAGATGTGAAATCTTTCTCTAAAGTGACATCTCCCTCATATGATTTAGGTATCAAAAAAGATGATTTAATTAAAAAATGGAAAAAATATTACAACTAATCTTATAATTTCTTTTTTGTTTCGTTATGTGCCTTTCTTTCTTTATCTAACAATCGTCTAACAATATCCAGTTCTTTCATTGTATCTTGTAATCGTTTATTTGTTGTAGCAACAATTTGACTTGCGGCTTCAACTACATTCTTTGAATCGTCACTTCCTTCATTTTTGATATGTGTTTTTTTCATTCCACCTAATTTTTTATTCAAAATTTCCAATTCTTTTTTTCTTTGTTCCAATTCTTCTTCAATTTTCTTTTTCTGATTCTCTGAGTTTGAAAAAAATGTCTGATTTTTCTTAATTTTCTCGTCTAATTCTTTATTAATTTCTATTTTTTTAGCAATATCGTCTTGAATATTTTTCAACTCAATTTTTGAATCGCTAATATCTTTTGAAATATCATCTGTACTTTGATTATTCATTCTTGTTTCGTTAGTATTTACTTGTAAAGTTCCATGTGTGCGTAATTCTTTTTTTGATTGAATTATTTTGCTTACAATTTCATTATATTCCTTTTTTGATAATTCAATTTTCTCAAGTATTGTACTCAATCTTTCATTTTTCTCTTGAATCTCACTTTCTAATTTTTCAATCTCACTTTCTGTTTCATCTTTAATTTTTTGTAGATTTTCGTTTGTTTCATGATAAACATTAGCATCATCTTTCTTTGTTTTTTTAAATAATCCCATTTCTAACTCTTAGATCCGTTTTGCCTTTCTAATAAATCTCACATAAAATCCTGCTCCTCCAACTATAATTCCAAAAACTAATGACGCAATTCCTAATTCTGGGGTATCTGTGTGTAAATTTGGTGCTAAAAACAATAACAATGCTCCAAAAATTATTAGAAAAAATCCCCCACCTTTTTTCTGTCTATTGTGTTCATTATGAGCCATTTATTTCACGTATTTACCAATTTTTTCTGCTACGTTCTTTTTTCCAATATCTAAAATGAATGGCCCAATCTTAGGTCCTCTAGTAGTTGATAAAATAATTTGGTACAGTACTTTAAAGAACTCTTTTGGTTCTATGTCGTCGTTTTTTGCAATTTGATATATCTCATTTTGTAAATCTTCAATCTCTTCATCTTTTTCTAAAAGAATAACCAGTTTACTTAGTGCGCCTTTAATTTTTGAGTCTATATCAATATTAATTTCGTCAGATATATCGAATTCATCTGCAAAGTTTCCTGCCATTTCAATTAATTTGTCAATTTCAGATGATGTTTCTTTGATTGCATGATAATCGATTAATTTTTTATTTATTCTGGAAACTCTATCTTCTTTGAAAATCTTACATAATTCTAAAAGAAGTCTATAACTTACTTGGGGTGGCATCTGCTTTGGAGGCGTTAACAGATTCACATACTCGTACAATCCTTTTGATTTGACCAATTTTGCTTCATTATCAATCTTAATTTTTCCAAAAAATATTTTCTCTAATTCATTATATTCGTCCATAAGTGATGGTATGTCTTCAAATCCCAACTCTCTTGCACCTGTAATTCTCTTGTATAGTAACAATAGTATTGATTCTGGTGTTCCAAATTTCAACCATGTTTGAGATGTTACCACATTACCAAGTGATTTTGATATTTTCTTTCCACCTTTGTCCAAAAACATTTCATATTTTATGTGATGTGGATGTGGGAAATTCAAAACATCATCTGCAACCCAATCATTAACTTTGACTGAATCCATGATATCTTTTCCATATGCTTCGAATCTAATATCAAACGCACTCCATCTTGCAGCAAATTCTACTTTCCATGCTAATTTACCAAGATCTTTTTTAATGTCTGCTTCACCTTCATGTCCACAACCTTTGATAATTTTTCCACCAATTTCTGCATCGTGACATTTGTAACGAACCTTTCTTTCATCAGATAGATACTCTGTTGCTTCTGCAACATACAATCTGTTACATTGTGCACATACTGGAAAATATGGTAAGAATTTTTGATATTTTTCTTGTCCAACCAAATCTTCAATTTTGGCCCCAATTCTTTCACTCTGTGTTAAAATTGTGTGAATTTGTTCTTGCAGTAAGCCCTCTTTGTAGGTGTCTCTTGCTCTTTTGAAGGTGTATTCTATTCCTAATTTGTCTAATCCATTCAAAAGTCTACTACTCATATTCATTCCATATGATTCATGTTCTCCTGTATGATCTGGTATTAGCGATACTGGTTTTCCAATATGTTCTTCAAGTGAATTTGGAAATCCTGCTGGAATTTTTCTTAATCCATCAAGATCATCTGAATATGCAATTAATTCTGATTTGTATCCAATATTTTCTAATGCAAGTTTTACTCCGTATGCTCTAACCGCATCTCCTAAACTACCGATGTGAGGAATACCTGATGCACCTAATCCGCTTTCAACTCTGATTAAACTTGTATCTCTTCCCAACTGTTCTTCTCTTTCAATTAATTCAGATGCTAGTTTGTCAATCCATGTACCTTTTCCTATAACATTTTGTTCAGACATATTTCATCACAACTCCTTTGCCATATATGGTCCATTATTTTTATAATTTAATTTTCTATAATATTCTCTTGTACCTACTGCACTGATTACACATAATTTGTTTGACGACAGATCTGTTGCAGCAATTTCTTCTGCTTTCATCATTAATTTTTTTCCAATTCCTTGGTGTTGAAAGCTAAATTCTCCCTGCTCACCAATACCAATTGCTTTTCCAAATACGTGTAGTTCTCTCACAATTGATGTTTTATCAGTAATTTCCGGTCTATGTACATTTTGACTAGGTTTTCGTAGTCTCAAAAATCCATATGTTAAGTCACTTTCATCATTAAATGACAAAAATATCTCTTTTCCACCACATGCATCATAATCTATTCTTTCTAATTTTAATTCTGAAAATTCTTTTTTATTATTCAAACCTGCCTCCCTACATCTAATACATTTGCATGATGTTCCTTGTTTTTCTAATTCCTGATGAACTTTTTGTCTTAAATTTCCCATCTTTGGACCATCAATAATTTCATCTGTTGTTATTTCTCGTTGAACTCTCATGATTCTAACCCATTTTGGAACCATTTTTTTAGATTCAGTTAAAACATTAATCATATCTTCTGTTGAATACGGTTTGTAATTTCCTAATTTATAATCATCATATAGTGGAGTGTCTTTTAACACTAAAGCCGGATAAATTTTTAGCATATCTGGTTTGAACTCTTCCATCTCAAATAATTTTTTAAAATCAGCAATGTCTTCTTTTGGACTCATGGTTGGAAGTCCTGGCATCATGTGTGCAACAACTTTGTATCCTGCATCTTTTGCAATTTGAAATGAACTTATTACTTGTTGTAAATTATGTCCTCTATTCACAATATTGTAAACTCTTTCAGTTAGACTTTGAACACCAATTTCTACTCTGGTTGTTCCATAATCTAGCATCATATCCACATGTTTCTGTTGACAATAATCTGGTTTTGTTTCTATTGTGAAACCGACATTTCGCATTTTTGCTTTTTCATTATTTCTTTTTGCATCCTCTAAACTACTTGATTCAAATCCATTAATTGCATCATAACATGATTTTATGAAATTTCGTTGATATTCATCTGGCATAAACAGGAACGTCCCTCCTACGATAACTAGCTCTAATTTTGTAGGATCATGACCAAATGCAATTAATTGTTCAATTCTTCTTTTTATCTGAGTTCCAGGTTCATAATCATCTTCTATTGCACTAAGTGTTACAGGTTCTTTTCCTGTGTAGCTGTTTGGAGTATTGATCTCTGTTCCTCCAGGGCAAAATGTACATCTTCCATGTGGACATGCAAAAGGTTTTGGCATTATCGCAATTACTGTCACTCCTGAAGCTGATTTTACTGGTTTTTTTAGCAAAACTTTCTGAAGCTTTAAGAATTGTTCTTCTGTTGCGACTGATAGTATTTCTGAATTTCTTGGTAGTCTTTCTAATGAATATTTTGCACATATTTCCTTTATTTCATGTTTCAATTGATTTTTTTCTAGATTATCAATTCCAGATAATCGTTCACAAATTTCTTTACATGCATCTAAAAAATTCTCACTTAATTTCTGCATGCTCTATGCAAATTAATGTAACATAAAATGCTTTAAGTAATATTCTACTTCCTCTTTACAGTTTTTCGTCTCTTAGGAGTTACTTTCTTTTTAGAAACCTTCCTCTTTACAGTTTTTCGTCTCTTAGGAGTTACTTTCTTTTTAGAAACCTTCCTCTTTACAGTTTTTCGTCTCTTAGGAGTTACTTTCTTTTTAGAAACCTTCCTCTTTACAGTTTTTCGTCTCTTAGGAGTTACTTTCTTTTTAGAAACCTTCCTCTTTACAGGTTCTTTCTCTAATTCTGTTTTTAGAACTTTTAATTCATCAATTAATAATAAGATTTCTTTATTCAAAAACTCTTGTTTATTTTTTATATCTATTTCTGATTGAATTTTTGCCGCAGAAGCTTCTTGAATTTGTTGTGCAGATTCTATCTGAATTTTCTCCGCTTCTTCTACTTTTCGAGTTCTCTCTTCTTCACTAATGGTGGATTCCTCTTTTTGTATTGATCTTATTTTTCCTTTGGTAGTTAATCTTTTTAGATAATCTTTTTCATATTCTGATAGTTCTTCTTCTTTAGATTTTCTACTCATAATAATTTTTGATATTTGATGAATTTAAATTATTTTTAACAATTACCTGAGAGTCAATTTTAAAAAAGGAAGCCAGTAGAGAGATTTGAACTCTCGACCTATTGATTACAAATCAATTGCTCTAACCAGGCTGAGCTACACTGGCACTACATTTTTCATAAAATGGCTGGTTTAAAATGTTAAGATACCCATAATTTAATAACTTCTAAACTATGGTTTTATCATTGAAATTAAAATACGTTAATCCTAAGAAATTAAAAATTCTCATAGCTGTCTTTACAATGGTAGGAATATGGGGTATTGCTTTTGGATTATGGATGGGAACATTCAAGGCTTCAATGAATTATTTTATGATAGTTGTTTTGGGCGTAGTAAATTTAGTCTTAGGTGCTTTTATGACATATCTTTACTTGACACAAGTGAAGAAAGTTGATCCAAGAAAAGACTCAAAGTATAAACGAAAGAAATAACATCATTACAACCAAAATGTTTGTAGCAAAATGCATCGCATAGGAATGTTTTATGCCCTTTTTATCATAAATGTACTTGAATACAAATCCAATTGGTATTAACACTAATGCCATGTGTATTTTTATGCCCATTCCAATATGGATTAGTGCCCATACTAAGACCATTTTTTTTGATTTTCTGAAGTAAAATTCTTCAAAATAATTTATGTGCAAAAACATGTAAAGTAATAATGGCATGAATGGAATTATTCCAAGTATTCCTTGATCTGCAAATGGCCCAAATGCAATGTTATAACCAAGCCAACTCCAATTTAGTATGGGTATCTGATCAACATATTCAAATACAAACAAAACGTATACTGATAAAATACCAAATGCTATTGGCGCATATTTCATTGAGCCAATTCCTGTTCTTAAATCTCTAATTCGTTTTTTTGTGTCTTTAATCAAAAGAAGGCTGGCTCCTACTGTTAATACATAATATCCAATGAGAAATGCGTCTGAATCAAGAAATGAAATGTCCATTGTAGTCAAAGTATATACTTCATAAATAACCCATTGTAATTAAATTCATGACTCTTAAGAAATGTGATATTGCTGAGGATTTTGAATTACTTGGAAATGATGGATCCTCTATCACTTTAAGTTCATATAAAAATTCTAAAAATGTAGTTCTATGTTTTTATCCAAAAAACCATCTATTTGCATGCCCATCAAAGAAAGTTTTTGAGATGGCAAAAAGTGTAATTTCAGTTTATGATGAAATTATATCAACTGATACTGTTGTATTTGCTATATCTGTAGATTCTGTTAATTCTCAGGCTGAATTTGTAAAAGAATATCACGTCCCATATCTACATCTTAGTGATCCTAAAAAAATTGCTTGTAAGAAATATGCTGGAACAAATATTGCCGGTCTTGCTAAGCGCAGTACCTTTATCATTGATAAAAATGGAATAATCCACGATGTAATGCGGGAAATTAATGTTGCATCCCATGGGCAAGAAATTCTTGATTCACTAAAGAAAATCAAAGTATAAATCACACATTGAAATCATTCGAAGAATGATTGATTTGGTTGCTAAGGAATTATTTCTCACTCGAGGAATTGGGGTTCATGAAGATAAACTTACAAGCTTTGAATATGCATTACGTGATGCAGGAATTGCTGGTACCAACATTGTTCTAATCTCTAGTATTTTTCCACCTAAAGCCAAACTTATTCCTAAAAAGGAGGGATTAAAGAAAATTAAACCAGGCCAAATTCTTTTTACAATTTATTCTAGAAATCAAACAAATGAACCTCATCGAATGATTTCTGCATCTGTTGGATTAGCACTGCCAAAAGATCGTACTAGATATGGATATTTGTCCGAATATGACTCATTTGGACAAAACGAAAAACAAGCAGGTGATTATGCAGAAGATATTGCAGCACAAATGCTTGCATCATCACTTGGAATATCTTTTGATATTGATAAGAGCTGGGATGAAAAAAGGCAACAGTGGTCAATTTCTGGAAAAATTTACAAATCTCAAAATATCACGATGACTGCTAAAGGTGATAAATCTGGTAAATGGACTACCGTGTTTTCTGCAGCATGTTTGATTCTCTAATGTTTTGGCTTGTATCCTTTTAGATAAAATATTACTGCTCCAATTCCTACTGCGATTATAATTCCTAGAACTGCATATTGTGTTTGATCTTCTATACCGTTAGAATTTTCTTCTACAATGGATTCTTTATCTATATTTTCTGTTCCTTGAATTTCTTCAACCGCATATATTGATAATTCTGTTTGACCATCCCACATTCCTATTTCTAACTGCAATTCGTTAGATGGCACCAATTTGTTTTGTCCAAATAAAAATTTCCCATCAATCTTATCTCCTGCAGGGGATGTGAAAAACCAACCTTTCTTCAGAATGTTTTCTAGCTTTGTCAAATCTGTTATTAGATGTGTTGTTATTGCATCAACCTTTGATTGTTCATTTGGTATTATTATTAATTGAATAATTGAATTTAGTGGAACATTTTTGTTATCAAATATATTGGAACGTGTAATTTCGTCTGTTTGCAAATGTTCCAATACGCTAATTCTAGAAATATCTGAACTGGCATCTTTTATCTCGTTAACCACTTTGAACATGTATAAATTGGAATCTCCATTTCGTAAGATGCTAACGGAAATTATGGAATTATCTAATTTTGCAATTTTTTTTGCAATGTCATAAAATCCTCCCCCCTCTCTAATCTCTTTAGGAATTAATTTTCCTGCTAAATCTGAAAATATGAAATCTGTGGATTGTTTTTGTGTTATGTATGTGGCAGAGACTGAACCTCTTCCTGATACAATACCTGATGTTTCTAGAAAAATGTTTGCATCATCAACTGTATGTATGAATGTTGAATGGAATTCTAAATCCATTCCTAATAATTCATTTAGCTTTTTTACTACTTCATTACTCATCTCTTTAGCAGACTCTTGAACCATTCTAATTCCACCATCTCCTTTTAATTGCTGATAATCAAAATTTATCATCAAGCATTGCTCTTCTGCTGTTACGCCAATAACACATTCTCCTGCATTTGTGAAAACTACACTTCTAATTTTTTCATTAGATTTAATTTCTTGAATTACCTTGTCTGGAAATCTAATTTCTTCATTATCAGTTGTCTCAAATCCTATTGATGCAATTACTGAGTTTGATAATTTTTGATCATAAATTATACTTGCAGTTTCTTGAAATGTTGCTTTTTCAAACTCTTGTGCACTAACAAATGGAATAATGAATAATGTACTAATGAAAACACCTAATGTAAGTATAGATTTTTCCATGATCAATGAAACTTGTGTTATTTTATTTAGTTTACTGCTTTGTAGTATAACGTTTAAATCACTAATGAAATTTTGCCTAATTGACATCGAATTCAAACCGTTGGGGAACACGCTGGCAGTCCGATGGCTCGGGCTGCCAGCCCCACATTTTAATTATAATCTAGATAATTCTATCACTTTTTGATGTGCTCGAATCATCTCTACCTGAATTTTAATTAATTATAATCTAGCCAGATCGTCTACTTGTTTTTTGATATAATCGAATCCACTCTGCCAGAATTTTGATTTAGAAATATCAAGACCATGTTCTTTTAGCAGTTTTTCAGGTTTTTGTGAACCGCCTGCAGATAAAATATCTGTGTATGTTGAGACAAAGTCATCCCCTTCATTTTTGTATGTTTGGAATAATGACACTGCAAGTAAATTTCCAAATGAATAAGAATAGCAGTAAAATGGTGAATGATAAAAATGTGGAATACAACTCCACTCTATTCCAAAATCATCTGAAATTTCTACTGAATTTCCAAATTGTTCTTTTAGATTTTTTCTATAGATATTTGATATGTCATCCACTGTTATGGAGTTTGCAATTTGGTTGTGAGCTTCAATTTCAAATAGAGTAAAGAATGATTGTCTTCCAATTGTTGCATAGAAATCATCAATCTTGTCTGAAAGCATGCTAGCCTTTTCGTCATCTGAGATCTGGCTTGAAATATTATCATAGAGTAATAATTCTGAATATGTAGATGCTGTTTCTGCAAGAGGTAATGGTGCATCTGAAACTAGAATTGATTTTTCAGATGCTGCAACACTGTGTACTGCATGTCCAATTTCATGTGCTAGTGTGAACACATCTCTTGATTTCCCTGTATAATTAATCAAAACAAATGGTGTAATGTATGGAAGAGGTGTACTACAAAATGCACCATCTCTTTTTCCATGTCTCAATGAATAATCTATATGATTTTCATTAAAAACACGTGAAGCGTATTCTGCAATTTTTGGACTGAATCTATTAAGTGAATCAAGAACAAGTTTTGTTCCTTGATCAAATGTATAATTTTTCTCTGCAGCACTCTTTTTTGATGGTGCATATAGATCATATCTTCTAAGTTTCTTTACTCCTACCCGTCTTGCTTTTTGTTTAAAATATTTTTGAAATACTGGTGCATTTTTCTTACACACTTCTAACATAACCTCTATTGTTTTATCGTCCACATCATTTGAAATATTTTGAATTGAAATTGGATTCTTAAATCCTCTCATATCAATTCCTTCATTTTTCCAATTTAGTACAATATTTTGATAAATCTGACCGATTACCCCTTTGTTATCTTGGTATTTTGTTAATAGTGACTTGTAAGCTGCTTCTCTAATTTTTGGATTTTTATTTCTTACAAGTGTTGTAAGCTGTTCTCTTCCCATTGTCTTTTTTTTGCCATTAACATTTACTGTATAGATGAATGCATTTGTTATTTTATCATAAATTTTTACTAGTGCTGAAATTCCTGTAACATCCAAAGTATTGATAATTTTTTCTTCAGGTTCTGTTAATGCATATTTTGCAACTAGTCTCTTATATCGTAAATAATCTGATAGTTCTCCTGCATCTTTAATCAATCTCTTTGCATTTTTCTCATCTACTTGCTTTTTCCACCATAAATCAAAAAATAACATCTTATTTTCTATGGTTGAGCCAAATTGAGAAATTCTATTTAGTAATGCTGTTGCTTCGTCTGATTGGGTATTTTCTGAAAATTTTAGTCCTGCATATCCTCCCACCTTACTTGATTTTTCTGTTATATCTTCAATTTCATGCAGTAATTGTAAAAATTTCTTAGATGACATATTTGGTTTTAATTGAGATTTATTTTTTGCAAATCTTTCAGACTGTCTTTGTATTTCTCTAATTTTCTTATCAAATGTTTGTCTGGTTGGATTTTTGACTAAATCATCAAGATCCCATATGCCTTTTTTGTAATTTTGCACAATTTCTTTCTAAATGAACTGTTTCTATATCTTTTGAAATTAATTTAACGTCTAAATAATCCAAATTCAAAAATAATTTTGGATCCGTCGTCTAGCCTGGTTTGGATGCTGCACTCACACTGCAGAGGTCGCGAGTTCAAGTCTCGCCGGATCCACTTATGTTATATTTGGAAAAACATTTGAAAAATTAATGAAAACAGGTCTATTCATAATTATAGTATTAGTTTCAGGTTGTTTTGCAGGTTTGATCCATGGCGGAATTAATCTTGCAATAGTAGAACCATACCTTGATCAGGCAATTGGAATTGAAAATCAAACTCTCTTTGCAATTGGTGAAGAAGAAGACACTCCTGAATTTTGGGTAGAATACAATTCATATCGTGTCTGGCAAAAGGGTGGTCAAGTTTTAGCTGGTGCAATACTTGGAACATCTATTGCAGCGTTAGTTGGAATTGTGTTTCTATTTGCAAGAAAAGTATTGCCTGAAGGAAATAATATTAAAAAAACACTTGTTTTATCCGGATTGATGTGGTTTACAATATTTGTAATCCCTTTCTTGAAATATCCTGCAAATCCTCCTACTGTCGGAGAAACTGAAACTGTAGTGTTACGTTCAATTCTTTTCCTATCGTTTATAGCAATTTCAGGATTGGGGGCTGTTGCATTTTATCAAGTTTACAAAAAATTACAAAATAAAAAAATTCTTGCATTTGCAGGATATGCTGTATTCATCAGTGCTATATTTTTCTTAATGCCGGAAAATCCTGATGAGATAACTGCACCTATGGAACTAGTTGATGGATTTAGAGGTGCATCATTTGTGGCAGTAACCGTTTACTGGCTGACATTAGGTTTGATTCTTGGTGGATTCATTGAAAAACTTCAAGAGCGACTTAAGATGAAGAATTAGCATGGTAAACGATCTAAAAACTCCTGGATTTTCAATAATTATTTTATTGGGAAGTATAATGACTCTTGGATTTTTTGTTGTATTTTTTGCATTACTTGTAAAAAAAGGAATTAAGGTTGAATCTAAAACATTCACTATAGTTGTTTTTGATGTCTATGGAAATCGGGCTCAATTAAGTGGAATTAGAACAAATTTCAAAAATCGTGATGTTGCCTTATCTTTTTCCAAATTTTATAAAAAGGAATTTCCTCTTTACACATTTGATGTAATGTCTGCAAATGATGCCAAAAAACAAATAATTCTAAATAATTTCAAGACAGGATATCCATAAATTATCTAAAATCATATCAAAAGTAATGAAAGCAATATGGAATGATGAAGTAATTGCAGAAAGTAATGACACTGTGGTGGTTGATGGAAATCACTATTTCCCAGAAAACTCGATAAAAAATGAATTTTTCAGCAAAACAGAGACTAGTACATCATGTCCATGGAAAGGAATGGCGAGCTACTATTCTGTTACTGTAAATGGAAAAACAAATACAGATTGCGCATGGTATTATCCTGTTCCAAGTAAAGAGGCTGAAAAAATTAAAGGAAGAGTTGCTTTTTGGAATGGCGTTCAAGTAATCTAAATAGTAGTTTGTAATACGTTTCTTATGGTTGGTCCGCAAGATGGAGGCTTCGGCTTTGATCAGTCAAAAAAATATACTAGTGTTGATAATCTAGAAAAAATTTGTGTGCAATGTCAGGCAGGTCAACACAAAAAATGTCTTTTCAAATCTAAAGAACAACCTAGTTGTGATTGCGAACACTGCTTAATCTATGGATAAATTTTGTCATAGAAAAATATCATAGTTATCTATTGCCGAAGGAGAATAACAATCTCTTCATAAGCCATTCAAAAATTCCTTCGTCAATCTCTTCTGGTTCAATTGGTTCAGGTTCCGGAGTATATGTTGGTTCAATTGGTTCAGGTTCCGGAGTATATGTTGGTTCAATTGGTTCAGGTTCCGGAGTATATGTTGGTTCAATTGGTTCAGGTTCCGGAGTATATGTTGGTTCAATTGGTTCAGGTTCCGGAGTATATGTTGGTTCAATTGGTTCAGGTTCCGGAGTATATGTTGGTTCAATTGGTTCAGGTTCCGGAGTATATGTTGGTTCAATTGGTTCAGGTTCCGGAGTATATGTTGGTTCAATTGGTTCAGGTTCCGGAGTATATGTTGGTTCAATTGGTTCAGGTTCCGGAATTCCAGAAATCTCTTCATCTGATGTATAGCCCGTGAATTCTTCTGGTGCAACCCATTGAGAAGTTTTTTCGTTAGAAGTGTAACCAGTAAATTTTGAAGATAATTGTGGAAGAATTACATTTCCAGTACATTCTAGAAACACTCCCTCAACTTTTTCAGGATGTAATGTGTGAGGTATGTTCTCTCGTAAATTTTTCACTAATATTTTAAACGTATCCGAATCTGCAGATACTGATGCAATCATACTAACTCTAATTTGATCTAAGTAATTTTGTTCAGGGTTTAGATGTCCAGTATTTGTTCCAGTATTATCTTTTACAGTATATTCCATAATACCGCATGCCGAATAACCAATTACTTCTATGATAGGATCCCCACACAAATCATATCTAATCTCATAAAGTCGTAATGACTTTCCATCTAATGCATCAGGATAACATGCTACACCCGTATTTCCACCGGACACACTTCCAGATGTACTAGAGCTAGAACTAGAACTAGAGGATTTTGTACCTACTCCAAATGGAGAAAGTGATGTGACATTACATGTTACTGTGTTTGCAGTAGTATTTGTAGTACAATTTGTTTCTTCAATCCATTCTCCATTAACTTGGTGAACTAAAGTCAAATCAGATTCTGTTTTTCCAGCAGGAATGTTAGATTCAACATAAGGCAAAGTAACTGTAATTGTACCTGAAACCGTTGCAGTTCCTGCAGAAAGATCTATTACACTTCCTACAATAGGAACACCTCCTTCAGAAGTTGTAACTGTGATGGAACCATCTGACTCAGTTGTTGCTGATGTAACATCTTCTGGATCTAACAAATCTTTCTTGATTGTTCCATCACTAGACACAGTTTCAAATGACATTGATAGACCTAATCCCTCGACTGATAGGGATTTATCACTTGATGAAACACTTGTGTATGAAGGAGCAGGATCCGTACCTGGAGGTAAAATTTCTCCAGGTTCAAGAAATTTACTATCATCTGCTGGCTTACAATCTTCTGCAGTACATGTTACACTTTCCAGTAATACGCCAAATGCGGGGATAGTTCCCGTAGGAAGTGACTGGGTTCCATCAGATTTGAATTTAGTTCCATCTCCAAATGTACTTCCCTCTTTGAATGTCTGAATAACAGATGTGAAATCAGTAGTTTCACCAAAGTGTTGATATTTGTCAAATGTCATCGCAGCTGTAAATGCTTGTTTGTCAGCAAATTCAGTAAAATCATCAAATGTAATGTTTCTACCAAATTCATGAATGCCTGTAGAAAGATCTTGTGCTTCGGAGAATTTAGTTCCTGCACTAAATGTACTATTGCCTAAGAATACTTGAGGATCTAATGAACTAAAGTCTTGATTGACTGCAAATTTAGCGCCTGCAGAAAATGTATTTTTTCCAACAAATGTCTGTATGGCTGATTCAAAATCGGCATCCTGACCAAAAGTTCTAGCAGTACCAAATTCTACTCCGTCCGATACTAATTTTTGTACACGATGATTATCTGAATCTGTTACATACATAGAACCTGAAGAATCAAATACTAATCCATGGGGTTTGTTTAATTGTCCATTACCATTTCCTGAGGAACCAATCCATTGTTTAAAGACGCCATTATTATCAAACATTTGTACACGATGATTATCTCTATCTGAAACAAAGACATTATCTCCCACATCAATTGCTATCCCACATGGATTATCAAATTGTCCGTTACCAGTTCCAGAAATACCAAACTTGGAAATAAAAGTACCACTAGAATCAAACTTTTGTACACGATGATTATTTAGATCTGTTACAAAGATATTATCTGACGAGTCGATTGCTATCCCACATGCATTATTAAATTGCCCGTCACCCGTACCAGAAGAACCAAACTTGGAGTCATAATTTCCACTTCTATCATATTTTACAACTCTATGATTATTCTTATCTGCAATCCAGAGATTATTGTCCGAGTCAAGTGCGATTCCAGAAGGTTCATCAAATTGTGTGTTGCTGGTACCTTCAGAACCCCATTTAGCCATGTACGTTCCAGTATTGTCAAATTTTTGTACACGATGGTTATCGGTATCTGTTACGTAGAGTCTATTATCTGAATCAATTAGTATTCCTCTAGGATTATCAAACTGACCATTTCCTTTACCGGATGAACCAAACTCGGATTGGAATATTCTAGCAGAGTTGAACTTTTGAATGCGGTGATTATCTGAGTCAACAACCCATATGTTACCTGATGAATCAAACGCTATTCCTCTAGGATTATCAAACTGACCATCGCCAGTACCTGATGACCCAAACTTGGAGTCATATGCTCCTCTATGCCCACCAAATTCCATTGCCATAGCACTAAAGTCATAACTTTCACCTGCAGCAAATTCTTGGTCCTTATCAAATTTTGTACCAAATGAAAATTCTTGACCATCTGCAAAGTCGGTATTTCCATTAAATTCTATATTTTTACCAAATGAGTGTGTTCCTGCAGATAGGTCTTGGCCGGATGCAAACTTTGTACCATTACCAAATGTGTTTGCACCTTGGAATGTCTGAACAGCTAATGAACTAAAATCCTGTCCATCTGAAAACTTAGCACCTGTCGCAAATACATTTTGTCCAATAAATTTCTGAACAGCTGATTGAAAATCTGCACTTGTACCAAAAGTTCTAGCAGTACCAAAGTCTATGCCTTCATCACCAAAAATTTGTACACGATCATTATTCATGTCTGTAACTAATGTATGTGTGGAGTTAGTTGTAATTCCATTAACGTTATCAAACTGACCATTACCAGTTCCTGATGAACCAAACTTATTTAAGAAATTACCTGAAGGATCAAATTTTTGAATGCGGTTATTTCCTGTATCTGTAACGAAAATGTTTCCGCCAGAATCAAATTCTATTCCAATAGGACTACTAAACTGACCATTACCGTTTCCATTTGAACCAAATTGAGATTGATAGATACCATCAGAATTAAACTTCTGTACACGATGGTTATTTCGGTCTACGACATAGATGCTATCCCCAGCATCAATTGCTAAATCGCGAGCAGAATTAAACTGCCCATCGCCGGTTCCTGAGGTTCCAACTGTTTTCATATGCCCGCCATTATTGTCAAATTTTTGTATCCTATGGTTACCTGAATCTGCTACCCAAAGATAACCTTCAGAATCAATTGCTATTCCGATGGGTGTATTGAATTGTCCATTTCCTGTACCTGAAGAGCCAAACTTTAGCACATATGTGCCGGTATTGTCAAACTTTTGAATGCGGTTGTTTCCTGCATCTGCTACATACATGTAGTAACCTGTTGAATCAAACACTATGTCACTAGCAGAACTAAACTGTCCATTACCAGAACCAGAAGATCCAAATTTCGATACATAGTTACCTGATGAATCAAACTTTTGAATGCGGTTGTTAGTCATGTCCATAACCCAAATGTTGCCTAATGCATCAATGTCTAGTGAAACAGGATCGTCAAGTTGTCCATTACCAGACCCTGATGAACCAAATTTGGATGCAAAGGTATCTTCTGTACCACCAAACTCCATTGATGTTGCAGTAAAGTCGTAACTTTCTCCTGCAGCAAATTCTTGGTCCTTGTCAAATTTCGCTCCTTGTGCAAATTCTTGGCCATCTGCAAAGTCGGTATTTCCTTGGAATTCTATATTTTGACTAAATGTGTGCGTTCCTCCAGATAGGTCTTGACCTGATGCAAACTTTGTACCTGCACCAAATTCTTGTGCACCATTAAAAACCATCGTGCCTACAGAAAAGTCCTGATTTTCTGCAAACTTTGTACCTGCCCCAAATTTTTTGCCAGCATCAAATGACTGATGTCCTGAGAACTCATGTCCTGCAACATATTCTGTAGTATGACCTGTAACTACAGAGGAATAAGAACCGGTTCCATCAGCGTTGACTGCTGCTACTTTAAACTCATATGATTTTGCACCTGATAATCCAGTGACTGTTGCACTAGTAGTAGCACTTGTACCATCACTAAATGTAGTAAATCCCTCTGAGAATTTTTGTACACGATGGTTATTTCCATCAGCAACATAGATGTTGTCTGAGGAGTCAATTGCAACATAAGTTGGTGTACTGAATTGTCCATTACTCGAACCCGATGAACCAAACTGAGAAGAATAATTCCGTGATGAATCAAACTTTTGTACACGATGATTGTCTGAATCTACAACATAGATGTTACCTGACGAATCAAACGCTATTCCTCTAGGATTATCAAACTGACCATTTCCTGTACCTGATGAGCCAAACGTATTACTATGATTTCCATTACTATCTAATTTTTGTACACGATGATTGTCTGAATCTACAACATAGATGTTACCTGACGAATCAAACGCTATTCCTCTAGGATTATCAAACTGCCCATTATTAGTTCCTGATGAACCAAACTTATTTTCAAATGTACCTGTATTATCATATCTCATAATACGGTCATTACCTGAATCTGCAACATAGATACGGTTTGATTTAATTGCTATTCCTGCGGGATCATTGAATTGAGCATTGCCTGTACCTTGAGAGCCCCACTTTAATACAAAACTATGAGAAGAGTTGAATTTTTGTATTCGATGATTACCCGCATCTACAACATAGATGTTACCTGACGAATCAATTACTATTCCAGTAGGTGTATTGAATTGTCCATTTCCTGTACCTGATGAACCAAACTCGGATTGGAATACTCCTGCAGAGTTGAATTTTTGTACACGATGATTGTCTGAATCTACAACATAGATATTTCCAGAACCATCAATTGCTATTCCATTTGGATTATCAAACTGCCCATCACCAGTTCCTGATGAACCAAACTTTGAATCATAATCCCCTTCAGTCACATCCCGAAATTTAACAATGTAATCGGTAATATCTGCACCTTGTGATGCTGGCGCAGACCATGATAATGTAATACTGGTTTTATTTGGAGTCATACTGACAGTTCCTACTTGTGCAGGTGCTGCTGCAAATGCATCCGGGGGTAAAAATAATCCAGGAGAGGTTAAAATTCCAAGCATTAATCCTAGAATTATAATTTTTCTCATGGACAGAGGAATCAAATGTTTTTTAAAAATATTTTGCTAAAATTCTTCATGTTTATGAATACTACTCCCATTGATTATGGATGATTAGTTTGAGCCTAGAAAACTAACCTTTAATCGTACCTGCTTCTATAACAATAAAATGGAAAAAACTCCTAATGATTCAAAAGCTGAAGTAATTATCAGAATGTTTCCGTCAGATGCAAATCCTGCTGGGAACGTCTTTGGAGGTGCAATTTTAAAACACATAGACATGGTTGCAGGAATTGTTGCACAGCGTTATAGTCAGACTAATGCTGTAACTGTTAGTATGGATAAGATAAGCTTCTTAAAACCTGTATTTGTTGGGAATGTTTTATTTGTAAATGCACGTGTGAATTATGTTCAAAAATCATCTATGGAGATTGAAGTAAACGTTGAAGCTGAAGATATTGCAAAAGGAACTCGTGTTCATACTGGAAATGCATATGTTACATTTGTTGCATTAGATGATAACGGTAAACCTACTACGGTTCCAACATTACGTATTGATAATTCTGATGATCAAAAGCGTTTTGATGAAGGTAAACTTCGAATGGAACGTAGAATAAAAGAGCGAAAAAAATAACTCATACTTTAAGTAATTAATATCAGAATTTTAGATATGTCTAATGTTTTCTATCGGTATAGGAAAACTTTTGGTCCTGGAATACTTTTTGCTTGTACTGCAATCGGAGTATCTCATCTCGTGCAGTCAACACGTGCAGGTGCTGAATTTGGTTTTGTAATTTTAGGATTTGTAATTTTGGCAAATGTCATGAAATATCCGTTTTTTGAGCATGGGTCCAGATATGCCAATGTTACGGGTACAAGTATTATTGACGGTTATGAAAAATTAGGACGGAAATTTCTTTTTCTATATTTAGGAATAACTTTAGGTTCAATGTTTTTTGTTACTGCTGCTGTAGGATTTGTAACTGCTGGATTTTTTGAAAATCTATTTCAAATTGAATTTTTGGGAATATGGACCATGGTTATTTTATTTGCAGTCTGTGGATTCATTTTATGTGTTGGAAAATTTGGAACACTTGATGGAATAATTAAGATAATTGGATTTGTATTAATTATTTCTACGGTGGCTGCATTTATTTTGGCATTTGTTAATGGACCTGTTGAACAGTCCGAGAATTTTCTTCCTCGTGAATTATGGGATGATTCAGGAATATTTTTCTTAATTGCATTAATGGGTTGGATGCCTACTGCAATAGATCTTTCTAGCTGGAATAGTTTATGGACTCTTGCACGTATCAAACAGACAGGTTATCGGCCAAAATTAAAAGAAACCCTTACTGAATTTCGAATTGGTTATTTCATAACATCATTATTGGCTATCTTTTTTCTTGGATTGGGAACATTAGTTTTCTTTGGGTCTGGAGATTCTCTGCCCAATAATAATTCTTTATTTGCGCATAAAATTGTTACAATGTTTGCTAACACGATTGGCCAATGGAGCTATATCATAATTGCAGCATCTGCATTTAGTGTGATGTTTGGAACAATTCTTGCAGTTTTTGATGGTTATTCTCGTTCATTTCAAAAAATAATACAATTGTTACAAAACAGCAAATCTGATGATTCAAGAAAATCATATGTTGGAATAGTTTGCATACTTGCTATTGGTTCAATTTTAATTATAATGCAATTTGGAGATAAATTAAAAGAGTTAGTTGACTTTGCAACAACATTGTCTTTTTTGGTTGCGCCAATAATTGCAATATTAAATCATAAATTAGTAATAGGCAAATTTCTACCTAAAAATTCGCAACCTTCAGTATGGATAAAAGGACTTAGTGTATCTGGTATAGTGTTTTTGACAGGGTTTGCACTATTCTTCATCTATACGAAATTTTTCTAAAAAATCACACAACTTATAGATATTCTAAGTGATGAGTGGATTATTATGGTAAAAAATAATTATGAGATTTTAGGTGTGTCTGAAGGTGCATCAAGAAATGAAATTCGTGGTGCATTTAGAAATCTTGCATTAAAACATCATGCTGATAGAGGCGGTCAGGATGAAGAATTCATTATAATCAAACAAGCATTTGAAGATCTTAAAGTAGGAAAAAAATTTCCTGATTCACTAGATGAAAAAAAGAATAGGTCGAAATTCTTTTGGGGGACAGATGAAGAAGAGCGTCTTCGTCAAAACACATTATTGTCTAATGATGTTGCAAGAGAAATTAAAGTTGGGCAAGAATGGATTAATGCATTAAACAGAACTGATGCTACTGGAATTAGATTATTTGGTTCAAATGAATTGGGACAAATAGAAATTGAAAGAAAACCTACTGGTGCATTATCGATTAAAGGAAAATTTTGGGCCGGAAAAATTTCTTATGCAAATCATGTATTCATGTGGGGTAGTATGACCAGTCCTTACTTTCTAGAAACTGATGATTCAAAAACAGTAATTCATCTAACGAAAGGAACTTTCAAATTAATGGATCCAATAGAGAATGGATACAATATTGAAAATGGTTCTCATATTATTGTAGATAATGGTGATATTGTTTGTGGTAACGTTAATGGAATAAGAGAACAGGTACCACATCCAACTGGTCGTGTTGGTATGTCATTAACAAAAGAGCATTTTACTAAACTAGACGCACCAAATGGAAAAATTGTTGCAGGTGATATTCGTGAAACAGTTTTGTTAGATGCTGAAGAAGTTTTAGCATTAAATCTCATTGATAATGTAATTGTAAAAGCAAAGAAAATCTTTATTTTCGGTCCTAAGGTGAGTTATGATGTATTTTTTGAGTTAAAGAAAGGTGGAGTAATTCGTTTTTATGATAAAGGTTCTGGATTTGATATTAGTGATGATGCTATATTAAAACTTGAAAATGGAAAAGAATTTTTCTTAGATGATCTCAAAACTAGAAAATTAATTGGATTTGGTGGACGGGATATGACATATGAGTTTCTAGATAAATTGGAAGAAAGTAGTGGTATGATTCCATCTAATTGGACATCTAAATTTTCTGGTCTGTTTAAGAAAAAATAATTACTTTTTGATTCCAAGTGCTCTGTTTTTCAATCTTAATTGAGTGCTTCTACATTTTCTACATCTTGTAGCGCTCATATCCAATCTTGCACCACATGAAATACAAATTTTCATATGAAGTCTTGCTTTTTGTGCAATCTGTTTCTTTAGTGGATCTGCAACTGGCATAGTAATTCGTCAAAAATCTGTTATTTATTCTATTAGCTGTTCATTTTTCCAGCTAGGAGTACTGCAACTTCGCCTGGTCTTTTGGCAACTGGAATGTTTGCCTTTGCAAACATGGATATTTTTGATTCTGCAGAACCATAGTTTCCCATTACTATTGCTCCTGCATGTCCCATACGCTTTTCTTTTGGTGCTTGGCGTCCTGCAATATACCCGACAATTGGTTTACTAAAACCTGTATCGATAATATGTTGCGCCAAAATCTCTTCTGAATCCCCACCAATTTCGCCTACTATTACCATGGCATCAAGTTCTGGGTCATCTTTCACCATATCAAATGCATCAATCATTCTTGTTCCATTTACTGGGTCTCCGCCTATTCCTATTGTAATGTTTTGTCCAAACCCTGCGCTAGTTAAGTTATTTGAAATCTCATAAAGTAGTGTACCACTTTTTGATAATACTGCAACTTTTCCAGCTGAAAATGGTGTAGCAGGCATAATTCCTACTTTAATTAATCCTGGAACAATTACCCCTGGAGTGTTTGGACCAATCATGATTGCATTTTTTTCCTTTGCCAATTCAATTACCTCCATGGCATCTCTAATTGGAACATGTTCGGGAATTGCAACCAGAAGTTTAATTCCTGATTCTAGGGCATCTTTTGCTGCTTTAAGGAAAAACTTTGCTGGGACAAAGATTATCGAGATCTCTGCTCCTGTTTTTTCTACTGCTTCTTTTACTGAATCATAAATTGGAATTTTATCTTCAAATTTTTGTCCACCTTTTCCTGGTGTAACTCCTGCAACAATGTTTGTACCATATTCTAACATTAATTTTGCATGTGCTGATCCATACTTACCCGTAATTCCTTGTACAATTACAGATTTTTTCTGGTAGTTGCCATCTGCATCTTTTTGTCCACGAAGAATTTCATAAATATTTGTCATTTGTTTGCCTCCATTACTACTCCATTAATTGCTTCTTCAATTGAATCAAACATTTTCGTTTTTGTATCTTTTAGCATTTCTTTTGCCTCTCCTGATTTTGTACCCATGAGTCTTGCAAACACTGGTATGTCAATTAAATTATTATCATATGCTTGAATGAAGGCTTCTGCAACCGTTGTAGTTTTTACAATTCCTCCATAAAGATTCACTAAAATTCCCTTGACTCTTTTCATTTTACTAATTAATGTCAATGCTTCATATACAGATTCTGTTGTTGCACCTCCGCCCACATCAAGAAATGTTGCCGGTTTGCCACCATTGTCTGTAACAAGATCAAAAGTTGACATTACCAATCCTGCACCATTACCAATTACTGCAATATTTCCTTCAAGCTCGACAAGTGAAAATCCACTTTTTTCTGCTTGTTCTTCTAATTCTGATTTTTCTTGATATTGTTGTAATTCTTCATGCCTAAAGTTTGAATTATCATCTGTCATCACTTTTCCATCAAGTGCAATTAATGTTCCATCTTTTAGAATTGCAAGTGGATTAATTTCTGCAAGCTCTGCTTCTTTTTCAATAGTTAATTTTGATAGTTTTTGTAACATCTCTACAAACTGTTCTTCTTGGGAATCCTTCAATCCAATTTCATTTGCAACTTCTTTTGCTGTCTGAGCATCTACCTCTCCTAATCCGACCTCACGAATTGTTTGATTTTTCACTGATTCAATCTCAACTCCTCCTTCAGATGAGGCTATGACTGTATAGCATCTTTTGCTTCTATTGAGAAAAAGTGATAGATACAATTCTTTTTCAATGTCGGCCATTTTTTCAAGCAAAATAGCACGTGTTTTTTCACCTTTAATTGACATGTTTAGTAATTGAGGATATTTGAGTTCAAATTCATCATCGCTATTGCATTTTTGAATTCCTCCTGCTTTTCCTCTTCCGCCTACCGGTACCTGAACTTTGATTACAAATGGATATCCTAATTCTTTTGCATCTTTTCTTCCTTTTTCAATATTTTTTGAGGAGATACTAGGTGGAGTTTTAATACCAAACTCTTTGAAAAGTTCTTTTGCCTGATACTCTAAAAGTCGCATAAATTTAATCTAAAAATGGACTTTATATTCCTATTAGCTATTCAAATTGATCTTCTAACAAATCTACTACTTGACCAAAAAGGTCTTTACTCTTTTTTAAGAGTCTGTTTGGAAACTCCTCTGTTGAAAATACAATTTGTTGTTTAATCTCTGGAATCACCATTCCACCAGAAACAATTACTTGTTCGATAACGTGCTCTTGTGTTAATGTACAGACAATTTCTTCAAAAACATCTTCTTTCTCTTCTAGTGTTTCTCTGTACAAAACAATTGGTGTATTAGTTTGACTGATGAAATTTGTCGCCTTTACCATCAATTCTTGTAAATGGTGTACAGACCATGTATCGAGACTGATCTGTTTTACCATGCTATATTATATCGAATTTAATATTTAACCCCAGCAGGTACTTGTTAACTAGATAACTGGTCAACCTTTAGTAAATTTATTCTACAGCGATCCTAATTTTTAGACCGTCAATATCATCATCTTTGTAATTTTTACACGATTCTACAAAATCCACATTTTTGACTCTCACTAGAAATGCAATGTCTTCTGTCTTATCTTTAATCAAATCCAGTGATTCTTGATCCAATTCTAATATTGATGCCTTTTCCAAAATATCTGTTGGATTGAATCCTTTTTCTTTTCTCAACGTTTGAATACGCCTTGCTAAATCTTTAATCAATCCTTTTGCCATCATTTCATTATCTCTTTCTAATGAAATAATTACAATTAGATTTTGTCTTTTTGAAAATTGATATTTTTCATTAACCTCAAAGTCTACTATGAAATCTTGTTTGTCTAATATGACTGCGTTATCTCCAATTTGAAATGTATATTTTCCATTATCACTTAATTCGTTAATGATTAATTCTGGATCTGTTTCTGCAAATATTTTCAATAATTTTCCCATGTCCTGTTTTGCTTTTGGACCTATTGCGCTTCTTTCTAACTCTATTTTAGGCACAACTGGTAATCCATTTTTTTTTAATTCTAGATATTGTTCTATTCCTTCAGAATTATCAATCTCAAAAATTTTATAATTTTGTATATTCATTTGTGATTTTACAAGTTCTGAAAGTGATTCTAAGACTTGCTTTTGTCCTTTGTTTAAACAAATTAATGCTTGATTTAATGGCCATCTTCTCTTTAGCTTACCTTTCATTCTTGCAGCAGATGTTACAGAAACTGTCTCTTTTAACAAATCAAATGATGTTTCAACTTTCTCATCAATTAATGATGAATCAACTTTAGGCCATGATTCAAGTAAAATATTTTCCTTTCGAGGAAATATTGTTCTGTACAAGTATTGAGAAGTAAATGGTGCAAATGGATGAATCAATATGTTAATTATTTTCAAAGTTTTAGCAAGAATTGCATAAATTGTAAAACGTCTATCCTTTTTTGAATCATCCTCATCCCATAATTCTGACTTGATGATTGGAATGTAGATCTGACTAAGAGAGTTTATCAAAAAGTCTTCAATAGCTTTTGCAGATTCGTGAAATCTACATGAATCATTTGTTTCAGTAGTTCGTTCTATCATTCTTTGGAGTTTTGATAGTAACCATACATCTGGTGGTGTTAGTAATTCTTTTTTCTTTGCCCATTCAATGGTAGATTCTTCTAAATTGAATTTATCATATTCACTATTTTGTTTATAAAATGTATGTAGGTGATATAATGTACTGATTACTTGATATGGTCTTGACATTAATTCTTTGGTGCTAAAGTTTAATGGTTCGATAGGACTTGCTTTCCACATAAAATAAAATCTCACAAGATCTACTGGATATTTTTCCAAAAGTTCTTTTGCTTCTAATACATTTCCTTTGCTCTTACTCATTTTATTTCCATTTTCATCTAAAACATGTCCTTGAAACAAAAATGACTTGTAGGGTGAAACTGACGCATTGTTGTATATCACATTTTCAATTAAAAGTGTGTATGCCCATCCTCTGGTTTGATCAATACCTTCTGTAAAAAATGGTGCCGGAATTTTTTCCTTATATGTTGACTCATCTAAAGATGCAATTGGTGCAGAACCGCTATTGTGCCATGTATCAAGAACAAACTCTTCTCTTTGCATGATTGCATCACATTTCTTACACTTTACTTTGATTTTGTCAATCCATGGTCTATGTAATTCAAAGTTATCACCGTCTGGCAATTCTATTGCCGATTCAATAATTTCTTTTCTTGAAAACAATCTTTCCATATTTCCACACTCATCACATTTCCAAATTGGTATTGGGCATCCCCAAAATCTTTCACGTGATATACACCATGGGTGTTTTTCCTTAATGATTTCTAAGAATCTGTTTTTTGGTTGATCAAAAAAGTATTCTACTTCTTCTGCTGCTTTGATAGCTTTGTCTCCAAGCTTGTCAAGCATATAGAAATATTCTCGACGAGCAAGCCATACTAATCCGTGATTACAACGCCAGCATAATGGGTATTTGTGCTTAATTTTTCCAATTCTTACTAGTGCATTTCTATCTTTTACCGCCTGAACTAGTTTTTCATCTGCATCTCTGACAAAAAGTCCTGCATACTTTCCTGCATCATCTGTAAATTTGACTTCATCATCAATTGGACAGAAAATTGTCACTCCTCGCTTCATTGCAATGTTGTTATCTTCTTCTCCATTTGCTGGAGATAAGTGAACTAATCCGCTACCTGCATTAACATCCACAAAGTTTTCGGCTACTGTAATGTGATAATTATCTTGTTTTGCAATTTCTGCTAATTTTGGTATTTCATCTAATAATGGATGTATGTATTTTTTACCTTCCATCTCGGTTCCCAAAAATGTTCTCTCAATTTTATAATCTTCAATTTTTACTTCCGTCATGAATTCTTCTAAACGTGTTTTCCCTAAAACCCATGTTTCATTTTCTACACGAACTTCCACATACTCCTCTTTTGGATTAACTCCTACCATTGCATCTGTTACAAGTGTAAATGGCATTGTTGTCCAAACAATTAAAAATTTGTCTTCTTGTGCGAGTTTCACTTTATAGTATAATGATGGATCCTTTACCATATCATAACCTTGATTAACTTCAGAATGACTTAATGATGTTTGACAGCTTGGACAATATGCCACCACTCTGAATCCTTCTGTCATTATTCCATTTTCATGTGCTTTTTTCATTAACTGCCATTCTTTTTCAATAAACTCATCTTTGTATGTCCAGTATGCTTTGTCTTGATTAAATGACATCCCAATTAATTTATCAACTTCTACCCATTTCGTATGATATTTTTTTACAATGTTTTTACATTCTGCAACTAATTTTTCAATATCTTCTGTTGATCTAATATCACTCTTACCATTTTCAATTCCAAGCTCTTTTTCTGCTTGTAATTCTACTGGTAATCCTTGCGTATCCCATCCTGCATTAAAAATGACTCTGTTACCTGCTAAAACATTGTATCTATACCATAGATCTTTGAATACTCTGCCTCTCAGATGTCCTGCATGTGGAATTCCATTCATTGTTGGAGGTCCCTCGATGAACATTATTTCATTTTTTTTACTCTCATCTTCTTGAATTAATTTTGAAATATCTTTATCTTTTAAATCATCTTTCACATTTTTCTCAATTTGTTTAATATCAAAATTTTCTACAAGTTCCATCTAACGTTTGAAAAGGTATTTCCTATAAAATCTCTTTGAGGAATATATACTGGAAACCAGTTGAATAATTATTGATTAATGTCTTAGTTGTGGGTGCTGGAGGACGTGAACACGCATTATCATGGAAATTATCTTCTTCTGATAAAATTGATCAAGTATACACTGCACCTGGAAATGGAGGTACTTCTCAAAATATTGAACTATCTGTTAATGATATTGAAGGTTTAGCAAAATTTGCTCAAGAGAAAAATTGTTTTACTGTTGTTGGACCTGAAGATCCACTTGCTGCAGGCATTGTAGATGTATTCATTGAAAAAGGTCTTCCGGTATTTGGACCAACTCAAAATGCTGCACAGTTAGAATCAAGTAAAATTTGGGCAAAAGAATTCATGAAGAGAAATTCTATACCTACCGCTGATTTTCAAATATTTGATGATGCAAAAAGCGCAAAAGATTTTGTTAAATCATATGAAAAACCTGTTGTAATAAAAGCAGATGGTCTTGCTGCAGGAAAAGGTGTAATTGTTTGTCAAAATAAAGACGAAGCAAATGATGCAATAGATACAATCTTGACAAAAAAATCATTCGGTGATGCAGGATCAAAAATAATTATTGAAGAAAGAATTGATGGAATTGAAGCGTCTTACATTGCACTTTGTGATGGTAAGATAGGAATTCCTATGGCTACAAGCCAAGATCATAAAAGAATTTTTGATAATGATGAAGGTCCAAACACTGGAGGTATGGGTGCTTATTCTCCTACTCCTGTAATTGATGAAAAACTTGCATCTGAAATCCAGGAAAAAATAATTGATAAAACAATCAATGCAATGCATCAAGAAGGAATTGATTTCAAAGGATTTCTTTATGCTGGAATAATGATAAAAGATGGTATTCCATACGTTCTTGAATACAATGTTCGAATGGGTGATCCTGAGTGTCAGCCAATTCTAATGCGTCTTGATTCTGATTTGTATGATTATCTACGTGCTTCATATGAAGGAAAATTAAACGAGTTGCCTGAAATATCTTGGAAAAATGATTATTCTGTATGTGTTGTATTGGCGTCTGATGGATATCCTGCATCATATCATACAGGCGATGTGATTTCTGGATTTAATGATATTCCATCAAATTCATTTGTATTTCATGCTGGAACAAAAAAACAAGATGATAAAATAATTTCTAATGGTGGCCGTGTCTTGGGAGTTACTGCATTAGGTTCTACCTTACAACTTGCAATTGATAATGCATATAATACATGTAAAAAAATACAATGGAGTAACAAGTATCAAAGAAATGATATAGGAAAAAAAGGCCTTTCTAGTCTATGATGTTTTTATAACATCTTTTTCTGTAATTATCCAATCCATTTTGATATCTTCATCTGTAACCGGAATTGATTTGACAATTTGTTTTGAATATGAAAGTGCAATCTTAATTGCGTTATTATTCTCAAGATATTTATCATAAAATCCTTGTCCATATCCAATTCTGTTTCCTTCACTATCTAATCCTACACACGGAACTAAAATCACATCATGTTTTTTCTGAATTGGTGCATTATCTTTTGGTTCTGGTATATCAAATTCACCTTTATCTAATTTTGATAAATCATCAATTATTCTAAATGATATGGTGTTACTTGATATTCTAGGTAATGACACACTCTTTTTTTCATTTAATAGGCGAGTGATTAATTCAACAGTTTGTACCTCACTTCCTATTGAATAATAACAGGCAATAGATTCTGCCTCTGTGATTATTTTTGTTTTCATTAATTTTGATAAAATCTTCTCACTATGAATTCCAATCAAATCAAATGATGTCGAATCTCTTTTTTCTAAAAGATGCTTACGTAAAGCATCTTTTTCAGGATTTAATGTCAATTCCCTTTGATATTGCAGCTGCAGTAACAGTATTTTTCAAAAGCATAGCAACCGTCATTGGTCCTACACCACCTGGAACTGGTGATGCGAATGAAGTTTTTTCAATAATTTCTGAATAATCTGCATCACCTGATAATTTTCCTTCATGTCTTGTAGTTGCAACATCGATCACCACTGCACCATCTTTTATCATATCAGGTGTAAGCTTGAAAATTTCTCTATTACCTACTCCTGTTATTATTATATCTGAATTTAAACAAATTTTCTTTAGATCTTTAGTTTTTGAATGACATGTAGTTACAGTTGCATTATTTTGCAATAACAGATGATACAGTGGTTTTCCTACCAAATTACTTCTATTAATTACTGCCACATTTTTTCCTTCAAGTTTAATATTGTAATATTTACACATCTCAATTATGCCTGAAGGTGTACATGCAACTAACATTGCTTTCCCAATTGATAAGAGTCCAACATTTGGTGGTGTTAAACCATCAACATCTTTTTCAGGTAAAATTTGTGTTGTTGTATTAAACTCACTGAGATGTGATGGAAGTGGTAATTGTACTAAAATACCATGAACCGTTTCATCCTCATTTAATTTCTCAATTAATTGATTCAATTCTTCTTGTGTGATATCTTCTGATGGTGTATGATCCTTTGTTACTATTCCAACTTCTTCACATGCTTTGTGTTTATTTCTAACATAAGTTGCAGAAGCTGGATTTTCACCTACAAGTATTGTTGCAAGACATGGTGTAATTCCTTTTGCTTTCAAATCCTTTACAATATCTGTAACTTTTACTTTGATACTTTTTGCAACTTCTAATCCATCAATTTTATGTCCTGTCAATGTTGCTAAATTTACAAAGCGAGTAATAAATCCTTGATTATTATTTCATTACACAACATGTTGTGTTGTTTATGTTACGCATAGCCCACCAAATTGAAAATGTTAGCGCCACGATTGAAATCAGTTTTAATTCCAATCCTTGTAGTGGGAATATTGCTAATCCTCCGACAATTCCTAAAACTGCTGAAAGTGAAGTTGTACATGCTGGGCATCCAGGTGTAAATGCTGTTAGGGCTCCTCCTAATACTGCACTTGTACCATTTTTCATATTCTTATTTTTTTGTGTTTTTATATTGTAAGCTACCAATGCTATGTTAATTCCTCCTAGCACTGCTACAATTCCTGTTAAACTAATTGATGCTGTCATATAGAGTGGTAATAATTCTATTTCTGATGACATGTGTACTAATGTCATTTCTAGTGTAAGAAAATAATACACTGTTCCCAAAATTAATCCTGATATTACTGCAATCATAGCGAATGTTTTTTGTTTTAGAATGTCCTTTACAGTTAATTTCAGCATCATACTACCAAATCCTCACTTTCATAATTAAATGATTATAGTTTCACTGAATTTAGATGCATATGGTACTGGATTATCTAAATTATTTAAAATAAAAATGTCTATAGTATATTTTCCAGATTTTATCACGTCACAATTATGATTTATGATAAAGGTACCTTCACCTGGTGCAAAAACTCTGGACCAATCTATGTGAACAACTTTTCCAGTTTCATCCCTAATCTGATGTATCACATATGCTTCTAGATTTGTTTTGTAATGATTTTTTGCTTCTATGATCGTAGAAATTGATTCTGTTTTTTTATGTTCATCATTTATACGAATAGATTTTGTAATATCTACTCTATCAAAATCTATGGGCCTTCCTAAATCTGCTCTCATAAATGCACTTGCAAATATCTCTTTATGATCATCATTTGAATATGGCCTTGGCAAAGTTCTATCTGTATATTGTGCATAAATTCTATCTCCAGGTGAAATTCGTAATTTGCTATCATTTTGTGATTTATCGTCAGTTGTAAATTCAAAACTTGCTTGAATACCTCTCCATACACTGTACATGTAAGATGATGTTAATGTAATTCCTTCTGTATCTGTGTCTGACCAAACTCTCAAACGAATTGTATTCATGTCATACGGATAAACTTCTAAATCAATATCATGTAGAGTGACAGTTGCAGTACCATCTAATTCGTAATAATTTTTATCAAATTCTATTGTTCCTTCTCTCCATGAATAATATCCAGTTTTTGTAATTGTTTTATCTGTATCATATTTCCAAAATACTGTAAATGCTCCGCCATCACTTCCTCCACCTGCCCCAATCTTTATTGATTCATTATCTGCACCTTTTCCAGATTCGCAAGTTTTACTCCCCCATAGATATTTGACTCCTGTACCATGTGCATCATGTGGAAATCCATTTAATTTTAACCGACCATAAAATAATCCTGAATCTGGTTCTGTCTCAACCAATTTGCATGGTCCATAATGTTTGCTAGTTCTTGAATATGCACCAATTGGAAAATCTGAGTCATCCCCTATGACATCTATCTTGTAACTATCCTCATTCCAAGCTGGTGCAAAAATCAAAATATTGATCTTTGAACCCCAAGAATACCCGTTAATTGTATCATCACAATCTGCTAGTGTTTTTTTATTTTTATTGTGACCACAAAAAAATATTGAAATTCCAGGTGGTTTATCGTCCCTTGTCGCATCCGCTTCATTTTCTTCAAATGGAATTAATAATAAAAGTAGGATTGAACTTGTTAAAATTCCTGTTAAAAATATGCCTTTAACTCTATTATGCACTACAGTATATGGATTCTGACTAGTTATAACCTAGATACTTTAGTATCCTCTTGCAAACAGTGGTTTTATCACACTTTGATCTGAGCATTTTATACATTTTGAATTTGTATCTTCAGCATCATCTGTTATCACTCTGACATCTGCACTTGTTTCTTCTTTTATCTTCTCTTCGCATTCAGGGTTGTTACAGATTGGTGCTTTGATTAATCGTCCTTTCTCTAACTCCGTTTTAAAATCATCATAATTGCTTACTTCTACAGTCTTTTCTTCAAGAATTTTTCCTGCATCTGCAAACATATCATCATGAATTTTGTCTAATTCAGTTAGCACTCTATTTACTAGCCCTTCTATTTCTTGATCATCTTTTTGTCGATTGTGCCTTCTAGCAAATGTGACTTTATTTTGCTCCAAATCTTTTGGACCAATTTCAATTCTTAGGGGAATTCCCTTCATTTCCCAATCGTTAAATTTGAACCCTGGCGTTAACTGCTCTCTGTTATCAACCTGTACTCTAATTTTTTCTATTTTTAATTTCTCTTCTATTTCTTGCGATACTTTTTGAATTTTTTCTTTATCTTCATCTGAATAATAAATTGGAATAATGATTACCTGAATGGGTGCAACTCTTGGTGGTAAAACTAATCCTTTATCGTCCCCATGTATCATTATCATTCCTCCAATTAATCTCCATGAAACCCCCCATGATGTCTGCCATGCATAGCTTTCAATATTTTCTTTATCTGCAAATTTTACATCAAATGGTTTTGAGAAATTCTGACCAAGAAAATGGGATGTTCCCATTTGTAATGCTTTTCCATCTGGCATTAGAGACTCCATAGTTAACGTATAAACTGCTCCAACAAATTTTTCTTTTTCAGATTTTTTTCCAGTAATGACTGGAATTGCTAATTCTTCTTCTACTGTTTTTTTATATAATGCCAAAATGTCAGTGACTTCTTTTTCTGCTTCCTCTTTATCCATATGAACAGTATGTCCTTCTTGCCATAGAAATTCAGATGTTCTCAGAAATGGTTTTGTTGCTTTAATTTCTGCTCTAAGTGCTGTATTCCAAAAATTAATTTTTAAAGGTAAATCTCTCCAACTTCTAATCCATTTTGAAAATAATGTATAAGCTAAAGTTTCTGAAGTTGGTCTTAATGCTAATCTATCTCCAAGATCTCCATCTCCTGATTTTGTTACCCAAAAAACTTCTGGATTAAATCCTGCAAAATGATCTTTTTCTTTAGATAATAATGATTCTGGAATTAATGTTGGCAAGAATCCATTTCGATGTCCTGTGGCTGCAAATTTTGTATCAAGTGATGATTTTATTGATTCCCATATAGAATATCCGTCTGGTCTTAAAACAATCAATCCTTTAACTGGAGCATAATCTACTAACTCTGATTTTATGACAGTTTGTGTATACCATTCACTAAAATCTTCTGTTTTTTTTACGGTTATTCCAATTTCTTTTCCCATTTGAAATGACAAGAATTTTGTAATTATTTAGTCTTGTTTCTACTCATATTTTTGAAACCTAGAATTATATTGAAAATCTTAAATCATGAAAAACATGGCAAAACAAGATTTACTTGGTATAATTGAAAAAATCATTTCATTAGATCCTCAAATGAGATTTGCTTCAATAATTGATCTAAAAGGTAATATCGTTGAGGGTATTATGAAAACCGGTAAAAATTCACTTGAATCTCAACGTCAAGAAGAGAATTTTTGTAAACAAGTATCACAGAGACGTAAAATGAGAAAAGAATTTGATCGTCCTCTAGGTAAAGTAAGATATGTTCATGTTGAACGTGAAAAAGTAACTCAATTTGTTATTTACACTGCTAGGAAAACTATTTTCTTTACAATGGAGCCTGAATTAACAATACAACGAAAGATGAAGATTGTCAATCAAATTAAGAGAATCACTGCTAATCTTTGAGTGGTTCCCCTTTACATAGAACACTTCCCATAACTCTACTTTGAAAGTTTGGACAAACAAAGCATTGAATAAAATGAATTTCATCTTTTAAAACTGGGCATTCAACATATTCTTGCTTCATTCTTTTTAGCATCTTTGGACTGACTCCTTTTAATTTCAATTTTCCTTTTTCATCCATCATTCCACCATCTTTCAAAATTTCTTTCACACTATCAGGAAGTTTTTGTCGCCCTTCTCTTGTTTTGACTGGAACTTCATGTTTATGCTCTAATTCGTCAACCATGATAGGTTTTCTATAAAGGCTGATTTATTATTAGCTATTCTTGATCGGGCTAATTTGTTTCAACTTTTATATGATGAATTTTTTGTTTGAAAATAGAAAACAATTGTTAGCAATTTTTGATGTAGAAGGGGTATTGTATGACGCAGAATATTTGCCTATACTGGCTGAAAAAGTCAACAAAGAAGATGAGATTTGGGATATCACAAAGAAAGGAATCCAAGGTTCAATAAATTGGGAAGACGGATTAATAAAAAGAGTTGAACTTTTGAAAGGTCTTGATTTTGAAACATGCAAAGAAGTTGCTGATTCTTTACCTATAATGACTGGTGCACGACAAGCTTGTCAAACTCTAAAAAATGCTGGATGGAAAATCATGGCTGTATCTGGTGGATTTACTATCATGACTGATAGATTAAAAGAAGAACTAAATCTTGATCATGTTTATACAAATGAATTGTTATTCAAAGATGGAAAATTAGATGGTGTAACAATTAATGTTGATTCCGATAAAGCAAAATCTGCTAGAGTAAAGATTGAAGAATGGAAAATTCCTAAAGATGAAATTGTAGTTATTGTAGATGGTGCTAATGACATTAAGCTATTTGATATCTGTAATCTAGGTATAGCATACCGTGCACAAGATTTAGTCAAAGATTTAGCTACCACTACTCTAGAAGAAAAGGATCTCACGAAAATCATTCCTATAATTAATCAACATTATTCATTAGAACTTCCTATTCCTGTTTCATCTTAAAATAGAAAAAATTCAATTATAGCAAATATTTCTGTAAACTTATGAGCATACAAATAATCCCGATTCATATAAAAAATGATATACAGCCTACAGATGATTTGGTTGAACTCTTACTATCCTCTTCTAAAACAACTTTTGAAAATGGCGATGTTCTGGTAATATCACAAAAAATTATTTCTAAACATGAAGGACGAGTTATAAATTTAGAATCAATTATACCTTCAGAATTATCTGTTGGCATTGCATCTGCATATGACAAGGATCCAAAATTAGTTGAAGCCATCTTATCTGAATCTGAAAGGATTGTTAGAATGGAGCATGGTGTGATAATTGTTCAAACCAAACATGGTTTCATTTGTGCAAATGCAGGAATAGATGAAAGTAATGTGGAGCCTGGATATGCAACATTGCTTCCAAAAGATTCTGATAAATCTGCTCAAGAAATACAATTAAAAATTTTACAACAAACTGGGAAAAAAATTGCTGTTATAATTTCAGATACATTTGGTCGTCCTTTTAGAATGGGGCAAACTGATCATGCTATAGGCGTATCTGGTATGGATGCTATTTTACATTATGAAGGAACAACTGATACTTTTGGTAAAATTTTAAGAGTTACAGCTACTGCTATAGTTGATGAACTTTGTTCTGCAGCAGAACTTGTAATGGGTAAAACTAAAAAATGTCCTGCAGCAATTATCAAGAATTTTGAGTTCAAAGAAAATATTGGAAATATTCAGAGTATCATACGTTCAAAAGATGAAGATTTATTCAGATAATTAATAAAAAGTGATGTTTCAGATATATTGCTAATAATGATTCGTACTGAACTTCACTGTCACAATGTATATTCTAATGGCCATGTGGGTGAACTGGAACCACCATTTGATTGTAATGTTTCCATAAATGAACAATTGGAAAAATCATTGAAATCTAAATTGGATGTATTATTTGTAACAAACCATAATACTTTGGATGGTTTTAAGCAAATCACTGATTACAAAAACAACCATGAAAAATTTAAAAACTTGAAAATTTATCCCGCTGCAGAAATTACAACCGATAAAGAAGCACATGTTCTTGTATATGGACTACATAAAGAAATTAAATCCAATCAAACTTTAGACGAAATTCTTGATGAAGCAAAATCTCAAGATGCAGTAACAATTGCACCTCATCCTTTTAGCCTAATTGATGCTTTACGTGCAGATTCTCTAAAATGTGATTTATTTGAAGTGTTTAACAGTTCAAATATTGATATTTACTCAAATAAGAAGGCTGAAATTTTTGCTAAGGAAAAAAATTTATTTACAATTGCCGGAAGTGACTCTCATGTTGCATCTACAATAGGCAGATGTACAAATTTAATACATTCTGAAAATAATCTTGATGATATACTATATGCAATGAAAAAAGGTAAAATTTCTATTGAAAAAATGGAATATGTCACGCGTCGTGAAGTTTTAGAACATATTCAATACAAAATTGAAAATTCAAAAGAGTATATAGATCAGTATGTAAAAGAATTTTATCCTAAATATTTTTGGATATTCAATCAAATGTACAAATCATATATGTTTACCAGAAAATCATTTATCTGGGATGCTGTTTTCAAACTTGCATTATTTGGATTAAGAAGAATCTCATATAAGATTAATTTTGAGGGGTATGATCCATATGCATTTCGAACAAGAGATACCCCCACAATAACAAAAATGATATTCTAGAAGTCATAATTCTTAAAATAGTTTATTTTAATCTAGTACAAACTTTCAGCAACTGTTCTATAAGGTTGAAGCCATCTTTCATGATTACATTCTGTACATTTGAACAACCATCTTCTTTTTCTTGTAACTACTTTTGGCATAACTACTACCTCGTGTTTGGTTTTTCCCATACAGTAATCACATCTTCTTTCTTCATACTGTTTTTGTTGGTTTTCCATTCCTAGAAACTTTGCCAATTCTCTAAAATCATTTTTTAACTCTTCGACTAGTTTCTGATTGTAAATTGTTGCTGCAGGATGGAAAGTAACAAAAAATTTTCTTCCATCTTTTTCTACAATTTTACCGTGATTCTTTGTTATTTCCTTTCCGTCCAATAACGTACCATATGCTGTATTACCCATAACACAGATTATCTTTGGATTTATTATCTCAATTTCTTGATTGATAAAATCATTACATGATTCTTCTTCTTTTTTTGATGGAACTCTATTTTTTGGAGGTCTACACTTTACGATATTTGTGATATAGACGTCTTCTCTATTTATTCCAGTATCTTCTAAAATCATGTCAAGTCTTTTTCCAGCCGCACCGACAAATGGCTCACCATACATATCCTCATTTTTGCCAGGTGCCTCCCCTACAAAAATTACATCTGCATCAAAGTTTCCTTTACCTGGAACTGCCTTTGTTCGCGTCTCACATAACTCACATTTTTGACACTCTTTGACATTTTCTGCAATTGAATCTAGCTTATGCATATCTATAATTTGAGGAACTACTGAATAATTAATCTAAACTCATTTGTGATATTGCAGGCATGGTGAAGAAATACTCATCTTCAAATTCAAAATCTGTTTTGCCTTTCTCTCTTAACGATTCAAAGTAATTATTACAATCTGAATGAAACTGCAAGTTGGCATTATTTTGGCCTGACATACATACCGATCTAAAACAATTCTTTTGTTTGGCTTTGTGAGATTAATTTGTTTAAGTTGTGTGGATGTTTTATGCATTAAAAGAATACATAATAGAACCAAGCCTAAATTGCAATTATGAGTGATTTACAAAAATCTGAATCAGAGTTTATCACCAATGAACAAAAGATTCCTAATTTAGAGTTCCTGAAATTTTTTGACCCAATAACAATGAGTATTCATCTAAAAGAAAATCAAAAACCTCTTGGCAAGAAAGGAATGCCTGGAAGTTTTGAGTTAGTAGAACTTGATACAAAAACACTTGATCGTGATTATCTTGAAATTATAACAAATCAAATTTTATCTGCAATAGACGATGAAACACTTGGTAATACTGAAATCTCAAAACCTGGAGCATTAGTAATCCAGTATAGGGATTATCGAATTGCAATAACTAGACCTCCATTTTCTGAACTTTTAGAAATCACAATAGTTCACCCAATTAAACAAATGTCATTAGAAGATTATCATCTATCTGAGAAACTAATGTCTAGATTGAAACAACACGCAGAAGGAATTCTAATATCTGGCGCTCCAGGTTCTGGAAAAAGTACACTTGCATCAGGAATTGCAAACTTCTTTAATCTCTCTGGAAAAATTGTTAAAACATTTGAATCTCCACGTGATCTACAAGTTGATCCTGGAGTAACTCAGTACACTAGATTAGATGGAAGTTTTGAAAACTCTGCAGACATCTTGTTACTTGTTAGACCTGATTATACAATATTTGATGAGGTTAGACGAAGAGAAGATTTTAGAATTTTCAGCGATCTTAGATTGACCGGGGTTGGCATGGTTGGGGTTGTTCATGCAAATACGCCAATTGATGCAATTCAAAGATTTATTGGAAAAATTGAACTTGGAATTATTCCAAATGTACTTGACACTGTAATTTATGTAAAAGATGGTGGAATATCCAAGGTTTACCAACTTGAATTAAAAGTAAAGGTTCCCTCTGGCATGGTTGAGCAAGATTTAGCACGACCTGTAATTGAGATATCTGATTTTGAAACAAACACTTTGGAATATGAAATTTACACTTTTGGTGAAGAAAACATCATAATTCCTGTAACTGAAAATGACTCACAAAAAACTGGAATAGAACATTTAGCAGAAGAAAAAATTCTAGACAGATTATACAGATTTGATTCTCATCCTAAAGTTGAATTTCTTAGTCCTGGCAGAATCAAGATTTTTGTCTCAAAAGATTCGATTCCTGCATTAATTGGAAAAGCAGGAAAAACTATTCAAGAATTAGAAAAATCTCTTGGTTTACACATTGACGTTGAAGAACATGGAATACAACAAGATCTTCCATCTCAATCTTTATCATATGATTATGGTGAGTCTGGAACCGCCTTGATATTTGAAGTGGATAGACAATATACTGGAAATTTGGCAAGCTTTGTTGTAAATGATGAATTTCTGTTTTCATCCAGAATTGGCAAAAAAGGTAAAATCAAAATTTTGAAGCGTTCTACTGAGGGTAAGCGTTTTTCTAGATTTGTCAATAATGATGATAATCTGGAAATATATCTAAAAAGAGATTAAAATCGTAGCAAAGCATTCACAAAAAATTTCAAATACTAGTTATTCTAATGTATGATATGTGCGGAGATCCAATGTTAGATTTACTATTCTATGCCGCTCCATTTGCATTGTTGGGTGCTGGAGGACTATTTTTCTTAAAAAGTAGTCGTAAAAAGATAGAAGAAATTCTCAAATAATTATTAGAACTCATTAAAACTATTCATCAGCTTTGGATTTGCTTTGAAAAATGTTACAAACTTTCTAATTTGTCTAATCGTTTTTGGATTAAGATGATGTTCAATTCCTTCTGCATCTTGATTTGCTATTTCTTTACCAATACCTAAAATCTCAAAAAATTCTAGCAAAATTCCATGTTTTTGTTTTATCATATCTGCAATCCGTTGGCCTTCTTCAGTTAAATTAATCCCATAATATTTTTCATATTCTAAAAATCCTTCTGCATCTAATTTCTTGAGCATTTTTGTTACACTAGGTGCACTAACATTCATGTATCTTGAAATATCTAATGTTGCAGCATATCCTTTCATATCTACCAATTCTGAAATGACTTCCAAATAATCTTCTACTCTATCTGAAATGGAACTTGATTTCTCTGATTCATGTGCGGCTTTAATTGAATCTAATCTACGAGATGTTTTGTTTTTCATTATGGCGATAAGAATTTCCTTTTATATAAATTGGAAATTTTTGTGACAAAATCTTGACTTGGATGTAGTCGAATTTGATCACTGGCTGTTAACTATATTTTTCAAAATATCAATAAATGACTGATCCTCTTAGAGAACGAATTGAGCGACTACGACTTATGAAAGAATCTGCTTCTAGACGCACTAGTCTATATTCTGACATGGGAAAAATACATGATAAAAAAACATCTCAATCTCTTGGGGCATTAAATCGTGCATCTGCTCCCGGTAAGAAAATGCAAAAATTAGGATTTCTCATGCTATGGATTCCTGAGCCTACCGGAGTTACTGTTGCAGTTGGAGCCCCAATGATACTAGCAGGAAGATATTTGGACAAAAAATACAATGGAACTACTCTGAAAGATATTGGCAATAACACACATCATACTTTATCTTCAATTAGTCAATTCAAAGCATCTTTGTAATTGCTTTAGTTTTTATTTTCTTGATTATATTGTAAAGCATGCCTACTCGTCTACAGGTATTAATTCCAATTAGTGTGGCAGCTATAATTGTCGGTGCAGCCGGCATGTTATCACTTCCTTCTGAAGTAAAAATTGATGCAAATTCTAATTTTTTAATGGGCACTGTACAGTTAGATGATAAAATTCTCCAAGTGTATATTGCAGATACCGATCCTCGTAGAATGCGTGGTTTAATGTTTGAAACTGCAAGTTTTCTTGCTGATGATAAAGGGATGTTATTTGTATTTGATGGACCTGGAAATCGTTCCATGTGGATGAAAAATATGCAATTTCATATTGATATAATATGGTTTAATGAAAACGGTAATGTTGTCTCAATCCAAAAAAATGTTCCTCCATGCATAACTCCTGTTGAGGTTATGACCTGTAAATCTGATGGTGTTTCTGCGGATAATGCACAATATGTTCTTGAAATGATATCTGGATATGTAGATGAACATTCTATAAATGAAAACTCACAATTAGAGTTAATCTCGATTTAGATGAATCTATTTTATCAAAGAACATATCTTGTTTTAGGGATGTTTTTTGTATTTGTTGGAGTATATTCTGCATATGATGCTGGAACTAGTTATCAAACAACTACCACTGTAACAGTAATTGTTGTAAGTATTGGATTTATTCTTGGTGGAATTTACCTTCTCATATCATATCTGAAAAACCGAAAGATCTTAAAACGAGTTGATTAAATAAAATATCATGACTGATTTTAAAAAAATAGCCGCAGATGGTTTTGAAATTAATGCAAAAGCTCTCAATGACAATCCTGATGATGCAGCCGCACGTTCATACATGTTGGGTGTAATGATGGCTAAACATCTTGATGAAGAACATGTGAAACGTGCAAAAAGATACGTAATTGATTAAATGAAAATTCTATTATCGTCCCTAATTTTTGTAGTTTTTGTTACAATTAGTTCTAATTATGCATATGCGATAGATTATACCTATCCTACTATCAATCAAAGATTAACTGAAACTCCTACATATTGTGCGGTTGAATCCATAAGTGACAAAATCTCTCTCTCTCAAATGAATGAGATGATGGATAAATCTCAAATTGCTGTTAATACGTGGAAGGAAAAATTACAAGATTCGGAATTAATAAACAAAGATTTTTGGGATATAAAATTTAAGAAAATTGGAAAAAATGAATCAGTAAGTGATGACTGTACGATTACCATATTGTTTAGAGATGATCCTGAATTTTCTGGTTCACTACTTAGTAAAACACTGGGTGCATTTATGAGAAGTTCAATTTACATCTATTATGAAAATCAAGAATCAATTTATGGTGAAAAATGGATGGATGGAATTTTAAAAACTACCATTCATGAAATGGGGCACACATTTGGTCTTGGTCATTATACAACTGATGATAATGATTATAACAGAAAAATTGTAACACGCAATGAATCTCCTCCTTCCATAATGTTTGCTCCTGCTCACATTAATCCTGATTTGAGAATGATAACTGAAATTGATGTCCAAAAAGTTCGTTCAATTTATGGAAGTTATGGGTTCCATGCATTTTCTGAACAACGACCTAGTGAAATTATTATTGAAAACCCAATCTCTCCGTTAGATCCTACATATCCATTCGAATTCACTGAAATTTCTAAAAATACTGTAAAACTATTTCGTCATCAAGATACCATGATGACAATTTCTGGTCAGATAAATAATGCTGTGTACATGTCAGGTCACCCTGTTTACATATTGATCACAAATCCTGATCTTTCTGTAGATGTCTTAAAAGTTAAACCTACTAGAAATGGATTTTTTGAAACATATCTAAACTTTAATTACAAATCAATACCAGGAAAACATTCTATTGAATTTGCATACATTGATAAAATTGATCAAAGTAAAAATCTAATCTTTGATGTAGAACAAACTGATATCCCACTTCCATCTAAATCTGAAAATCTAAACATCGTTCAGGTCAATAATAATGCCGAGCAATTTTTTTGAAATGGGCTTGTATGGTAATGCCATTAAAAATTACAAAATAGTAATGAAAAATGTAGATAAAATTCAAGAACCGTTATACTTGAACGCCTTGAATAAAATCGGTCTTGCTTTAATACATCTGAAAAACTATGAAAATTCATTATCATATTTTGAACAAGTATATGAAATCAACCCAAATTATCCAAACATTGAACAAAATCTCAAAATCTCCAAATCATTAATTGAAACTAATGGTAGAATTCTTTCTACTGATTCTACAATTTTCCTTCCGGGATGGATTAAATCAAATGCGAGTTGGTGGATGAATGGACAATCCACTGATCAACTATTATTTGATGCATTTGAATATATCCAAAATAAAGGATTGATTGGAAATTACGAATTTTCAAATTATTCACAACCCTATATTCCAAACTGGCTTGTAGACAACATAACCTGGTGGATTGATGAAAAAATAACAGATGAAGAATTTCTCAGAACCGTAGATTATCTAATGAAGCAAGGAATAATTATAATTTAAAAAAATATTGTGGTAAATTAATAATTATTGGGATGCTTGTTTTTGTCCTAATAATGACAAAAGAGGCATTGCGTCCCACTGATACAAATATGATGAAAGAAATGATTTGCATGCTTCATTGTATCCGTTGAAGAATTTTTCAGCTTCTGCTTTGTCCCCTTCAATAACTGACATTGCAGTCTTATTATCATCAAAAGAACCACTCCAAATCATATTTCCTTGACCATTCCAGTCGTCAATTATAGCAGCAATCTTTCCTGCTGCTTGTGACACGTCTTGTTCGTTTGCATCTTCTTTGAAAACACTAACTAGAACATATGGTGATTTATCTGCCATGAAAAATTATACTTAGTAGGATATTAAAATTCAGTGTACTTTTCAAATTCATATTCTAATTAATTGGAAAGTGCCGTTAGCAATACTTCCAGTAGTTGACGACATGTAATTCTGGTTTTAGATCAAAGCATACGAATGCTGTATCACTAACGGCATATTCAATGTCAATTCATTAATTATTAAAAATAGATTTGAAAATATGATTTTATTACTAAGACTTATTCTACATTCTTGGAATATAAAATAAGAAATCGCTATTAGTTTAATTAGCTTTGACTAAGTGAAATTTTTATGTCTAGCGGAAAAATTGCAGGAATTGCTATTGGCACACTTGCCATTGGTATTGCAATCGGATTTTTCATACCAACTGATTCTGGAATTGAACAAACTGCACCAGTACCTATGATGCAGACTGAATCAGTAGATTATGGTATTGATAAAATAACAATCGGATTCATTCCATCTGAAAAAGCAGATGTTCTCACGCCAAAAGCTGAAACACTTGCACGTTTCGTGGAATCTGAATTTGATGGTAAAGTCGAAGTTGAAGTTGTTGTTCCATCTAACTATGAAACAATAATTGAAGGATTGAGATTTGGACATATTCATGCAGCATTTATGGATACAGGACCTGGCTGGATTGCACACGACAGAGCAAATGCTGAAGTTGTAATGGCTGAAGTAAAGAAAGGCAAAGTCGGATATTATGCAACAGTATGGCAGAGAGCCGATTCTAACTATTCATCTATTGATGAAGCAGTTGGAAACAAAGTTGCATTTACTAGCATCACTGGTTCATCTGGATTCATCCGACCTATGGGAACTCTTGTAGATCGAGGTTTAGTTACTGTTGAAGGTGACGATATAGTTGCATTGAAACAAGCATTGGATAACTCATTTGAGTACCATGCATTTGGTGGTGGATACAAAGCAGCCTTAGAATTGCTTTTGAATGGTTCTGTTGAAATGGCATTTGGCTCTGATATAGCACCAGGAAAATATCTAACACCTGAACAGCAAGCACAACTCAAAAAAGTTGACACACTTGGATTAGTACCATCTCACGTGTTTGTAGTTTCTAATGATTTATCATCTGAAACAAAACAACACTTGGTAGATTCAATGGTCAAACTCAATCACCAAGATAACAACCAAATCCTCAAAGATGTTTATGGCGCTGATGCATTGTTACCAACAACTGCTGAAATGCACATAGGAGACTTTGGACAATATCTTGATTTGTTACCTGGAATTGAACAGGCAACATTTGATAAGAAAAACTACGACGCACCAAAATAATCATTTTTCTTTTTTTATTACTAACCAATTTTCTCACGCACAAATTCTCATTCTAAATTCTTAGAATAGGGAGTGATTTCATCTAGATTTATTGCTTAGATCTGATGACAAATCTTGATAGTTATGGATGTCCAAAACACTGCATCTTTTTCCTCCATTGCAACTTTATCGGTTATACAAATGAGAAATGTATCTGCCTCTTACGACTCAAAAAGTTTTGTTCTGAAAAATGTATCAATGAATGTTGAACGAGGTACTAATTATGCAATTGTTGGAGCTTCTGGTTCTGGTAAATCCACTTTATTGAAATTGATGAACGGAATGATGATTCCGAGTGATGGTGTCGTATTGTATAACTATCAAAAACCAGATCTTAAAAATAAACAATATAAAAAATCAATCTCAAAAATTGGATATATTCCACAAACATTAGGCTTAGTAAAAAATTCTAGTGTATTAGATAATGTGATGATTGGTGGGTTACCAAGATTAAATTCTATTAACTCATTTTTTAAAAATTTCCCAAAAGAAGAAATTCAACATGCACATGATATCTTAAAATTAGTAGGATTACATGAAAAATCTAATCGTAAGGTACACATGCTCAGTGGTGGTGAAAAACGTCGTGTTGCTATTGCTCGTGCATTAATGCAAAATCCTGATATTTTATTGGCAGATGAAATTGTCTCGGAATTAGATGCTGTAACTGCTAGAGAAATAATGACTGTAATTAGAGATGCACAAAAAAAATTCAATCTAACTGCTATAATGATACATCATGACATGAATCTGGCTCTAGAATATGCAAATCGAGTTGCAGTAATCAAAGATGGAGATAAAGTACTTGAACTTGGTGTTGAAGGTGAAAAAATAATTGATTTTCAAACAGGTGATATGACTAAGAAAGAAATTTGGGAGATGTATAATGAACCCAAAAAATAATCTCCTAATTGGTGCCATAATTGCAGTTGTGGTTGTAATGTCTTATGATGTCGGTGTAGATCCTATTGCATTTGCTGAGGGGTTACCCAACCTTGGAATAGTTCTAAAAGAAATGACTGAGTTTGAATCTGAACATTGGGGAACCGCATTTTGGGCAATGCTTGAAACAATTGAAATGGCATTTATTGGTACAATTCTTGGTGTTGTAATTTCTTTACCTCTAAGTATCTTTGCAGCAAGAAATATTTCTAGTAAATACGTGTATGCACCTTTACGTGCATTGTTGGCTGCAACTAGAACCTTTCCTTCTATTCTTTGGGCCATTCTTTTTGTCATTGTTGTTGGTCTTGGACCTTTTGCTGGTATTCTTGCTATTACATTATACACTATAGGATTTATCAGTAAACTACAATACGAATCAATTGAAGCTATTGACTATGATCCTGTAGAAGCAACCACTGCCATTGGTTTGTCAAAACTTCAGCTAATTCGTTATGTAATAATTCCTGAATCTGCACCACATCTTCTAAGTCAGATATTGTACATGTTTGATTACAATGTAAGACAGACTAGCATACTTGGAATTGTAGGTGCAGGTGGAATTGGATTTTATATTATAAACTACATTAAATTTTTTGAATATGGAAAAGCTGCAGTTTTCATGCTAGTTGTTTTAATCACTGTTCTTGTAATTGATTGGGTAAGTGTAAAAATCCGTGATAAATACATAATGAAAGCACAACATGGTCAACAAGTTAAAGTTAAAACAAATTAGTATTGTAACGGGGTGTAGTCATATCATAAAGACATGTGATACTCTTGATAAAGCATGTTTCAGTAACTAATCAAATCCGCCAAATTTTTTAATCATAAAACTAATACCAAATATGGATTCATGTGGATTAGATGCAATCTTACTTCCATCGATGTTTGCAATAAAAAATAAAATTGTAGGTACGCCGTGTTATGAGGATCCATCATGTATTGGATATACGATCGTTGCTTCCATCGGTTTGGCATATGTAGTATATAGAGTTCTTACAAGAAATATGAGCAAAAAGGGCAGACGTGAAGCACTTTTCAAATTCTTTTTCAGAGACGCCAAAAATTAAATACACATGAGTTAGACGAGAGTTATGCCTGAATTTGTAGAAGATGAGACTGGAAGACGTCTATATCATGAAAATGAAACTACACTCGAAATTGAAAAGGCTATTGCTAAAAAATTTATTCCAAAAAAGGGTGATGTGACTTCTAGTTACATGCATCGTGATATGGATGAAGAAGAGCCTTTTGACGTGGATCGTGCAGTTGATGAAGATGGAGTTCCAGTATTACAAGAGAAATCAAAACTATCTCTTTATGACGTTGAGTACAAACTAAATGGAATGAATGTAGTCCCAGTAGATAAAAACACAGGTAAAGTTTTAGATGAAAAACAAGTTCAAGACTTAAGAAAACAGTTATTAAAAAATTGGAGATTCGAGGATGAAGATGAAGATGAGTAGCGTCTGTGAAGATTTAGAAGCAATTCAACAGCAAATGTTAGCTAATGTTATTGCAAAAATGAGAAAAGATGCAAAATCCAAAAAAGAAAAATTAGTTGCAGTTCAATAATACTTTACTTTTTATTAGAGAAATGTTCAAACCACTTTAGTGGGGGGCACCTCTGCTTAAAATCCAATACGCGTTAACTCCTGCGTATAACGGCAGATGCCATTCTGTCCTCACTATAATTATTATACTCTTAATTTCTTAATTAATTATGACTGATTCTGTTTATGATCCACGATGTACTGAAATTCAACATCATAATGGTGTAAGATTTGCAGCAATCATTAATCATGAAGGAAAAAAAATTGCAGGTGGTTTCACTGAAGGAGTTAATCCATATGAAGGTGATGAAGCAAAACTACATGATTTTTATAAATTTGCATTAACCGTTTCACTAAGAACTGATGAACTAAACAATTCACTTGGCGCATTAAATTATATTGCATCTAGAAGGGATAAGGTAATCTTAATCAGTTTTCCATTTCCTGTTACTACAAACATACTTCTAATATCTGCTGAACCAGGTTTAGACATTGAGAAACTAGCAGAAAATGTAGTTAAAATATTTTCAGATGATTCATCTGGATTTACAAAAACTCTTGCTGACGACTAGTCTTTTCTTTCCACTACATGAATAAGTTCTTTTAATTGTCTTCTTAATTTTGCAGGTCTTTTTTTAATTGGATATCCAATGCATAGTATTGACGTTGGCCTAAGTTCTGTTCCTATAATCTCTTTTACCTTCTCCTCATCAAACATGCCAATCCAAATACTACTTAACCCTAATGCAGATGCGGCTAATTGAGAATATGCAGCAGCAAGTGTAGCATCTTGAATTGAGAATTTCATTATAACTTTTGGAGAAAAATCAAGTTTTACCCTAGATGGATTCATACAAAATACTAGAACTAATGGTGTATTCACATAAGGTTGATTGTTTGAAGCTTTTACAAGCTCCTCTTTTGTTTTCTTATCACTAATGTAAAAAATCTCAAATCCCTGAAAATTTCCTGCAGTTGGTGCAGTATCTGCAGCAGCTAAAATTTTGTCAATCTTCCATTTCTCTACGGGATTTTTAGAAAATTTTCTGGTTGACCTTCTTGATGCCATTACCTTAAAAATATCTGTACTTGCTTTTTTTTCTGGTTTTGATTTTAGAATGGTTTCTAATAATCCCAGCCTTGCTGATAGATCTTCTTCAGTTTCTTCCTTTGGTTCATACCCTTTTGGCCATGAACGTCTAGTGTCTATTTTTTTGTCCATAAATCATCTTTAATCATTGAGATAAAAAATTTCCCTATCTCTTTAAATTTGACACAAAATTTTCTGTAGCCTTTTTCATGTTTTTTACATCTGAAGTAGAATGTACATCTGAAAATGCCCCTAATTTTCCTGGCAAAAAGAAAATTCCATTTCTTGTCATCATTTCAAAATGATAATTGAATAGCTTTGTTGAATCACATTTTGCAACATCTGCAGCATTGTTAATTTTCGTCATTCCATTTCTTGGAAAATGTGTCATGAATAATGATCCTTTACCTGTAACAATAACTTCATCTGAAAACACATTCTTTAGCATTTTTGTAGTATCTCTTCCAAGATTATCTAATTTTTTGTAAAGTGAATTTTTCTTATTTTTCAAAACATTCAGTGTTGTATCTCCAGCTATCATTGTTAATGGATTTGCAGAAAATGTTCCTCCTCCAATGTATGTTCTACTCTTTTTTGAATTTACAGAGGTGTTAGCATGTTCCATAATTTCATCTTTCCCACAAATTACTCCAATTGGAAATCCTCCACCTACAATTTTTCCAAGTGTTACTATATCTGGATCAAGTTTCATAGTTGGATAAATACATCCATACCTAAATCGAAATCCTGTAACAATCTCATCTAGCATGAATAATGCATTATTTGTTTTTACCATTTCTTGTATTCCTTTAAGATATTCTTGTGTGGCTGGTATTGCTCCACCTCCTCCCAACACAGGTTCAATCAAAACTCCTGCCAAATCATTTTTCACTGAATTTAAAATTTTTAATGATTCTTGTAAATTGTTTAGAGGCAGGGATACTATATGTTCCTCATCTGTTAATCCTTGACTTTCTGAAACATCAAATGGCCAGTTTACAGTCTTTAACAAATCTGTTGTATATCCGTGCCATCCTCCATCAATTTTTGCAATAATTTTTTTGCCAGTTACTGCACGTGCTAATCTAACTGAATACATTGTGGCTTCTGTACCCGTTGATGCATAACGTATCTTTTCTGCTACTGGAACTACTTTTGAAATTTTCTCTGAAAGTAGGATTGCATTTTCATTTGATGTTCCGTGCATCCAACCTTTCTTTAATTGTCCTATTGCTTTTTTCTGAATTTGTTTTTGTGCATGTCCTAAAATTAAACTCCAGTGCCCCATCCAGTAATCGACATATTTGTTAGAATCAACATCTGTGAGAAATTTACCTTCTGCAGATTTTGTGATAAATGGGTATGGCTCAAAAAATCTAATATTATGATGTACTCCATTAATGTGAACCTTTTTTGCTTTTGTAAATAATTTTGCAGACTTTCTTGTTTTTTTCCTATAAGCCTCTTGTACACTAGTCATATCCTACCTATTTTCGCTTCTTTCATTATATTACTGATCGCCAAGAATGACCGTTTACGCCTATATTTTGAATGGTTTATAATGCCTTCAGCAACTCAAATTTTCGCATACGTAACGCTTTGGCGGCGCCTTTGATGAAGTATGGCAAGATGCCATTTTGTGATTTAGAGGCCTCCAGTTACGCATACAAAATGAGGATCTGATCATAATGATCAAATCTGAGATGTGAAGATTATGTGCATTCCGTTAATTCCAATAATAGAAATTAGTTGTGCAAAAAATGTACTTTGAAAATAAAATAATATAGAATCCGTTTGATCCTGACGGACCTGACTGCTATCAGATTGATACTAAGCCATGTTAGTCATTGTAGTAATACAAGGCAGACGGCTCAGTAACGCGTAGTCAACCTAACTTATGGACGGGGATAACCTCGGGAAACTGAGAATAATACCCGATAGGTCATGATGCCTGGAATGGTTTATGACTCAAATAATTTATTGCCGTAGGATGGGACTGCGAGCTATCAGCTTGTTGGTGAGGTAATGGCCCACCAAGGCTATTACAGCTACGGGCTCTGAGAGGAGTAGCCCGGAGATGGGTACTGAGACAAGGACCCAGGCCCTATGGGGCGCAGCAGGCGAGAAAACTTTGCAATGCGCGAAAGCTCGACAAGGTTAATCTGAGTGGTTCCTGCTAAAGGAACCTTTTGTTAGTCGTAGAACCACTGATGAATAAGGGGTGGGCAAGTTCTGGTGTCAGCCGCCGCGGTAAAACCAGCACCTCAAGTGGTCAGGATGATTATTGGGCCTAAAGCATCCGTAGCCGGTTCTGTAAGTTTTCGGTTAAATCTATGCGCTCAACGTATAGGCTGCCGAAAATACTGCAGAACTAGGGAGTGGGAGAGGTAGACGGTACTCGGTAGGAAGGGGTAAAATCCTTTGATCTATTGATGACCACCTGTGGCGAAGGCGGTCTACCAGAACACGTTCGACGGTGAGGGATGAAAGCTGGGGGAGCAAACCGGATTAGATACCCGGGTAGTCCCAGCTGTAAACGATGCAAACTCGATGATGCGTTGGCTTGTTGCTAGCGCAGTGTCGCAGGGAAGCCGTTAAGTTTGCCGCCTGGGAAGTACGTACGCAAGTATGAAACTTAAAGGAATTGGCGGGGGAGCACCACAAGGGGTGAAGCCTGCGGTTCAATTGGAGTCAACGCCTGAAACCTTACCCGGAGAGACAGCAGAATGAAGGTCAAGCTGAAGACTTTACCAGACAAGCTGAGAGGTGGTGCATGGCCGTCGCCAGCTCGTGCCGTGAGATGTCCTGTTAAGTCAGGTAACGAGCGAGATCCCTGCCTCTAGTTGCCACTATTACTCTCAGGAGTAGTAGGGCGAATTAGGGGGACCGCCGCAGTTAATGCGGAGGAAGGAAGGGGCCACGGCAGGTCAGTATGCCCCGAAACTCTGGGGCCACACGCGGGCTGCAATGGTAGCGACAATGAGTTCCAAAATCGAAAGATAGAGGTAATCCCTAAACGCTACCACAGTTATGATTGAGGGCTGCAACTCGCCCTCATGAATATGGAATCCCTAGTAACCGCGTGTCATTATCGCGCAGTGAATACGTCCCTGCTCCTTGCACACACCGCCCGTCGTTTCATTGAAGTTTGCCTTTAGCGAGGTGATGTCTAATTGGCATTATCGAACTTGGGGTAAGTGACAAGGGAAAAGTCGTAACAAGGTGACCGTAGGGGAACCTGCGGTCGGATCACCTCCTTAGAAAGAATTACGGAAAGCACATAATCTTTGCATCACCATCGATGCATTACATCATGAAAATGATGTAAGAAGGATGTAGCCGACTACCGCACTAGTTCGGCAATGATCGTCATGCATGTGTCTTGTGTAAATTGTGGCCGTAATTGCCGGTGTAAAGACGGTAATAGAGGGATTGCTAGGTTTGAGTAGAGATGAAGGACGTGGCAAGCTGCGATAAGCCCGGGGTAAGCGCACGCGACTTATGATCCCGGGATGTCCGAATGAGAATCTTATGTTTACATACTCCGTTACGTAGGTGGCGGAGGTCGAACCGTCGGAATTGAAGCATCTTAGTACGACGTGGAAGAGAAATCAATAGAGATTACCCAAGTAGTGGCGAACGAAAAGGTAACAGCCCAAACTGAATCTGTTATGGTAACTTAACAGAGATGTGGTGTATACGGGCTCATATAATGATCCTAGAACATAGTTGAAATAATCTGGAACGTTTTGGCATAGAGGGTGATACCCCCGTAAACGAAATGGTATAGGATTAGTTGAGTACCAGAGTAGATGTCCTTGGTAGTGGGCATCGAATATTAGGAGAAAGTAGCTTCTAAGGCTAAATATAACTCAAAACCGATAGTGCACTAGTACCGTGAGGGAAAGCTGAAAAGTACCCCGGAAGGGGGGTGAAAAGTGCATGAAATCTATTACTTACAGACGTGCGTAGCATGAAAGATGATTTTTCTTGATTGGAGGTTCTAGCAATAGAGCTAAAGGTCTTGAGCTCAAATCATCAGTGTTACGCGTTCCGTCTCGAAACACGGGCCAAGGAGCTAACTGTCATGGCAAGACTAAACCAGACAAGGTGGAGTCGAAGGGAAACCGAGTTCTCGCAGCATTAGCGAGGAGAAGCGTGTGAAAGTGCGTTGAGTCATGGCGGCTAGGCTAGAAGCCAGTCGATCTAATCCTGAGCAAGCTGAAGGCGGGCGAAAGCCCGCTGGAGGGCTGAAGCAGTTCTGACGTGCAAATCGTTTGTGTGACTTGGGATTAGGGGTCAAAAACCAATCTAGACTGGCGATTGCTAGTTCCAACCGAAGCGTCTCGTAGGGCGTCCTTAGTGGAGATAGCGTTTCCTGTAGAGCACTGATAAGGGAGTATGGGGAAGAAATTCCTCGCTCCCCATTCAAACTCCGAAGGGATATGCATTGTAGAAGCTAGGAGACGGGTTCGTGTGACGTAAGGTTCACGACCGAGAGGGGTTTAACCCAGACCGAAGTTAAGGTCCCTAAATTTTTTCTAAGTGTCAAGCTAAAGTGTGTGTTCGCGCCAAGACAGCAGGGAGGTAAGCTCAGAAGCAGCTATCCTTTAAAAAGTGTGTAACAACTTACCTGCCGAGCGTGGGCGCCACAAAAACGGACGGGGCTAAAGAAAAGTACCGATACTTTGGATACATGCCAATGGGCATGTCATGGTAGGTTGGCGTAGTGATTGGGTCGAAGCAGGGCGGTGACGTCCTGTGGACCATTTTCTATTGCAGATCTTGGCGGCAGTAACAGCATAGTAGAGTGAGAACCTCTACCACCGCAAGCGCAAGGGTTTCCAGGCAATGCGTTATCAGCCTGGAGTTAGTCGATCCTAAGGATTACCTCAACAGAGTAATTCGAAAGGGAAACTGGTTAATATTCCAGTACCTTGCAAGTTGCGTTATTATCTATATGAACCACTTCCGGATAGGGAGAGCATAACCGTCGTTGTGTCTAAGTGTTCGAGAGATGGGGAGTGTCGTAATGACGAGAACCATCTCGAGGCATTAATGGCTCTGCGTTAGCAGAGTTCTCTTGAGTCCAGGGGACCTTGAAAATTTGTGTAGAAAGTGACTTGCAAGCTCGTACCGAGAACCGACACAGGTGCGCTGGCTTAGAAAGCTAAGGTGCTACGGGTATACCGTATGGTGAGGGAATTCGGCAAATTAGTCCTGTAGCTTAGGTATAAGGGATGCCTGCACACTTCATGAGGAATGGGGTGAGCAGGTTGCAATGACAAGGGGGTTTCGACTGTTTAATAAAAACACAGGCGACTGCTAGTCCGAAAGGATTTGTATAGTCGCTGAATCCTGGCCGGTGCGGGTACCTAAAACTTGGGTTCAACCGAGCTAAGGGCCCGTTAACGCCGGGAGTAACTCTGACTCTCTTAAGGTAGCCAAATGCCTTGTCGGGTAAGTTCCGACGCGCATGAATGGAACAACGAGAGCCCCACTGTCCCCACCTACAACCCGGTGAAGCCACATAAGGTGGACGAACAGTCCATCAACTTCCATCGGGGAGAGAAGACCCCGTGGAGTTTTACTGCAGCTTGTGCTTGTAGTATAGTAAAGATTACATAGTGTATCTGGGAGCTATGCCTCATTTTCTTTGGGAAATGAGTGAAGCAACGATGTAACACCAGATTATTTTTGCAGTACTACTTACCCGGTGCAGACCGGGGACACGTGCAGGTGGGCAGTTCGGCTGGGGCGGCACCCCTCTGAAAAGATATCAGAGGGGCCCAAAGTTTAGTTCAAACGGGTCAGAAATCCGTTGAAGAGGGCAAAGCCAAAAACTAGACTGACAGGATTTCCAAACGCACGGAATTCTGAGACGAAAGTCTGGCTTAGCGATCCTTCCTGCGCCCACTATTGGGGCCGGAAGGTGACAGAAAAATTACCCCAGGGATAACAGGCTCGTCGCGGGCGAGAGCTCCTATCGACCCCGCGGTTTGGTACCTCGATGTCGGCTTTTCCTATCCTGGTCCTGCAGCAGGGGCCAAGGGTGAGGCTGCTCGCCTATTAAAAGGGAACATGAGCTGGGTTTAGACCGTCGTGAGACAGGTCGGTCTCTGCCTGATGGAAGCGTCGCTGTCTGAGGGGAAGTTGCTCTTAGTACGAGAGGAACAGAGCATCGTCGCCGCTGGTGTACCGGTTGTCTGATAAGGCAGGCCGGGCAGCTAAGCGATTTAGGTTAAGTGCTGAAAGCATCTAAGCACGAAGCCTATCCCGAGACATGACAGCGTTACGTTAGTTGAAGGTTCGCAGCAGAAGACTGCGTTGATAGAATGGAGGTGTAGATCACAAGCTTCGGCGAGTGGTGAGCCTGCCATTACTAATAGACCAAAACATCGGTACGGCCACAAACATAGAAAGACACATGCATGGCGTTTCATTTTTTGATTCCCCTAGTGTAAACTAGGTATATCAAATTCAATTTTTAAATTAAATTTACACAAGATACATTTTGTTTTTAAAATTAAAATAAAAAAAAATAGTAGTTACTCGATAATAGATTGTTAAGAAAATTAATTTAAAATTATTAGTCTTAGTCTAC
>JAOMCQ010000004.1 GCA_028345095.1 Candidatus Nitrosopelagicus sp. | reverse complement strand
AAATATGCCTACAATCCTTCATTAGATGTAGGCAATATTGATCAAAATTTCACAATACTTCGTACCGCTCTAAACTCCACAGGATACAATTATGCGTGGCATGTCTGGGTGGATAAAGGGTTAACGCCACAATGTTTTGTTAATCTCGAATCAGTTCCAACACAAAAAACACTAGATCTAAATGGAAATCCTATAGATGAAAATGGACCTGGTATTGTAGGTTACCAGTTTAATCATCTATTCCCAGTTCGTCCTCCTATACCAACAACTGGACATACTGTAATGTGTCAAGTAACTGACGATAGTGGCTCAAGCGTTGAGAAAAGTTTCGTAGTGGCAGTTTTGGAGCCTATTGACGAATCTTTTGACTGTACATCAACATCTGATAGCAGAGATGTTGAATGGTTAGAAGCATGTAAACCAACGCTAACTGCTTCTGTATATCTAAACTCTACATCTCCTACCGGAAGAACACTTGATATTAAAACTTCATCTGATTTCTATCAAAGCGGTGTAATCTTTGGTTGTGATCTATTCCCAAGTTGTACCTCAACTGATCTGATATTTAGTGAGAATAATCATGGAGGTCGTTGTGATGGAGGTACTGACGGTATTGATTCTTCGTATTGTTTCTCTAGCAGTAATTCCTGGAGTGTACCTCTTCCAGAGAATGTAGAGGCTGGAACATACACAATCCCTTGGAAGTACATCAATTGGAATGCCAATCCTGATTCTATTATCACTCCACCCCCAATGTCGGTAACAGTTCCTACATTGCCTGGTTCTAGTATAATAGACTCTGCTCCTGAATCCTCCGTTTCTGAATTAATAATACGCAACATTCCAGGTTCTGGTATTCCTGGTTGTGAGCCTGATTGTTTTGTTCCTTCTAATGGAATTATCAATCCAGGAGGAACTGTAGTTTGGAAAAATGATGACTCTGCACCACATACTACAACTAGCGGCAAAGGACCTGCAAATGGACCTGATGGTTTCTTTGATAGTGGTTTAATGATGCCTGGAAATTCATTTGCATGGACATTTGAAGATGAAGGAATACATGATTACTTTTGTATGGTTCATCCTTGGATGATTGGAAAGATTACTGTTACCGGGGATTACATTGAATCCCAATCTCAAGATATATCAAATGTAATGGAGACTGAATCTGTCACAACAGATGAAACTCCTGTAATCACTGATGAGATAATAATATCTCCACTTGCTAACTCTGCTACGTGTGATGTAACAAAGAGCTGTCTTTCACCATATCATGCACAAGTAATGGTAAACGAACCTATCACCTGGGCTGCAACACCATTTACTACATCAATAGTTAGTGGAAATGTAACTAACGGTCCAGATGGCAAATTTGAATTTGGTTTTAAGATTAATGAAGAATTTTCTGTAGACTTTGCACAACCTGGAATTTATCAATATTTTGACATGATTAATCCTTGGATTTCAGGAACCATAACTGTCACAGCTGAGAATCTTCTAATGCATTTTTATCAAACTCTTCAAATGCAGTTCCTATTCCCAACAGCCTTTGCCGTATCTGATTTCCCTATAAAGACTGATTCGGATTCTTATATTCATGGACAAGTTGTAAAAGTCTCAGGTATAACATCTGAGAAAAATCTTTCATTACAGGTAAAAGATCCTACTGGAAAGACAATATTAATTAGAACTTTACCTGCCGAGGGAAATTTCTCTTTTGACTTGAACATACCAGCTAAATTCATCTTAGGTCAATATGAGATTTTTGCAAGTGTTACAGTAGATGGTATACCAAAAATTGTTAGCACATCAATTAATCTACAAGATGAGAATGATACCTCTGCTCCGATTTATACTAGTTCTATCAACGCTCCAACTGAATCTTCTGAAGAACAAACATCACAATCTTCTGAAGAACAAACATCACAATCTTCTGAAGGTGGTGGATGTCTAATTGCAACTGCAGCATTTGGTTCTGAGATGGCACCACAAGTTCAATTCTTGAGAGAGATAAGAGATGAAACTGTCATGAACACACAATCAGGTGCTAGTTTCATGACTGGATTCAACCAATTTTACTATTCATTTTCACCATATGTAGCAGACTATGAAAGAGAAAATCTTGTTTTCAAAGAAGTAGTTAAAGTAACATTATCTCCACTTCTCACTTCTCTCACATTGCTTAACTACGTCGAGATTGATTCTGAAGAAGAGATGCTAGGTTATGGAATTGGAATAATTCTATTAAACATTGGAATGTACTTTGTAGCCCCTGCAAGTTTGATACTAGTAATAAAAAGGAGATTAAGAAAATGAAATTTCTAATAAAAGAAGAGATAATTTCTATTGATTCTGTTAAGAGCTCTGCTACAGAGTCTACACAAGTTATTCCTTTATGGGTAAAAAACAATGCAGATTGGTGGGCTCAAGGTGAAATTGATGATAATTCATTTGTTAAAGGAATTGAGTTTCTTGTAAAAGTTGGAGTAATTCAAGTAAACTAAACTATTTTGTAACTAAAGTATTGTTAGTAATCATCTAGTGTTGCTTCTTCTTCATCTTCATCTAATGCTACATTAGTCTGAAATGCAGCCCAAACAGTTGCTACTGCCTCAGATGTAACTTGAATTCCCTGTTCTTTACAAAATTTGATAAAATTTCTACATTCCCCGTAAACATCTACGTCATCTTCATAACTCATGAGTTTTCAAAATAGATTGCATAGTTAATCTTTTTCTTGATCTATGGCTTCTGCATCTTTACTCATTTCAGGAATTACATCACGAAGATTTTCCATTGCACTTTTTATCTTCAGAACTGTTACTGAAGCCTCAGTCTTCTCTTGATCATAATTGTGACAAAATTTGTCAATTCTTTCTAGTATGCCTTCTAATCTCTTGATGTTCAATAGTAAATCATGCTTGATTTGTTCATTTTCTGTCATACCTATACTGAAATGTTAGTTGATTTATAGTTTAGAAATTGGTACTCAGCAAGTCCATCAACACGAGATGGAATGTCTGGTATTCAATATATTCCCAGACTGACCAATTATTCAATTTATGTACATCTACTAATTAAAAGAACTGATCTAATGTCTGACTCTTTTTTTCAAGATTCTTTTTTAATCTGTTAAGCGATGTTTCAACTCTATCTCTTGAAAAATCTCGTTCCTCTGATAGGTATGTCACTATTCCCTCATAGTCTGTTTCCCCAAACTCAATTTTATCTATTTTAGCTACATTTGGTTCGAGAAAAATTTTTCTTATTTGATCAAAAGGGATATTTTCTAATTGTTCTTGAATTTGCGGTATGTCTTCTAGTCTTTTATGTTGTTTAATCATCTTGATTGCTGTTTTTGGACCCACACGTTCAAATCCGTCTGGATTAAAATCAGTACCAATTAAAATTCCAACATCAACTAGTTCTTCTCTGTTTAATCCCATACTGTCTAGATTTTTTTGAAATTCAATTATTTCAGGTAAAACTTCGATGTATGAATTTCTATTTGGTAGCTTTCTTCTTCCACTATTTGTAAAGTTTCTAACAAGTCTTTTGGCACCAAATAAAATTGAATCAAAATCTTGACTTGCTGATGCAAATGCTTGTCCTGTAATTGTAAGGTTTGCAGCTGTTGCTTCGCCTTCTGACGGTGCTTGTATGTGTGGTATTCCAAATAAGTCTAATAATTTTTTTGAATCTTCTACCATTCCATCTCTCATTGATGTGGTTTGTTGTGCAAACTTTCTTGCATCCTCCATGTTTCCTGATGATATTGCTTTTTCGTATTTCACTGTTGCTTCTTTTTTAATTTGTTTTCTTTTTTCAATCTCTGCTGATTTTAGTGAAGGTGGTTTTCCATCAAATACATAAACTGGTTTTATTCCCATTGTAAGAAAATTTATGTTTCTAAACAATAATCCTGTAATATGACTTGTAACACGTCCTTGTGAGTCTGTTAGATGTAATCCTTCAGGTCCTCTAATTATTGCTAAAAATTGATAGATTGCATTATACGCATCAATTGCTACGATCTTATTTGAAAATGATTCAAGCTGTGTTTTCTCTCTAACTAGTAGAGGTTTTAGATCTAATCCCATACTATAATTCAGTATTTGCTGGTTTTTTTATTTACTGATTCGATTTTATACTAGAAATTCTTACTTTGCATGTCGGGATAGCCAAGCTTGGTCCAAGGCGGACGCCTCGAAATCTCAAAACAGGATAGCGTCTGTGCTCTGCACACGGGGGTTCAAATCCCTCTCCCGGCGTTGACCTTTCCGTTTAAATCCCTTCTTTACCTATACTATCTGGATTGACTGAACAGACGAACATTAGGCACGAAATTGAAGTGCATGGTTATGATAAAAAGATCGCCCAGACTTTAGCACTTGCAAGACGAGATTTAACAAAAAGAAATTATCAAACTGTTTTAGATTATGACAAAGCAATGAAGCTTCAAACACTTGCAAAGGCTACAAGACTAAAACACATTCAAGCAGTTTTACAGACTACTAGAAAATTAAACAAAGATTGGAAAGATGTCCTTCGAGATGATATTGATAATTTAACTATCTGGATAATGGAGACATACGCTGACCACAAAGGACAAGAATCAAACTCTAGTTATGATATGAAGAAGATTCTAAGACTGTTTTTCAGATGGTTTAAGACTGGACAAAGAGAAAAGAAGCCTCATGAATCAGAAGTCTATGAGTTACAAGGAATTACCCTGCATAAAGTCAAAGATAAGATAGTTCGTGAGGATTTGTTAACATCTGATGATTTGAAGAAATTACTTTCTGCGTGTCTAACCATTCAAGACAAAGCCTTCATCCATGCTCATTATGAAGCAGGAACAAGACCTGGAGAAATTCTATCCCTGAAATTAAAACACGTTAAGTTTGATGAATATGGAGCAACAATCAGTGTTTCTGGAAAAACTTATTCTAGAAAAATTAGATTAGTTGAATCAGTTCCTCATCTTTTGGCATGGTATCAACATCATCCTTTCGCAGATAATCAAGATTATCCTTTATGGATTACAACTGACCATAATCAGAAAGATGCATACGGTAATGCTTGGACTTATGCAGGTTGCAATAACAAACTCAAGAGATTGTCAAAGAGATCTGGATTAACTAAACAAATTAATCTTAATCTGTTTAGACATTCAGAAGCAACAAGAACAGCATCTTTCATGACAGAAGCAACATTAAGAAAAAGACATGGATGGACTGGAAATTCAAAAATGTCTGCTCGTTATGTTCACATGGTTGAATCAGATGTCGAAGATGCAATCCTGAGCCATCATGGATTAAAAAAGAAGGTAGAAAAAGCAGAAAACACGCCTATAAAATGCCAATTTTGTGATATGTTTAATCCTCCAGATGTTGCACTATGTTCAAAATGTTCTAAACCTACAACACTCGAAGAAGCAGTAAAACAAGATAATCAAAGACAGATGCAAGACGATGTCCTAATGCAGAAGCTTGAAGAAATTCAGCAATGGCAGAAAGACTTTGACGAAGCTAAACCAGCAATGGAAAGAAGATTCAATAAATTTTCTAACTTCCTTGAAACTTATCCCTTCGAGGAAATAATGAGTAATTATTTAGCTAAACAGAAAACAGCTTAACCGAACTACCTCATAAAACTGTAATAGAAAGATCAATTATGTTCACACTTTGTTGACACACAATAGGTGTAATGTTTAAGTAAAAAAACTCAGATTATAGTTTAGAAGTTAGGGAAGATACAAAATTGCGTTTTGCCATTATATTATTTTCCATAATCTGACAGTGAGACGTTAGTTTCTCTTTCCTAACTTTTCGAAATGTCTCACTGTTGGTAAAACAACAGAAACTTGAAAAATATAACAAAGGGCGACATTCGAAAAAAAATTGGTCGGAAATGCCAAGACTTAGAATTACTAGTTTTACTTAGCGAAGTCAGACAATTTGGCACATGGTTGTACGGTAAAAAACAACAGGAGGATGACTTTTGATTCCTTCTGTATTCCTTCGAGAAGTTGAGATTCATTGTCCGTTTTGTATCAAGAAAGGATATTCACAAAAAAATTATCATAATTTATGGAGACTAAAATGTCATTGTGCTGTCCAACATCCTAACGAATTATTTGATCCTATTGTTCAAACTGTAAAACAGAATTTCAAGGAGAAACCATTTTGAATTTCTTACAGTATGTCGGTTATCAATACCATCCAGGAAAACACAGCAGAAAAAAGCGGAAGACGAGAGGTAGGGGCGATTCTGTTTGAATTGGTTATTCGCTAAACCAACTGTTGCAAAAAAGTACAAGCAGTTAACGATAGAAGAATGTCTCGTTAGGATTCGATTGTCAAGGAGGGAATGGGATTGAAAAAAACCGTATGTCCTAAAACCGCAAACTATACCGAGAAAAAACAACTCTACAAGATTTACTATGATGCTTGTAGATTTTCTCAAGATTGGAAAGAAGTCTCATTTGATGGCTTCAAGTTAATTGGTCAAGGTCAATCAAAACAATACTGTCAAAAATGGGTTTCATACCTATGTGATAATCATAAATCCCATCCTGGAAAATCTGATTATCTTCATAATGAACAAAAAACCTGCAAGGTTTCAAACTGTCCATTATGCTTTGATTCTTGGGTAAGTCGTCAAGCCAGTAGAACCACTAGGCGAGTTTCAAAGTTTATGAAAATACCAATAGAATTAGCCAATGGAAAGACCATCAAAAAACAGTGGCATTTCAAACACGTTGTTCTAAGTCCTGATCCAAGTAAAGCACAAAAAATGACTTACAAAGAATTGAAAAAGAATTTAGACTTTGCACTAAAAATTGCTAATATCAAAACTGCTTGTGTTGTTTTTCATCCTTTCAGATTTGCTGATAAAGATAAAATGATTCCTTACGTTAGTCCTCATTTTCATTGTGTTGTATATGGAAAGATAACAAACACAACTGAATTTTATAACAAAATGGCTCATACAAAGATGAATTGGACAATTACTAATTTCCATCCAATGAAAACAGATGTCGAACTTTTCTCAAATATCAGATATTTGCTTTCTCATTGTGGCGTGAGAAAATCAACTCATACTGTTAGGTATCTAGGCGATATATCATATAGGAATCTAAAAGTTGAGAAAGAACCTGAAACTCATGTTTGTCCATATTGCCATTTGCCATTAACGATAGGAATCCTAGTTCCACAGTCAGAACATGAACCCCCACCATTATTTGAAAAAGATGAGCAAGGGAAATTGATAGGATTTACAGGATTGATAAAACATGGAATATTTCAAAATATTTCATTTGACGAAGATGATAAAATCCCATTTTACGATTTGGTAGATGATTCTAATCCTAAGAGTATTGTTGAAGAAATGATTTATTCATTTGAGGATGTTATGTTTGCAAATACAAGTCAAGCAAATAGAACCATGAAAAAATATGAAAGAAGTTTAATGAAACATTATACTTCTATTACAAGCAGAAAGATAACAGAATTTTAATTTCTTATAGTTTATCTATTTGATCCACTGAGATGAATTAGTCATTCCGACAGAATAGACGACTAGAATTTATCCTACCTTCTTTCTAGTCGGTCTATTCAAGTTATCATAAATTTACGCTAAAAAACGGAAATCAAGCGAGGCATTTAGTCTCATATAAAATACAAAGGTTTGCTCTAGTGCCTATTTAGTAAACAAAATAATTGATTTGTTTTTGTTTTCTTCTAAAAATTGGACTTTGCAGTTAAAATCACAACATATCATCATTAACTGATGTATAATTGCCAGTTTTGTCTTTCTTTTTACCAAACCATAGTTCTTTCTCTTTCTTTATTCGATAAATGAGATAGTTGTCAAGCTGTTCGTACGTTGTAAAGGCTCTTTCTCTTTTGGACTTAGGAGTTGGAGGCTTCGTAGCACAGCTATGACATAACCATCCCTTTGAATGACTTGAAGATGTACTCCAAGCCACACAGTATTCTTGTGTGTCGTGTGTGTATGATGTTGCCGTTAAAAATACTCTACACTTATCACAGCGAGTTGTTCGATAGAATGAATCATCCCACGTTTTGAATAAGAGTTTACTATTTTTCACGACAAAAGTTTTCAAATAATTTTAACTTAAAAGACACTCGAGTTTCGAGTGTGTTAAAAGATTCTAGAATTTGGTTTCAATATGGAAAATAACATCCAAGCATTAGTTGGAGCATTTGTGGGCATTGCGATCCTTTTAGGAATCTCAGTTCAGATTCTAGGAAACTCTGTCGCAGATTGTTCAGACTTGCCAGGTTATTCAACTGCCAGTCCACCAACACACACAGGATGGGCTTCAGCTTGTGAAGACCAAAATGAACAGACTCAGTCTGCCTTCGCACTATTAGTTATAGTGTTGATAGTAGTTGCGGCTGTGGTAATTCTAACAGTAGTCAAAATGCTGTAAGTATTACGAAAAGGGCGAAACTTTTCTTTTTTTAGGCGTGGGTAAAAGAGGGCGTCTAACGGATTTAGCTATGTCCTCTCCCGGCGCCTCTTTTTTAAATACCTTTCAAATACTTTCTAACATGACAATATCTGTTAATAGAATCTTGGTTCCTCTTGATAATTCTAAAAATTCGTTTAGAGGTCTATCTTCTGCAATTTATCTTGCAAAAATGTGTGATGCTAAAATTATTGCATTACATTCTGTGTATGCATCTCCAAAAGGTGATTTTGATACCACTGGTCATTTTAACAAAGATCATAAAAAACAACTCGATTCCATGATGGAAATTGCAGAAAAACAGTGTGATAAGGCTGGGGTTAAATTTGTTCAAAAAATTGTCTATGGGAATCCAGGATATGAAATTGCAAAATTTGCAAATTTATCAAAAAATAAAATTGATATGGTGGTAATTGGTTCTCGAGGAAGAAGTTCTGCAAAAGAATTATTTTTTGGAAGTACATCCCAATTCGTTTTACACAAATCAAAACCTTCTGTCTTAGTAATAAAATAGCCCACTAGTAAAAAAAGAGAGGAAAAAAAGGTCCATCTCGATTTTTTTGCCAAAAAACGGCACTTTCACTAATGGAATTCTATTACGTTAAAATGATTATTAAATATTATCCATAAATTGTCTTATTATCTTTCTGCTTTGATTGATTCTTTTTTCATCCAGATTGTTTTATTTTTATGATCAATTAATGAAATTCCCATACTTCCAATCTCATCTCTTACCTTGTCGGCTTCTTCAAATTGTTTTTGTTCTCTTAACTCTTCTCTCTTGTTAATTAATTTAAAAACAGATTCTATTTCTTCATCGGAAACTGTTTGAATTTTAATTCCTAATACTTCTAACATGTACTCTAATACAGGTAATGCCATCTCTGCATTTTCTTTAGTAATTTTCTCATCTGCTGCAAGACTGTTAATTGTTTTTATCATATTAAAAAATACAGATAATCCTAAAGATGTATTGAAATCATCATTTAATGCAGCATCAAATTTTTCTCTTGATTCTTTGAGTAATGATGATATATCTTCAGTTTCTTGCGTTTTTTCTGCTAATCTTAATTCATAATAACATGTTTCAATTTGACGTAATTTGATTAAATTTTCTTTTAAGAGCTCTTCGGTATAATCAATTGGTTTTGAATAATGTCCTGAAATACAAAATAATCTTGCTACATTTGCTCCCCATGATTCTAATACATGATTTATTGACTTTACATTTCCAATTGATTTTGACATTTTTTCGCCATTTATGGTAATCATTCCTGCATGCATCCAAATTTTTGCAAATTGTTCTGAAGTAAATGATTCTGATTGTGCGATTTCATTTTCATGATGAGGAAAAATTAAATCACGTCCCCCTCCATGTATTTCAAAATTTTTGCCTAAATACTTGATACTCATTGCAGAACATTCTATGTGCCATCCTGGTCTTCCTTTCCCCCATGGACTTTCCCAGTTTGGTTGTTCATCTGAAAATTTCCACAATGCAAAATCTAAAGGACTTTCTTTTGATTCATCTACTTCTATTCTGGCACCACTTTCTAGATCTTCTGTTTTCTTTTTTGATAATTTTCCATACTCTGAAAATTCTGAAACACGAAAATACACTCCATTTTTAGATGCATAGGCAGATTCATTGTCTACTAATTTTTGAATTAGATTTATCATATCATCGATATGTTCAGTTGCTTTTGGATAATTTGTAGCCCTTCTGATGTTTAATCTATCTGAATCTTCAAAGTAGGTTTGAATATATTTACTTGATATGCCATTTGCAGATTCACCTTGTTCTTTTGCACGATTAATTATTTTATCATCGACATCTGTAAAATTTTGAATTAATTCGACTTGAATGTCATTTGCTTCAAGGAATCTTCTTAATGTATCAAAAACTATTATTGTTCTGGCATGTCCAATATGAGATTGATCATAAACTGTTACTCCACAAAGATAAATTCTTACCTTATCTGAAAATTCTAATTTTTTCTTTGAATTTGTCAGAGTGTCATGAATTTTAATTTGGCTCATCTATATTTCTAAAGTATATCAGCTGTAAATCGTTTGTGTGCACTTTTTTTGTACAATTGGTAGATTTTCTGCACTTTCTCTTCATCAATTTCTGATTCTTTGATTACTTCTTCAATAGGCAACTTATTCTGTAAAATACAATGAAGTATGATATCAATTTCTTCATATGTTGCACCAATTTCATGTTCTGCTTCATGATTTGGCCACAAATGTGGACTACTCTTTTTTGTAATAATGTTTTCATCTATTCCTAGATATTTTGCCATTCCTCGAATTTGAGTCTTGTATAATGTTACAATTGGTAAAACATCAGCTGCACCATCACCAAATTTTGTAAAATATCCTAAATTGTATTCACTTCTATCACTTGAACCTAATACAAGTAAATTTTTTAAATTTGCATAATAATACAATATGTTCATTCTAATCCTCGCTCTCAAATTACCTAACGCTCTGTCATCTGGTTCTAAAACCATACTGAATTCTTTATGAATTGAATTAATATCTAGTAATTTATAATCTAAACCTAATTTATCTACAATCTTAATTGCATCACTAGTTTCAGATTCTGGTGAAACTTTTGAATCAGGCATTATTATTGCTAGTGTTTTATCTTTTATGATATTACTACATAGATACGCAATGACTGCAGAATCAATACCTCCACTTAAGCCAAAGATTACACCTTTTGCATTATATTGTGAAATTTTAGCTTTCAGATTATCTTGAATTATTCTTGCTTTACTGCTGTAGTCTTCGTTTTTTATTGCCTCTAAAATTTTTTGGTTCACAAATTCTTTTTAAAATAATCTCATAAAAAGTCTACCAGATTATGCATCAACGTAAATGCCGTCATCACGAACATCAACTTCATATTTTTGCAATTTGACACCTTTTAGATAATCCATCAATTCTCCTGTCTTGATGTTGTAATGCCAAAAATGTAATGGACATTCTACTATATCTCCTTCAATTTTTCCTTTTGGTGCAATTGAACCATCTTGATGTTGACATATTCCATCTAGTGCATGAAATCCGTCTTGATTGAAAACCGCTATTTTCTTTCCATCAACTTCAAACTCTTTACTTGTACCAGTTTGAATGTCACCTTTTTCTGCAACTTTGGTCCATGCCATGTTATATTTTTGAAATAATGTTCTTTATTTACTTATTCTTGTTACCAACTTTCGGCATATTTCTTTTGTTCTTTTGTTAAGCTGTCTATTTTAACACTCATTGCTTTTAATGCATCTACTGCAATCTGTCTGTCAATTTCTTTTGGAACAATCATGGTTTTTTTACCCATTTTCTTATGATTTTTCAAAATATACAGTAATGATAAAACCTGATTTGAAAATGATTGTGCCATTACTTCTGGTGGATGTCCTTCGGCTGCAACTAGATTTGCTAACCTTCCTTTACCGATTAGATATATTTTCCTTCCATTTCTTAAAATACATTCATCTAATGATGGTCTAACTTCTCTAACTGATTTTGATTTTTCTAAAAGGAATTTTGTGTCAATTTCAACATCAAAATGACCTACATTTCCAACTACTGCTCCATCTTTCATAGATAGTAGATGTTCTTTTCTAATCACACTTGTCATTCCTGTAGTTGTAATGAATATTTGTCCAATTTTTGCAGCTTGTGACATTGGCATTACATCATATCCATCCATATGTGCTTCTAGGGCTTTTACAGGATCAATCTCTGTAACAATTACTTTTCCGCCCATGCCTCTGGATCTTTCTGCAACACCTCTTCCTACCCAACCATATCCTACAACAACGATTTTCTTTGATGTAAACAATAACCCCATTGCTCTAAGGTATCCGTCAATTGTACTTTGACCTGTACCATATCTATTATCAAACATATGTTTTGTATCTGCATCATTGACAATAACTACTGGATATTTTAATTTCCCTTGCTTCTCCATTGCTTGTACTCTTGTAACTCCTGCAGTTGTTTCTTCTGTAGAGCCAAGAATTTCTAATGATTTGAATTTTTTATCAAAATGTACCTTAACATTCATGTCTGCACCGTCATCACAAATTAAATTTGGTTTGTGGTTTAGTACCTGATCGAGACACCAATCATATTCTTTGTTGGTTTGACCATTCCATGCATAGATGTGAATTCCTTGTGTTGCAAGAAATGCTGCTATGTGATCTTGTGTTGTTAATGGATTTCCTCCGCATACTGCAACATTTGCTCCTAATTCTTTAGCGCCCATTAACAAAACTGATGTTTCTTTTGTAATGTGCAGACAAAATGCTATTGTTACTCCTTTTAGTGGCTTTGATTTTTTTAATCTAGTTAATGTATTATCTAAAATATCCATATGGGTACGAGCCCATTCATATGAGATCTTTCCTTGTTTTGCTAATTTTGGGTTTTTTACTTTACTCATATTTTACAAACTTCCCAATCTCTTTAAAAACCATACCTTAATAGTCAAAAAAATCCAAATCATCACAAATGAATAAAAAAGCAATAGTCACAAGTGCACTTCCATATTCCAATGGAGAAATACATCTTGGTCATGTTGCATCAACATATCTGCCTGCAGATGTTACGACTCGTTTCTTAAAACAAAACGGCGTTGAAGCATATTATGTCTGTGCATCTGATGATTTTGGAACCCCAATCCTAATACAATCTGAAAAACTTGGTCAAACTCCACAAGAATATGTTGAACATTGGAATAAGCGTGACTATGAAGATTTTACATCTTTTGATATTGAATTTGATTTTTTCTACAAGACTAGTTCATCTGAAAATATATCTTTTGTACAAGATGTATTCAAAAAACTACAAGAAAATGGTCATATTTATGAAAAAGAAATTATACAATTTTTCTGTGAAAATGATCAAAAATTCCTTCCAGACCGATTTGTAAAAGGAACTTGTCCATATTGTAACGCTAAGGATCAATATTCTGATTTATGTGAAAAATGTGGTCGTGTACCTGAAGAAATTGATAATCCTCATTGCTCAATTTGTGGACAAACCCCTGTTAAAAAATCTACAAATCATTATTTCTTTAAACTAAAAAACTTCTCTGAACCACTTTTAGAATATTTGTCTAAAGCCCCATTTCTTCAAAAAGATGTAAAAAAATATGTTGAAAATTGGATTAAAGAAGGATTGATTGATTGGGATATAACTCGAGATATATCATGGGGAGTACCAATCCCGATTGAAGGATTAGCAGACAAAGTATTCTATGGATGGTTTGATAATCATCTGGCATACATTTCTTCCACACTAAAATTTTTAAATGATAAAAAAATTGATGGTAAAACTTTTTGGAATGAATCTGACATTTATCATTTCATTGGAAAAGATATTGTCTATCATCACTATCTGTTTTTACCTGCAATGAGGTTGGGAATTAATAATGAATTCAAATTACCTGATTACATTCCAACTCGTGGACACCTCACACTTGAAGGTAAAAAAATATCAAAAAGCCGAAATTGGTATATTGGTTTAAAAGATTTTCTAGAAAAATTTCCTCCTGATTATTTAAGATTCTATCTCATTTCGATAAATCCTTACTCACAAGATGATCTTAATTTTGATTGGGAACAATTTTCAACAAAAATTAATTCTGAATTAATTGGTAATTTGGGAAATTTAGTAAATCGTGCACTTGGATTTACAAACAAAGCTTTTGATGGTATTGTGCCTGAACCTGAATCTTTTGATGAAAAAGATTCTGAATCTGAGAAAAAAATTAAATCTCTTGCTGATGATATTAGAAAACTCATGCAAGAAAATCATTTGGATCGTGCATTAAAACAATTAATGGAATTTTCAGCTCATTTTAATCAGTATTTTCAGCACAAAGAACCTTGGAAAAAAGAATCAGGAACAAATGCTTGTATTTATCTATCAGTTAATGCTGTACGTTCAATTGCAATTTGTTTACATTCATTCTTACCAAAATCTTCACAAAAAATTTGGTCTCAGCTAGGACTTGAAGGAAATGTTTCTGATATATCTTGGAATGAAATGTCTGAATTGAAATTAAAGGCAGGACATAAAATTGGAACCGTTGAGCCAATATTTTCCAAAATAGAATCTTCTGACATTGAAAAAGAACAATCCAAGCTAGGAAATTAGAATGATTGGTAAGGTGTTCCCAAAAATATCTACTAGAGGGTATTATGATTTGAAAACTGGGAAAACTATCAAAACCACTTCGTATGATATCTATCCCAAGAGTATTTTTGAAAAAATATTACAAAATTCTGAGATTGTCATAATGATTCATGGTTTAAGGAATAACAAATCTGGGGCTCTTGCAAAATATGTGATAGCTGAAAAACGCTTGAAATCATTAAACTATCGATATGATGTAGTTGGTTATAGTTATGATTCGAATACTGCTGGTGTACAGTACAAATCTACGGCATTATCTGCACTGAAAGTCGGGGTCCAAATTGCAAAAAAGAATGGAAAAAATCTTTCAAAATTTATCTTAGATGCAAAATCAAAAAACCCTTCACTCAAAATTAGATTAATGGGGCATTCCCTTGGCTCCCAAGTTATTTTATCTACAATACAATCTCTTGCAAAAAATAAAAAAAATAAAGGAATTATTGAATCTGTACATTTCTTTGGAGCATCTATCCCTGCTGATTCAATGAAACCTCTCATACATGGAAACAAATTTCAAAAAATTGTAAATAAAAAAATCATTAATCATTATAGTCCCTATGACGATGTGCTAAAAGCAGCACATGATGAAAAATGGGTTGAATCTCCAATAGGTTATCGTGGTGCAATAGGAACCACTTGTTCAAAATATAATCAAAAACAAGTACGCCCACAAAACCATAGATTTGCAAGTTATGCAAAAACGATAAAATCTTTTCCTTAAATTAAAAAGAGAATATGCAATTTTTTAACACATTGCTTTTTCTTCGAGAATGAAGTACTTTGCGAGTTTGAGATATGTTTCACGTTCAAAGTCTGATATCTCTTCATCGCTACTATAGATTCTTTCAAACCATGAAATTATATTCTCAATATCTTTAGTAGAAAAGACTGTTATTTCTGGCATAATGATGTATGATTTATCTGGTATTTCATAATTTTAGTAAAAAACTTTCTCGATCAGTGTTGCTAAAAATCAATTCTAAAAGATCTTTAGTGGAGTAGAAGAGTGAAGTTGCCTACAAATATTGAACTCATATGAACTCTCACTCCAGTCTATATTACAAAATTTGTATTTAAGATCCGATTATCCTAATCGTTTAATGATATGATATCCGAATTGAGTTTTTACAGGTGCAGATATTTCTCCAATTTCTAAGTTGAATGCAACATCTTCGAATTCTTTTACCATCATTCCTTTTGTAAAATATCCTAAATCTCCATCTTTTTTTCCACTTGGACATGTAGAAATTTCTCTAGCAACTGTACCAAATTTTTTTCCTTTCTTAATCTCTTCTAGTAATTGTAAAGCTTGACTTTGTTTCTCAACCAAAATATGTGAGCATTTTACTTTTTGTGCCATTATTGATCAAAAATCCTCTCTCTAATTTGTGGTACACGTTTGTATGCCATATCTCTTACTTGCATTTGGTCTTGTGGTGTAGGATTTCCACCTTTCATTTGTGCAAGTGCTGCAACTCCAAGTCCCAAAATCTGTCCCATGATTAATCCGAACACAAATTCTTTTGGATCCTTAATTTTCAAAATGTCCTTACTTGCTTCAATTTCTTTATAATATGCCTCTACATTCATGAGTGCCATTTCAATTGTTTGGTCTACCATTTTTTGTAATTGTTCTTCGGCGCTCATATATTTCTCAATATTTTTAGATAAATAAGTAATTTGTGCCAAGATATCTTTTAATTAAACAATTCAATCATTTGAATATTGTTCAAATATTTCACGGTACAAACTGCAAATGAAGTTTTACCTTTTGTCATACAGAAATATGATAACATAAAAAAACAAAAAAATGAAGTAATCAAAGCAGAACAGGAACTTCAAATTGTCTTATCTGATAATAATACATTTGAAAAATATGTTGTTTTAAAACAAAAACTAAATGAGGAATTATCAAAATTTTATAAAACTATTGAGGAATTAGAAGAAATTGGTGTTGTAATGAAAGGACTGGATCAGGGCCTCTTAGACTTTCCCTCAAAAAGATTTGATGAAGAAGTGTGGCTTTGTTGGAAAGATGGAGAAACAGAAATAAAATTCTGGCATGAAAAGGATTCTGGATTCGATGGGAGAAAACCAGTCAGTGTTGATGCTGAGTCTCTAATCTAATGCTCTCTATCTGGTTACGTGCAATAAGAATAAAATTTCTACTAGCATCTGTCATTGCAGTATCGTTAGGACTTTCTCTTGCATGGTATGCTGGATCGCCAATTAACATTTTTCACGCATTTTTGACATTTGCAGGTGTGATTTCATTACATGCTAGTGTTGATTTACTAAATGATTACTGGGATTTCAAACGAGGTATTGATACAAAAACTAAAAGAACAAAAATGAGTGGTGGAACTGGCGTACTTCCAGAAGGATTACTTAAACCAAAATCAGTTTATTTAGTTGGGATTGGATTTTTAATTCTAGGTTCTATAATTGGAATCTATTTTGTTATGATTTTTGGAATCACAATTGGATTAATTCTTGGATTTGCCATACTCTCTGTCTATTTCTATTCCACAAAAATTGTAAATTGGGGTCTTGCAGAAGTGTTTGTCACAATAAAGGGAACCTTAATTGTAATTGGAACTTTTTTCATTCAATCACAAAGTGTTGATGATTTTGCAATTTTTGCAGGAATAGTGGTAGGGCTTCTTTCCTCATTAGTCCTCTTTATAACATCAATTCCTGATCATGATGTTGATAAAGAAAAAGGACGAAGAACTCTGATAATTATTTTCGGAAAATCAAATGCCGTTAAAACTTTCTCAATTTTTCCAATACTAATCTATGGTGTGATAATATTTGGAGTAATGACTGGATTATTTCCTGTATATAGCTTGATAGTTCTTTTAGCAAAACCATTTCTAATTTTGGCATTATGGCATTTGAAAGATTCTGAAAAATCTGAGAATATGTTGATAAGTTCTATGACGCATACGCTTTACTTTAGCAGAATTGCTGGTACATTATTTGTTGTATCATTTTTGATAGGATTTTAAGTAATGATATCTATCTAAATTTAGAATGATTTCTGGTCACGCAACCTCTGAAGAAACAAAAATTTACTCTGAAAAATTTCTCACAGAAAATTATAATTTATTTCAAAATTTGTATCTATCAAATGTGGGTATTGGAACATATCTTGGTGAACCTGATTCCCAAACCGACAAAATAGTTACTGATGCAGTAAAAAAATCAATTTTATCTGGTGTAAACGTGATTGATACTGCAATAAATTATCGTGCACAAAAATCTGAACGAAGTATCGGAAAGGCACTATCAGAACTGATCAATGAAAATCTAATAAAAAGAGAAGAAATATTCATTTGTACAAAAAATGGATATGTTACTAACGACGGAGATATTCAAGAAGATTTCATGCAATATGTGATGAGAGAATTTGGTCAATCCGGAATTGTCAAAGAAGGTGATATATCATCTGGTTATCATTGTATGACTATACCTTATCTTGAAGATCAACTTGAACGAAGTTTGAAAAACCTTGATTTAGAATGTATAGATTTATTGTATCTTCATAATGCAGTAGAAGGTCATCCTGAAATGTCAAAAACGGACTTTTTAGATAACCTGAAAAATATTTTTAAATTTTATGAAACAAAAAGAAAAGAAGGTAAAATTAGATTTTATGGAATGGCAACTTGGGAATGTTTTAGAGCAACATCTGACAATCCGATGTTCTTATCGTTAGAAAATGTAGTAAAAATTGCACAAGAAGTGGGCGGAAACAATCATGGTTTTAGATTCATACAACTTCCATTCAATTTACATTTTGATCAAGCAATGCTCTTAAAAAATCAGACTGTAAATGAGAAACAAAAATCAATTTTAGATTCATCTGTTGAATTAGGAATTGGTGTCTTCACAAGTGTTCCGTTAATGCAAGGTAAATTGTTGGAGTGGGCAAAATCTAAAACTATTTTTGAAAATACTTCTCCTTCTGTTGGACTCTTACAATTTATTCGTTCCACCCCCGGGGTTCTTTCTCCATTAATTGGTCAAAAATCTAGTCAACATGTGGAAGAAAATTTAGAAATTATGAAAATTAAATCTATGGGGAAATCCGAATATGATGAATTTGTAAAAAAATTGGTTTCTTGATTATACACAACACAGCATATTCTTTAATTTTTCAATCTGTATTACATAATCACAATTTTTACAAACAATCCAATTTTTTACTTTCATCAAAACATTGAGACAATTGTATTCTGTCATGAATACTTCTTGTTTTCCACATTTAGGACATGCAACAAAAAGTTTTTTCATGTATTGTATTCAATTTTTTCCATATAAAAGACGCTTATCAATTATCAGTTCTACTTCTTTAGATAAATAGAAATACAACTCTACTTGGAAAAAATTATGAAAGTTACTGATCCTGTTTGTGGTCTTGAGTTTGATGAGGATCTATCCGTAACATATGAGTATAATACAAAAAAATATCATTTTTGTTGTGATGGTTGCAAAAAAATATTTATCAAAAAACCAAAAAAATGGTCAAAAAAATCTAAATGATGGGAAATTTTCCACACATTCTACAAAATTTTGAATTTACATTAATTTCATAATTACAATCTGGGCATTTTACATCTGAATTTGATTTTTTTATTGAATTTGACTTTCTAAAGCATTCGTAGTAATGTAATGATTCCTTAGTTCTGATATAGACCCCATCTTCTTCTAAAATTTTTGTTTTTTTCTGTGAAAAAACATCATTTGTAATTATTGTATTGAATAGATTTGTAAGATTGGTAGTTCCTGATCCATCTTGCATTGGAGATTTCTCTCTCCAAATAATATTTCCTGGAAGATCCTTTTCAAATGTTTCTCTAAGAATCCATTTTCCAAATTTTTTTCCTTCTTTTGAATTAATTTTTCTTGAAATTGGAATGGTATCTGAAAATTCAATAAGCTCGTCATTCAAAAATGGTGTTTCCACTATCATGTCTAAGGATTTAGCAATTTCTTTAGATGAAAAATGCATAATTTTTTTAATCCTTTTTAATTCTTCAACTAATTCTTCGTCTGATTTTTTTAAAAGAAAATTATATCCTGCAAATACTTCGTCAGCTCCGTCTCCTGTGATTACTGACTTTACTCCTTGTTTTTTTAACAAATTTAGGTAAAGATATGGAACAATTGAATTACGTATTTCTATATCATTGAAATTCCCTAAAATTTTAATTGTTTCATTAATGGCATCTAATATTTCTTCAATACTTACTTGAATTAATGACAGAGGCAATTCTGTATGTTTTGCAATAATCTGTGTGTAGGTTAGATCTGTTCCCAAAAAATCCTTTGTGATTATAGTTATTGCTTGTGGTTTTTGATCTTTTAAGAGATATGCAAGTATACTACTGTCTAATCCCCCTGACAATGCAATCCAATTTGATTTACACTTTGCAACTGAATTCTGTAAAACTGTTCTGCATTGATCCGTCAAAGATTCCATAATTTGTTTAGAATATGATTTCAAATAAAATTTGTTAATTCATTCAGAGATAGTTGCAGCTAATTTCAGCGGAACTTATAAGGTAATTGTAATAAGACATTCCATGTTACTACCTGCAGAAATTGAATCAAAAACATTAATTCCTGCGCTTCGTGCAATACTTGCTAAAAATCTAGCTGAAAACCACAATGTTCGTGAGGATGAGATCTCAAAAATGTTAGGAGTTACACAGGCCGCAATTAGTAATTATATTCGTGGAACTCGTGGTGATCCTGAATTAATTAAAAAATTAACTGCTGAAAAACAAGTATATGAAATGATTAATGATATTGCAATTGATTTGTCATCTGATATGGCATACTCTCCGTCAAGTTTATCAAAATTTATTGGTCTTTGTAACTATATCAAAACCAGCCTCTTAATTTGTGATATTCATCATAATTTAGAATCTGATATTGATGAAGCAATTTGTAAAGAATGTGAGAATATGCTTCTAAAAGGACCTGGAAGCGTTTACTAATCTTTTGTCAATGTAATTTCTATATTTGATGTCATTTGTCCATCTTCTTCTGAAATTATACTATCTAACTTAATATCTTGAATTGATGAATTTCCTTTTAACATGTTATCTGTAATGATGTTTGCAACTGCAACGGCATTTGGAATTAAGTACCCTTTTGCCTTTAAAACGATTTTTTTCTTTGATGATATTTCTGTTAAAACATCTAGCGCGCTTGTCATTACTGATTCGTCTTTTATAAAATAACTATTATTATTTTCTGATCGTTTAACTTCTTGTAATTCCATCTTAATTATAATTCCGTCTGAACTTCTTTTAAATTTTATAGACGATTGGTCTATTCTTTGAAATCGAACAATGGTATATTTTGATAATCTCCATTAGGTAAAACACGTCTTATAGTGATTGGTATGACTCTTTGTTCCAACTCTTTCATTGAAATATCAAGTGATGTTGCGGCATTTACTGGTATGTCTATGAATGGCGGTGCACCTAATGATAATTGTAATGCTCGAGCCCCCATAATTCTTGCTTTTTCAAATCTTGTTAAAGTTGGTGGTCCCATCAATATTTTACCCTCTGAGCTAAGTTCTATTGCATCGTGTTGTATATCGACATCAATAATTTGACGTTGTCTGATTGCTTCACATTCTTTTTCTAAATTTTCTAGTTCTTTTTCCGATAATTCCAGTTTACCCTCTTTAATTTTCCTATAATTCTCAATTGCTTTTTCCATAGTTGCATGAACGCTGACTTCTGCATCTGGATCAATTTCTTCAGTTTCAGGTGTGATTATTTCTTCTAGTTTTGCCTCTTCTATTAGAGGAGCTGGTTCCTCTTTTTCTTCAGTTGTAATTGGTGTTTCTTCAGATTCCGACAAGTAAACTAATTGAAAAATGCCAATATATAATCCAAACATTCTCTTTTCATCATGGATGGTGGATCTGTATCGAAATCACATGTAATTTTAGAAATAACTGGTAAATTCAAAATTAAATGTGAACTAAAACGTCATCTTTCTCCATCGTTAGTTGGAATTATTAATCGTTCATTACCCGTAACCGGAACTATTCATAAACTTGGTACTAGCGGTGTTTATGTTGAATCACATATTGAATCTGGTGGTGGAAGAACTCGAAAAGAATTCAAAAAAGGAGACATTGCTTTTTTGTCTGTGGGTCATGCATTTTGTTTTTTTCACACGGATGCTAAAGTTGGAAAAGATCTAATTCCAATTGGAAAAATTTTAGATGATCCTCATGAATTAATAAAAGCTGAATCTGGTGATGAAGTTTCTATTTATTGTGATATTGGTTGATAAATATAATGACCACTAAAGCCACCAACTTTTTTAACAGTTCCCTCTGTTACTGCTTTTTTAAGAAATGCATTTGCAGTTGAAATTTTTACATTTGTTTGTCTTGCTAGATCCTGGATTGTAATTGCTTTTGATGATTTAATTATTTTACCTGCTTCATCTTCATTAATGAAAACGGCAACCTCTTTTTTTTCACTGTGTTCTTTCTTATCTTTTTTTGCCTTGTCCTTGCCTCCTTGTGATTTTTCACTTGATGAGACAGACTTGTTCTTACTACCCATTATTGTTGACCCTTAACTCCTATTTATAAACGAACAAAAAATTTCTTTTTTCAACTTTATTAACGGTTGAATTATTATTGAAACAATGGGCATTGTTTCAAAAGGTACAAAATGTAATGTGGATGGCTGTGATACTGATGCGGTTCGTTCTCTTAACACTAAAAAAGTTGAGGATGCAGGATTACGTCTTGATTCAACTGGTAAAAAATCAGGCTTATGCAAAGAACATTATAAAGAATGGAAAAAAGCAACAAAAGATGACCGTTCTTTAGAACGGGCTCGATATGATCGTGATTAATTTATGGAATGAATCCTTGATTGTTGGGTTTACAATCTGTTAACCTGTGAAGTCTTTCACTAATTTCATTTAGTTCTTCATCAGTTTGAGCTTCATTAGCAGCTTCCTTTAGTGTTAATAACATATTTGTGTTAAATGAATTCAATGCAATAGAACTTCCACCTGCTAAATTCTGTTCAATACATGTTTCAATCTCATCCAATACTGAATTATTATTTTGAGTTTCAATTGAAATTGGATTATCTATGGAAATATTTGATTCACTAAAAAAATATGCAGATGATGAAAACCCAACAACTGCAACTATGATAATTATGATTGGAAATAATTTTCCCATATATGATCTCAAAAATAACGCCTTTTAATTTTTTAGATACCGAATCATTTACATTGGAAAATATTTTGTTCATTAAACATGGGTAAACGAAAAGATGGAAAACATGCACGATTTGCAGATCAAAAAGCCGCCCGAAGAAAAGCTAATAAAAAATCTTAGTCAATATTGATATCTGATTTTTTTAGAATTTCGGCGAATTTGTCTGGAACTTTTATAGCTGATTCTTGAAGTGTTTCGTAATATTTGCCTAAATTTTTATAAATTCTTTTTGGTTTACGTGGTTCTTCATTTGATAATACGTAAAGCGCTAAAATTGGAAATGCAATTGTTGCATCTGTATACACTGTAATCAAATCTTCATGGGAATTTTGAACTTTTCCCCAACTCTTTCCTTCTTGTAATGTTGCACCTGAAAGTCCTCCTGTATCTGGGCGTGCATCTGTAATTTGAATAATGTAATCTTGTCCTCCATGATCTTTTCTTAGAATTTGATCTAATAGAGGTCCTGTTTGTTGAGCTGTGTTCTTTGGAACTCCTCCGCCCAATTCTAAAATACCTGATTTTTGTGAGTTGTAAACTATTGAAGCTTGTTCAATAATTTCTCTTACAAAATCTAAATTGAATGGTTTATTTTTTAATCTATGCACTGCTAAATTCAAAGCAAGAGATGAATCTTTGAGGGTTGATACATAAACTGGAACATCTAAATCATATGCAGTTGTCAAAAAACTTTTTTCAGGAAATTTAGATTTCTCTTTACTGATTTTTCCTAATATATTACAAAATTCAGCAGTAGTGAATGGTTCTTGTGATAATTTGTCCTTGAACATATTTTGAATAATATTGTCTTGTAACTCTAGTGTTTCGTAAAATTTTACATAGACATCTCTAATCCTTACAATCTCTTTTTCATATAGAATATTATCGTCAACCTCAAAATGACCTTGTTTAACAGGCAAACCCCATGCAAAATGGTCTTCATGATATACATTTGCTCCTGTCGTAACGATCCAATCTACAAATCCTTTTTCTAGAAGTGTTTTGATAATTCCTCCAAATCCTACTGGAGTCATTGCACCTGCAACAGTTAAACAAATTGTTGCATTTTCATGAATCATCTTTTGATATAATTTTGCAGCTTCTCCTAACTGTCTCGCATTAAATCCTGAATTTGCATAAATCTCGACTAGCTCTTTAATTGTTGTTTTATTGTTTAATTTGATGTGTGGTATGTCTTTTCCTTCAAAATGATGGTGATTCACACAAAAATTTGCAATGTAAGTAAAATAAGCTTTTAGGATCTAATATTACGTGAACCGTCATCGCTATCTGATTCTTCCACGTGTTGTTTAACCATTTTTGTTACATCATCGATTATATCACATAGGTGTACGTCAATCTCGGTACTAAACATTAACAGTCCATCTTTTCCACATGCCATTGTTATCCTATTTACTTTCTCATATCTAGTCATGGCAAATTCAGGGTCTCCGATTTCTGACGAAAATTGTTTTCGTGTCTTCCATCTCATAATTGCTTGAGTCATAGACTTTTTTGTCTGATCTTTATCAAAGTGACGCACGGTCCCATTTTGCATTTTTTCATAGACGTCACCACTGAATGAATTATACACTCCTACGTAACGAATCTTTTCATTTGACTCTAATAGTGCATTGCAAAGTTTACCATAATCCATAACAAAAGAGTTTCATCATCAAATGTGTAATAAAGTTTTCATTTCTTTTAATATGATGAGAATCTATTCTCGATTATGAAATTTGTAGACATACCAGATTCGCAACGAATTGAATGTGAACCAAATAATCGTAGTATAATTTTCACTGATGGAAAAATTACACAGGACGGTATGGAGATTAGACAAATTGAATTATTACAGTATATAATTAAAACTGATAAAACTTTGGGTGATTATTCAATTATTACGGCATTGATTGATACAGATCATGGCCAAATTGAAATTCTTTACGATGAAGGATATCGAGGAAATGATGCATTAAATGAATCTGCAAACATGTTGATACAAAATTTAGGACTCTCTGGCTTGATACTTCGGAGCTTAATATCACTTAAAAATAAACTTGAAACAATTGAAAAGTAAAAACTATCACTACAAGTTATCAGAAGATGATAATAAGCCCAAATGTGCATTATGTAATGATAGTTGTTCTTATTATTGTAACATGAATGATCTATATTATTGCGAAAAACATGTTTTAGGACATGATGAAAATGAATCTTGATTGTTTAATACACAGTGATTTTACCTCTAAACGTTGGACGACATTTTTAGAAATCAGTGTATTGAAAAAATTGCATTGATAATCTCTGAAGAAAATATTCCTATCGATGAAACACCATCAGATAAAATTGAATATTTACAAAAATTTGCAATTAGTATTGGTGTAGATATATCGAATACTGAAGAAGTAGTGAATGAAGCATTTTTGTATATTGCAATGAAAAATGCTAAAGATATTGATCCTTTAACTAAAGGAGATGAATTTGGTGCAGGGTTTAGTTAGCTATTCAATGCTTTGAATTTCTTTATTGCTTCTTTAGCCAATTCTTTTGTTTCTGTATGACTAAATTCTGTAGGATCATCATTCACAAAGTGTTTGTGAATTTTATCTTTCTTTTCTTTATTCATATATTTTGCTAGAATTAGAAAATTATAAGTGGTATGGCAGTAATGATATCCCCAGACCGTTCAATCTCATCAGAACACTTTAATCAAAATTAAAGTGGCATGAATTAATGAGAATCTTACAATTACACTGTGACAATATTTCATATGAGCCAACAAAAAAAGAGATAAAATCTGCTGAAGATATAGTTCCAAATCCTGTATCACTTGATGAAGTGGTAGTATGCTTTACCGCAGTAGAAAAGGATGATACAGAAGCTGTGGCAAAAGATGCCATTTCTCAGATTAAAGAATCAATGAAAAAAATTGGCTGCTCAAAACTTTTACTTTATCCATATGCTCATCTGAGTTCAGATTTATCTGCACCATCTACTGCATTGTCTTTACTAAAATTAATGGAAAATGAATGCTCAGAATTAGAAGTTAGCCGTGCGCCTTTTGGTTGGACAAAATCATATAATGTTAAAGTAAAAGGTCATCCCTTAGCAGAAAGCTCTAAAGTAATAACTGCGGGAGAGAAAAAGGAACATACTTCAGACGCATTAGAATCAGAATCAAAAATAAAATCATATTGGTATATTTTATCACCTGATGGACAAATGGTTGAATTTGATAAATTCAATTTTACAAAACATAAAAAATTAGAAATATTGGCAAAGTATGAATCTGATAAAAAAAGAAATGTTGATGAACCTCCTCCACATGTGGCATTAATGAAAAAATTGGCTATCGCTGATTATGAACCTGCGTCTGATCATGGAAATATGCGCTATTTTCCAAATGGTCGATTGATAAAAGGGCTATTGGAACAATATGTGACAAATAAAGTTAAAGATTATGGTGGATATGAGGTAGAGACTCCAATAATGTATGATTCTCATCATCCTAGTATGGAGAGTTATTTTAACCGCTTTCCTGCAAGACAATACAATATTGATGCTGATGGAAAGAAATTATTTTTAAGATTTGCAGCTTGTTTTGGACAATTTCTTATGGCACACGATTTTCAAATGTCATACAAAAACCTACCATATCGTTTGTATGAGTTAACTCGTTATAGCTTTAGACGTGAACAATCTGGTGAATTAGTTGGTCTTAGAAGACTACGTGCATTCACAATGCCTGATTGTCATGCATTTTGTAAGGATATTCCACAGGCAATTGATGAATTTCGAAAACGTTTTGATCTATCTCGTGATGTTTTATCAAATGTTGGCATTGAACATGATGATTATGAAATGGCTATACGTTTCACTGAAGATTTTTACAATGAAAATAAAGAATTAATTTTAGACATGGTAAAAAAATTGGATAAACCTGTATTGGTCGAAATGTGGAAGGAACGATTTTTCTATTTTGTCTTAAAATGGGAATTTAATTATATAGATAATCTTCGAAAGGCATCTGCACTATCAACTGATCAAATTGATGTTGAAAATGGCGAAAGATATGGAATTGAATTTGTCGATGAAAATAATACTACACTAAATCCAGTTATTTTACATAATTCTCCTAGCGGAGCAATTGAACGTGTTATGTATGCATTACTTGAAAAATGTGCAAAAGATGCTAAGGAAGGAAGGAAACCAATGTTTCCTTTATGGCTTGCTCCAACTCAAGTTCGTATTATACCACTAAAAGATGAATTCTTGGAATTTTCTCAAAAACTTTCAGATCAATTAACTGCACAAAATATTCGTGTAGATATTGACGATAGAAATGAATCGATTGGAAAAAGAATTCGTGAATCTGAAAAAGAATGGATTCGTTATGTACTTGTTATTGGAGAAAAAGAGGTAGGTTCTACAAATTTGAGTGTTAGAGACAGAACTCAAAGTGATGTCAAAGAAATATCATTTGATAATTTTGTAGACGAAATTGCTACCTTAAATGAAGGTAAGCCACATTCTACGTTGAATCTTCCTCCACTTCTATCAAAAAGACCTGTCATTCAGGTTTAATGAATAACTTATCATTTCTTCTTTGTGGTTATATAGAAATCTTGTAACTATACTACATGCATGGAAAATTACTAATCTGTACTGATTGTGGGGAGTCTCACAAATATTGTTTCTGCGAAGAGCCTCCATGTCAAGCCGATTGATTGGGCATTACTTTATTTTAAAGTGAATTGAAATCTGTATAATGAGTTACACTGATTTGTATTTGACTAGTTCGCCAAAAATCATATCTCCTGCAGATGATTCTGAACCTGTAGCCACCTTATTTGGAATTCCATTTGATTCAACTCATTCATACAAACCTGGATGTCGTTTTGGTCCTGATGTAATTCGTGATGCGTTTAACAATATTGAAATCTTTATGCCAGAATTTGGTATTGATCTAGAACAAGTTAACATTCAAGATTTAGGAAATTTAGAACATACTGTTGTTGCTCAAAATATGATTGACATGGTTAGAAAAACTACTAACGAATTAAAGGATAAATCAAATCAATTAATTATTCTTGGAGGAGAGCACTCACTAACTTATGGTAGTTATCTGAGCTATCCTAAAGATACTGGATATATTGTATTTGATGCACATTATGATTTACGAGATGAATATGCTGGCACTAAACTAAGTCATGCAGCATATCTGAGACGAATTGTAGAAGAAAGAGGTCCTGAAAACATTATTCATGTTGGGGCTCGTGCATTTGTAAAAGATGAATTAGAGTTTCTTACTGAAAATAACATTCAAACTATATCTGATTCTGAAATTAGAGATGGTAATGGCCCAAAATTATTAGAAAAATTAACTGAAAAGTTTGAAAATCTCTATGTTAGTATTGACCTTGATGTATTAGATCCTGCTTTTGCTCCAGGTGTTGGAAATCCTGAAGCAATTGGAATTACTTCCCGTGAATTGTATGACATGATGATTTCTCTAAAAAATAAAAAAATTAAAGCTGCAGATATTGTTGAATTAAATCCTATGTTTGATAATGGTGCTACTGCATCTTTAGCTGCTAGAATGATTTCAATAATTATCGCAATGAATCAAAAATGAGGAAATGTATTGTTAAATAATTTACGTGATTCTTTAAAACCTGTATTACAAAAAATTGGAAAATCTTTTGCATCTACTGGATTATCTCCAAATGTATTTACTGGTATAGGTCTTGCATTAGCATTTGTTGCATCAATAATTTATGGAATTGGCTTTGAATATTCATTACTTTTGGGTGGTATTGCATTATTAGCCTCTGGTTTCTTTGACATTGTTGACGGTCAGGTTGCTCGTTATGCAAATAAAATGTCAAAATCTGGAGGATTTTTGGATTCAATATTTGATAAAATTGCAGAAGTTGCAATCTTTTTTGGAATCTTAATTGGGAATTATACTGAACCATATCTGGTATTTGCCGCTATTACTCTTTCCTTATTGGTTAGTTACGCACGTGCAAAAGCAGATTCTGCAGGAATTAAGATGCAAGGAATTGGAATTGGCGAACGAGCAGAAAGATTACTTGTCATTGCTATAATAGGAATGATTGGTTTTATGGAGATTGCAGTAATAATCGTGATAATTATTGCAGGAATAACTTTAGCCCAAAGAATATCGGTTTTAATGAAAAATAGATAGTTTATCCACGAAGTTTTGTATGTTTACGTCTCTGATCTGCTGAACGAATTTTTAGAACTTTGAAATGTATTGCACATGAAATACAATACCATTTTGTAACTTTTGGTGCGGCGATGTATGCGCCTTGTGCACGTAATTCTTTAGCTAATTGATGTTCTACCAAGCTTAAACGTGAGGTGACTTTTTTTGCTTTATCTTTTGGAACCGTTCCGGCACAGTTTACACATTGAATTGTACCTGAAGAACCTTTTCCTCCTTTTCGTCTACCTCTACTTGCACGTTTTGATGGCATGTTAGAAATTTAAATCCTCGATATATAAAGTGAGATATCATCTCTGAAAAAACAATTTAAAGATCAAGAATAATTACGAATTATGACCGGTCTGTGTGAAAAATGTCTCGCTTCTAATATTGAAGTAAAATTTGTTAAAGGAAAAACGATTTGCTCTAATTGTGCAAATAAGGATTCAAATAAGTAGTACAAAACACAATTTTTGCTAATTATGAAAGTTGGAATATTTTCTCATTGTACGATGGACACGATTGTTTATGAAAATGAACAATATGATGCTCCTGGAGGTCCTGCCAGTTATTGCTCATTGACTGCACGGAAACAAAAACACGATGTCAACCTATACACAAAATTCGGTCCAAATTATCCTTTAGAAGAATTTTTCAAAGAAAACAAAATCAATACTCCTGATGCATTATCTTCACAATCTACTACTAGATTTAAAATTGAACTAAATGGTTCTGATAGAAAGCTCTTCGTAGAAAATATGTGTGATAAAATTAATTTTATAGAAAATGACAATGATGGAATAATCATTAGTCCCGTATTTGATGAAATTTCTTTAGAAACTTATTCACAAATTAAAAATCCTGACAATTTTGTTCTTTTAGATCCTCAGGGTTTTCTAAGAGAAAAAAATTCCAACAATGAAATCTCTCTAAAACGAACTTCACTTGATCTTAACAATATCAATGCTATCAAGATGAACCCTGATGAACTATACGCATTGACTGGTCTTACAGGTAATGATGGAATTAAACAATTACAAAAACTTGGAATTGAATATGTAATTTATACAAATAAACAAGAAATATCTTTGCTTGTAAAAGATAAGTTATATACAATTTTCTTACCAAAAATGAACTTGACTGATACAACTGGAATTGGTGATATTTTTTGTTCCACATTTGTTTGCACTATGTTAAAAGAAAAAGATTTTCTTTGGGCATTGTCCTTTGCAGGGGGTGCTGCTCAATCAGCCTTGGAATCAAAGGCATTTGGACTTGAAAAAGTTCCAGAAAAAAGTGCGTTAGAAAACAATGGCTCTTATTTTTATAATATTGTCGAGTTTAAACAGATCTAACATATATTGTCCATGAAGAAATAATCTATCTATGCATGTTGGAATATTTGGAACAGGATTAACTGATTCATCGGAAAAATTTCTAAAGAAAATTTTGGATGAAAATAATATCTCATCATCAAAAATTGGAACAAAATCTAAGAATAAAAAACCTGATTGTGTTTTTGTTTTAGGTGGCGATAAGGGTGTTAGAAATTATTTTCATAGAACATTTGACTCATCTATTCCTGTTTTGGGTATTAATGAATCTGAATCTGACGGCTTTCTTTCACAACTTGATTTAAAACAACTTCCCTCACTAATTACTCGTATAAAAAAAATGGATTTTGAGACCGAACAAGTAACTCGATTAGGTGTAAAAATTGATGGAAAAAATGTTTATCCAGTTCTTAATGATGTTGCAGTATTTTCATCTAAAAGTGCTATGTTAATGGAGCATACTTTGAGAGTTAATGGTGATGAAGTCTGGCATGACAGCAGTGATGGTGTTATAATTTCAACTCCAATTGGTTCTTCTGCGTATTCAATGTCTGCAGGAGGTCCTGTAATATTTCAAGACTCTGGGGTGTTTGGTATAATTTCCGTAAATTCTTTGGATATAACTAGACGTCCACTAGTTGTTTCTAACGCAAGTGTTATTGAGGTTGATGAAATTTCATCAAGAGTACATTGTGAAGTGGTATTGGATGGACTTGATCGTTATAAAGTAAAAAATTTGGTGGAGGCTACAAGCTATGAACCTTCTGCCAACATAATTAGATTAAAAAAAGATACAACTGCAATTTCGGCTATTGCAAAAAAAGTTAAACTAGCTGAAGAACTATTTAACATGCCACCAAGTTCAAAATTACTTCTTAAAATCCTCGAATATGAGGGCTCTATGAGTCAAAAAGAATTAGTGAAAAAAACAATGCTTCCAGACAGAACTGTACGTTTGGCTATGAGTCATCTTTTAGAAAAAGGTTATGTGAAAAAGAAAGTTTCCATTAGAGACTCACGTCAGAAAATTTATGAAATATCAAAATTAATTAATTCTGATTTGCAGCAGAAGTAAATGCTCTAAATACATGTTCTGGGTATCCTGGTCTACTATTAAATTCAGGATGGAATTGAACTCCCACGAAAAATTTATGAGACGGAATTTCCAAAATCTCCATTCTTCGCCCATCATCACTTTCTCCTGAAAAAATCATTCCTTTCTGTGCAAATTCATCTAAGTATTTTGTATTGAATTCATATCTGTGTCTATGCCTCTTTGAAATTTTCTCTTGTCCATAAATTTTGTTTGCAATTGTATCTGGTTTGACATTAATTTCATTCGCACCTAATCTCAATGACCCTCCCATATCTGTAATGTCATTTTGTTCTGGAAGTAAATCTATTATTGGATTATTAGTATTTTCTTCAATTTCTGTTGAATTTGCATCTGAGTGTTTACATACATTCCTTGCAAACGATACTGCAGCTAATTGAAATCCAAAACAAATTCCAAGGTATGGAATATTGTTTTCTCTTGCAAAATTTGCGGTTTTAATTATTCCTTCTGAGCCTCTGGTTCCAAATCCGCCAGGAACTAATATTCCATTATATTTTGACAATGTATCTACATTTCCATTAATATTTTCTGAATCAATCCAATCTATTGTAATTTTTTTCCCAATTGATGCGGCTGCATGTTTTAGTGCATGATTGACACTGACATAACTATCTGCCAATGTTACGTATTTTCCAACCATTGCAATGTTGATTGGTTCCCCTTCATTTTGTAATGAATTTACTATTTTATTCCATGTATCCCAATTTTGTGACGCATTAACATATCCCATTTTATTAAATTTCTTAAAAATAATATCCACCAAACCTTGTTCATAAAGAATTTCTGGAACTTGAAAAATTGAATCAACATCATGACACGAAAATACATCGTTATTAGTTACATTTGTAAACATTGAAATTTTATTTCTTGTTTTATCTTGTAATGGCATAGAACATCTAACGCATAGTAGATCTGGCTGAATTCCAATTCTTCTTAATTCTTGAACACTATGTTGTGTTGGTTTAGTTTTTTGTTCACCTACTACATCTAATGATGGTGCTAATGTGACATGAACAAAAATTACATTTTCTGAACCCTCTTCAACTCTAATTTGCCTTAATGCTTCCAAAAATGGTAAACTTTCAATATCTCCTACAGTTCCTCCACATTCCACAACAAGTATTTCCAACTCTTCATCTGTCGCAATTTTTTTTATTCTGTTTTTAATTTCATCTGTTACATGTGGTATAATCTGAACACATGCTCCCAAATATTCTCCTTTTCGTTCTGATTCTATTACACTTGAATAAATTTGAGCAGTTGTAATGTTATGTGATTTTGGAATATCTTGATTCAAAAATCGCTCATAATTTCCTATATCCATATCGCATTCTCCTCCATCATCCGTTACGAAAACTTCACCATGAGCAATTGGATTCATTGTTCCTGCATCATAATTCAAGTATGGATCAATTTTTACACAAGAAACTTTTTGATCTGATAATTGTAATAATTTACAAATTGATGATGAAACTACTCCTTTGCCTAATCCAGACATAACTCCACCTGTAACAAAAATAAACTTTGTCTGCATTCAATTATTAAAAACCTCTTATTTTTATTCCTTTATTTCATTATTGGGTTTTATTCTTTAGTTTTTTTGTAAATGTTGCAATTCGACTCTGAATCTTATTTGTAGGTGTATTTTCCATTATTTTGATATTTGCACTTCCAACTATTACCGCATCTGCACCTGATGAGACGTATTTTTTAACATCATTTTCTGTAGATATCCCAAATCCTACGCCAACCGGTATTTTTCCTTTTGTCACATTTTTTGTGTTTTTTAGTGCATCAATGGTATATTTGTGAATTTTAGTTTGAACTCCTGTTGTACCAAATACTGCAACCATGTACAAAAAACCTGATGTAGATTTGATTATCTTCTTTAGCCGATCATTTTCTGTATTTGGCGATACAAGAAATATTGTATCCATTCCATTTTTTTTGGCAGCTTTAACATATTCTTTAGATTCTTCTATTGCCATATCTGGTAAAATCAAACCATCAATCCCTGCTTGTTTTGCACGTGAAATAAATTTCTGATATGTTTGATTGTACAAGATGTTTGTATATGTCATCAATACAAGCGGAATATCTGATTCCTTTCTAATTTTTTTTACAATTGAAAAAAAATTGTCAATTTTTGTACCTTTGTTTAATGACTCCGTACTTGCCATCTGAATTGTAGGGCCATCTGCAATAGGATCTGAAAATGGAAATCCTAATTCAATTATGTCTGTTCCTCCTTTGATTAATCCTCTAACTGCAGACAATGTTGCTTCCTCAGATGGATAACCTGCCATGATATATGAGATTAGTGCAGTCTCTCTGTTTGATTTTAATTGATTAAATTTTTCTCTTATTCTTGACATTTTTGGCCAAATACTCCTTTACAATATCGATGTCTTTATCTCCTCTACCTGAAAGTGTAACCACAATTGATTCAGTTTTTTTCATTTTCTTTGAAATTTTAATTGCATGTGCTATTGCATGTGCTGATTCTAATGCAGGAATTATTCCTTCAGTTCTTGTTAAAATTAAAAATGCATTAATCACTTCGTCATCGGTTACTGCTTTGTACTGCACTTGATTTTTATCTTTAAGATATGCGTGTTCTGGACCAACCCCTGGGTAATCTAAACCCGCAGAAATACTATGTGTTTCACTAATTTGACCATCCTTATCTTGCATTAGATATGTCATCATTCCATGCAATACTCCTTTTTTTCCAGCAGTGAGTGGGGCGGAATGTAGTTTTGTTTTTACTCCTTTTCCACCAGCTTCTATTCCTATGATTTTAGTATTAGTATCAATTAATGGATAAAATGTTCCTATTGCATTAGACCCTCCCCCTACACATGCTATTACTGCATTGGGAATTTTTTTCATTTGTTTTTTAATTTCTTTACCTATCACTGATTGAAAATCTCTTACCATTAGTGGATATGGATGTGGGCCTACAGCTGATCCTAACAGATAGTAAGTTGAATCAACATTTGTAATCCAATCTCGCATTGCTTCATTTATTGCATCTTTCAATGTTTTTGAACCTGATTTTACGGCATGTACTTTTGCACCTAATAATTCCATTCTGAAAACATTTTGTTTTTGACGTAATGTGTCCACATACCCCATGTAAATTTCAGCTTTTAATCCTAAACTTGCACATGCCATTGCAGTAGCTACTCCATGTTGACCTGCTCCTGTTTCAGCAATGATTCTTTTTTTCCCCATACGTTTTGCAAGTAATGCTTGTCCCAATGTGTTGTTGATTTTATGAGCACCTCCGTGTAGCAAATCTTCTCTTTTCAAATAGATTTTTGCTCCTCCAATTGTTTTTGTAAGATTTTTTGCAAAATAAATTGGAGTTGGTCTACCAGCATAATCAATCAACAATCTACCTAGTTCATTTTTAAAATTTTTATCATTTCTAACCTTGAGGTAATTTCTTTCTAATTCTTCTATAGCTGGAGCCAATGTTTCTGGAATATATTTTCCTCCGAATTCTCCGAACCGTCCATCTTTTGGCATTCCAATTTTCATACAGAATTCACTAATCCTCTAACTGTTTGTTCAATATTGTCATTTTTCATTATTGCTGTGCCTATAAGATACCCTTTTGCACCGCATTTATGAAGAAATCGAATGTCATCTTGAGACTCAATTCCACTTTCCGAAATAATGATTTTGGAAGAATCTGATTTTTCCAGTATGTTTTTAGTTGTATTTAGATCAATTTTCAAGGTATCTAAATTACGATTATTTATTCCAATGATGTCTGCATTAGTTTTACACGCATTTTCAAATTCTTCTGAGGTATGTGCTTCAACAATCACTTTTACTCCATTTTTATGCCCATATTCAATCAATTCATCCATATCGAGTACCATTTTTTTATCAAAAAGAGATTGTATGAGTAGAAAATAATCTGCACCCATTTTTCTTGCAGCATCAATTTGTATTTTATCAATTGTTATATCTTTCATCAACATTGGAATTTTCACTACTTCTCTAACTTTCATAAAAAGTTCGGGCGATCCATCAAACAAAAATGGTTGAGTTAATACTGACAATGCTGAAGCTCCTCCATTAACCATTTGTACTGCAATATCTATTGGATCTGATACTTTTCTAATATTTCCTAGTGCTGGAGATGAAAACTTTACTTCTGTAATCAATGGTGCATGCTGTGAATTGATTATAGTTTGACCTAAATCAATTTCTGAATTTGATAATGATTTTGAAATTTCATATATCCCCTCATTGATTGCTTTTTTCGAATTATTTACAAGCTTATCTAAAATATTTTCCATCTACTGAAACTCCTCTAGTTTATCTGATGCGTTATTTTCTTTTGTAAATTGTTTTAATTTCTCAAATGCTTTTCCATTATTTATTGTCTCATTAGCTAATTCTACACCTTCTTCAAACTTATTACAGATACCTCCTACAAGAAGTCCGCCTGCAGCATTTAAGATTGTGATTTCTTTCATAGTTCTATTTGATGTGTTATTTAGTACTTTAACAAATGCAGCTATAGCCTCTTTTTTTGTTGAAATTTGAATATCTGACAAATTACCTTTCTCCAAACCATATTTACTTGGATCGATTATGAATTCTGTAATCTCTTCATTTTTTAATAGACATGCTTTATTTTTTGATGTTGTTGATAATTCGTCCATTCCATCGTCAGATCTTACTGTTAGAACTGTGTCTGAAAAATTCTTTTGCATAATTTTTACAATTCTTTCAATATAGTTATCTGCAAAAACTCCTATCATCTGATGTCTTACTTTTGCCGGATTACATAATGGACCTAGTAGATTGAATGCGGTCCTTTTACCAATTATCTTTCTAGCTGGCGCAACATTTTTCATGGCAGGATGAAATTTTGGCGCAAACATGAATCCTATTCCTATTTTTTCTATCATTTCTTCTACTATCCATGGCTCTGAATTCAAATCAAATCCAAAATATTCAAAAATATCTGCACTGCCTGATACGCCTGAAACTGAACGATTTCCATGTTTTGCAACACTTCCTCCTGCTCCTGCAATAACAAAAGATGCTGCTGTAGAAATATTGAACGTCTGTAAATTATCCCCTCCTGTTCCACACACATCAATTAAATTTCCATGACAACGTGGATTGATATTTACTGAATACTCGTTCATTTTTGTAAACATTGCACGTAGTTCTTCATTTGTCTCTCCTTTGTTTGATAAATCTTTGAGAAATTCTGCAATTTCATCATCATTGTTTTTTCCATTTAGAATTTCACTCATTACCGATGACATTTCCTCAAATGTAAGATTTTCAGTTATTTTTTTCATGTTCTTTCACCTTTTCTATAAAATTTGCAAAAATTTTTGTTCCTTCATCAGTTAATATTGATTCAGGATGGAATTGAACTCCTTCAATTAGATAATCATTATGACTCACTCCCATCACTTCACCATCATCTTCTGCTATCGCTGTAATTTTTAATGAATCTGGTATGATTGTTTTTTCCCCTACAAGTGAATGGTATCTAGTTGCTCTAAATGGGTTTTTTACTCCTTTGAATAATGATTCATTAGTATGTTTGATTTGACTAGTTTTTCCATGACGAATATTTTCTGCATTAACAACCTTTCCTCCAAAACATGAAATTATTCCTTGATGTCCTAGGCAAACTCCTAAAATTGGTTTTGTAGGTCCAATCTCTTTTATAACTTTTTTACAAATTCCAAAATATCTTTCATCATCAGGTGTTCCTGGACCTGGTGAAATAACTATTGCATCATAATTTGAATTTTCAATATCTTTAATTGTTATTTTGTCATTTCTTATGACGTCTGATGTAATTCCTAACTCTCCTAATCTTTGAGCAATGTTGTATACAAACGAATCATAATTATCAATGATTAAGAATTTCATTTTGTAGCCTCCTTTAATGCAGTAATCATTGCATTTGCTTTATGTTCTGTTTCTTTAAGCTCATTTTCTGCTATTGAATCAAATACAATTCCTGCTCCTGCTTGAACAAATCCTTCTTTTTTATCTGCAAAAATACTCCTAATTGCTATCGCAAAATCACAACATCCGTTAAATGAAAAGTATCCTACAGCACCTGCATACGTTCCTCTTTTTGTTGGTTCTAACTCTTGAATTATCTCCATTGCTCTTACTTTTGGTGCGCCTGAAACTGTACCTGCAGGAAAAACAGCCTCAAATGCATCATACATGTCATGTTTTTCATTTAATTTACCAACTACATGCGTTACCATATGCTGAACATGGCTGAATCGTTTCACTTCCATTAATTCTTTCACTTTTACGGTTCCATAATCACAAACTCTTCCAATGTCATTTCTACCTAAATCAACAAGCATTGTATGTTCTGCAAGTTCTTTCTCATCATTTTGCAATTCATTTTTTAATCTTTTATTACTTTCTTCATCTTCTGAAATTTTTCGTGTTCCTGCTATTGGAAATGTTTCAACATCTCTTCCTGTCACACGTAATAACATTTCAGGACTTGATCCAATTATTATATTGTCATTCATCTTTAAATGGAACATGTATGGTGAAGGATTCAACTCTCGAAGTTTTTCATACACTCTAAGGTAATCTCCTTTTCCTTCAAATGAAAATTTTCTAGAAAGAACTACTTGAAATACATCTCCGCTATGGACATATTCTTTTGCTTTTTTTACAATTTTTTCAAATTCATCTTTATCTAGATTTGGTGTGATATCTGAAATCTCAAATCCGCCAAATTTTCCTTCACCTTTTATTATTTTTTCTGATCTATTTTCATCATAGTAAAAATAGAAAAATTGTTTCTTTTTATTATCATAAAGAATTCCATCATCATAAATTCCAAATTCCATTATTGGTTTTTCTAAATTTACATCTCCTGGAATTTTTTCAAATAATTTTATTGCATCATAGTCAATATTTCCTACAGCTCCTCCTAAATATCGATAAGACATATTCTCTGTTCGTCTAACATATTTTTTGATTACTTCTAATGGTGTTTCAGTTTGTATAATCTTGATTTCCCCATCTCTACTTTGAATTGTAACTCTATCAAAATAACATTTTAAAATTAATTCTGGGTCAAATCCCATAATTGATGTCTCTGCTAATTCATCAGGTCCAGTTAATGATTCAAACAAAAATGAATATCTATAATTTCTTGATATTTTGTTATAAATTTGAAATTGAGTTTCAGTGTACACTAGAGGAATTATCTTAGGAGTGCTTGGATGTCCAAAGACGGTCACCATTCATAATTCTACACAAAAATCTCAATATTTAAAGTGTGTTTAACAATTTGATCGAATAAAATTGAGCGATCTACAATTAGATCTGTTTCTCCTAGGCTTATCATGAATGCAATAACTAATCATGTACAGAGAGTTGCTATTCATTCACAACTAATTGGTCTCAAGACCTTACTGAAGTTATCTAATACATTCCATAGATAACTCAAAGATGTGATGAATAGTACTTTATAGTACGGTACCTTTATATCAGATTGGTGCCTATACAGCATATGAACCAGTTGGTATATTCTGGAAAATCATCTCTAATTCAAGATTATATCTTAAAGACAGAGCATGTTTTTTTGAGGACAAATGCAAATGAAATGAGCTGCTATGTCTGTAAAAAAGGACTTGACGACGGCACTTCTCTAACTGCAAAAACTCTAGATTTTAAGAACGTAATGTTATGTGAAAAACATTTTGAATGATTAGTATTGTGCAGGTTTTGTAATTGCACCATTTGCAGCAGAACCTACAAGTGATGCAAACTTTGCAAGAGCCCCTGTAGAATAATTTGGCTCTGGTCGTTTCCATTGTGCTTTTCTATTTACTAATTCATCTTCTGAAACGTGTAGGTTTATGGAGCCATCTTCTAAATTGATTGATATCTTATCTCCATTTTTTACTAGTGCGATAGGTCCTCCGACAAATGCTTCGGGTGCAACATGTCCTACCATGAATCCGCGAGTACCTCCTGAAAATCTACCGTCAGTTACCATTGCAACTTTCTTTCCAAGTCCTTGACCTACAAGTGCTGCTGTAGTTGAAAGCATTTCTCTCATTCCAGGACCTCCTTTTGGTCCTTCATATCTAATAACTACTACATCACCTTCATCGACGTCTCCTTTTGAAACAGCTTCAAAAGCATACTCTTCCCTATCATAAACTTTGGCGATTCCTGTAAATTCTCTCATTTCAACTCCTGCTGTTTTAATCACGCCACCTTCTGGTGCCAATGAACCTTTTAGAATAACTGCGGTTCCAACTTCATGTATTGGTTGTTCAACTGACTTAACTATTTGCTGTTCTGGAATTTCCATAATTGATAATTCTTCTAAATTTTCTTTAATTGTTTTACCTGTAACAGTTATTGCACTTCCATGTATCAAATTTTTATCTAATAATTTTTTCATAATCAAAGGTATTCCTCCAATCTTGTCTAAACTATTCATTACATAATTTCCACCTGGTTTCATATCTGCAAGATGTGGTGTCTTTTTTCTGATACGTTCAAAATCATCATATGTTAAATTTATTCCTGCTTCATTTGCCATTGCCAACAAATGTAAAATTCCATTAGTAGACCCACCTACAGCATTTAACATTGTAATTGAATTTTCAAATGCTTCAAATGTTACAATGTCTAGCGGTTTTATGCCTAATTTGAGTAATTTTGCACATGCTTTACCTGTCTCAAATACAATTTTATCTCGTCTGTCATCTTCTGCTGGTGGGCTAGCACTGCCTGGTAATGCTAATCCAATTGCTTCAGAAATTGATGCCATGGTATTTGCTGTAAACATGCCTCCACAAGATCCTGCATTAGGGCATGCAACATTTTCGATATTTTCTAATTCTTCTGCAGTAATTTTTCCTGCATCATAAGAACCAACTGCTTCATAAACATCCACTACTGTTAACTCTCTTCCATCTAACATTCCTGGCATAATTGTTCCGCCATAAACAAATACTGATGGTATGTTGAGTCTTATCATTCCCATCATTGTCCCTGGAAGACTTTTGTCACAACCTGCAATTCCTACTAATGCATCATACTGGTGTGCTCTAACCATCAATTCAATTGAATCTGCAATTATTTCTCTGCTGATCAATGATGATTTCATTCCTTCATGACCCATTGCAATTCCATCACTTACTGCTATTGTACTGAATTCTCTTGGAGTTGCACCTCCTTCTTTTACTCCTTGTTTTGCTTGTTGTGCTAGGTTAGGTAGATGAATATTGCATGGAGTTGCCTCGTTTCCAGTATGGCTAACTCCAACGAATGATTTGGATAAATCTTCATTAGTTAATCCCATTGCTTTGTACATGGCACGATGAGGTGCTCGAGCTGTACCTTCGACAACATTTCTACTTGAAATTTTCATCTTACTCACAATCTATTGATTGCTTGTGCATTTAACTCTGCTAGCTGTTTGTCAATAGCTAATTGGTCTTCATTTCCGTATGTGATAAGAATTCTATCATCTTCTTGAACTATATAATTTCTTATGTCGTCAACTTTTTGTTGATTGATATAAAATTTCAAAGAATAATCCTCATTATTACAAAACTGTCTTCCATCTGGGAAAACAAAACAATTTTCGTCAACACCAACACTCATTGAATTGAATAAAAATTCAAGTTCCACTCCTGTAGAATGTCTGTGTATTGTATCGCCATCTTGATTTTCAAAATGAATCCAGCTTGTTTTTACTTGATAATTTGGAGTTGAAAAGTCAAATTTATCGCCAAATATGCTGACTAATAGAGATGCATGAATATGCTCGTCTCCCAATTTTCCGGCATTTTCAGGTGCACCTGGAACATTGTTTGTAGATGTAACAAATTCGTAACAGGCAAATGATACGATAACTCCAATTCCTGCTAAAATTCCTAATGCTTTTAGATTTCTAGTTCTATATTGGGCGGTTCTCTTAGCAGCAAATCCCTCACGTTCTTCTTCTCTCTTTTCACGTCTATTTTTGCCCATTGTTCATTTCAAATTTATCGACCAAATAAATCAATATCGTTTATACAATCATTGAGTCTATTTATGATGTGGCTACCATTTTTACAGAGATAATTGAAGGAAAAAAGCCAGGTTTTGTTATTTTTGAAGATGATAACCATGTTGCAATTTTAGACAAATATCCAATTGATACTGGCCATTCGCTTGTTATTCCAAAAATACCATATGAGAAAATTATTGACATGCCAAAAAATGAGGTTGCAGAGTTATTTTCTTTAGTCCCTCAAATTGCAAATGCAATTCTCAAAGCTACAGGTGGAGTTGCATTTAGTATTGCACAGAATAATGGTAAAGAAGCAAAACAAATTATTCCTCATGTACACGTGCATATTATTCCTAGATATGCAGACAAAGCCACATTGTGGACTAAAAGAAAAATTCCATCAAATGATGAGTTAGAAGAATTAAGGCAAAAAATTAAAAAATCTTTCTAAGTACGATTTGGATTATATCGAAGTATAGCTGCTATATTGCCTAAACTACCTAACATTACTCCGTGCTCTGTTTTTCCTGAAACCACTTCAACTTTAGTTCCTGTCTTAGATGCATTTAACGCAATATAGTCGATAAGGTCTTGATCAATTATTTCCGAATCCATTGCTTTGCATTCAGAACATGCTTTACTCTTCATTTCTGTTTTTCTTGCAATTCTTTTTCCTTGTTCAACAAGTTCATCTTCTATGTTTGAACATCTTTTGCATTTTTTTTCAATTCGACTCATATTGATGTCGTCGGAGATAATTATCATTCCTGCAATATTATTTTTTAGCATCTCGATTACTTCTTTTAGACCATAACTTCCTAATCCTGAATTTGTATTAATTTCCTGAAATAATTTTTCAATTATTTTTTTCTCTTCAACCATTCTAAAGTTTGATAAAATATCTGAACATTTAGAAAATGCTTCCCTAATTCCTTCTGCACCTGAGTATGATGCATCAATTGTGGCAATGATATTATTTTGTAACCTATATTCCAGATATTCTTTATTCACAAATTCTTCTTTTGTTGGACCTGGACCTGAGACAATTAACCCTTTTACTTGATAGATATCGATAAAATATTCTCTAGTTATTTCTGCAACCCTGTTAAAATAATACTGCAACTCCATTTCTCTTAATTTTTGAAATCGTTTTGCTGATTGTCCGCCTTGTCTATGTTTTCCTGCAACACCTGAACCCGTTTGTTTCAAAACTTCAAGTTTATCTCCATGCAGTAATCCCCATCCTGCATCTTTTGCATCAATTGCTAATAATCCAATGATGTTGTCATCTTGTAACATGTCTTTCAAAATGTCTGTATGAAAATGATCATCACATCGATACAATGATGTTGTCAAATCTTTAGGAGGGTCTATTTCATATATTTTTACAATTTCACTTCCAGGTGGTCCTCCTCCTTCTCTTGGAAGTGCACCACAAAATACGACTAGTCCTTTATCTGGTGTTTTTTTGTATAGTTTTAATCTTTGAAGTACTTTGGATAGTGAATCTACCACATGAGTTCTAGTTAAATCAGATTTTATATTGTCTGCAGTACCTTGCTCTTCTCTTAATTGTGTCATTACTTCATGAAGTTGTTGACCCTTTGGAATGTATACTGTAATGAGTTCAGTTCCACGACCTGAATGTTGAGTTAACTCTTCCAACGTTTTTCTAATTTTATACATCTTTACTGAATCAACATTCTGAACTTCAAATTTTCCCATTTTCTAATAGTCCTTGAGTTGGAATATTAAGGTGATTATGGTATTCATCTAGTTTTAATTTGTTCCAAGTTCTTGAATTGTTTGTTCAAATATTTCAAATGACTGTGCTCCTTTTATCCTATACACCTCATTTTCATTGAATATTAGAAATGAAGGTGTTGCATCTATGTTAATTTTCTTTGCAAATTGCTCATTCTCTATAACTTTTTGATAAAAAATTGAATTATTCATACAAGAATTAAATTGATCAAGATTTAATCCTGATTCTTTCGCAAATTCTAGCAATACGTTGTTTGTTATCCATCCTGTATTCTCCCCTGCCCAATTGTCATAAAGCATATTGTGATATTCCCAAAATTTATCTTGATTTTGTGCACAATAAGATGCTTCAGACGCCAAGATGGATGCTGCACCATTTAAGGGAAAGTCCTTGTAGACAAAATTAATCTCACCATTCTCTACATACTTTTCATAAATTTTATCCATTGTCTCATCATGAAATTTATAACAAAATGTGCATTGATAATCACCAAATTCTACTATTGTTATTTTGGCATTTGGATTACCCAAAATTGTTGATCCCTTTAGGAGATTTTCTTTATTTAAAATCATCAAATCATCTGATGTTTTATCTAAATTAGTTATCATTATGACCCCAAACAGAATGCCAATAATTATTGGAATACCCAGAAAATAGATCTTCATACTATGGAACGTTTTTCAATTACTTTAAATATATTGTATTTTACAAAAAACCTATGTCACAGAAACAAACAACAGTTACATCTTCAAGTGTATCTAAACTAACAATTACAGTACTTGCTCTTGTATTTGGATTTGGATTGTTTGTAGTAGGTTTTGACCAAGGTCATATATTTAGTGTAGTTATGGGTGAACAAGCATTTGATGAAATGTTTATTCATGAATTAACACATGACATGAGACATGCAGCCGGCTTTCCGTGTCATTAATTAGCAATTCTATATCCTCATTCTAAATTCTGAGAATATATAATGAATATTATATACCCAAATGAAATCAATACGATATGGCAAAACGTATCACGTTACCACAATTAAAAAAATATGATGTCACACAAAAAGTAATTGAGATGCTTGCAGATGCTGAATCACGTGCAATTATTTTTTCAATTATTAGAAGGGGGAAAACGGCCGCAGAATTATCTGAAAAACATAAAATCCCACTTAGTTCCGTTTATAAAAAAATATCTGATTTAGAAGAGCTTACATTAATTCATGTTGATAGTTGGCAAATATCTGAAAAAGGTAGGCGATTTAAAGTGTACAAGAGTAGAATTAAGGACGCCGAGATAAGTATAAAAAAACCTGAAGCGGCATTAACGTTAACACCAAATGATAACAAATGAATTGAAGAAAAGTATAGTTCGTGAGGCTCTTCCTAAACCAAATGTTTTACAATTAAGTGAATATGATATAACTCAAAAAATTATGGAATCTTTAGTTAATGCATGTCATCGGTCGGTATTATTTTCTATAGTGAATTCTGCAAAAGATGCACCACAAATTGCATCTGAATTAAATATTTCATTATCAGCTGTATACAAAACTCTTGGAAAATTAGAGGAATTAACATTAGTTGAAATTGAAAAATTTAATTTTATTGATGGTAAAAAAATCAAATTATACAAAAGCCGAATTGGTCATGCAGAAATAACTTTAGAAAACGATGATGCTATATTACACCTATTTCCAAATAATTCGAAGAAATAAAACAAATTATAATTTTAATGTCTCAAATACAAGTCATCAAATTAAATTTTAAAGATAAAGATTTTTTAAAAATTAAAATTATCCGAAAAAGTATTTTTGCTGACGAGTTAGGTATCTCTGAATCCGAATTATTTGATAAGTTTGATGAATTTTGTGATCATTTTTTAATATTTGATGGAAAAAATGTAGTTGGATCTGTAAGATTTGTTTTATCAGGTGAATCTTTAAAATTGGAGCGTATGGGTATTTTACAAGAATTTCGAACAAAGAATTATGGTCGGGATTGTATTGTACAATTAAAAGAATTCTATAGTGCGCTAGGTTATACCCAAATCTTCTTAGATTCTATCTATTCTGTAAGAAATTTTTATAAAAAATGTGGATTCCTTGAAAAAGGGGAAATCTTTCAACGTGTTGGAATTGATCATATTAGAATGTCACTTACTTTGTAATACATTTAGAGAATATACATAGAGGTTATTAATTCAATTAAACTGAAAAAAATATGAATGCTGAACTTTCAAGAAATATGCTACATGATGTTGCACATATGGGAATGCGTGCAACTATTGGAGTTATCTTCATAGTTCATGGATTTGGAAAATTTGGAAATCCTGGGTTCGGTGGATGGATATCTAGTATGGGGATTCCTGCAGAAATGCAAATTCCTATTGCATTAGCTGAATTTGTACCTGGGATTTTACTCTTAATTGGAGTTTTAACACGAATATCTGGGGCATTATTATCTATAGTAATGCTTGGAGCAATATTTCTTGTTAAAGGTGCAACTAGTCTTACTGGTGACAAGGGTTATGAATTTGATTTAATTCTTCTTGCTGCAAGCCTAGTGATAATTGTTAGCGGTCCAGGTAGAATATCTATCTCACATTTAATCAAAAAGGTTCCTAGAGTATTACAATAATTTTAGGTAACAATTTTTTCTATTTGATTTTTTTCTTCAGCCATATTAATTTCTCTTGCAATTCTTTTCCCCATACTCATATTCTCATTGAATAATAATGAATAGTAGGGTGAACCATCCATGTAGATGTTAGTTCCTGCAACAATTCTTGCTGAAAATTCAAATGATGTAAATTTTGCATTTTCATCATAAACTCCTTCAATACAAAATGGACCATTCATACCTGGTGAAACAATTCTTTTTGCGGCTTCAACAAAATTTTCGCCCATTTTATACACTTCATCTAATAATGACTCCCTCAACACTAGTGGGCTATTTCCAATTACATTAAAGGATGGGACTTTTTTTGATTTTAATTGTTGTTCTGATGGAATTCTGCCAAGACCTTCAATATCTGATTCATGTCTTTGATCAACTCCGAAGAATTCTAATTCATTGGTTAATGGAGAGTAGAAGAACTGTAAATAGGCTAAAACACCTGCTGCATATTCTTGAATGTATAGTGTTTCATCTTTTGAGATTACTCCTTCCAAAATCAATTGATTTCTTTTTGTGTTATAATCTTCTTCATTAGCTGCCATGAAATAGCCTTTACCTCCAGCCGCCCCTTGTCTTTTCACAATTACTAATTTCTCAATATCTTTTGGTTCTATTACGGGTTTTGGCATTGGCAGAGTTGCCTCTCTCATGAGTTTTTCTTTCATGGTTCTGTCTGATTCCCATCTTAGAATCCATTTATTACCAAAAATTGGCACACTAATTGATTCAATCTCTTCAGAGCTCATTTGAGCAATTAAGGTTCCATGAGGGATTAATATTGCATTTTGTTGTTTGAGTTTATCCTGTATTTTTGAATCTAATATCTCGGAAAATTTTTCGACAATAATTAATTCATCAATGAATTTGAATCGGCTGTATAATGTTTCACGTTTTTTTTCACAAACAAGTATTGTTTTGAATCCTTCATCTTTTGCACCTTTCAAAACTTGTAATGAACAGTGAGACCCTAAAGTGGCAATGCTTGTCAAGAGTATTTTTCCCTATCTGATTGGCTTTTTGAATCTATTCCCTAGATAGTTTTGTTGACACATATTGAAAGATCTCGTCAATTAACTCGATTTTTGCTTCAGATTCAAGATCTTCAGGAATGATTTTTGCTAGAAAATCATACATCGATGCCTGATCTTCCAATTCCCCTCTCTCTTTTCTAAGCGAATATGTGGCAATGGCACCTGATATGTAGGCAATAGCTTGCTCTCGCGTATTCATACACTGTCAATTATACTCTAAAATAAAAATTGTAAACCAAATGTAAAATAAACCCAAAAAATTACTTTAAACTAAATGATTGGAACTGAACTAGGAGATCTAAGGCGAACGCATCATTCAACTGAATTAAATTCTTTAGCTGAAGGTACAGAGGTGGTTGTAATGGGCTGGGTTGTAACCGTTCGTGGTCATGGAAATATTGTATTTGCTACAATTCGTGACAAATTAGGAAATATTCAGATTATAACAAAAAGTGGAGAATGTGATGATGATATACGTGAAAAACTTTCACATCTAAAAGAACATTCATCAATTGCAGTAATTGGTAAAACTAGAAAAAATGAAAAATCTCCTACTGGAATTGAGGTAGTTCCAAGTGAGATGCGAGTTTTCTCAGAAGTTGAAAAAATCCCGCCATTCGAACCTTATGCAAAAACTGTAAAAAATATTGATACACGATTAGAAGTAAGAGCAATTGATCTTAGAAGGAATGTTTTGCAAAAAATATTTCTTGCAAGAAGTGTAACACTAAAAGCACTACGAGATTATTTTGGAAAAGAAGATTTTGTTGAAGTTAATACTCCAAAAATGATTGCTACAGCTACAGAAGGCGGTGCAGCATTATTTCCAATTTTCTATTACAATAAAGAAGCATTCTTAGCTCAGAGCCCCCAACTTTACAAAGAACAATTGACAATGAGTTTTGAAAAAGTTTTTGAAATTGCTCCAATATTTAGAGCTGAACCATCTAGAACAAATCGACATTTGTCTGAAGCAATTTCTATTGATTTTGAAGAAGCATATGTGGATTATAATGATGTAATGGATAGAATCGAAGACCTAATCAAAAACTGTATTGCCACAGTACAAAATTTTGTAAAAGACAATCATGATGTTGAATTTAATGTTCCAGACATTCCTGATAAAATTCCACGTTACAAATATGCAGAATTAATTGAAAAGATGCAGGCTGCAGGAGTTAAGGCACAATGGGGTGATGATTTGTATCCAAAAAACCTACAAAAAATTGGTTTAACTGGGTTTTACTTCATAATTGACTGGCCAATGGGTCCAAAACCTTTCTATGTTAAGGTGAAAAAGGACGATGAAAAAATATCTGAATCATTTGATTTGATGTGGGGGGATTTGGAATTATCTTCTGGAAGCACAAGAATTGAGAAGAAATCTGAATTAGAGGATAGAATGAAGAATAAAGGTATGAAAACTGAAGCATTTGACTATCATCTTAACATATTTGATTTTGGTGTTCCACCTCATGCTGGATGTGGAATTGGTCTTGAAAGATTAATGATGGCTCTTACTGGAACTGAAAATATTCGGGATACAACATTCTACCCTAGAGATGTCGACAGACTAACGCCTTAATCTTTCCTCGCAAAATAATATCTATGGGGGATTTTACTTCAAAACATGGTTGATGAAGAAGAAATAATCCGAGTAGCAGAATTAATGAAAATAGATCTAGAAGAACATGGTGAACATGTAAGCCGTGTAAAGAAAATGCTTGAATATTTTGATATTTTAGACCAAATTGATCTATCCTCTGAAGAAATCACTGCTCAACAAAAATCCTTAAACGAATTACGAAAAGATGAATTTATTCCAAATGATAAAAAACTAATTGAATCATTAAAGAACTTCCGTGAACATTATGTTCGTGCACCAAAGATGAATTAGATGAATCTGAACACTTCTATTCTAAAATACATCGAAGATGTAAAATCTAAAACGTTCACTGTTGAAGAATTTGTCGTCGAAACTTTACAACGAATTAAAGATGTAGATGGTGCCGTACATGCATATTTGTCATTAAATGATTCTGCATTAACCGACGCAAAACTCATTGATAAAAAAATATCCTCTGGAGAAAAAGTTGGTCAGTGTTATGGATTTCCTATTTCAATCAAAGATAACATTTGCATCACCGGTACTAAAACTACCTGTGCTTCAAAAATATTAGAAAATTTCATCGCCCCATACACTTCCACTGTTGTAAATCGTTTACAAAATGAAGATGCAGTAATTACAGGTAAAACAAATTTGGATGAATTTGCAATGGGTTTGACTACGGAATTTAGTGCATTTGGGCCTACAAAAAATCCATGGAATCTCGACTATGTTCCTGGAGGATCTTCAGGTGGAAGTGCTGCATCTGTTGCTGCAAATGAATGTCTTGCATCACTAGGTTCTGATACAGGAGGATCTGTCAGAAACCCTGCTAGTTTTTGTTCAGTTGTAGGTCTAAAACCGACATATGGATTAATCAGCAGATATGGTTTGATTTCTTATGCGAATAGTATTGAACAGATTGGCCCAATGACAAAAACTGTAAAAGATTCTGCATTCTTGTTAAACGTAATTGCTGGCCAAGATGCTAATGATGACACTACGATCAATAACAATAATGTAAATTATCTTGAAAATATAGAGGATGGAATTGAAGGTAAGAAAATTGGAATTATAAAAGAAATGACTACGTCTGAAGGTTTAAGCTCAGAAGTTTCTATGGCTACAAAAGATGCCATACGAGATTTTGAGAGTTTGGGTGCTTCATGTGAAGAAGTAACACTTCCTACCATCCCTTACACTGTTGCTGCATATTATACAATAACTTCAACTGAAGCTGGTAGTAATTTAGCACGTTATGATAACATACGTTATGGTTATGAACTAGAATCTGAGGGATATGAATACAATTCTTACATATCTAAATCACGAGCAAAATTTGGACCGGAAGTAACACGTAGAATTATTTTAGGTGGATTTGTACCCTCTGCAGGACATGCTGGCAAATATTTTTTAAAGGCACTAAAAGTAAAATCAAAATTAATTTCTGAAATAAATCAAGCATTTGAAAAATTTGATTATCTCATTGCACCCACTGCACCCGTACAGCCATTTCAATTTGGAGAAAAAATAGATGATCCTGTAACGCTGATGTTATTAGATTACAATACGGTTACCGCAAATCTTACTGGCAAGCCTGCAATTTCAGTTCCATATCGCGTGATTAATGGACTTCCAATAGGAATGCAAATTATGGCAAATAGTTTGAAAGAAAAAGCACTATTCCAATCTGCATATGCATTAGAATCAAAAACTAATTTACCGGAGGTTCCACTATGACAAAAATAGGACTGGAAATTCACTGTCAACTAACAAAACTGGAGAGTAAATTATTTTGTTCATGTAAGGCAAATTACAGGGAATTTGAACCAAACCACAACATATGTCCTGTATGTATGGGGCTTCCAGGTTCACTTCCAAGATTAAATCAAAAAGCAGTTGAATCTGCAACAAGTATTGCTCTTGCATTAACTTGCGACACCCCTGAAAAAATTGCATTTTTTAGAAAAAATTATTTTTATCCAGATTTACCAAAAAACTTCCAGATAACACAACTCAATGTCTACGGAGATATGAGTGTTGGAGGAGAGGGTTATGTCAGTGTTGAAGATAAAAAAATTAAGATTAGACGTATTCAATTAGAAGAAGATCCAGGACGAATTATATACGAAGGTGCATCTGAAAGAACAAAAATTACGCTTGTAGATTACAATAGAGCTGGAACTCCACTAGTGGAAATTGTAACGGACCCGGATTTTGAAAGTCCACGTCAAGTTAGAGTGTTTTTGAATATTTTATCAGATTTACTAGAAAATCTAGGGGTTGCAGAACCGGGTTTGGAAGGTGCAATGCGTGCTGATGGAAATGTTTCAATTGAGGGAGGAAATAAAGTTGAAATTAAAAATATAGGTTCATTTCATGATTTAGAAAAAGCACTGCACTTTGAAATTACAAGACAACAAAGTTTGTTTGAAAGAGATATTGAAATTGCTCAAGAAACCAGACATTGGGATGATAGAAGAAAGATAACTGTTAGTTCTAGAAGTAAAGAAGAAGATCAAGATTATCGATATTTCTTGGAAAATGATATTCCTTGGGTAAAAATTGATCAAAGTACAAGAGATAGATTAAAAGAAAATATGCCTGAAAGTATTAGTTCTAAAAAAGAAAGATATGTTGAAAAATTCGATATTGCCCCTCAGGTTGCCGATATTATTGCATCCGATAAATACTATTCAAAATTATTTGAAAACGCATACTCTGATAATAATGCAAAAGATATTGCAAATTTGATAACAACTGATGTGATAGGTTTCATCGATACCAAGGAAAAACAAGAGAACTCAAAGATTACTTCCAAACATCTATCTGATTTGATTGATGCAATAAACTCTAAAACAATAACTCGAAATTCTGCAAAAGTTGCACTTCAAGAAATTATGAAATCAGGTAATGATACAAAAGATGTATTGAAAGAAATGGATTTAGGTCAAGTTTCAGATTCCTCTAAAATAGATGATATAATTTCTCAAATTTTTGAAGAGGAAAAACAGGCGGTAATTGATGCCAAAGAGCGTCCTGAAACAGTGAATTTCCTAGTTGGAAAAGTCATGCAAAAAACAAAAGGTAAAGCAGATCCTGTTAAAACACTCGAATTGATTAAATCAAAATTAACTCAATAATTTTTAAGATTTCATATCATTATGAAAACATGTTTGTTCACCTGTATGGCAAGCTGGACCTGATGGTTCCACTAGGTAGATTATGGCATCTGAGTCACAATCTACTAGTATTTTCTTGACTTTCTGTGTGTTTCCTGACTCTTCACCTTTCATCCATAGTTTATTTCTGGAGCGACTCCAAAACCAAGAATTTCCAGTTTTTTTAGTTAATTCAAGTGATTCTTTATTTGAATATGCTAGCGTAAGAACCTCTTTAGAGTTTGAATCTTGAACAATTACTGGAACTATTCCATTTCCTTTCTCAAAATCAATATTTTCAATTTCCTTTAATGTCATTTTTTACCGCCAATTTGGTTTGCAACCATTGGTAGAAATGCACCTACATCCGACACAATTCCTAATGCCTGCCAAGTTCCTCTATCCATTAATTTTGTTACTGTTGGTTGATTGATATCAATTACAATCACCTTTACATTTGCTGGAAGCATGTTGCCAGTAGCAATTGAATGCAACATTGTAGATACCATGATCACCATGCTTGCATCTTTCAAAACTTTTTTGTATTCTTTTTGGGCTACTGCAATGTCCGTAATTACATCAGGTAACGGTCCATCATCCCTTAACGAACCTGCTAAGACAAATGGAATTTTTTTCTTAATACATTCATACATTATTCCTTGTTTTAATTTTTTTTGTTGTACCATTTTCTTTAATGATCCTGCTTTGAATACAGAATTTATGGCATCCATATGATTTCTATGGCCTCTTACAGCCAATGTCCCATCTTTAACCCTCATTCCTAATGAAGTGCCAAGTGTTGCATATTCTACATCATGTACTGCCAGTGCATTTCCTGCCAATACTGCATTTATGTGGCCTGTTTTAATCAATTTTGCAACAGCGTCAGCTGCACCTGTATGTACAATTGCTGGACCTCCAACTAGAACAATCTTTCCACCTTGCTTTTTCGTTAGGATAATATCTTCTGCAACCTTACGTGCAATATGTTGAGTTGGTCTTTCACTAGAACTACCGCTTCCCATGAATTGAAATACATTCATTCCTTCTCTTGGACGTTCAGGGGTTGAAACTTTAATTCCATCCTCTCCAACTACTACTTTGTCTCCTTTTCTAACCTCTCTAATTGGTACACAGGTTGCTTTGTTTCCTTTCACAATAATGCATTTGTCCATCATCATGTTATCTACATTAAGCCATTTGTTATTATGATAAATTGATGTGTGGTTGTTTGTGGTACTGTAAAAATTATCTGGGAATACCATGTTTTTTGTAGCTATTTTTGTTTTACATTTTTTTTGTATTTTTGTTGTTGCACCTTCTCTATGTAGCGCAGTCATTATTTCATTTAGATGTATAACGTTTTTTCCAATAATTCGTAATTTTGCATAACTTTCATCTGTTTTTAGTTTTCCAACTGAAATTTTCATAACTTCAAATTTACCTTCAAGATCCATTACCCTATCGAAGATTTTTGTTAAAACCAATGAATCGATAAGGTGTCCTCTTACCTCTATGATTTTTGAATATTTGTTCATCTTAGTATGATAATAGATGGCATTAATAAAATCTACACAGGTAAAGCTACTTTGCCTTTGTACTCTACAATGTTATCTTTTTTCAATAATTCCACAATGTTGTCTTTTTGTTCTTGATTAAGACTCTGAACTAGCGATTTTGAGGTGCCATTTGAATCACATATTGCAATAATATATCCACTAGAATCTGTTAGAACAAATCCTGAAGATTCATCAATCACAGCATATAGATTTTCTTCGCCCACTGGTTCCCATACGTTAGTTTTGTTATCTCTTAATGCTAATGCCGGCATAGCCCTATCATTTGATATTGAATTTAGATATGCGCGGGATGCTTCAACACGTTTTTGTCCCATCTTCAATGCTTGAAAATATTGCATATAATGGAAATATTATATTGTTTAATAAATTAATAATTTTATGCCACTGCTAAATTCAACAATAATGCGCTTAAATGAAATTACAACCTTGATAGAAAATAAATCCAAATTAACACTTGAAAATGAATCGGTCATTAAACAAATCTTTAAGGAAATTAATGAGAATGGTGAGAGATATGATATAGATGAAATTGAGTCTTGGTTTGAGAATGAGGGTAGTTGGAATACAAAAGATGTTAGAACTCGAATTGTAAATATTTCACATTATGCACAATCAAAATTTGAACAGACAGATAAATTTAGAATTGTTGATGATTCATGTAGTGATAACGATCCATGTAGTTGTGGTAATTAATTAGATTCAATCTGTTTTAATAATCTTGAAACAATTTTTGCATTATCTTTTCGTTCTTTGGTTATTTTATCCAATCTGAATTTTTCAGTTTCAGATCTTGAGTCTTTGCTGATAATTTGAAAATATTCTGCATCCAAGTCATTATTAGATTGTAGCCGTTTAATTATTTCAAATAGAATTCCAATTAATTCATTTTGTGCTTTAATTAATTCATCATTATTTTCAGACATAATTACGATACTTGAAAAGTAAATTTACTATTTTAGTATATCAATTAGAGTCTTCTTTACATCTGGATCAATTATTTGTTCCACTGCAGAAATAATGAACGGTTTAACTTTTTCAGGATCTACATCTTTTTCATAAATTTTTGCTTGTAATGCCATTTCTAATTTATCTAATTCATGAACTAATCTAGATTCTTGTGTATCTCTAGCTAAAAACTCATTCCATAGGTCTTGATAGTTAGATTGTATTTTTTCCGGAAGTAATTCAAGAATTTCAATCATTGCATAATTTTCCAATTCTGATTTTTTATCATATCCGATTTCATCTGGCATAAAATCTCCTATTTTGGATTCTGCCCAATCATGTAAAATCGACATTTTAATTATTTTTTCAGAATTAAGGGATTTCATATCTGAAAATACCATGGCCATCACAGACATCATGTAAGAATGCTCTGCAACGGATTCAGAATTATTTAATCCTACTTTAATTTTCCACCCTGATCGTGGCAATTTTTTTAATCCTGCAATCTGAAAAAAGAAATTGGAAATCATATTTTTTTATTTTGTCTCTTTTTAATAAGCGTCTTTATTCTAAAACAATTTTTAGAAATCGGTTATCATTATGGAACTGTACAAATTCCTTATTATTTTTTGATTTATTTTTTAAATTTGGAATTGCATTGATAGCTTTTTGGAGGGTTGACAAAAATTTTTCAATATCGTTCATTTTTAAAAAATTTGCCGACATATCATACAAAATATCTCCATTATCCGGATAAACATCCAATAATTTTTTACAAATTAGATTTGACTCTTGAAATTTACATAATTTTTTTAAAATACGTAATTTATGGTATAAGACTATCATATCATCAGGATTATTTTTTAAAAGCTTTTCACATATTGATAATGCTTTATCAAATTCACCTACTTTTCTAAATAATGAAATTTTATTCAATAATACAGTTTTATCTTTTGGATTTTTTTCCAAACATTCATCATAGCAGATAAGAGATTTTGAATAATTTCTTAATTTACTAAAAGAGTATCCTTTGTTATTTAGAGCTACTACATTACCAGGTTCATTTTGTAATATGATATCATATTTTTCTATAGCTTCTTCAAATTTCTTCTTAAGAAATAACTCATTTGCTTCATTTATCATATTCATATCTATCATTGTTAGCACGATGTAAATTTAACAGTACCCTTAAAAGAAATGATCAATGCAAAATTTTATGAAGATTTATACAAAAACAGGAGATGAGGGTAAGACATCTTTATTTGATAATTCTAGAGTATGGAAATCCGATGAACGAATAAGGTCATATGGCGCTATCGATGAATTAAATTCTTCATTAGGAATTGCGTTATCTTTAGAATTAGATCATGAGATTAAAGATATCTTGATTAAACTTCAAAATGATTTATTCATCGTTGGATCTGATCTTGCGAATCCAAATATGTCGGATAAAAAAATTAGAACTAGTAAAGAAATGATTACATTTTTAGAGCAAAAAATAGATCTATTAGAACCTGAATTAGACCCATTAACAAGCTTTATTCTTCCTGGAGGATCATTACTTGCATCAATAATTCATTTATCCAGAACAATTTCCCGAAGAGCCGAAACTCATGTGGTAGAATTATCAAAAAATGAAGAAATTAACAAGGATGCAGCAATCTATCTGAACAGACTTTCAGATCTTATGTTCATTTTGGCACGTTCAATCAATAATAGAAAGAAAATACCAGATATAGTTTGGAAACCCTGAAAAGATACGCTTTAATTTCATTTAATTTGCAAGTTTTTCATGCCGAGGTAGCTCAGCCTGGGAGAGCACCACGCTGAAGACGTGGCTGTCGGGAGTTCAAATCACCCCCTCGGCATTTTATCTTCATTAATAATGAAATATTTAATAAGATGATATTCTGATTTTCATCGAATCACTTGGTAGAAAAGAAAAAAACAAAAAAGAAAATAACAAAAAAGTCTCCAAAAAAACGTAAAAAAATAACTAATGAACCTGATGACTCTGGAATTATAATTGTAGATGATGATTTAGAAATAAATCGAGAAACTGAAATTGAAGAAAGACGGGCATATCTTGAAGAGGCTCGTTCACAAGAAGCAAGTTCAGATTAGAACAATCCTTATCACTTACATCGCCATGTCTAATTATGAAAGCATTATGCATGATTACTATAAAACCTGGTATGGCAGATAAAGTTGTTCAGATTTTAAGGAAAAAAAGAAAAATTTCAAAGGATATAATGGTTGTAACTGGGAGAGCCGACATTGCAGTTATTTTGAATTCCTCAATCGATGAAATCAATAATGTTGTAATCGATTTAAAAAATGTAAAAGAAATTGTGGACACTGAAACATTGATTGAAGTGGAGGTTGATTTAGGATGGTAAGGGCAGTAATACTTGTCAAATCTCCAAAAAAGCTTATTGCTGCAAGATTAAGAAAAGTGAATAAAATAACAGAATCATTTCCCGTTAGTGGTCAATTTGATGCCGTAGCAGTAATTGATGTTGATGAATTGATTGAAATTAAAAATATTACCACTCAAATACAGAAAATTCCCGGAGTGGAAAGAACTGAAACTATGGTAGAGGTAAATCCGTAAAATCTTATAACTAATAATGATGTTAGTTTGTTATGAACATTAAAAGAATTGGGAATATAATATTGGAAGTAAAAGATCTAGATGCTTCGATTAAATTTTACCATGAAATTTTAGGAATGCCGATAAAAAATGAACGACGCAATTGGGTCGATTTAGGACGAGAATCTGGAGGCGTATTGAGTCTTCATCCAGCATCAATCACAACTTCTCACTCAACATCATCCAAAGAAAATGGTATCTTAATCGGATTGACAGTAGGAGATTTACACTCTGCAATAGATGAATTAAACAGTGCAAAAGTGGAAGTATTCAGAGACATTCAAGAAAGACAAGCAGGAAAAAATGCCGTGATATTAGATCCGGATGGATATATGATATCATTATTTGAACCAGATTTTTCAGATAGTAAAGACAAACAGACTACAGGTTATGTAGGATTTACCCCTGAATAATTAATTTCTTGATTTTATTTATCAAAATAGAAGTTAATTTTATTTTTGAGCTAGATGTAATGTAGTATGTAATTCCATTTTTATAAAATAATAAAATAATTATTTTTTCATGATTTATTGTAATGAACTTAACTTCTCCTAAAGATTTGGAAGTTTTTTCTCTTAATTTCATTACAGATGCAATTGCAAAAAACTCGTCACGTACTGTTTTTGGTGAAAAAATAGGTTTAATCCCTGGTTTAATCTTTCCAGCTATTGTCCGTCCATATTCATTAAAAACACCTACATATCGAATTTCTTTAGAAAATGATAAAATTGTCTCACATTTTTTTCTATTAATTGTGATTAATTTAGACCATAACTCATTATTCATATATTTTGTAAAACTGTTTAAATTAATAAACCACGTCAAACATAGATTCGTGGAATTGAATAAAGAGAAAATCAATCAACTACTTAATTCAGATGTGGTAAATTATCTTGAGACCTCTGAAAGACTAGTTCTTAAAAATATACTAGAAAAAGAGATAATTTCAAAAAATGAAATTGAGGATTTAGATACAATTATAGAAAAATATAAAAAATTTATTAAAGATTAGAATGCGATGATTTCTTTTCCGATTTTTCAAGTTGTTTTTTTAATTCAAGATTTTCTTTGAGTAGTTTGTCATTTGCTTCTTTTAATAACGAGAATGATTTTTCTCTATTATATAGTGGATGTCCAGGTGGAAAAATGGATTCATTTGTATGTAATAGTCCCTCTGCATACTGACGGAACATTTGATTGAAATCTTCAAGATTTGGAATTATTGATGCATTTTTCTTATTAAATCTCTCATGAATCTTCTGAATTCCTGAGACTCCTGTTGGCGGATTACTCTTAGGAGGATAGCGTACAGAATTGTTGTTTTCTTCAAAATCATCTATTTGATTGAAAGGTGTTTTTTTCTGATTAAATATTCCTGTATCCATGATTTTATGCTTCTTGAACAATATTTTAGCATTCGTATGGTGTGTTGATGCTTAAATTGTGAATAAACGTCAATTTTTAGTCATATTCTTCTGATCGCAGATCCTTATAGCGATCATAAATTTGGAATGATTCATGCAACACAATAAAGTAAAACGATGTCTAAAATGTGAAAAAATAATCAATGAGGTTGAATTGCACAAGATTGTGATGTATGTTATAGAAGAAAAATTCACAGAACACCATTATGAACATGTAGAATGTCCAGATAAATTTACAATTTAATTGGAATGATAATAGACCGGGTATAATTCTCCAGTATCTCTACTATGATATTTCCATTCGTTTTCGTTCCATGTTTTTTTTAAAAATTCTTTTTGAACTGAAGGGTGAATCCTATTATAGACATCTTCGCCAATCAAAATTTCTTGAGGTTTTGCCTTTCCTTGAATTTTTGCTGCAATGTTCATTGTAGGACCTAAAATATCTACATGTGATTTTTCAGCATCAGATCCATATCTGATAATCATATTTGTACCAAAATCTACTCCAATTTTTACAAATAAATCCGGATAATCATATTGGTTTAATATTGGATTAATTCCTTCTTCAATAATTTTTATCATGGATTTTGCACAGCTTACTGCATTATCCGCTGCAATCAATGAACTTGAATGTACAAAATATCCGATAACTGCATCGCCAACAAATTTTAATACAAATCCCCCATGGTGTTTAACTGCAAATGCCATTTCCTGTGCAAAGGAACTGATTATTATCGCAACTTTTTCTTCAGGAAGTGTTAATGTAATATCTGTAGACCCCACTAAATCCACATACATAACAACCATTGATTGTTTTTCATGAACATGTTTTCTAAGATATGCATCAGATCTATCAACAGTTGCATCATATTCAATTCCTTTTTTTAGTGAACTCCATATTCGTTTTTGAGTTTCTTGAATCATAGTATCATGATCTATGACTTTTTCAGAACTTTTCCCCAGCATCATATCGACAACACTTCCTTTTTGACTAGTATCTTCTTGTTTTATATCACTAGCAGGCAAAATTGAGTCTTCTTTATCTGACATGATGATATTGTTAAAAAATTACTGTGTTTTATCCTTTTTTTGTAAAAATATACGGTGTTTCAAATTTTTGATCCATAGTCCAATATGTTGGAAGAGATATTGTTGAAATTATGCTTAAATGGAATTTTCTGATTGTTGGCCCCCAACCAAAATGTGTCGTATCTCTAGAAAATTCCCTATGAGAATGACTTCCAGTTAATACAAATACAGAATTTGAAATATGTGTGAGTTCAAATACATTTTTGATTACAGATTCTGCCAAAACTTCTCCAATTTCTGGAACTCCGCCTATGACAAAAATAGATTTTTCTGATGGAATTTTTTTAAAATCATAAATTGTCGCGTCAGAACAAATTGGGTTAAAATTAATACCCGTCTTTACAACCATGTCTTCTTGCATATTCACCAAATTCTCATCAATTTCAATAGAAATTGAATCTAATCCCAAGATTTTCCCGCAATATGCAATTCGTCCATCTCCTGAACCAATATCTATAATTTGTTCAAAGCCAAGATTTTTTGCTTGAAATGCCAGACTCCATGCGGATAACAACCACGTAGGATAAAATGGAGCATAACTTGCATCATGTTTGATACTATCTATCCAGAAATTATTCAAGTCTCCTTCAAAAATTGTATATGTATGATCTAAAATTTCCTCATAAATCTGATTCGAATAAATTGGATTTGCTTCTAGAAATTTATGTAATAACTTAAGATAATTGTCATCAATTTGAATAAATTTATGTGAATAATTAGGTAAAATTTCAGTGGTGTGACTATTACCTTTGTATATTTTTACATATTCTTGTTTCAATTTACAAACATTTTCTGAATAAGTTTCCATAAATGATTACAATTTAAGGAAGTAATTAAAAGAAAGCATATGAGAATTGGAAATCCAGCCAATAATGAATTCCTTTTAGAATTAAATGAAATTAATGAAAAAATTCAAATTGAATTCTTGAAAAAGATTATTCACGAAACAAGAAGTGTTAATTGTGATGTAATGTTAGGAGATAGCACTACCAAAAAAGTTAAAACATTTGATATAAAAAATATAGAAACATTTTTTGGTAATTTTGATTCTAGATTATCCGAATGGAGTTCACAAGGGGTTACATATTCGGCAGATGATGATTTAAGACGAATATTCACAAAATCTGAATTCAAAATAGGAGACTATATTTTATCATTACATGTGTCCTTACAGTATCGTGTTTTGTTGTACTATAAACCAATACAGAAAGTAATTGAATTACAAAAAAAACTTGCAGAATTAATAGATACTTCTGGAAATTCTGAATCCAAATATGAAGATGAAAGTGATAGATTAATTATAGAAAAATTAAATGAATTAGGAATTAAAGATATGCCAAAACAAGAATTATTTGAATTATTTTATAATGATGAAGAATTAGCCACAAAAATTAAAAAAATGATTGATAATTCACAACCACAAGTAATCGACATTAAAGAACAAAAAAATCAATTGTTTAAAGAATTAGATAATTTACTTTTAGAAACATTTCATACAACATCCGTCATGATTGATGAACAGAAATTGGTTAATGGAGAAGAAGGATGTTTATGTAATATTGATTTAGAATTTATTGACAACGGAGCAAAACAAGGATTAATTGATGCATCAATCATTAATGAAAATACAAAATCTCAAATTAAACAAGGAATTAAAAAAATTCTTGACATAATTTTAGATAATAATTCTTAATCAAGGGTACAAAGGCATGATGCCTTGGGGAATTGTACCTCTTGACTAATATTTTACATTTTGATCGCACGTATTTAGGAATTATGTAATTTTTAGGCACGAATCTAAAAAATGACATGTTTCATATAATTTAATTATGTACAGAATTTGTAACAATTCCATGACAGTAACATATGATGATGTGGTGAAAGCAAGACAAACTCAAAACGAAGTAATCAGGAAAACAAATTTAGAATTTTCTGAAACATTTAGTAAAATTTGTGGTGCCAATGTTTATCTAAAAAATGAATATGAACAAAAAACTGGTTCATTTAAAATTAGAGGTGCATATTACAAAATTAAATCCTTAACCGATGATGAAAAAAGTAAAGGAGTTGTTGCTGCCTCTGCTGGAAATCATTCTCAAGGCGTAGCATTTGCATCACATATTGAAAATATTCCATGTACAATTGTAATGCCAAAAACTGCATCGCCTGCCAAGGTATCTGCAACTAAAGGATATGGGGCAAAAGTAGTATTGGAAGGCACTACATACGATGAATCATGGGCACATGCTCAGAAAATATCTGCTGATACAAATGCAACAATTATTCATGCATTTGATGATCCATATGTGATTGCAGGTCAAGGAGTAATTGGTTTAGAAATAATGGAACAACTACCAAATGTGGATGAGATTTATGTTCCAATTGGAGGTGGAGGACTAGTTGCAGGAATCATAACGGCAGTTAAAGAAAAAAATCCAAATGTGAAAATAATTGGAGTTGAATCAAGTGCATATCCTGCAATGAAACAATCTCTAGAAAATAATTCACTTGAAACAGTTATCGGAAATACCACTATTGCAGATGGAATATCTGTAAAAACTCCTGGAAAACTAACTTTTGAAATAGTTCAAGAAAAAATTGATAAAATTGTAACAGTCGATGATGGGGATATAATTAATGCGATGTTTCTTTTGATGGAACGTTCTAAAGCTGTTGTGGAACCTGCAGGGGCAGTTGCACTTGCTTATATTTTAAAACATAAACCTGAATCTGGAAAAATAGTAGTTCCAATTTTATGCGGCGGCAATATTGATATGTATTTGTTAGGGCAAATTGTATCTAAAGGATTATCTGGAATGGGAAGAATGTTAAAAATCTCAGTTCTTTTGAAAGATAAACCAGGGGCATTAAAGGAATTAGTAGACGAAATATCTTCAATTAATGTGAATATTGTAGAAGTAATTCATGACCGACTAAGTACAGATGTCAGTGCAGGTTCTGCAGGAGTTACAATTAGTTTAGAAACCGAAGATCAGAATCAATCAAATGAATTAATCAATCATTTAGAAGAGAAAAACATCAAATTTCAAGTAATGTCTTAACGAAACTTTTTTTTCACAAATTTTGATAAACCTAATTTTTTTAGTTCTTCAGATTCTTTAAGGACTGAAGTATATTGATCAAATTTATGTTTCTTCAATTTTGTTTTAATTTCAGGATATGAATTTCCAAGAATTTTCAATGCATATATTCCGGCATTAGATGCTTTATTCACACCAACAGCCACAACAGGGGAGCCAGTAGGCATTTCAGAAATTGATAAAAGTGAATCAAGACCCCCGAATGCAGAGTATTTGTTTTTATCAGTTTTTTTCATTTGTTTATCATTATACACCATTATTGGTACTCCAATAACAGGAATTGTTGTATGGGATGCAATCATTCCAGGAAGATGTGCAGCGCCACCTGCCCCAGCAATAATTACTTTGAACTTACTCTTTTCAGCATGTTTGGCATATTCATTTAGTCTTTCAGGAGTTCTATGTGCCGAAATAATTTGATCTTCATGTTGGATTGAAAATGAATCTAGTATTTCGGCGGCACCATGCATAATACGACTATCTGAGCTTGAACCCATGATTATTCCAACAAGTGGTTTTTTTGTTACCAATAATTTTTCATGCTTTTTGCTATTTTTAAACAATTTTAATCAAAGATTTTCGCTAAACTATTAGTAATACAAAATTTGATTTACGATATGAGTAAAATTTTAGGAATAATTGGCGGAGGTCAATTAGGGATGATGCTTACTGAAGCAGCACAAAATTTGGATAATATATCGAAAATTATAGTTTTAGATCCTACTGAAAATTGCCCCGCAGCAAAAGTTGGAGCTCAACAAATTATCGCAGATTTTAAAGATGAAGATGCAATAAGGAAATTATCAGAATTGTCAGATATCATAACATATGAAATTGAATCTGGTAATAGCGATGTTTTGAAAAAATTAGAAGAAAATACAGAAATAAATCCCTCTCCAGATACATTAAAAATCATTCAAGATAAATTACTACAAAAGCAATTTTTAAAAAAAAATAATATCGCAGTAGCTGATTTTATAAAAATTGACAATAAAGACGAATTAAATGAAATAATAGATAAAATGGGACTCCCGTTATTGTTGAAAACCAGAAGAGATGCATATGATGGAAGAGGTAATTATAAAATTAATTCAAAAACAGAAATAGATGATGCATTAGATTTGTTTAAAGGAAAATCATTAATGGTGGAAAAATTTGTAAACTTTGAAAAAGAAGTTTCAGTTATCGCAGCAAGAAATACAAAAGGAGAAATTGCAACATATCCTGTAGTTGAAAATATTCATGAAAATAATATTTTAAGAACTACCATCGCACCAGGACGAGTTTCAGAAAATGTAAAAAAACAAGCAGAAGAAATTGCAGAAAAAACCATGGAGGTATTACATGGAGCAGGTGTTTTCGGTATAGAAATGTTTGTTACACCTGATGATGAAATTTTAATAAATGAAATTGCTCCAAGAGTTCATAATTCCGGCCATCACACATTACAGTCATGTAACACATCCCAATTTGAACAACACCTTAGAGCTATTTTAGGAATGGATTTAGGGGATTCATCAATAAAATCTCCAACAATTATGTACAATATTTTAGGACCTAAAACATTTCAAGGGAAATATGAGGTATTATTCAAAAAACAAGACAATGTATATCTAAAAATGTACGGAAAATTAGAATCAAAACCTCAAAGAAAAATTGGTCATGTGAATATCGTAGACAAAGAAAATCTAGGCATGGATGAATTATTGAATCAAGTAGAAGATCTAAAGAAGAATTTACTCATCGAACCGAAACAAACCTAGTATCAGTTCTAAAATTATCATAATGATTTATTAATTCTTGATTTTTAAAATTAGTATGGCAATAAAAGCATCAATAATAATTACAGGTATTGCTATCGCATTCTTAGTACTTTATGGAGCAGATGTTGCAGTTGCAATGAGCAATCCCGACCATGAAGGATTTTTACCATTAAATGATATGCAAAGAGGAATAGGATTAGGCGGACCGGCGTTAATTTTACCAATAATCGCATTCTTCATATCACTAAAAGAACCATCTAAAGGACTGGGCGGTATGATCATAATCGCAGGTGTCTTGATTTTAATCGGCGGATTAGCAATGGTTGGAAGCCCAGCACCAGAAGGGGTAGATAGAGACCCAATGTCCTCGGTTGCAATGTTATTCGCTCCTGGAATTTTCCAAATTGCATTAGGTGCAATAAAAATAAAAAAGTCGTCAAATTAGATTTCACATGCCAAAATGTGAAAAATGCGGAGAAAATGCTAGTAAAGGTTATGATTGTGAGCATACTAAATTTGAAGAGTATTGCAAAGAATGTTACACAGAATTACACTACTACATAACTGAGAAAAAGGATAATGAGTGAATTACAAGTATTAATTCAATGGATTGCAGAATTACTTTCTGAGTATTTGTACACCGGGGTATTTGTAGCAGCATTAATCGAAACAATAATTCCGCCAATTCCAACCATGGCAGTATTTCCAACTGCAGGGTTTATTGCATCACAAAACGGTCTAAGTGTTGCAGAGGCAGTACTATTAGGCATAGTGGGAGGATTAGGTGCATCAATTGGGTCCACAGTAATTTATTTAATTGCTCTAAAATTAGGTAGAACTGCATTACTAAAATATCTAAACAAAGTTAGAATTTCTGAAAAAAAATTAAACCGAGTTGAAAGATGGTTTGAAAAATATGGTGATAAAGCAGTTCTATTTGGAAGAATGGTTCCGGTGTTTAGAGAAATGATTTCAGTTCCAGCAGGATTGTTGAAAATGAGTATCAAGAAATTTTTAGTATATACAATACTAGGTTCATGTGGATGGGGAATTACGATGGTACTAATAGGTTATTTCTTTGGATTAACTGCTTTTGAGATGATCATATAGCTTAACATAAGTTAAAAAATAGAAAAAATTACCAATTAACATGAAAGCAATCATCTTGGCAGGAGGTAGAGGAAAGCGTTTACGTCCAATTACAGATAAAATTCCAAAACCATTAATCAAAATTAATGAAAAACCACTAATAGAACGAACCATAAAATATCTAAAAAAATATGGCATAACTGAGATAATAATTTCAAGTGGATACAAATCAAATCTAATAGAAAACTTTCTTAAAAAGAAAAAAAATTTTGGGTGTGAAATAATATTTTCAAATGAAAAAACACCTTTAGGTACTGGAGGTGCAATTAAAAAGGCATTAAGATTTGTTGATGAAGAATCATTTTTAGTACTAAATGGGGATATTGTCACAAATATTGATCTAAAAAAAATTATGAAAAAACCAAATACAATTGCTTCCAATGAATTAAAAACTAAATTCGGTACAATGGATATTAAAAATAATAAAATAATAAAATTTAATGAGAAGAAAGATGTAACCGATGTGTGGATGAATCCAGGAATATACCATCTTTCAAAAAATATTGAAAGATTAATTCCAAAAAATGGAAGTTTGGAAGGTATGGTTTTTCCAAAAATGGTAAAAAATAAGACTTTAGAAACGGTCAAATTCAAGAATGTACTATGGTTTTCAATAGATTCTCACAAAGATATCGAAGAATGTTCAAAAGAAATAAAATCAAAAAAATATTCTAAATATTTCAAATGAGAAGATTATCTTATAGTTTAGGGTCTTTACTTTCAATTGAGGAAGTTTTAGAATGTTCTCAAAAATTAAATAAAATTAAACCAGAAGTTATGTGGATTCCAGAAACTTGGGGTATGGAAAATTTTTCTATGTTGGGACTTGCGTCCAAAGAAAATTCATTTTCAAGAATTGGTTCATCAATCATTAACATCTATTCGAGAAGTCCAAGTTTAATTGCAATGGGTGCATCAACAATTGACACTATTTCTAATGGAAGATTAATACTTGGATTGGGTACTAGTAGCATACCAATTGTAGAAGATTTTCACGGTAATTCTTTCGAATCCCCTGTACAAAGAATGAAAGAATATGTTGAAATCATACGCATGGCATTATGTGGTGATAAAATCAATTATTCTGGAAAGATTTTTTCATTGAAAGATTTTTCATTATTAACAAAACCAATAAGAAAAGAAATTCCAATCTATCTTGCAGCTATTAATCAAAAAATGGTTGAAATGACGTGGGATATTGCAGATGGAGTGATATTTTATTTAAGACCTAAAAATGAGATGAAGGAAACAATTTCAAAAATGTCTAAAAAGAGAAAAATTGATACCACATTACAGATAATTACATGTATTCATTCTGATCATGAAAAAGCTACAAAACGTGCAAAGAAGACACTTAGCTTTTACATTGCAGTAGGAAAAATCTATCGTGAATTTTTGCAATCAACAGGATATTCAAAAGAAATACAAAGTATTTACGAAGAATATAAGAAAAGTGGCTTAAATGGTCTAGATGAATTTGTATCAGATAAAATGTTAGATGATTTATGTATTGCAGGTACGCCTGATACTGCAATAAAAAAATTAAATAAATTTAGAGATGTAGGCATAGATCTACCTATTATTCAATTCAATCCAATAGATGACGTAAGAGAGTCATTTAAAATATTAACAAAAACATTTTCAGGAGGATCAGATGAGTAAAGTAGCGATAGTTGGTACAGGACAAACAAAATTTTCAAAAAATGATGACGATGTTGAAAAATTACTTTTTGAATCAGCCAATAACTGTATTCAATCTGTAAATAATTGTGATTCAAGCGACATTGAAGGAGTTCTTGTTTCTACAAATAATAATTCAAAATATCTTGGTGCAATTTTATCAGAAACAATGGGCATACAACCTAAAATTTCACATTCTATAGAACATCTTTGTAGCTCTGGAACAAACGCTATCATTTCGGCATACGCCCACATTTCTTCAGGTTTATCAGACATAATGTTAGTTTCAGGTGCAGAATCTGCAACTAATCCCGGTCAAGTTTTAGAATGGGATAAATCTCGTGGAAACCTGGAACATCCAATTTATTGGGGATCTATGCTTACTAAAGCTCATAAAAGAAAATTTCAAACAACAGATGAAGAATTAGCCATAGTGTCTGCTAAAAACCACAAACAGGCAATGGATAATCCATTTGCATACAGTAATGAGCCTAGAACAATATCGGAAGTAATGAATTCGAAACAGATTACTGATGATCTTAGAATTTTAGATTGTTCACGTTCATGTTCTGGGAGTTCATCAATTTTGTTGGCATCTGAAGAAAAAGCTAAAATATTTTCTGATCAACCTATTTGGATTACAGGAATTGGACAAAAAACTACATCTGCAAGTTTTACAAAAAATATTCTTGATAGAATTGAGAGCACTAGAATATCTGCCGATTTTGCATATAAAATGGCAAAAATTGAACCAAAAAATATTGATGTAGCAGAAGTACATGATGCTTTTTCTGTTTGTGAATTAATGGCAATATCTGAATTAGGAATAGTTGCAGATAACAAAAGTGGGGATTTTGTTAGAAATTTATTCAATACAGAAAATAGAATGATAAATCCTAGAGGAGGGTTGATTGGAGCAGGTCACCCCTTAGGTGCTACAGGAATATCACAAACAATAGAAATTACAAACCAACTTCAAGGTAAATCAAATAAACGTCAAATCTCTAATGCAAAAACAGGATTAATTCAAAACATGTCTGCTGCTGGAACCTCAAGTTCAATTATGGTTTTGGAAAATTGACATTTTTTGAAAACCAGTTAAAAAAGGGTATTTTTCAAATATGTTATTGTAACAATTGTAATAATACAATATGGCCTCCAAAAGAAATATGTCATACGTGTTATAAGAAAACCGATTGGAAAAAATCTAAAAACCTTGGAAAAATAATAGAATTTTCAAAAAAGGAATCAAAATATTTTGGATTGATAGAAATTGAAGAAGGCATACGTGTTTTGGGAGATATATCTTCCACATCAATGCCTAAAATAGATCAATTAGTTAGAATGAGTGTAATATTTGACTCCAAACCTCATTATTCATTCATTGTTGAAAACAATTAGCAATAGGTCATTACAGAATAACCTGCATTACTATATTCCATAAAATAAAATATTTCGTATGAAATCAAGTTTAAAAATTGCAGTTAAAACAAAATCACTTAATTTTAAAAAAATTGCTCAAACTAGAAGACAGCGAGGATATAATTGGGAAGACACATTAGTTAAACGATTCAATAAAATGAATAATTGGAAGGCATTTAGGTTAGGATCTCCCAGTGTTGCATTACCAGATATTTTATGTGTGAATAATAAAGAAGGAATAATATTCACAATAGAAGCAAAGTCTGGAACTGGGACTACATTAACGGTTCCATTTGATCAAATAACCCGCTGCCTAAATTGGACAAATAATTTTACCGTTTATAAAACACGAAAAGTAATTCTTGCATTCAAATTTTTATCAAAGAAAAGAATTGGTACTGGAGTTTATGAAAAAAGAGAGTTAAGAGAATTTTACAAAGTATGGAATGAAAAAAAGAATCCAACAGACATAGTATGTAGATATGATGGAACTACGTATGCCTTAATTCAGGGTCAAAAAAAGAAATTGAATCTAGATGATTATGAGATGCCATTCAGATCTAGACATCAAAAAATTGCTCTCAAAAAATTACCACTATAAACAAAATATATTATCTTTATTTATTAATGACAAATTTTTAAAATAAATATGAGTTTTTCAGATTTTATAGACGAACGTATGTTAGTTAGTAAGAATGTTCTAGGCACAAAAGAGATGAAAATAAAAGTAATCGAGGTATCTGATGAAACTACCCCCATGCAATGGAAGTTTGGAGATAGAGTAAAGGTGACCAAAGTCATAATAACAATCAAACATCTAAAATCACAAAAAATTGAAGAAGGAGAATTGGATATAGAAGAAGTTGAAAAAATGCTAATAAAAGATAGACATTATACGTCAACTAACAGATGGGTCCCTACAAAAGAAATTAAGAACGGATATGTCATAAATTCAAGGCATACCACATTGATTAGTGATGCACACGCACTTGATTTGATTGTATTCTAATATTCAGAAACTTTAAGAACCTACTTTTTGAACAAAATTTATGATAACAAAAGATATCGCAGTAGATGGTGCAGAATACAAGCTAACCTTAACTGATCAAGTATTGAATCAAGTAGATAACCTAAAAGCTCTTTATGCGACAGCTGCAGAAGACCCAGAAAGTTTTGAGCAGGTAAGTTCAGAAATTTCTGCGGCAATTAATAATATCACTGAATCAGTTTCACCTGAAATTTCAGATGGACATTTAGATGGATTAATTCAAGAAGTTTTCAAAGCAGTTGAAGATAAAAAGTCAGAAGTTGAAAAACAAATTAAAGACAAAGATTCTAAAATTTCGAAGAAAAAGAAATAGTCATTTCAAGTCTTTTGCGATTTCAAAAATTCGAGAAATCATCTTATCATCTTGAAGTGAATCTACAATGGAATTTCTAATATGTTTAATTCTCAATGGATCTTCAGAATAAGTTTCCTTAATTTTTTCAAGTTCACCAATAAAATAATGATTTTCAAAATAATTTTGTATTTTTTTCTGTAGTTTGGAAAACTCAGGGTTTTTATCTGAAAATTCTTCTAATTTTCTAAGTAAAACTCTGAGTAATCCATTGATTTTAGTCAATTCAACATCTAAAATGAAAAAATCATCTTTAGTATCTTCCAGATTCTTAATTATGTCATAACTGTTTAATATTTTCTTCATGAGATCATGAAAATATTCATCAACTGTTACCATATAGTATCTAAATAAAAATTAGTTGTAAATCTTTAGTTAGTGAATTTTATGAAAATATGAGGTAAAGATTATCAATCCAGCCTTTAAATTAGTAGCAAAATATTGTTAGAAACATGCTACAACATGCCAAACTTGTATGTATTAATCCTAAATGTGGTAAAACATACCCAATAAAGTCATTAGCTATAAAATGTGATTCATGTAATTTTCTACTTGATGTCAAATATGAAAATAAACCAAGTCCAGATTTAAAAGAAATTTTTTATGAAAGAAGAAACCCGCAAGGAAGCATCTACAATGAAAGTGGAGTTTGGAGATTTAGAGAACTATTGAATTTCTGTGAAATCGAGACAGAAGACACGGAGCAATGTTCAAAATATTTAGTCTCATTGGATGGGGCAGAAGGAAGACAGTCAAAACCATACCATATGAGTAAAGTTTCAGAATTTGTTGGAATTAATAATGAAAATGTAGTATTTCAACCAGAAGGATACAATCCTAGTGGTTCATTCAAAGATAACGGAATGTCTGCAGCAGTAACACATGGAAAAATGATGGGTGCTAAGAAGATCATTTGTGCATCAACAGGAAATACATCTGCATCAGCAGGAATGTTTGCTGCAAATGAAAATATGGAATGTGATGTATACATTCCAGATGGACAAATTGCACCGGGAAAATTAAGTCAAGCATATCAATTTGGCACACAATTAGTCAAAGTTAATGGAAATTTTGATGACGCATTTACAAAATCATTACAGGCTGCAGAAGAACCTGGAAGTTACACAGTAAATTCTGTAAATCCATTTAGAATAGAAGGACAAAAAACAATTCCATATAGAGCGCTAGAGGCATTAGAGTGGGAAGTTCCAGATTGGCTTGTTTATCCAGGAGGGGCATTGGGAAATACATCAAGTTGTGGAAAATGTTTAATGGAATTATACGAATGGGGATGGATTAAGAAAATTCCACGTATTGCAGTGATCAATGCTAATGGTGCAAATACATTATATCAATTATTTAACGGTATATTTGACGAAGAAAAACTAAGATGGAATAATGGTACACCTAATTTTGGATTAATTGAAAGATTTTATAATAAAATGAATGATGATGAAACCCTAAAACCAAAAACTAAGGCTACAGCAATACAAATTGGGAAACCATCAAACATTGCAAAAGGATTACGTGCATTAGACTTTACAGATGGAATTGTAGAAGAGGTAACAGATAAAGAAATGTTAGATGGAATGTCTGCTGTAGGCTTAAATGGTTTTGATTGTGAAATGGCATCTGGAGCATCAGTAGCAGGAATTAAAAAATTAAGAGATAAAGAAATTATTAAAAAAGATGATAAAGTTGTAGGAATTTTGACAGGACGGCAAAAAGAACCACTACTTCCAATCGAATACCATAATGATCCTGTAAATATATTTGCGAGACCACCAAAAATCTAGGCTCAAATGTATAAAATCATTTTTACTCAATCTCAATGCTTTAATAGAAACCACTTGTAATCAGAATAATCTGAAAATGTGGTGTAACTACAACATATGATGCAAAGGCTTCATTTCAATAAAATAAAATTAATAGAGGTTATCAAATGCAATTAGAGTTTGAAATACCATTACTAGTAGTTTTAATTGGACTTTCTGGTTTTTTTAGTGGATTGGAAGTAGCATTAGTAGGAGTTAGAATTTCCAAAATAGAACAGATGGTCAAAGATAAAGTGAAAGGTTCTACATCACTTCTCAAGCTTAAGAAAAATCCTAGTCGAATGATGGCCAGTGTTAACTTAGGAAATAATTTAGTGAATGTTGCATCAACTGCAATTGCAACAGATATTGCACTTAAGATATTTGGTAATGATGGATTAGCAATAGTAATTGGAATAATGACATTCTTAATACTTGTCTTTGGAGAGATTACTCCAAAGACGTATTGTAATGCAAATGCTGCAAAAATTGCAGCCAGATATAGCAGAGTGTTATTGGCATTTAGTTATGCATTTTATCCAATTGTTCGAATTTTAGAAGCAATAACTAAAGGAATTATTAGTCTTACAGGAAGTAGCGATAATCCACCAGGGTTAACAGAAGAGGAAATTAAAGGAGTTATTGATCAGGGATTAAAAGATAATGCAATTGAAAAACAAGAAAGTGAACTTGTTCACGGTGCTTTGAATTTTGATGACATAGTAATTCGATCTGTAATGACGCCACGAACAAAAATGTTTACTCTAAATGCAAAAAAAATATTATTCGAAGCACTACCTGAAATTAATAATAGTGGATTTTCACGAATCCCAGTTTTTTCAGAAAACAGTGACAATATAATAGGAATCGTCCATGTTAGGGATGTTTTGAAATCATTAGAACGTAATGAGAAGGTGGTATCACTTGAGAGCATAATGCGTAAACCAATTTTTGTGTCACAAGAGAAAATGGTGAGCGACTTACTAAAAGAAATGCAAGGAAGGCAGACTCACATGGCAATAGTGCTAGATGAATTTGGAGGAGTTGAAGGCTGCGTCACATTAGAGGATCTGTTAGAAGAAATTGTTGGAGAAATTCATGATGAAAAAGACAGAGTACAGCAGGTGTTTCAAAGTGAAGGAAATGATGCAATTTTAACAGATGGGGATATTGAAATTGATAAAATTAATGAAATTTTTAAAACCAGCATACCAGAAGGGGATGATTACTCAAGATTAAATGGACTTTTACATGAAAAATTACGAGATATACCAAAAGAAGGTGATAAAATTGAAATTGATTCACTAAGAATCATGGTAGAAAAAGTTTCAAAAAATAAACCAGATAAAATTAGAATAGAGAGAATTAAATAATTATTTTTTATTAAAATTAGATTCCAAAAGTCTTTTTTTCTCAGACATGTTAAATAATTTTTCAGTGTGCTTAATAGCATCGTCGTATGATTTTTCAAATAACATTGCTTGTAGTAAAATGTGATTTTCAGGAATTACTATTCCTGTTTGATCATCAGAATACATAATTTGTATTGTATCATCAATCTTTTTGGTCATATTTGCATGTATGTGGATCATATTGGTATCTTTAAAACTAAAATTTAATTTTCCAGCAAAATCTCTAATATCTTTAGTACCTTTTACATTCCATAAAGTTGCAATTCCATATTCATTTTTAAAAATTTCATGTATTTCATCAACAGAAGGAATATTTTTTTCAAATCGGATATCCATTATGTGTAAATGCATTTGTCTTGTAGGTACTTTAATTGCACGTACAAATAGAGGAGCATCTCTTCCAAAATACGATTTTACATCCTCTCCATGATGAGGACTTTGTGTTAGTTCTATGGTATCAATTACAGATTCATTTGTTTGTTCAAGATCAGCCCATCTTCTAATAAGTGTAACATCAAATCTTTTTATTGAATTTCCAAAAGTATTTCTTAAAGGTTCTAAGATGCGACCCATGCCAGTGACATTACAACTACCTTGCATAACATGTTTTTTTCCAATAGCATCTGCATAATTCACTTTTGAATTAAATAATATATTTGAAACCGCATTTTCACCTTCAATAGTTTCACCACCTTGATAAATTGATAATATATCTCTAGGTTCATAAAATAATTTTTTATTTTTGAAGCCTTGTCCACCTGGCGAGGCATCAATTACTAAATCAGATTGATCTAATGCAGATTCAATATTTCCAGTTATAGTAAAATCAGAAAAAGCATTTTGATTCTTTTCAGGAACATATACTTTGAATCCCATTTCTATTGCTTCATTAACTTTTGAATCAGGAGAGTATTTTCCAACTCCGATTACCTCAATCTCAGGATCATCTTTAATGAACTGAATTATACGGCTACCAATGGAACCATAACCATTGACAAAGACTTTCTTCATCAATAATTGTTAGAGACCCCAGTCTTTTATAATTAACCAAAGGACTAAATCATATGATTCAGGCATTTTTGTATGGATGTAAAAGATTCAAACGATGAATTTACATTTTCTATTGAAGGTAAAGATTATACAATTTCAGAAAAGAATAATTCAGTTAGAGATAATCAAAAACAGACATTACACGTTCCGTCTTTGACAATAGGTGCAATTATCACTGGGATTTGTATTGCAGTGATATTTTTTGGGATTGGGGAGATCCCTGGAACATCTGAGCCTTTAGTTGAAAAACAGTTGGTAACTGAATCGATAAAACCAATAGAAATTACGATGGAGACATTTATGGATAATGGATCAACAATTCTCGGTGATCCTGATGCACCTATTACACTAATTGAGTTTGGAGACTATCAATGTCATTTTTGTAATGTATATTATCAAAATACAGAACATAAAATTTTTAAAAATTTTGTCATGACAGGAAAAGTAAATATGATTTTTAAAGATTTCACAATAATTGGTCCAGATTCGATAAGGGCCGCACATGCAGCACATTGTGCATCAGAGCAAGGAAAATTTTGGCAGTATCACAATACATTGTATGATAATTGGAATGGGGAGAATAATGGATGGGCAGGACAAGAGAATATTTTACAGTTTGCAGAGCAAACAAAATTGAACATGGAGGAATTTATTGAATGTAATAGTGATAAAAGATATGAAGAAAAAATTTCATTAAGTAATGCTGATGCACAGGCATTGGGAATAACTGGAACACCTGCATTTTATGTAATTTCAGCAAATAACCAACAAGTTCAAGCAATTCAGGGAGCACAACCATATGAAGTATTTGAAAAAATCTTTAACTCTATGCTTGAAACTTAAAAATTTCGACTGTGATTAGTAAGATCGCTATAAATTTCATCACTACGTAAATCATATTTACTCTAGAAATCTTATATACCCACATCATGAGGCATAGCTGATGGCTGCAGGAATAGATGACATTTCGATTTACATTCCCAGATTATTTATGGATGCAGCAGATTTTGCAGAAGCAAGAGGATTAGACCCACAAAAATTAGTCAAGGGGTTAGGAGTATCAAAAATGGCAATAGTTGATGCCAATCAAGACCCAGCATGTTTAGCAGCAAATGCGTGTTTAAAAATCATGCAGAAAAACAAACTATCTCCAGAACAAATTGGAAGATTGTATGTTGCCACCGAATCATCATTTGATGAATCAAAAGCAATGAACTCGTACGTGATTGGAATGTTAGAGCAGGTTTATGGTGCAGGTTCATTTCAACACTGCGGAGGAATTGAATGTAAATTTGCTTGTGTGAGTGGTTCATATGCATTGTACGACAATACAAACTGGATTAGAGCAGGAGAATCTGAAGACAAATATGCATTAGTAGTAGTCTCTGATATTGCAAAATATGATTTAGGTTCTAGCGGAGAAATGACTCAAGGTGGCGGGGCAGTTGCAATGTTGTTAAACGATTTTCCAAGACTTTTAGAGTTTGACCCTAAAGTGACATCAACCTCAATCAAGAATGAATATGATTTTTACAGACCATTTGGAAAAGAGACACCAATTGTTCATGGCCAATATTCAAATCTACTTTATCTAATTCAAGTTAAAAATGCACTGAATGATTATAAAAGAAAAGCACTCAAAACTGGATTAATAGATATGAAAGAAGGTCAAAGTATGTTAGACCATATAGATTATTTCAATATGCATTTGCCATACAGTAACATGGGTAAAAAGGCATTAGCATATCTAGTAAGACATGAATTAAGAAACACTCCAAAATGGAAAGAAGTTATTACAGAAGTTGGAATGGAAGAACCAGTTCCTAAAGATCCTCGAGGAACAATTGAATCAATAATTGCAGATTCAGAATTTATGACAAAAGATAGTGAATTTACAAAAAGATTTGCAAAAACAAATACATATCAAGAAATTTATGAAAATAAAGTTGCAAGTTCACTTATTGCATCAAAAAGTATTGGAAACTTGTATACCGCATCACTATATTTGGGATTTAGAAGTTGTTTAGAATATGAATTCCAAAAAGGAGTAAATCTAGAAGGAAA
>JAOMCQ010000033.1 GCA_028345095.1 Candidatus Nitrosopelagicus sp. | reverse complement strand
GGATGATAGCACTAGGAACTGACAGACCTAAATCAAAACTAAGAGACATTGAGTTTAGTATCAATCGTTTGGGTCAAGTTTTATATAACCTATCTAAAGGTCACTATACTTACAAAAAGATTTTCCGTTTAAATAGCGCAAACAACGATATAACTGAAGCTACAGTAAATACATATGATGATAAAGTAGGCGCTATCTTAGACATTAAAAAAGAAAGACATAATTTAGGACAACACGATATACGTATTGAACCGGGCTCTACTTTGCCAACCAATAAGTGGGCAGAGCTAGGTGTGTATATGGAAGCCTATCAAATGGGTATCGTAGACAAGGTAGAAGTGTTAAAGAAGAATCCAGAAATATTTGATAAAGAAGCTATCCTTCGTCGGACTGATGAGAAGAATCAACTCATGCAACAAGTTCAGGCGATGGGTGAGCAAATAAAGAATTTGGAGGGAGACCTCCAGACTGCCCAAAGGGAGTCTGTTAGCGACAGAAAGCGTGTCGAGGTTGAGAAATTTAAATCTCGATTAGCGGATGTTGCATCAGACGCCAAAGCTGACAGAAGAGTTCAGTTAAATAACCTACAAACAAAGGTGAAGCTCGAAGCGGAGAAATTAGCAAATGTTAGAGCAGATGCTAGTTCGGCTCCAGAAACCTTCGGGACATCTTAAGGAGACAATATGGACAATGCACAGACAGAGGCCCAACCCGTAGCTGATGGCTTGGTTGATAATGGCCCAGATATCGTTAGTGAAGTAAGAGCGGAAGCAGAAGAACAGTACACAGAGCCTGCTGCTCAGAATGAGCAAGTAGACTTTTCAGCTCCAGAAGTTGAAGTACAACAGGAAATAATTCCTGAGAATGAGTGGGAAGTTGAAGCCCGTAAATTCCAGTCAATGTATGACAGAACCCAAGCGGAGAATGATAAGCTTAAAAGGCTTGAGCCATTGGGGGATTTGTTAGAATCACGACCTGACCTTGTTGACGTATTACAGAAGAACATAAATGGACAACCACAACAACAGCAAGCACAGCAAGAACCTCAGAAGGGATTATCCGCTGAGGACTTTAACCCTTGGGATGCTTACTATAATTCAGAATCACCATCATTTAAGTTTCGTGTCAACCAAGAGGTAGGCATGATGAATAATGTAGTGAATAATGCATTGAGTGAGCAAAAACGACAGATGACAGAAGAGATAACATACAACAATACTGTGAATGAGTTACGTAACACTTATAAGTTTTCGGACAATGATGTTCAAGAGTTTATGGGGTTTGTTTCGCAACCTAAAGAGCAAGTTGGTTTATCGAATCTGGTAAAGCTATATAGAGACGTTAATAAAAAAAGTAACGTCCCTGAAACGGCACAAGCAGTACAAGCAGCTCAACAGCAACCTCGCACAGCTGGAGTTCTTCAAGGTGGAGCACCAAGCTCACCTAAGTCTGAAGAAAACAAGATGTGGGATGGTATTGTAAATGCTGGAAGCCGTAATAGCATACTTTAAACAATAAACTGAGGAAGGATATATATAATGCCAAGTTATAATAATCCCGGCCCGTTAAAGTTTGGTGACCCCGGTGCAGTAATTGATAGTGTGATACCATCAAGGCGGCTGTATAATTTCAGTGATAGAATCGCTGATTTAGCCCCTGATGAGTCTCCATTTTTCGTTTACTTATCCAAAGTTGCTAAAGTTGCAACGGACGACCCGCAGTTCCGATGGTTAAAAGACCGTAATAAAATCCAAATGGCGGACAGAACATTTGCACTAGATGCATCTCATACTGTTCCAGCCGCAGGTAGCACACTTACTTACACCGTTGATGACGGTGCAGGTGCAGCTCCTGATTGGATTATTAAAGGGATGGTATTTGCAATTGGCGAAACAAATGCGAGCACAAACGAACCCGAGACAGCTATTGTCCGTGTTGAGTCTGCTCCTGTCGCTGGTAGCACTGAAACCCAATTTACTGGTCGTACAATTTCCGCAGCTACTGGTAGTACAACTGCCGTTGTTGATGGTCAAAAGTGTACAGTTATCGGAAGTGCATTCGAAGAAGGTTCAGGTTCTCCTGATTCTTGGTCTCGTGAATTAGAAAATGGTACTGGGTAC
>JAOMCQ010000032.1 GCA_028345095.1 Candidatus Nitrosopelagicus sp. | reverse complement strand
GTCAAACGTTCCTCGCCTAATGCTATTACAATAATTCCTTCGCGTCCTCGTACAGTTTTTGATCTACCTCTGGATGAAAAATCTAAAACGTACGCATATTCTTCATATTTACGCGATTGGGTATTTCCCCTTTCCAAAAAATCACCTAATTGTCTAGATATTAGCCTTAATGATTTTGAGAATTTTTTCTAAAGTTTCAGTTAGAATTAATTTTTTCCATCCAAAAGTAAAAGAACGCAATTCTGACATTGTCTTTGGACAAATATTGATTAGTTCAACTGCTTCTTCTTCAGTAATATTACACTCTTTAACTAATTGTTGCTTCATTTTTTTTGCAGAGTCAGCCTCCAAACTTGAAACTTTTGAAACATAATCATAAGTCCATCTTTGAATTTGATCCATATTTTCAGGATCTTGACTTTTCAATAATTCTTTTACTTCAGATAGTGAGACAGCTACTTTCTTTTTTACTTCTTCCATTTTATACACCGAATGGTTTGATATGGTCTAATCTAGTGATTAAAGTTTTTGATTTCTCACCTAATTTTACATCTAAAACTACATGTCTTCTACCTACTTCAGTAACAAGTCCCACTTTTCCATGATAACGTCTATGAGGTAATCCCTTATGCTGTGATGAGTCAATTTGAACTAGAGCTCTATCACCAACATTATACTCTCGTAGTAAGAAAGATACTCCGCGAGGACCTTTCTTTGTCATCACAGATCTAGATTTGTGTTTAAATCCATGAGAACGACCAGATGTTTTTTTAGTTGCCATATTAAAAAAAATACTTGCCTTCCCTTATTTTAAGACTAGTATGAGATTTAGCTAGAGTTTTGAGATATAAAATGAAAAGAGGAGGGGATTAGGATTATTTCAAATCAGTTGGCTCAGAATCTAGTGGTTCTGCGCTAATATCAGGAGTTTCTGTAACTTCTTCTTTTGGCTCAGACTTTTTGCTAGTCTTTTTTTTCTTTGTTGTATCTTCCGGATCTATTACACCCGCTTCGCCTAATGCAAAGACAACATCCATTTCTGGATGATGTGGACTATCAACCATTCTTGCAATTCTCTTTTTACCTGATTTCTTAAAGTAAATTCGGTATGTGCTTGTATGTGCAACTACATTACCACCAACAGGTCTTGTTGGGTCACCAAAGAATTGATCAGGAGAATGCATTACCTGATTTGTCATAATTGCAGCAACATTGTAGGTTTCAGCTAATCTAACTAACAAGTGAACGAATTTATTTAGTTTCTGTTGACGTGTTGCTAGAGTACCTCTTCCAAGATATTCTGATCTAAATAGACCTACTGCAGAATCAGACACAACTAATTTGATATTGTGTTCTTGTATCAGAGTACTGGCTTCTTCAAGAATAAGAATTTGATGGGAACTGTTGTATGCTCTTGCAACAATAATGTTGTCAAGTACCTTTTCAGGATCCATTCCATTTGCTTGTGCAATTGAAACTATTCTTTCAGGTCTGAAGGTATTTTCAGTATCGATGTATAATACACCACCTTCAAGACCACCTTCTTGTTTGGATTTTTGGACTTGTACACACATTGTGTGACAGAATTGTGTTTTACCACATCCAAATTCTCCATAGACTTCAGTTAATGCTTGAGTTTCTACTCCACCAGCAAATAGTGTATCTAGAGCTTCAGTTGCAGTGGTAATTTTACCAATTGACTGTCTCTTTTTGTATAATTCATTTGCACTAACAAAATCTTTTTGAATTAATCCACCATCAACTAGACCTTCTCTTGCTTTTTCAACAAGTTTTCCCGCAGTTTCAATATCCATACTTGTGAGTTCGGCTATCTCTACAGGACCTCGTACTACTAGATCCATAATATTATGAATTCCAGCATCATTGAGTTTTCTAGTTGTTACTGGACCAACACCGGCCAGACTTTCTAAAGTTATTTCTTCAGTCATACTGTAAGGTACGGTACCAGTACTTTATAACCATTTTGTTTTGCACTTTTTAAATTTGGAATCAATAAATCAAGGCTTAGTTGCGTCTTCTTCTTTTTGCACTAGCTTTGTTTTGACCTGGCATTTTTCCACCTAGTCCAATTGTAGCCAAAACGAATCTTTTTCTAAAGTTGCTTTTATTGCGTAATTTTGAGTTGGTACCAGTAATCTTTCTTCCCTCTACTTTAGGGGTTTGACCTCTA
>JAOMCQ010000031.1 GCA_028345095.1 Candidatus Nitrosopelagicus sp. | reverse complement strand
TTTTCCTCTTACTCCAATATTAAAATCTTCAATTTGTCGTAAGTAATAAGATCGCTCTTGCAAGATCGCCTTCAGCCTCAGCCAGCGCATTTTTGGCCGCTTCTTCATCCACATTAGCTTGTTGAGACACTAAGGAAATATCCTCATCACTGAAAATTTGAACTTCTAATTCCTTTTCCTCAATAGAATCAGCTACTACTTGAAAAATACTGGAATCTTTTGTTTTCATCTCTGTAACTGCTGGTTTGCTAATTATGATTTCTTTTTTATCAGTCTTAATTATGACTTCCTGGACATTATTGACCTCTTCCATGTCCATTCCCATCTTATCCATCATTCTTCTCATTTGACGATTTCCGCCACGTCCACCACCCATCATTATGCTTGATCTCCATCATTCTGAGATTTTAAACTATCTCGAACTCTAATTGCCATACCTCTAGATTGAGTCATTATCATATTTGAAGAAAGAATGGATTTCCCAACAGCAATTATCTGTTTTTTGAAAAATATAGGCACATCTGAACCGATATCTATCTTAGAACCACATCTTTTCACATGTTGACAAAAAACAGATTTTCCACGTTCAACAAATGGTTTTGAATCAGCATCAACTTCAATACAATAATCATTAATGAATTTCTTATTTTTTGAAAACAGTTCTGCACAATAAATTGACATAGCAATTCCACCATCTGTACGAGGAGTAAATAGCAACAAACCATTATGATATACCGCTCTAATTCTACCTGTCCTTCTTGATATTTTGAAATCAATATCTGTTGGAATGTTCTTTGATACTCCACTTCCAAATAATGTATCAACGGAATGTGTAATTTTTTCGAATTGGTCCATGCAATAATTAGAAGTTATTCAAATATGAGTCTAAGAGTAAATTCAGGAAAATACATAGATCACAAAAAAAGACATGTTTTTCATAAAAAACAGTATATTTATTAATTCTATATAGTAATGCGGATTATGACAGATAAGGACCAAATTAGAAAAATTCAGTTTACAGGAAAATCATCTTATATTGTATCATTGCCAAAAGATTGGATTAAAGACCAAGGTCTAAAACAAGGAGACCAGGTCACAGTTGGAAGAAATGGAAGTACCATATTAGAAGTAAAGCCAGTTAATTTTGGAAAATCTTCAGGAGATGAATCTTCTAATCTTATAATTTCACCTGATGATAACAAATCTACAATAGTTAGAAAATTAATTGCGCTATACTTTTTGAATTCAAAAACCATCAATATAAAACCAAAAACAGGAACACGAATTTCTCCAACTCATAGAATTGCAATTAGAAATGCTGTCAAAAAGGTCTTAATGGGTTCTGAAATTACAGCAGACTCTACAGACGGAATAACTGTTCAAGTTTTAATCAATTTAGTAGAATTATCAGTTGATGGTGCTTTCAAAAGAATGCTATCTATGGCAAAGTCTATGCAAACCGATGCTCTATTATCTTTAAAAGAAGGTAATGATGAACTGGCACAAGAAGTCATCAACTCTGATGATGATGTAGATAGATTTGGTTTCTATATCATTAGACAATTAACAATTGCAATAGAAAATCAACACATGCTTGAAGAAATGGGGTTTAAAAATTCCAGAGATTGTTTAGGATATCGTGTCATTGTGAAAAACATTGAAAGAATTGGAGATCATGCAGTGACCTTGGCACAAGACGCCATAGATATCAAAAAACCAATCAAAGGTAAGATAATGACCAGCATCGAAAAAATGAATGAATTTGCATTAACAGCCATAGACAATACATGTTTAGCTTTATTCAAAAATGACTACCTAGAAGCTGAAAACGCAATCAGTGAATCAAGTAAGATTAAAAAATATGAAGATGATGTTCTAAAAGCACTAGAGCAAGCAACGAATTCTGACGAGGTTTTCAGAGTTAGAAGAATTGCGGAAAATATTCGAAGAATTGCCGAATATGCAAGCGATATTGGCGAAATTGTTCTAAACATGAATATTGAGAAAGTCACCAAGAAGAACTGAGATAATTTTGAAATCGTGCATTTTAATCACATATGTGAATGAAAATATCAGTTCTGAGGCAAAATCCCTGTGTGAGGCAGCCCAATATAACGTACTTTACACGATTAAAGTAGAAAATTTACAAAAGAGAAAATACGGAATTACCGAATCAAAAATTGAAGAATTAGAAGAGAAAATTGAGAAATTAAAACCAGATGTCATAGTGTTTGATGAACTTTTGAAACCAAATCAAAATTACAGCCTTGCTGGAAAATTAAAGTTAGAAATTATAGATAGAGAATCATTAATTCTAGAAA
>JAOMCQ010000030.1 GCA_028345095.1 Candidatus Nitrosopelagicus sp. | reverse complement strand
CATATATGGAAAATGCTAAAAAAATTTTATTTGAAACCAGACCTACTGCAGTAAATCTTGCATGGGGATTAGAGAAAATTATGGATGTTGCAAATCATGCAACCACGGTTGATGAAATAAGAAGTAATGTTGTTGAAACTGCCAAAAAAATGGCAGAAGAGGATATACAAATCAATATGTCAATGGGAAAAAATGGTTCTGTATTATTTGATGATAACGATACTATTATGACTCATTGTAATGCGGGAGCATTGGCAACTGTTGGTTATGGTACGGCGTTAGGAGTAATCCGTGCAACAAAAGATAGTGGAAAAAAAATCAAAGTAATAGCAACTGAAACTAGACCTATTCAACAAGGTTCAAGATTGACTGCATTTGAATTAAAGCATGATGGAATTGATGTAAGTTTGATTCCTGACACTGCAGTTGGCTATACCATGGCAAATGGGCTTGTAAACAAAATTGTTGTTGGTGCAGATCGAATACTTAGAACTGGTCACGTATATAATAAAATTGGAACTTATCAAGTGGCAACAATGGCGAAACAACACAATATTCCATTTTATGTTGCAGCACCATTATCTACATTTGATATGAAAAGCAATCCTGAAGATGTAATAATTGAACAACGAAAGGCATCTGAAGTCACAGGAATTGGAGATAAAAAAACTGCCCCTGATGGAATTAATGTTATTAATCCTGCATTTGATATGACTCCTCCAGAATTAATTGCTGGTATTATAACTGAAAACGGTATTGCAAAAGCACCTTTTGAGAAATCAATAAAAAAATTATTCCAAGCTAATTAATAGAAAGTTTTTATTCATTTCATTTTACTTTTCACTATGAGTACGGTTAATATCGAACAAGTACGTGATTCATTGAAGAAATGCATGGATCCTGAAGTTCCATTAAGTATTGTAGATATGGGATTAATTTATGGAATTGATATTACTGAAAATAACGACGTAAATATTAAAATGACAATGACCACAAAGGGTTGTCCTTTACATGAAACAATGGTCGACGATGTTAAAAGATATGCCAAAAAAGTATCAGGTGTAAAAAATGTAGATGTAGAAATTGTTTGGGATCCTCCATGGACAATGGATAAAATGTCTGATACTGCAAAGGCTATGATGAAAACAATGGGGTCTCAAAACACTCCAGCTCCTATAAATTATGAAACTGCTGTTCCACAAGGTGTAGGAAACTTAGTAAAACAAGAAGATGGTTCTTTAGTTCTTGCAAATGAACATGAACAAGGATTTATGGTAAATCAAGCAATTATTGACTTTTGGAAATCTTGTAATGGAAAACGCAAAGTTACAGAATTAGTAGACTTGTTTGCACAACAAACTGGACTACAAAGAACACAAGTTGAAAAAGAAGTGATGCAATTATTAAAACAACTTCATGAAGGTGGATTATTAGTTATTCCAAACCAAAATGATGCTCCAAATGTTGAATTCAAAAAATCAAACTAAATTTCCTTAATTTCTGTTATTTTAGCTAATACTGAATCCATCTTTACAATTGCACGTTTGTCTTCCCAACCTAACGCTACATACCAGTCTCCTGCATCATCATCATATTTTGTTTCTAATGTTTTGATTTCTTCAGATTTTGTTTTGTAATCTTTTAAAATTCCTGACATTGCAAGTGATATTGCATCTTTTTCTGTTTTCAATCGTCTATCCATTAAACCGATACCTGGACTCATATCATGATTTGAAAATTATGTCTAATATACTTATTATTTAAAAAAAAGGGCCCGATGGGATTCGAACCCACGGCCTGGTGGTCCGAAGCCACCCGCTCTATCCAGGCTGAGCTACGGGTCCAAAAAAATAAGCATTTAACTGGTCTAAATATCTGTCTCAGTTATGAAAATATCAAAAAAAGTTGCAGGTGTGGAATATGCAATCAGAGATATTGTTTCTGCAGCACGCGAAATAGAATTACAGGGAAAGACTGTTGATTATCTTAACATAGGTGATCCTGTACAATGTGGATTTCAGCCACCACAGAATGTTAAACAAGCAATGATTGATGCAATAAATAATGGAAATAATTTCTATACTCGTTCTGAAGGTTTAACTGAATTAACTGAAGCGATTGCAAAAAAAGAAAATTCAAAAGGGTTGTCTATATCATCCGAAAATATTCTTGTAACAAATGGTGTCTCTGAAGGTCTAGACATGGTTATATCTTCAATAGTTGAAGACGGTGATGAAGTTTTACTGCCAGGACCATATTATCCTCCATATGCTTCCTATGTTAGATTGCATGGAGGTATTCCAATTGAATTCTCAGTAGATTTGAATTCATCATCTCCAGATATTGATGATATCAAAAGTAAAATCACATCCAAAACTGTTGCAATTTGTCTAATTAGTCCAAATAATCCAACTGGTTTAGTATTCAATGAAAATGCTCTAAAACAAATTGTAGATATTGCAAACGAACATAATCTATACATCATTTGTGATGAAATTTATGATCAAATAATTTTTGATGAAAAATTTACTGGTATTGGAAAAGTTGCTGGTGATTCTCCTGTAATAGTTCTTAATGGTTTTTCCAAAGTTCATTTAATGTCTGGTTGGCGTATTGGTTATATTGCATT
>JAOMCQ010000003.1 GCA_028345095.1 Candidatus Nitrosopelagicus sp. | reverse complement strand
TGGCAAGAAATATTTTGGTTCCAATAAAGCAATGTAATCTTCTGCCTGTTGAAGAAATTGTAATTTTTTATTTTTTGCCTCAGATATTTTTTTAGGTTCATTCATTTCAAAGCATTGTGGGTAAGGACCAGCACCAGAATAACCAACTAATAATAAATCAATTTTACCATATAATTTTTTTATTTCAATACATGGTTCTCTTGATAATTCAAATGGACAATCATTTGTATTCGCAATTACTTTTTCCCCATTATCAATTACACAAATTGAATCTATTTGGGTTGCACCATATGTGGATTCAACTAATGAACATCCAGTAAATTTTTTACATAATTCAGGATTACAATTATCGGATGCAAGAATGTTTATGTAGACATCTTTTTTTAGAAGTGTTCTAATATTGTTTTTTAATTCAATCACTGTGAAACCCATATTTTTAAGATTATTTTTTAGAAATTTTTCATAATAATCAAGAATAAGTACAGGTATTTTTTTGTCAATTTTTGATAAAGTTTTTTTACTAAAATGATCTGGATGAATATGACTTATGTAAATATAATCTACAAAATTAAAATCTTCTGGAATAAAATTACATTTTGGATAATGATTCCATGAACCATAATATTCACCATCAACAAGCCAAGGATCACATAAAATATTTACATTATTATGACTTATCAATACACTAGCAGATGTAAGAAATTTTAATTCCATGACATTAATTTATTCTTAAGAATTATAACTTATTCGAAGAAATCTTAAATTAATTTTAAAGTAATAAGGCTTGTAAAAATTAATGGCGCCCTCGGCGGGATTTGAACCCGCGTCTCAGCCGTGACAGGGCCGAATTCTAGACCGGGCTATACTACAAGGGCAGTATTTACAAGAAATAGAAATGCTGGTTTTAAAGTTTCCATTTTTAATTTCTACTGGTAAAAGACTAAATTATACAATAAAGGAAAAACGCAAGGGGTCTATAGCGCAGCCAGGTAGCGCACCGCCCTTTTAAGGCGGCTGTCGTGGGTTCGAATCCCACTAGACCCGCATTTATTTTGTCAGTGTTTTAATTCGTTTTTCTAGCAGAGTAATTGATTTTTTTACACCATCATTTTGAGTTTTGACAGATTTTTTTAGAGTTACAAGTTTACGTTTTCTTTGTTCAATCATTCGTTTTTGTTCAGAAGTACCAGAAGAACCTTTTGATTTTCGTTGTTTTAGAGATGAAGAGATAGTAGTTTTTTGAATTAATTCAAATAGTTTTGTTGGCTTGATGATCTTAATTTCAAGAGATTCAATTTCTCCCAAATCTAGATCAGAGAGTAATTTTTTTGAATTGTGTGACAATTGTACAAGGTTTCCAACTATGTTGTGTGCAATACGGAATGGTATTTTTTCAAGAACTAAATTTTCAGCCAGATCTAAAGCAACTAAAAATCCCTCTTCTGTTGCTTTTTGCATTTTTTCCTGATTAACCGTAAGATCAGACAACATTGAATTTATAATAATTAATGCAGTGATTGATATTTTTGATGTTGACCAAATTGAAGATTTTATTTGTTGAAGATCTCTACTGTATCCAGAAGGTAATCCCTTTGTAGTAGTTAAGATTGATGTTAGGTATCCTATAACTTGTGATGTTTTTCCGCGTGTCAATTCCAAGATGTCTGGATTTTTCTTTTGTGGCATAACACTTGAAGGAGATGTGAAATCATCAGAGAGTTCTATGAATGAAAATTCAGAAGAAGACCAAATTATGAAATCTTCAGATAGTCTGCTTAAATTTGTCATCATGATTGCAGAGTTTGCAACATATTCTGCTACAAAGTCACGTGTACTCGTTGCATCAATTGAATTTTCTACAAGAGATGTAAATCCAAGCATTTTTGCGGTACTATTTCTATCAATAGGTAAACTAGTTCCACCAACAGGACCTGCACCTAAAGGACTTTGGTTAACACGGAGATATAATGACATGAATCTATCTAAATCACGTAATAATGAATCTGCATAAGAAAGTAAATAATGAGAGAATACTCCAACTTGAGCTTGTTGAAGATGAGTGTATAGAGGCATTATTGTATTAGTATTTTCTTGTGCAGTTTTTACTAAAGTAGAAATTGTTTCAATAAGACATTGTAATAATATGTTGATATCGTCACGAATTTTTAATCTAATATCAAGTGCTACTTGATCATTTCTTGAACGAGCAGTATGCATTTTCCCACCATTTTCAATTCCAGTTTTTTTAATTACTAGAGATTCTATCAATTCATGAATATCTTCTGGTTCAAAATCAGGTTGAGAAATGTTTCCTCCCTTTAGCTCCTCTAGTGCAATTAAAATTTTTTTTAGCTCAGTTTTTGTTAAAAGCTTATTTTCATATAACATGATAACATGTGCTTCACTTCCTATAATATCATAAAATGCAATATCAAAATCGTCTTTAATAGATGAAACATAACTTAGAGTAATATCATCAAGATCTTTTCCTAATCTAGAACGATACATCAAAATGGATTCAAAATCGCTATATATAGCAACTACGGATTTAATTCAATGACACAGGATGTTAAACAGCTACGAGTAAAGATTTTTGACGAATTATCACAGATTGTGGATCCAGAAATCAATACAACAATTACAGAGTTGGAGTTAATTGATGAGGTAGATATTACGGAATCAAATGTAAAGGTGGATTTACATCTAACAAGTCCATTTTGTCCAGCAGTTTTTGGGTTTAAAATTTGTCAAGATATTCATGATAATTTATTGAGTATACAAGGAATTGATGATGTAAAGGTTAATGTTTCAAATCATTTCATGTCAGAGCAGATCAATAATCAAGTGAATAATAGCCCAAATCCTCACAAGAAAGATTAATCTCGAATTCCTAAAAGATACCCTCTCAAAAGTTGTATTCCCATTGCAGGATCAACTCCTTTTGGACAAACTTGACTACAAGAGCCAGCGAAATGACATCTCCATATTCCATGAGATTCATCTATTACTTTGAGTCGTTTGTTTTTTCCTTTGTCTCTTTCATCTGCTATGTATCTGTAGGCTTGTGCTAATGCCTGAGGACCAACAAATGTCTTATCCATAGCCATAGTTGGACATGCAGAATTACACAAACCACATTTTATGCAACTAGAAAATTGAATATATTTATCAACATTCTCTGGACTCTGTAGAAATTCTCTCATTCCACTTTCAGGATCAATCTCAGAGTCATCTCTAATTACATAAGGCATAACTTTTTTGTGATTATTTATCATTCTTTCAAAGCTTACAGCTAAATCACGAACTACAGGAAAATTATCCATTGGTTCTACAGTCACAGTGTCAGAATTTAATTCAGAAATTTTTGTAAAACATGCTAAAGCTGGTTTACCATTAATTTTCATTCCACAAGAACCACATGATGCTTGTCTACACGAATAACGAACTCCAACAGAATGATCTAGATGTGATTTAACATCTAGTAGAACATCTAGAACAGTTGTCCATTTTTCAATTGGAACTACAAAGTCATCAAACCTCTCTTCAGAATTTACATTTGGATTACTTCGTTTAATTTTTATTTTTACAGATTTTGTAGAAGAAACTACTGTTTGAGAGTGTTCATCTGATAATTTAGGATGAAGTGTTGCCATTATACCATCCCCATGTTAGTCATAATTATAGTTCTCGAACCATATGCAATTAATGCTGCCATTCCTGCAAGACATCCAATTGTTACAAGTTTTTCATATGTTGGTCCTTGATTCATTTCTAAAAGAATTACTCTTAATCCATTAAAACCATGAACAGAAATTAAGATTAACAATAACTCCAGTAATAGTGCATATCCAACACTTTCATAATTTGCAATTACGTTTTCATAAGCTAATGATTCATGAAAATCTTGAGTTAGCCTCATCAGTATATGTACAACTGTCAAGGCTAATGCGCCTAAGGCAGTGCCATAGTGTATCTTCATTATGATACTTTCTCTTAATACCATCATGCAAACATCACCGCCATTCCATACCACATTGCAAGGGCTGCCATACCTAATGTCGCATAGATACATGCTTTGCCTTTCATGTTAATTGATTGAGGTTTGTATGGATAGTCAGGTCTCTCTGCCTTACCAATACCATAACCCATTTGTGCAATCATCAATCTAATTCCATTTCCAGTATGGAAAACACACATTCCAATAACTAATGCCAAAAAGAGATGACCTTCAGTAGTTTGTGTCATTTCTAAGGATTTATCCCAAACAGCTTTTCCGTCTAAGATGTGACTTGTTTCATAAATGTGACCTATAAAATATGCTAAAAGACCAAGACCGGTTAAACGCATTAAAAGCCAAGCTAATCTTTCGATACCAAATTTCCCAATCTTGCCAGGATTAATCCATCCCTTCAATCCTTCTCGTGCACCAGTTTCTCGTTCCATCAGTATTTTCTCTCCACAGGTTTGTATTTAGTTATAGTAACAGGATGCTTCTTCATAATTGGTTCGCTCGGATCATAATATGCTAAGGTATGGTGAAGGAAATTAGCATCATCACGTGTTGGAAAATCAGTTCTTGAATGAGCCCCGCGAGACTCTTTTCTGTTTAGTGCCCCTAAAAGTACAACTTCTGCAACACGGAACATTGAGTCGATCTCCATTACATTTTGGAAGTTTGTATTGTATTCTTTTGCTGAATCATCAACATGTTTCCAAGTTTTTTGTTTTAATTCACGAATTTTTTTGAGACCTTCAGCCAAATCATTATGATTTCGATAAACATAGGCCTTTGCGTTCAAAGTTTCAGCAAGCTCTTGTTTAACTTCATATGGGTTTACATCACCACGTCCACGAAATATACCATCAAAAATTCTAGTTTCTTCAGCAGTTACTAAATGAGTAGGGAATTGTGCAGAAGTATGATCTTTCTCAATATAATCAACAGCCAATGAACCAGTGATTTTTCCCCAAACAATACATTCAGAAGTAGAATTTGCTCCAAGACGATTTGCACCATGAACACTGTTACACGCAACTTCACCTGCAGCCCAAACTCCTTGAAGTTCTGCTGCACCATCAATATTTGTATGAATTCCACCCATCATGTAATGACATACAGGTCTAACATCAATTGGTTCATCTGCAGGATCAATTCCTGAGAATTTAATTGAAATTTCTCTAATACCACCAAGTTTCGCTTTAATTTTTTCATCTCCAAGATGTCGTAAATCTAGCTTCATGCAATCTTCACCAGTTTCATGTTTGAATCCACGACCTTCATTGATTTCAGTCATTATAGAACGTGAAACAATATCACGTGGAGCTAATTCCATTTTTCCTGCTGCATAATTTTTCATAAAGCGTTCACCATCTTTGTTTATTAAATAACCACCTTCACCCCTAGCACCTTCTGTAATTAAAATTCCAGAAGGTAAGATTCCAGTAGGATGGAATTGAACAAATTCCATATCTTTCAATGCCATTCCTGCACGATAAGCCATATCTAGACCATCAGGGGTAGAAGATAATGCATATGTCGAATAACTAAAAATTCGTCCTGCGCCACCAGTAGCAATTATCAATGCTTTGCCTTTGATAGTGTAAAATGATCCAGATGATGTTTCTATTGCAGTTATACCGCAAAATTGTTTTCCATCATGTATTATAGATGTGATATACCATTCATTTAGAAATTCAATATTATCGAATTTTTGACAGGTATCGTATAAGGTTTGCATTTCAAAGAATCCAACTTTGTCAATGGCATAAGTTGCACGTGGAAAACTATATCCACCAAAATTACGCTGATCAATTTTCCCATTTTCTTGTCTTGACCAAGGCATACCCCAATGTTCTAATTGAAATATTTCATTTGGCATCATATGACATAATTTTTCAGCAGTGTCTTGATCTGCTAAAAAATCACTTCCTTTTACAGTATCATAAATATGAGATTCTATAGTGTCACCCTTATCTTCTTGAATTACAGCAGCAGTTCCACCTTCTGCAGATACAGAATGAGAACGCATAACTTGTGTTTTTGCTATAACACCAATCTTGATTTTAGAATTCTTTTTTGCGGCCTCTATAGCAGCACGAAGTCCTGCCAAACCAGAACCTGCAATGATTAGATCAAATTCAATAGAATCCGTCATTAATGAATAAAATTAGAATAGGTTACTTATGTATTATAACAAAGAACCGTCGATCGAATCATTAATATGTATCACTAGTGATATCACTAGTGATGTTTGAACAGTGGGCTCAAAGAGTTGGAAGTGCAGTGCCAAGAGGATTCTCAAGATATTACATCTTAAAGCAATTACAAAAAATGCCACATACTGGAAAGGAGATTATCAACTCAGCCATTGAAGAAAGTGATGGTAAATGGAAACCTTCACCAGGTTTGATCTATCCATTATTAGGTAGATTGTTAGATGAAGGTTTGATTGAAGAAACAGAAGATGGGAAATATCAAATTACGGAAGAAGGAAAAACAATCTCAAAAGATTTAGAGATATTTAACAAAAATATGAAAGAGCAGATAGACACAGTGATGAAAATGGCCAATGTTGGAAAATTCATGGCAATGGATGTTTTGGAAAGAATCACCATTTTAGGTAATTTATTGAGTTCAAATGTATCCAGTATGACAAACCATGAAATTGAGAAATATAAAAAATTCTTGGAATCAGAATTAAAAAAAGTCAAAGAAATGGCTTCTAAAAAATAAATTCTAGGCTAATCATAAATAAAACAAGAACAAAAAGATTGTATGAAAAAGCTTCGTAGTCTAATCAATAATAAAACAAAACCACTAGTAGTTCCAGGAGTATATGATGCAATTGGAGCAAAAATTGCTCAAAAAGTTGGATTTGATGCCATGTTTCAAACAGGTTATGGTACATCTGCCACACTATTAGGTATGCCAGATTATGGGTTTATAGGATTATCAGAAACTACAGATAATGCAAGGCGTATAGCAAATGCAATATCAGTTCCTCTTATTGTAGATGTAGACACAGGTTATGGTAATGCGTTAACTGTTAAGAAATTACTCCAAGATTTACAAATTGCAGGAGCATCAGGAATATTTCTCGAAGATCAGAAATGGCCTAAAAGATGTGGACATATGAAAGGGAAGGAAGTTGTTCAAAAAGAAGAATATGCAGAAAAATTGGCAGCAGCTGTAGATGCAAAACAAGATAAAGATTTCATTATAGTAGCTAGAACAGATGCAAGAGCTACAGAAGGACTAGATGATGCAATTGAGAGAGGAAAATATTATAAAAAAATAGGTGCAGATTTAATTTTTGTTGAGGCACCAAATTCGATAGAAGAAATGAGAAAGATTGGAAAATCAATTAATGCCCCATTAGTTGCAAATATGATTGAAGGTGGTGCAACACCAATTAGTTCAACAGAAGTATTACATAAAATGGGATTTCAACTTATACTGTATCCACTCTCAATATTATATGCAAATACATTTGCAACCATGAAAATACTAAAGGAATTGAAAACTAAAGGCACCACAACAAGACTAAAAAAAGATTTAGTGGATTTTGATCAGTTTAATGATATTGTAGAATTATCAAAATTTAGAAAATTAGAAAATAAATATTCAAAATAAAAAAGAAAAAACTAGTAAAGAGTTTATTGAGTATTTCTCTTTACTTCAATTTCTATTGTGGAAACATTTCTTGTCTTACCGTCTTGTGACTCCAAACTTTCAGAGCCTATGGATATATTTCCAATTGTATATCCGGAGTTTTCGGTCTTTCTTGAAATTATTTGTGCAACATCTACAGCTCTACCGATACTCATTCCTCGAGCTTTGATGCTGACAGAAGGCAAGTTAGCCAATTGGATTAACGTAGAAGTTACGTATGCCATGATTGGTTTCTTACCTATGAATACAGTGTCTCGTTGTTCGGTTGACATGCGAGTAAAATATTACGAGGATAATTTAAATCAAGGCAGAATGAATAAGGGAGAAATTTTAGAATCACTCAAAAATGAAGATTTCAAGCAAAGTATATTACAAAAATTAACTCAAACCAACGATCCAGAGATCATAAAAGAAATTATAAAATTATTCGATAATGAAAATATAGAGATTAGAGGAGAAGTATTCAGTACACTATTTCTTAATAAAAATAATATTTTGGAACAGTTAATTTGTGGATTAAAAAATGAGAGTAAGAATATACGAGCATATACAATTCTAGTATTAGCAAATAGAAATGAAAAAAAAGCAATTCAAGATATTATAAAATTAACAAAAGATGATAGTGGATTAGTTAGAACTTGTGCATATGGTGCAATAGGACATATTGGAATAAAAAAAGGAATAAAGGAATTACACAAAGGAATTTTTGATTCTAATATAGAAGCTGTAAAAAGTGCAGCATATGCATTGATAAGAATAGGAGAAAGACTATCAGAAAAAGAAATAAAAAAATTAGATAAATTTAATGATCCTGATTTCAAAAAAATTTTAAAGTTTTTAGATTAAATGGTGGACCGGAAGGGATTTGAACCCTCGACCCCACGCATGCCATGCGCGTATTCTACCAGTCTAAACTACCGGCCCAATATTGAATCTAAACGATTCGTTTTCTTAAAAAATTACCAACATTTAACTCAATTCGAGTTAGGCTAATCTAACAGAAGATATTTAAACATAAATTCCTTGTTTTAAGAAATGGTTGAAGATAATAAAGCAACATTAACTTATACACAATTATTAAAAGAAGATCTAGGTATATTTCGTCTTGTTCCAGATGATAAAGTCATCCCAGATTACAAAGCAGGACAATTTTTAACAATTGGAATGCCAGTTCCAGGAGAAAATAATAAGATAGTTAGACGTGCATATTCAATTGCATCACATCCGGAAAATAAAAAATGCTTTGAATTTGTAATACGATGGGTTAGAAAACCATTTCCAGGAAGATTAACAACAGAATTATTTAATGCAAAAGAAGGTGACGAAGTAAGCTGGATCAAACCAACAGGTCACTTGACAATTAATGATGAATTACCAAATGGTGACCCAGATACTAGAAGAATTGTTTGTATTGGAGGTGGAACAGGATTAGCACCATTTGTAAGTTATGCACAACATCTTCATGATATTGGAGATAAAAGAGAAATTGTGGTTTTACACGGAGCAAGTTATGTTGATGAATTAAGTTACAAACAACTTCTCACTGATTTAGAAAATGAGAGTGTTGATAGAGGAGCAGATAAATGGAATTTCAAATATAGAGCAGCAATAAGTAGACCACAAGAATGGTTTAACCGAGCATGGACTGGTCAAACTGGAAGAGTCGAACAATTCTTAAGATCAAAGATCGGTGAAACATCTCCATTAGAAGAATTAGTTGGAGAGAAGATTACTAAAGATAATACAATGTTTTACATTTGTGGATGGCAAGGAACTATTGATGGAACAATGGATTTTCTTCAAAATAAAGATTTTGTAACAGAAAGAAACAAACGTCAAGATGGTAGTTACGAAGTTAAATTTGAATCATATGGGTAGAAAGAGCAACTACAAAAGAATTCAGTTATTAAAATACGAGACAAACATCTCATAATTATGACAATTGCAATTTACTTAGCACATTTGAATCCAGTTACAAATGCACATGCAGAAATTATTAGAGATTTAGTAAAAAAGGATAAGGTTGTGGTTATGCCAGTTAGATTTCTTGCCGGCGATATTGAAATTAATAGTAAAAGCTTTCCATTTACATTTGATATAAGAAAAGAAATGTTAGAATCGGTTTTTAAAGATTCAATAACAATTTCATCAAATTATACCTTTCATGCACCATTCAAGAAATATTTTCCGCCACTTGTTTCAAAAGGTTCATGGAAATTAAGAAAAGAAATTCTTAGAAATATTGAAGGCGATTACTATACTTACACAGGTGATAAGGCAGAGGGATTGATGCTAAAATTATACAGATTGAAACCAAAAATTGGTCAGAGAAAAGAACTCTCTGCCACATCAGTAAAAAATGATATGTATGAATCAGTTTCAGGAGCGAAGAATGATTGGGAGAAACAGGTACCAACATCAGTGGCAGAAATAATTAATGAAAATTGGAGTGTTGTAGAAAAATTTGCCTCATCAGAAGATAATACGATGAGAGTATTAGGTATGAAATTTCCTAGAGAAGGATATAGCTAGTTATAAAATAAATAGACAAAATTCTAGATTTTTTTGTGAGTTCCATATCAAAATTAATTTGGTTTGATGGAAAATTTGTAAAACATAGCAATGCAAAGATTCCAGTAACAACTCACGCAATTCATTACGGCACATCAATTTTTGAAGGAATTAGAGCATATTGGAATGGAGAAAAATTGAATATATTCAGATTAGACGAACATGTTACAAGATTCAGAAATTCAGGTAAATTTTATGACATAACATTAAGATTTTCAAATAAAGAGATTAAAAATGCAATAATCAATTTATGTAAAAAAAATAAAATTAAAACTTCATGTTACATAAGACCATTTTATTTTGTTGGTCAATATGGAATTAATCTACATGTGACAAAAAAAGCACCAACACATGCAGTTGTTTTTTGTTTTCCATTTGGAGATTTGTTTAATAAAAATGGAATTACAGCATGCATTTCAAAATGGAAAAAATTTAATGATAGTTCAACTCCTACACAAGCGAAAATGGGTGGAAATTATTTAAATTCAATTCTAGCAACACAAGATGCAAAAAAAAGAAAATTTGATGAGGCAATTCTATTGGATAAAAATAATAAAGTGAGCGAGGCTCCTGGAGAAAATATCTTTATTGTAAAAAATAATACTTTGATTACACCACCACTTTCATCTTCAGCACTTGATGGTATTACAAGAAAATCAATTTTAGAATTTGCGAAAAGTATGAAAGTGAAAACAAAAATTGGAAATATTACGAAAGAGCAACTAAAAAAAGCAGACGAGGTATTTTTGACCGGAACAGCTGCAGAAATAACACCTGTAATCAAAATTGAATCTAAGAAAATTGGAGATGGTAAAGTTGGAAATATTACGAAAGAGGTGATGGACACATACACCCAGATAGTAATGAATAATAACAAAAAATTTTCTAAATGGTTAACAAACGTGTATTAAAAATGAAAGTAATTCAAATCGGAACAGGTGGCTGGGGTAAGAATCATTGTAGAGTATTATCAGAATTTGGCGTATTATCAGCTATTTGTGATATGAATTATGAAAGAGCAAAAGAGTTTGGAGAAAAATATAATGTAAATCACTATAAAACAACAGATGAATTATTTGGAAATGAAGAATTTGATGCAGCATTCATTTGTACACCTACATCAACTCATTCAGAATTAGCATTACAATTAATTAAAAAAAAGAAACATGTTTTTGTAGAAAAACCAATGACATATCTTTCAGAAGATGGTGAAAAATTAGTAGAAGAAGCTAGAAAAAATAAAGTTATTTTGACATGTGGTTATATTGAGAGATTTAATCCTGCAGTAGCTCATGTTAAAGATTATCTCAAATCAAAGAAATTTGGAGATTTAATTAGATTGGAATTTTATCGAGAACACAGAATGCCACTACACATTAAAGATGTGGGAATAATTTATGATACAAGTGTACACGATATAGATACAGCAATGTGGCTTTTTGATGAAACGCCACAAGTTGTATTTGCAAAATCAGGTCAGATCAATCACGAGCATGAAGACTTTGCAACAATAATGCTTGGTTTCAAAGATAACAGAATAGCCACAATTTCTTCAAATTGGATTACTCCAACCAGAGTGAGAAACTTTAATGCAGTTTGTACAGACGGTCGAATTTTTTCAGATTTTATCACACAGGAAATACGGGTTGAAACTGACAAAGGAACAGAAACACCATCTAAACAAAAAGAAGAACCATTATCATTAGAGATTAGAAATTTTCTTGATGCAATAGAGAGTAAAAATGAGTTAAGAGTAAAACCAGAGCATGCTGTGAATGTGACAAGAATTGCAGAAGCAGCTCTTTTATCTAGTCAAAAAGGGATTCCAATTTATCTAGATATAAAATGAGAAAAAAACTATTAGACATTTTGGCATGTCCAATGTGCAAAAATCATCCTTTAGAATTAATAGAGATTAAATCAAAAGGCGATGAAGTGCAAGAAGGTGCAATATACTGTGCATCATGTAAAAGACATTTTTTCATAATTGAGGAGATTCCGGTTATGCTTCCTGATGAATTAAGAGACAAAAAACAAGAAGATGAATTTCTCAAGAAAAATAAAGACTCACTTCCAGAAAAGATTACTAAACAAGGAAAACCTTGGCACTTGTGATAGAATTGGTAGAAAATTTCATTTCTGATAAAGCAAAAATAGGAAAAAATACCAAAATATGGCATTTTGCATATGTGGGAGATAATACAGAAATAGGAAATAATGTCAAAATTGGTTCACTTGCTCATGTTGACTATAATGTGAAAATTGGAAACGATACAATGATTGAAGGATTAGTTTACATTCCACCATTGTCAAGAATTGGAAATAATGTTTTCATTGGACCATCAGCATCATTAACAAATGATCCATTCCCTCCAAGTGAAAAATTAATTGGAGTTACGATAAAAGATAATGCAGTAATTGGTAGTAGAGCAGTAATCAAAGCAGGAATAACTATTGGAGAAAATAGCATAGTTGCAATGGGAGCAGTAGTAACTAAAGACGTATCACCAAATACAGTTGTTGGAGGCGTACCTGCAAAAGTAATGTATTCAAAAGAAGAATATGATAAAAAACAGCTAGATTGGAAAAACTCTAATTAATTTTCAGAATCACTACCAGATGAACCAAGACTACCAAGTAGTTTATCTATTTCATATATTGCAAGTTTGTCACGACCTAGTAAATTGAATTTTTGTAATATATTTTCAAATTGTTGTTCTTCTTCTATCTGCTCATTTACAAAGAACTGTAAGAATGTGAATGTATTATGATCTTTGTCTTTTTGTGCCAGGTCAACCATATGGTTAATTGCTTTTGTAACAGCTTGTTCATTTGATAATGCTGTTTTACATATTGACTCTAAAGATTTGTAAGTTTTTGGTGGTTGCTTTGTACCAGGAATTATTGCTCCAAGACATTGACCATTAACAAAGTTTACAAATTTTAGCATGTGTTGATGTTCTTCTTCTGCTTGAGCATGAAAAAAGCTAGCTGCTCCATCATAACCAGTTACTTCACACCATGATGCTGCAGAAAGATATGCATTTGCAGCATTTGCCTCCATGGAAATTTGATTATTTAGTGCTTTAACTAAAGGTCCAGATATTTTCATAGTATGCTTTAGTGTATGGAGTTAAAATACTTCTCGAAAATTACCCTTACCTAATTACGCTAAGCTAATTGCAAAAGTTCTAAATTGAAGCTCAATTATGCAATCATATGTCAGATAGTGGATTAATGGAAAAGTTTGAACAAGAAATATGGTCAAAAGTTCCTCATAGAGAAGAAAAAGATGGCAAAGTAGAGATTGTTAATGTAACACCACTAACTGATCTTACAGAGGATTTGAAAGAATGTGCAAAGACAGTCTACGATGTAGACATTAGTAACAAAGATTTCAAAGTTTATGGTAAATTTGATGGTACATTACTAACAGGTTCAATCAAAGTGAGACCAGCCGTTAACATTATTCATGATGCAATAACTACAGGTAAGATCACTTCAGGAACAACAGTAATTGAAGCTACTTCAGGAAACTTTGGGATTGCACTAGGATTATTATCAAAGATCGGTGTAACTGCAATTGCACTTGTTTCAAGAAAACTTCAGGAGGGGGTTTTCAAAGAATTAAGAAATGGAAATATTCGAATTATGGATTTAGATATGGATATTTGTCCTGCACCAGGAATGGAGAGTAAACAAGATGAATTGGTTGCAAAAGCCACAGCTGCAAATGTTCGCTCTCAAATGATTGAGCTTGGATTTGAACCGGAAACTTTTGATAACAATATCGGAGACATTGAAACATTTTTAGCTAAAAAAGATATAATCAATCTAGCAAAATTCCTTGCAAAAATTTACAATTTGTTCTGTCCAGAACAATATGATAATGAACTAAATGTTGATGCACATAGAACTGTAACAGGCGTCGAAATTGATCAACAATTACACGAAAATGGAGAATCATTAGAAAATTTCAATATTGTTTGTACTTTTGGAACCGGAGGAACATCTGGAGGATTAAGTAAATACTTTGATGAAAAATATAGAAAGAAAGGTGTTCATGTCATATTTCCACCTGACCAACAAGATGTTGCAGGAATAAGAACAGTAGGTAATGCAGATGGTCTAAAATATTACGATCCAGAAAAGTATGCAGGTAAACATCAGATTGATTTTGAGCAAGCAAAACCATTACTAAAATTTTTTGTTGATAAAGGACATGATATGGGAGAGAGTAGTGCGCTTGAGCTTTATGCAGCATTACAAATGATATACAAAAATGGCGGAAACTATGTTGTTATGATTTGTGATGGAATTGAAAAATATAGAAAGAACTTTGAAAAGATTGGAAATAGTATAACACCTAATCAAGTTTCACAACAAGATGTTTCATCAAATGCAAATGAGTATGATAAAGTAATTTGGATTCATACTCAATACACACCACGTCAGGAAGGAATTGAATTATTAGCAAAATCACTAGGAATTGATAAGAGTAAAATTATAATTCCAAATGCTAGAACTGCACAAGAACTGCTATCCGGACAACAAATTCCAGAAGAGATTGACAATGCATTACAAGAATCTAATGGAAAATCATTAATGGTATGTATGGCTGGAAGAACGTCTTTAATGGCAGCTAACGTTTTGGCTGAAAAAGGTGTTCAGACAGATAGTTTAACTGGAGGAATTACTGGTCTTCCTGAAAGCCAAACAAAAGATATGTCAGAGATAATTGAACAAGCATCCCAATTTTGATGTTTATTAGGATACTACAATAATAAAATTTATGAAATGTCTTTCAGTTTGTCAACCATTTGCTGAATTGATTGTTGAAGGTAAAAAAATAATTGAATTACGAAAATGGAATACTAAATTTCGAGGAGAATTTTTAATTCACGCTGCAAAAAATGTTCTTATAGAAGATTGTAAACGAATGAAAATATCGCCATCATCAATTATAACCGGTGCAATAATAGGGAAAGTCAATTTGGTTGATGTGAAAAAATATGATTCAGATAAAGAACTTTTCAGAGATAAGAAAAAACATCATTCAACATCAGACAATTCAAAAAATAAATATGGATTCATTTTAGAAAATCCAAAAAAATTGCGAGTGCCTATTCCATATTTGGGAAAACTAAATTTTTTTGAATTTCAACCAGATGAAATTAAAAATAAAGATATCGAGATAGATCTTTTTGAGGAAGAACATCGATACATGTGGATAAATCAACATTAAGTGGAATAATAGACTAAAATCAAATCCATGTATATATAAAGGGAGTATTTAAAAGAGTAGAAATGCCACAGACAAAACCAATAGTAAGTGTAGAAAACGTGGTAGCTTCTGCATCAGTTGATCAAAAAATAGATCTTAACGATATTACCAAAAAATTTCCTGATACAGAATACCATCCAGATCAATTTCCAGGTTTAGTATTTCGATTGGAAAGTCCAAGAACTGCTACACTAATCTTTAGAACTGGTAAAATGGTATGTACCGGCGCAAAATCTGAAGAAATGGCAGTAAAAGCTGTTCAAACAGTTGTAAAACAATTACGTAAAGGAGGTATCAAAATTAAGAAAGATGCAGTCATTACAGTTCAAAATATTGTTGCAGCGATCAATCTAGGTGGAAAAATCCATTTAGAGCAAGCAGCACGAAAATTGCCACGAAGTATGTATGAACCTGAACAATTTCCAGGTTTGATTCATAGAATGCTTGACCCAAAAACAGTAATTCTTCTGTTTGCATCAGGCAAGCTTGTATGCACAGGTGCTAAAAAAGAGGCAGATGTGTACAGATCAGTACATAACTTACATTCTACATTAGAAGAAAAAGAATTAATGATCTACAACGCGTAGATTTTCCAATTCTATTTATTATTTTTAAATTTTCTTTAGTTCTTCCTCAATCTCAATAAGAGATTTATTTTTTGGATCCAGTTCCTTAATCTTATTGCAACATTCAATCACTTTTTCTCTATTTTTTAAATTAAGATATACACTTGCTTTAATTGCCAAAGCATCAAGATCAAACATACCAATTTCTAAAACATTATTCATGTATTCCAATGTTTTTTCAGAATCACCTTTAATGTAATAGATGGTTCCAATAATGAATGCAATATCAGGATCATGTTGAAGTTTTTTTTCAATTCCATGACCATATTCTAATGCTTCATCATATTTTTTTTCTCTTTTAATAGGATCCTTTTCTTTTCTTGCTTGTTTGATAAGCGTTCTAAGATGACGTCGAGGATTATTAAAAAAACCAGTCAAGTATTATCGAAAATATTATACTTTATTTGATAGCTCAGACTGTAATTTCTCCCAGTCAGATAGAAATGCCTTTAGACCTTTTTCAGTTAAAGAGTGACCAAGCATTTTTGCTAATACTCCAGCAGGTAAAGTTACAACATCAGCGCCAATTTTTGCTGCATCTACAACATGTTGTGGATGTCTTACACTAGCAACAAGAATTTGTGTTTTAAAATCATAATTTGAGAAAACTTGTTTGATTTCTCTAATCAAATCCATACCAGTATGACCAATATCATCTAATCTTCCAATGAAAGGACTAACGTATTTTGCACCTGCCTTTGCAGCAAGAAGTGCTTGATTAGGTGAAAAGACAAGTGTAACGTTTACAGGTATTCCTTGTTCTGAGAAACTCTTACAAGCTTTTAGACCATCACCTGTCATTGGACATTTAACAACAACATGATCACCATACTCTCGAAGTTTTTTTCCTTCTTCCATCATTCCATCATAATCAGTACTTACAACTTCCAAACTAACATCACCTTTGATTATTCTAGTAATTTCTTTCATTGCTGCATGTGGATCACCACCTTCTTTTGCGAGTAATGAAGGGTTTGTTGTAATTCCATCTAGTAAACCCATATCATTGTATTTTCTAATATCTTCAATATTTGCAGTGTCAAGAAAGATTTTCATTGATTACTCCTGATATCCATGACATTTTTTTCTATATTAATTGATGTGATTCCATGCTTTTCTAATAATTGTGGAATTTCACTATCACGAGCAGATTCACCGAACATATCTTGTGCTCCAATTCTACGTACAGGAACAGGATATAATTCAGAGATTACTTCAGAAACAGTAGAACCAAAGCCTCCAAGAATATTATGTTCTTCGCAAGTAACAATTCCACCAGTTTCTCTTGCAGCTTTTTCTAAGATATCTTTGTCAATTGGTTTTATTGTAAAACAATCAATCACTCTACATGAAATATCATTTTGTTGAAGTTTTTCAGCGGCATCTAGAGCCATTTTTACTGTTATTCCAGTTGCAGCTATAGTACAATCATTTCCATCTCTTAATGTGATACCTTTTCCAATTTGAAATTCTTGTGAATCAGAATAGATAGTAGGAACTTTGGATCTTGCCATTCGCATATAGAATGGACCATAAGTTTGTGCAATACTCTTTGTTAACTTTGATACGGCTATGGCATCAGCAGGAATTAGAACTTTCATATTTGGTATAACACGCATTGTTGCAATATCTTCGATTGTTTGATGAGAACCACCATCAGCACCTACAGTTAATCCACCATGTGATGTTACAAGTTTAACATTCAGGCCTTTTTTTTCTCCTCTAGATGGATATGCAATTGAATTTCTGATTTGATCAACACAACGTCCAGGTAGAAAAATTGCATATGTACTTGCAAAAGATGTTTTTCCAGAATAAGCCAATCCTGCAGCAACAGATACCAAATTTGCTTCAGCAATTCCTACGTTAAAGAATCTATCAGGAAATTGTTTTCCAAAACCAGATGTTTTAAGTGAATCAGTTGTATCGGCTCCTAAAACTACAATATTTTTGTCCTGTTCACCTAATTCAATCAAAGTTTTTCCATATGCAGTTCGCATATCACCAAATTCAGTACTCATTGATATCCAAGCTCCGTTGCTAATTGTATTAATTCGTCTTTTTTCTTACCGACCACGTGCAAATCAATCCATTTATTGACTAATTCAATACCACCAAGTTCATTCGCTTTTTGAATTAGTAATTTACGTCTAATTCTTAGTACTTGATTTCGGAATTCACGTATTACCAATCTAACATCAGTTTGACCGATAATTGCACTGCCACCAACAAATGCACGTGCTCCATCTGCAAAACATTCACCAATATTATCCAAAGTAACTCCTCCATCAGCTTCTATGTAACCAGTGAAATCATTTTCTTTCAGATTTATCATAAGATTTTTTGTTTTTACATGAGTATTTTCAATATATTTTTGACCTGATTTTCCAGGTACAACAGACATTATTATAATTTGATCAAGTGTGGAAATGAATTTTTTACTCCAATCAGGCATAGAAGTATCAGGATTTATTGCTAAACCAACACTAACCTTATTTGATTTTAGTAAATCATGAATTTCACCAAAACTTGATTCATCGCATACCTCTGCATGAACGGTTATGATATCACTTCCAGCATCAATATAATTTTGGATTTGTTTTACAGGTTCATTAATCATTAAATGGGTATCAAACGGAATTACAGTTAAAGGTCTTAATTCCTTAATTTTTGTATAATCAAAAGTAGAATTTGGAACAAATTGACCATCCATAACATCTAGATGTATGTAATCAGCTCTACCATCATCACAACGTTTCACTTCATTTTTTAGATTAGTCATATCACCAGCTATGATAGAAGGTGCAATCATAAATTGTGAATCTAATTCCTGGTTAATTATAGGAACAAGTGCAGGATCTGGAGCTTTACCATGCCATTGAGGATTATCTTCCATATGTTCAACTGCTTTTCCTTTTATCGTTCTAGCTATAATGATTGATGGCATACCTTTAACAGATTTTGCTCTACTAATTGCGTCAGATACTTGTTCAATTCGATGACCATCAACTTCAATTACATTCCACCCAAATGAACGCCATTTATCACCAGTTTTCCATCTACTAGCATCTTTCCACATTTCAGATAGTTCATTATCTTCAAGTGATTCATCAAGTGGCATAATTTTTTCAGTGTAAGAATCTTGTTGTATAAAATTTCTATCAAGAATTAATGTAAGATTGTCAACATTATATTTTGCTGCAGTCATTGCAGCTTCCCATACTTGACCTTCATCACTTTCACCATCACCCATCACAGTAAAGATATGAGTATCCTTTTGATCAAGTTTTGCAGCTAATGCATTACCAATAGAGTAAGATAAACCAATTCCTAAAGAACCACCACAAAATTCAACACCAGGACATTTAAGATCAGGATGACCTTGTAATTTACTTCCAAATTGTCGTAAAGTATCTAATTGTGATTCTTCAAAATACCCAGCTACTGCCATGTTTGAAAATAAACCAGGCGATGCATGACCTTTTGATAAAATTAGCTTGTCACGGCCTTCCCATTCAGGATTTTTTGGATCGTATTTCAAATGATTGTAAAATATACAGCCCATAATTTCTGCCATGGAAAATGAACCTCCAGGATGACCAGAGCCTGCAATCGAAGTTCCACGAATGACTAATTTCCTAGCTTGAAGAACATTTTTTTTAATTTGATAGTAATTTAGGCCCATTCTAGTTTATAGACCAAATTGATACTTTTAATTTTACACATGATCGTCCTCAAGAAAAAATACCAAGAATTACATAAATAGCTATTTCCGAAAATTTTAATCTTCTAAGATCATATGATAAATATGGAATTTCGTGATGAGTTACCACTCATGGTTTATGATGACAAATGTTATGTTTGTATAAAATTTGCCAAGTTAATGAATTTCATAGCTAAAGGAAAATTACGCATGATCGGGCATTATACAGAATTTGGAAAGACGATCAGAGAAGAAATTCTAGAAGAGGATGCATTGGAAATGTTTTGGTTTATCGATAAAGAAACAGCATATGGTGGAAGAGCTGCAATATTTCCATTATTGTCAGCAATTCTGAGAGTTCACGGTAGAAAGTTCAATGAAATGAGCATTCAAGAATCATGTGATATAGGATGCAAGGATTCACTTGCAGTATTTTTCCGTTCTGCCAGTCTAATTACTCACAGTAGAAAGATCAAGATAAGCAATCTATAAAAAAAGTATTTTTTAGAAAAAAGTATGCGAATTAGAGCAGAATCAGTTCTTTCAGGAAAGAAAAAAACGGATGTTTTATGTGCATTTTGTTTTGAGGATACAAATGTAGCAATAGGTTTGGGTAAATTAAATAAAAAAATAGACCAGACGATTTCACAGTCTATTAAAGAGATCAACGGGAAAAAAGGTAAAATTTCAATTATTCATTCGCACAAAGAAAGTCCATCAGAGAGAGTTTTGATTGCAGGATTAGGTAAAAAAAATAAAATTACTTCAGATGTAATTAGAGATGTTACAGGCGTCATTACAAAAAAAATTCATGAATTAAAAATAAAAGAATTTTCAATTATAATTCCTGATAAAACTTCAATCGATAATAATCAAATCATATCATCAATAGTAGAAGGTGCAAATCTTTCATTGTATGAGTTTGATTTGTTCAAAAAAGAAAAATCTAACAATAAAGAACCAGATTTAACATTATTAACACCAGACAAAAATGCACAAAAGATAATCAAAGATTCAATTATAATATCTGATGCAGTTAAATTTACAAGAGATGTTGCAAATCTTCCACCAAATGAATGTCCTCCAATGAAATTAGGTGAAATAGCAAAGAAGATAGCAAATGAAAATAAAATGAAATGTACAGTATTTTCAAAAAAATGAGATCAAGTCTAAAGGGTTAGGAGGAGTCACAGCAGTTGGACAAGGAAGTAAGAATGAACCTAAATTCATAATTTTAGAATATAGAAATGGGAAAAATGAACAAAAACCAATTCTACTTGTTGGTAAAGCAGTAACATTTGACACAGGTGGAATTTCCTTAAAACCTGGAGAAAAAATGGATGAAATGAAGTTTGACAAATGTGGTGGTTGTACAGTATTAGGAGTAATGAAAGCAATTTCAGAATTAAAACTTCCAATTAATGTAGTTGCAATAATTCCATCAGTTGAAAATATGCCGAGTGGAGACGCATTTAGACCAGGAGATATTATTAAATTATTTAATGGTAAAACTGCAGAAATTTTAAACACAGATGCAGAAGGAAGATTAATTTTAGCAGATGGACTTGCATATGGAATAAAACATTATCAACCATCATCTGTGATGGATTTTGCAACCTTAACTGGAGCATGTATTGTTGCATTAGGAACTAATGTTGCAGCAATAATAAGTAATAATACAAAATTTGCATCAAAAATTAAAGCTGCATCAACAAAAACTTCAGAAGAAGTTTGGGAATTACCAATTAATGATGATTATATGGACATGGTGAAATCAAAGGTTGCAGACATCAAAAACCTTGGAATGGGTAGAGCTGCAGGTACAATAACTGCTGCAGCATTTTTAGCAAATTCAGTAGGAAATGTACCATGGGTACATTTTGATATTGCAGGAACAGCATGGATACAACCATCTACTAAGAGTAAATCATACAATTCACATGGTGCAACAGGATTTGGAGTTAGATTAGTTGTAAATCATCTAATGAATCAAAAATAAAATTTATTGATTTGTAATTTTTCTAAATATCCAGTTTTTAATTTTAAGTAATGCAATTACCCAGATAAAAATCAGAATCATAGCAATTAACACTTTTACACCAGAATTAATGAGAGGATCTAAATCTCCAGCGCCAGAAAATGATAGAGGTCCAATAAAGACAACCATCAATCCACCACCGATTATAATTAAAATCCACATTGCAAAAATAAATGAAAAAATTGGTATAGACATTAGATAGTGACTCCCATCATAAATGCAGTAATTATAGCAAGAATTCCAGAAAATATTGCAAGTTTAAAAATTTCATATCCAATTTGTTTTTCACTAAGAGGTTTTTTTGCAATAAGTAATCTTACTAAAGTAATTGGAGCATGGTTTTCAGAAGTAGTTTGTAATTTCCAATCATCAGTATGAGATGTAGGATTTTTTATTTCACGATGTTCAACAATTTTTTTTACACTAGAAAGAAACAAGAATGAATTAATGATTGCAGGAAGTATTGCAATAGCTGCAATTACTTCAACTCCACCAATTATTGCAATTCCACCATAGAATACACCAAAAGTTATTGCACCAGAATCACCAGGAAAAACTTTACTTGGAAATTTATGGTATTTGTAGAATGCTAATGAAGAAAATGCCAAACATAAAGAAACAATTCCTACTTCATAATTTTGAAGTATGAACAAACATATCGACAATGCAAAACTTGCGATTGTAATAAATCCACTTGCAACTCCATTTAAAACATCAATTGAATTAATTGTGTTGCCCATAATTGGGATCATGAATACAACTAGTGCCATGTATAGTAATGGAATTTGAACTGTACCAAACAATGGAAAAGCGAGATTTGAATCATATGCGCCAAGTAAGAGTATCGGAGCTGCACAAAATGCAAGAGCTAATGGTTTGAACCATCCACCCATAGTTTTTTTATCGTCAATAAGTCCTACAATAAAAGCAAAAAATGTTGTTAAGAGTACAGCAAGTATTTCAGAGATTGGGAAAAATATATACAAAATAATTAATGAAGATTCAATTCCAACAATAATTGATAATCCACCAGGTCTTGCGACCATTGTTTTTTCTTTTTTATTTGCATCAACAACAGTAATGTTACGTTTTTCTAAAGCACGTATTACAAAAGGAGTTAACCCATATACAGAAAAAAATGCAATGGTAATTGCAATTATTGCTGGGATTATTAGTTGTTCCAATTATCTGACCTTTTCTAGTTGTGACTTGATACTTTTTGCAAGAATTATACCAATTTTATCTATTGCTGCTAATTTCTCAAGTGGTGCTTTTTTCAATTCAGTTTTGTTTTTATAGCCATTTTTGTACAAAATTTGAGCACGAACTCGTCCAATTTGTTTAATTTTTACTAATTCAAGATATTTCTCGGGAACACCATGTATTATTTGAAGTCTAAGTAAATCTAATTCGTCAATAAGATTCTGATATTCAGATACAATCTTTTTTTGTTCATTTTCTTTGGCATAATCTCTCCAAAATTTAACAATCTCTGTAAATGTATAAGTCAAATCTTTTGTATTTTCTTTAATATAGAATATATCTCCAGGCTCAGCATCAAAATGTTCTGACATATCTTGATAAGTCATAGCATCAATCCACTTGTAAAGAATTAAGAGGCTTTTGAAACAATCCTCATATGAAAAATTTTGTTGTTTGTACAATTTTTCATTTTTATTAATGAGATCATCCATATCTTCTTGATATTTATCAGGTACTGGATACTGCGAATAAAATTCAGGAAGATTTGTAATCATATGTAATATTCCAAATGTATGTTTTGTTCCTCTTACATAATCTTCAATATAACCAGTCATATCAAAAGCAGTTTTTGGATCAATTCTTAAATAAAAAACTCTAACACCGAACTTTGTAGGTTCAAAACCATTTTCATCAATGATCATTCCATATTCTTTTAATTTTTCAAGTTGTTTTATTATCTTTTTTTGTAATAAAGAATCATCTGAAAGTTGATACGCAGCAAAAGTTTGTGAAAAAAATTTTATTATTTTTTCATAAGATGTTGGATTAAATTTAGATGCAGTGTAAATAAATCCAAGTAAATTTATTCGTAAAGAACTATCTTCATCCAAAGTTTTTGATTCTAATGGTTCAGGTTCACCATCAACATAATGTTCTAATATTTCATCAGGATATCCTTTTGAGATAATTATTGATTCACCCATATCATCATATTGTGGTCGTCCAGCTCTTCCACACATTTGTTTATATTCTAAAATACTAATTTTTTCTAAACCATTACTTGTATATCTCATAACACTTGGAATTACAACTCTACGTGCAGGTAAATTTACACCAGCAGCTAAAGTAGGAGTTGCAGTCAGAAATTTTATGTGTCTATTTTTATATTCAGTTTCAATTATTGTACGACATCTTTGATCAAGTCCTGCATGATGAAATGCAGTGCCATTTTTTACCATTTGTGCCAACTCAGTAGTTAATTTTGTATTATCATAACTATCTTTTGGGAGAATTTTCTTTGAAATTTTTTCTAATTCTTTTCTTTGATTTTCATTAAGCATTTTTACAACGTCTCGTCCAGCCTCTTTTGCCCATGCTACAGCATTTTTTCTCGTCATTGCAAATATCAAGCATTGATCTCCATTATCGACAGTGTCCAATCCTAAACCAATCCAATCTTTTTGATGCCTAGATTCTTGACGGTCATTTGTGAGATTACCTTCAGTTTCTTCTCTATCTTGGTTTGTTATGATATGACGACTGTAAACGGCTTCAGATAGTGGAACACGTCTAAATGTACTCTCAACTAATTCACAATCTAACCAATCTGCAAGTTCATCACTATTTGATATTGTTGCACTTAGTCCAATAATTCTAGGTGGATTTTTTCCGATAAAGCCAGATCTAAGTCTGGTTAGAACAATTTCTAGTGTCGGACCCCTTGTATCATCACCAATTAGATGAATTTCATCAGAAACTACCAAACCTATGTCATAAATCCAATCTTGTTGAAATGCCATATTTGCATCCATACTTTCATTTGTAAGAAATATCACATCTGCATCTTCTAATTTTTCTTTTTTTTCTTTTGAGTCTCCGGTAGATAATGCTACTTTGAGTTTTCTACCTAGATTCAATTTCTCTAGTTTTTTAAACTCTTCAAATTTTTCACTAGTTAGCGCACGTAATGGAGTTAGATAAACAACTTTTGTTTTATGTTTTGAAAGATGTGAAAGAATTGCCAACATTGCAATGAGTGTTTTTCCACTTGCAGTAGGTATTGTTATTAAAAAATTTTTTTTGTCATCAAATAATCCTGCCTTAACAGATTGTTCTTGTGGTTCAAATAATTTATCATACCCCTCTAACTTGAGAAAATCAATTATTGTAGGTTCTAGATCAAGTTTACTTACTTTCATACTATATTATAATGACCAGGTTTTGACTCATAAATAGATGAGTCTCTAGCCATCTTTCGAATAAAGTTCTTAGATTCTTCGTCAGTAAACTTTCCAGTTTTCTCTAGTTCTTCTACCAATTGTTTTTCATCAACTGGAGTTTTATGATCACCCTCAAGTGATTTCATTACATCCATGAATAATTGCATTTTTGATACTTCACTTCGTGGTCTACCTTGTAGTACTCCAAGATCAACTTTGCCAGTATTGACATCAATTCCTGCATTTTCAAACATATTTTGTAAAAGATAAATTGCACGTTCCGCATCATCTTCTTCAACTTGGGATTTTAATAATAAACGTGCTCTCGCGGTTGCCATTCTGATCAAACCTTCTAATTGTCTAGGAGTGACAGTGATCATCTCTTCAGCCTCAACGTTTCTCATTTTCATATAATAATCAAGAATTTTTTGTTCAGCCTCTTTGGTAAGTTTAGGATCAATTCTTTTTACATAAGTAAGATATTTTGTTAGTGTTTCAGAATCAATTAGTGATTTTTGATCAATTCCTTTAGGAGTATGAAGATTGATTATATGTTGAGCGATTTTTGTATCTCTTTCTTTTGAAGGTTTATCTTTAATTACATGTATTAAATCAAAACGAGTTAAAAGTGGTACTGGGAGATTTACATTTTCTGTGATATTTTTGAAAGGATCGTACTTCCCATACATTGGGTTTGCAGCTGCAAGAATGGATGTTCGTGCATTTAATGTTGCAACAATTCCTCCTTTAGAAATACTAGCAGTTTGTTGTTCCATAACCTCATGTAATGCACTTCTATCTTCAGTCTTCATCTTATCAAATTCGTCAATACATACTAGACCTTGGTCACCTAGTACTGTCGCACCTGCTTCTAACATGAAAATTCCATTTGTATCTCTAACAACTGCAGCAGTTAAACCAGCAGCAGTAGAACCTCTTCCAGAAGTATACAAACCACGAGGAGCAACTCTGACACAGAATTTTAACATCTCACTTTTTGCAGTACCGGGATCACCAACTAGGAATATGTTGATATCACCTCTAATTTTACTACCATCTTGTAATTCTCTTTGGGTAGATCCTGCCATCAAGAGTAATATTGATTCTTTGACAACTTCATGCCCAGTAATGTGTGGAGCATACGAATCAATCAATTGTTGATACAAATCAGGACTTTTTGATAATGATTTAATCATTTTTTCGTCTTCTTGAGAAATTTCTTCTCTTTGTATTTTTCTAGATGATTTATCTTTTTTACTTCCTAGAAATTCCACATTATTTCCGTCTAATCTTAATCGGTACAAAGGACTACTTGCTTTTGAAACACCACTCATTTTTTCTTGTTCAATTCTAACAATTCCAGTAAGAACAACTCTATCACCAGGTCTTGCATTATCCACTAAATCTTGCTTAACAGTCACATCTAGATAATGAGGTAATTGCCCAGGAGGTAAATCCTCAGGTAGTTCTTGTAGACGTACAAATTGTACATCAATGAAACGACTAGATTCAGGTTCAACTCCAAGTTCTCTATGATTACATTTAGGATTTGAACATTGTACAGGAGATGTTAAAGATAAACCGTGTCCAAGAATTACATCAGTTCTATGACCTTCTGGACAAACAAATACTAATTCTTTTGCTAGAGGTTTTACTTCTGATGCTCTTAACACCATTCCAGAAACACTAGTTATTTTTCCAATAACTTCTGCATTAATTTGACGTAAACTTCGTTGAACTGGATAATTTGCTATTCTTGCTCTTATTTCATGTTCAATTTTTTTTGCATATTTTGGAAAACGTTCTTGTAAAATTTCTTTGATTGCTCTAGAGAATGCTTCCAAGATTGAATCAGGACTTTCATTAAATACAGATTCAATATCAGGATGAGTTACCAAATCATTATAATCAACATTAATGAATTTAGATTTTGATGGCATCATATTGTCAATATCATTAACATATCGAAAATTTCCTTTCTCATCTTTAAACTCAAGTAAAAATTCTTTAACATATCCAGATAATGCAGATTCAGTTTGTGTTTCAAGCGTCATTTGTTTTTACCCAATATTTGTTCTTTGAATGCAAGACTAGCATTATGTATTTGATTATAATATACTTCTTCTTCTACACTCAGTTTTGACAAAAGGTCAGAAGTAAGTTTTGAAGAGTCAGCTAATCTAACTATCTTGCCTTGTCTAATTCTAACTAGTTGGTTTAGCATACTTTCTACTTTATCAAAATCAGTACTCTCAAGTTTTTTCATGTATGAGTTAAGTTTTATGTAGAAATATTTGTCTAAGATTGCAAGTGAATCTTCATCTTGTACATCTTCTTTCACTTTTGCTTGTTTTAGCTCTTTAACCATATCTTGTTCATGAATAATTACATGTTTTTCCAATTCTAAAATATTAGCAACCCATCTAGGAATATTCATCATTTCATTTTCTTTTCCTTCTATCTGTACTCCAGATACGTCCATTTTGAGGTCATGCTTGAATTCCACTTTAACGTCTTCTAGACCATATCCTATCGAATGAACTTTGATTACATCTTCTAATTCCAATATTGATCAAACACCTTTCAGGGATTTATGGACAGCGATCGATCAAATTTCTCAACAATTAGCTTTGATCAATTGATCCTTCTAGGCATTTATTAATAACAAAATGCTGTTTGCAACATGACAATTTCAGATATTATGTGGGTTGAGAAGTATAGACCAAAAAAAATCTCTGAAGTGGTCAATCAAAAAGACATCAAAGGTAGCCTTCTGGCATTACTCAAAAATCAAAAAGAAATGCCACATTTGCTATTTTCAGGTTCTGCAGGAGTTGGAAAGACTACTATGGCAATATGTATCTCTCAAGAGATTTTGGGAGATAAATGGAAAGATTACACATTAGAGCTAAATGCTTCAGATGAAAGAGGAATTGGAATGGTAAGAGAGCGAGTAAAAAAGTTCTCAAGATTTGCAGGGTTAGATACAGAGATTCCATTTAAGATAATAATTTTGGACGAGGCAGACGAAATGACTTCAGATGCTCAAACAGCACTTAGAAGAATAATAGAAGATACAGCAAAATTTTGTAGGTTTATTTTGATTGCAAATAATATTTCAAAAATTATTAATCCAATTCAGAGTAGATGTGCAGTATTCAAATTCTCACAAATTGATGAAAAAGAGATTACCACACATCTAAAGGTTGTACTAAAAAAGGAAAAAGGAAAAGCTGATGAAAAAGGTCTAAAAGAGATTGCAGATTATGCAAATGGAGACCTAAGACATGCCATAAATCTATTACAAACTGCAGCAAGTATTGGAGATATTTCAGAAGAGAGTGTAAAATCAGCGGCAGGATTGACAAAAGTAAATGACGTAGAAGATATTTTGAAGTTAGCTGTTTCTGGAAAGATTCAAGATTCCAGAAATAAAATGATTGAATTGGTCAAAGTTTATGGAATGTCAGAATCAGATTTTCTCAAATATATCAATCAAGCATTATTTGCTACAAAATATGATCACTTAGAAGAGTTATCACAAATCATAGCAAAATATGATTATAGAATTTTAGTTGGTTCAAATCCAGAAATTCAATTATCAGCAATGCTTGCAGAATTAGGAAAATATTCTAAATAATTTCTAAAAACCTTCTGGAGGTTTTTGAACAAATACATTACAAATTAATGCATCAGTATTCTGATCTCTATACTGAACATTGCAAGAAACAAATTTCCCTTTCAATGCACGTTCAAGATCTTCTTGAGTTGTTTCTTTATATTCAGGATTATCAGGGTTGTCTATTTTTGAAATTAGAATTTTTTCAATTTTACTATATTGCTCCTGATTATCTTTTCTATAGTGAGTAACATCTAATTCAAATACATTTCCAGAAATACATCTAACAACAGGTCCACCAATTCCATCACCCATGAATAATTGAAAGAGTAATGTGATATAAATTTCAAATTTAATTAAAAATTTTAACGCCGAGAGAGGGATTTGAACCCCCGCGTTCTTGCGAACACAGGCTTTCAAGGCCCGCGCCCTACCAGGCTAGGCGACCTCGGCAAAAAGTGATGCAAAATACTGCTTAAAATTTGTTCAGTATAAAAGAAAAAATTGAAAAATAAAGAATGCTACGATTATTTCTAATCGTGTGCGTGTGGGTTTTCTGAACCAGATTCCATTTTGACAAAAGTTCCGGCTGCTTTCTCGTGAGGTTCCATATTGGCTTGATCAACAAGAACTGCCTGCGGAGGACAAACTGAAACACATGCCATACAATAAATGCAATCGTGTTCTCTGATAGCATCTGCTTTGTCGGTGTAATCTAGACGTTCTTCTTTTTCAGTTGAACCTTCACCTTTCCAGTCAGTTGTATCATTAACTGCATCTATTCCGGATATGTCCTTATCAGTTCGGTACCATTGGAAAACTTGTACTGGACATGCTTCGATACAAGCACCGTCTGCAACACAAACATCCCAATCATTTGCCACCATAGTTCCAGTAATTCCAAGTTTTACCATTTCTTCGCCGTGTTTTTCATAATCGGCTAAGACTTGTTCATTCTTGGATGCATCCCATTCGTTTTGACCTTCACCTACTTGTGATGGCCAAACCCAATGAAAGTTACCAGATGGACCATCGATAATTTTACCGATTGGTTTTTTGTCGCCATGACAAAAGTCTTCATTAATTGGCATGATTCCACCTCTTTCGAATATTATTTAAATCTAGACAAAATTAGTACTGACTAAACAATGATCGATGGTTATTTTGAACATATAACACTGTTTTTGTTTGAAAATACTTACGTTCATATCTTTTCATAATAATCTACAGCATGGACATTATCAAATACGATATTTACAGCGGTCCAAATATCGGCATATATAGCACGGTAAATGATGAATTTGTCTTTTTGCCAAGAGGATTTGCAGATGGAAAATCTGAAAAATTATCTGAATATTTAGAAGTCAAACCATTAGAAATATCAGTTGCAAACGCAAGAGTATTAGGAATTTTGATGGTAGTAAATAATCATGGCATACTTTTACCAAGTACATGTTCAGATGGAGAATTTAATCATATTAAGGAAAATACAAATCTCAATGTAGATATTTTAGATGTGAAAAATAATGCACTTGGGAACATGATGAGCGTCAATAATAAAGGTGGTATTGTATCACCCTTAATTCCAAAAGAAGATTTACAGAAAATACAGGATGTGTTAGATATAGAAGTAATGCAATTTAAAATAGCAGGATTTCAACAAGTAGGTGCAGTAATGACAACATCGGAAAATGGAACAGTAGTTCATCCAGAAACTGATGAAGAAGATATGAAAACCATTAACAATTTACTAGGTGGAAATATTGAAGCCGCAACAATTAATGGTGGAATACCATTTGTATCATCTGGAATATTAGCAAATAATAATTCAGTAGTTGTTGGTTCATTAACAAATGGACCAGAGATAATGATGCTCACTAGAGCATTTTTACATTAGAATATTTTTGATATATTCTAATAATTCAGATATTAGAATTTGATTTTCATTTCTATCAGACATATTTCTCACTACAACCATATTTTTTGAAAGTTCATCAGGACCTACAATAATAACAAATTTGGAATTAGTAGATTGTTCCATTTGTTTTTTCAGTACCCTACCAGAAAGATCAATATCAGTCAATATGGAATTCGCTCTCAACAAAGATGCAATTTTTATAGCATCTGATTTCATGTCTTCATTTACGTATAAAACAGATATTCTATCATCTTGGATTTTAAATTTAGAATTTTGATTTTCTAATGCTAACATAATACGTTCGACACCACCTGCAACACCAGTTGCACCAAGATCAGGTCTACCAAAAACAGATGGTAAATTATCATATCGTCCACCGCCAACTAAAGCACCTATGTCAAAAGTTTTATCAAATGCTTCAAAGACTACTCCAGAATAATAATCAAGACCTCTAACAATTCCAAAATCAATTTGAATATTATTTACATTACGATTTTTTAGGGATTCAAACAACATTGTTAATTCAGACCAATTTTCAAATTGAGTTATATCTAAAATTTTAGATATTTCTTCTGGAGTCCCTTTTAATTTAGAAAATTCTATTATCTTTTCTAATTTTTCTTTAGCATAACCTTTTTTCTCATATTCAGAGATGATTTCCTGTTTTGATTTTTTTTGTATTTTATCGATTGCACGAAAAATATCTGAAATAAGTTCAGGTTTATCAGATTCAAAAATAGACGAAACGTATGACTGGACAATTTTTCGATGAGAAATACTGAGAATTATGTTCTCAAGACCAAGATTTGAGAAAAATTTCGAGGTAAATTCAATAATTTCTGCATCAGTTTCAGTACTTTGTTTTCCAAAAATTTCAATATCCCATTGATGAAAGAATCGGTATCTTCCTTTTTGTGGTTCATCATATCGCCATACACCGCCAAATGCAGATATTTTTGCCGGAAGTTTCATAGATTTTTGTCCAGCCGCATATCGAGTCAGACCAACTGTAAAATCAAATCTTAATGAAACTTCTCTGTCACCTTTATCATTAAAAAAATAAACATCGTCACGTATTGTAGGTCCACTCTTTGCTTCAATAACAGACATTAATTCGATTGGAGAAGGTTCCATTAATTCAAATCCAAATATCTTAGAAGTTGAAAGAAATTTTTCTCGGATATATTCAATTTTTTGCATTTCGATGTTTTCGAAATCTTTCATTCCTCTTGGCAGATCCATTTACAAAAAAAATTGAAACAAAGAATTTAGACTTTACTGTTGTAGTTGTAACTAATTAATAACAGAATATCAGGAATATGGAATGAGTTACAAAACATTAGAACATGCAACAGATGCAATAATTGAAGTAACAGCAGATAATTTGAAAGAGGCATTCGAAATAGCAGGAATTTCAGTTATAGACACAATTTTAGATAGTTCTAAAGTTGAAGAAAATAGTAGTAAAAATTTAACAGTAAAAGGAAAAGATCTGAAATATCTGTTGTACAATTGGCTTGAGGAAATGATAATCTTAACAATTACAGATGGATTTGCTGGAAAGAGAATTTTATTAGATATTACAAAAAATGACGAATATCAAATTAATGCAGAAATCTTTGGCGAATTAATAGATTTAAAAAAACATGAATTTAAAGTTGAAATAAAATCACCCACATTTCATGAAATGGAAATTGAAGAAAATGACAAAGTTAGAATGAAATATTTGCTTGATTTGTAATACAATAAATATTGTAATTAAAAGAAAAGATTATGAAAGATGACGAATTTGAGAAAATACAGAAGAAACAGTTAGAAGATTTACTTAAACAGCAAAATCTTAACAATATTTTAGATAAGACACCAGTGATGGAGTTAACATCAGAAAATTTTAATCAAGAAATGACAAATAATAATTTACTTTTGGTAGATTTTTGGGCTGAATGGTGCGGACCTTGTAAATCAATGCATCCAATATTTACCAGAATGGCAAAAAAATACAAGCATGTTAGATTTGCAAGAATAAATGTGGATAATTCCCAAGATATTGCAATGAAATATGGAGTTCAATCAATTCCAACATTCATCATGTTCAAAAATGGTGAAATTGCAAATACAATGATAGGTGCGGTAGGAGAACCAGGAATACATATGATTTGCAAAAAATTTGTGGAGAATCAGTAACCGTAAACTGGATTAGTTTCTCTTTGTATACGAACGATTTCATTAAGTGTTTGTAATTCTTCAGAAGTAAGTTTGTGAGCATATTTTTTCAAAAGTTGTTTTGCTTCTGAGGGAGATGGTAGAGTATAGAATACATCTTCTTCATTTACCTGTCGTCCAATTGTAACATTTTGTACAGAACATGCAACTTCTTCGCCAGTTTTAACTTCTTTTACAGTTTTTCCATCAGCTTCAAGAGAATGAATGTTGCCAATTTTTTTACCAGTTTTATTTATAAATGCAATTTTTTGTCGAAGTGTACCAACATCCACACGTATACCAAATACAGCAGGATTATTGTTACGAAATGTATAACCTTTTAGAAAAGTGAATTTTGATATTGGAGTAAATTCTTTGAAGATTGAATTTTCAAGATCAGATTTATCATCATCAACCCATTGTGAATAAGTATCAATTAAACTATAGATTACTTTATCTTCAAATACCCTTATGTGACTTTCATCACATTCAATTTTTGCATCATCAAATACTTTAACATTAAATGCCAAGATGACTCCAAGATGACGATCTTTATCTTTAATGGCTTTTGCTTGCATTACATCTCTACGTGTAACAGAACCAATGTCGGCTTTTGCTATAGGAACTTGTTGTCTTCGAAGCATTTCAGTAATTGCTTCCAATGAACCAATTGTATCACATTTCAGAATTACTCCAGTTGTTTCAGTATCAATAAAAACAGATTCCATTTCAGATTCAAGTGTTCCTTTGAATTCTTCTGCAATTTTTTGGTTTGAAGAAGCGTAAACAGTAGTTCCTGGAAGAACTCCTTCCAGATCAGGTGATGCAATTTTTATCCCTGCTGCAGCTTGTACTTCATCTATTGGTTTGAATTTATCTCGTGGATCCCGCATTTCATCCAAAGCTTTTGGTAATAAGAGAGCCTTTGGTTTTGTAATTATTACAGTGTCTCTTTTTGCGACAACAATATTATCGTCTTTTTTAAGATGACCATCAATTAAGATCATATTTGCTGTAGGACCTAATCCTATCTCATCATTTACTTCCAAGATAATTCCACGTGTTTGTTTTTCTTCTTGTTCTAGTTTTTTGCCTAGGAATTGTTGTGTTAAACCAACTAAAACTGCTAGTAATTCAGGAATACCAACACCAGATCTAGCACTTACAGGAACAATGGATATTTCTTTTTTAAAATCCTGTACTCTATAGAATGCTTCAGATTGATAACCTAGTATCGATAATGCTCCAACAACATTGTAGATTTGTTCATCAATGCTTGTTTGAATAGATGTAGATTGTTTCTTTATTGCTTGGGATATGTATGCATCATCTGTTGCTTGCCAACCAGATATCATGTCTACTTTATTTAATGCAACCACAAAAGGTACTTTACGACTTTCAAGAATTTTTAAACTCTCATTTGTTTGAGGTTGAAATCCTCGATTAATATCAACAACTAAAATTGCAATATCTGCAGCAGACCCACCTCTAGCTCGAAGATTTGTGAATACTTCATGTCCAGGTGTATCAATTACCAAAATTCCAGGAACCTTATTTTCTGTTTTTCCTAATTTTTCATAAAGTGAACCACATAGTTTTTGAATAGTTTCATCAGGTAAGAAGCTCGCTCCAATATGTTGAGTAATACCACCAGCTTCTCGTCCTTGTACTCCAGTTCCTCGAATTTTATCTAAAAGGGATGTTTTCCCTGAATCAACGTGACCTAATACAGCCACAATGGGTTGTCTTATACGCAATGTGAATCACTTGAATACCACACTTACTTCTTTATCAAAGCTCTCTATTGAATCAGATGCATGAATAATGTTTTCAGTAAAACCTAAACCGAAATCACCTCTGATTGAACCAGGTTCAGCTTCAAATGACTTTGTTGCACCAACCATTTGCCTTGTTGTTGCAACAGCATTATTACCTTCTACAACTGTAACAACAACTGGACCAGAGGTCATATATTCAAGTAATTCGCCAAAAAATGGTTTATCTTTATGAACTGAATAAAATTCTGTTGCCAATTCTTTAGTAAATGTAAACATTTTTAGTTTTAAAATTATAAAACCTTTTTTTTCAAATCTTGAAATAATTTCTCCAACTAATTTTCTTTGTACACCATCAGGTTTCACAATAAATAATGTTTGTTCAGACAATTTACTTCTTAACTTTAATTCCGCCTTTAACATATTTGTTAGTCCATTTGAATTTTCTAGGATCCCTTTTCAAGTCTTTACTGTTTTTCTTACATTTTGCAGAACAGAACCAAAGTACAGTTCCATCATTTTTAACAAACATTGTTCCAGTACCTTTTGCTACTGGACGATCACAAAAACTGCAAGGTTTTACTAAAAGACTCATAATTATCACTAATGTAATTTCTTTGCCTCACGTTCAGTTTCACGTAGAATAAGAACTTCTCCAACTCTAGGTGAACCTTTAACATTTCTAGTAAGAACACGACCTTTGTCCTTGCCTTCACGAACTTTAACCCTAACTTGTATAACTTCTCCTGCAATTCCAGTTCTACCAACAATTTGAATAATATCTGCAGGAGTTAATTGATCAGATTCTGATTCTTTTTGCTGACTCATTGTTCAGCCGAGCCACCTTTTAGTTTAGCTAGTGATGCAACTACTTCGTCAACAATGTGTTGTGCATCTCCTGAATCTAATATAGCAGCGGCAGCTGATGTAACATCAATTCCAAGAGCTTTTCCTAGTTCTTGTTTACTTGGAACAAATGCATAAGCTGCTTTTTGTTCTTCACAGATTAATGGAAGATGAGCTACAACCTCTGGAGGCTCAACATCTTCAGCAATAATGATTAATTTACTAATTCCACGTTCAATGGCTTTTGTTGCCTCATTTGTACCTCTGACAACCTTACCAGATGTGGCAGAAACTCTTAATGCTTCAAGGATCGGACTAACAAGTTCTTCTGGTGTTTCAAATTTTACGTAATATGCTTTAGCCATTATGTGCATGCCCCAAAATGGTCTTAAATATGTTATTAGGAGAGAATTGATTTGGTTTTTTCAACAAAATTAGAGATTAATGAATCAAGATTTTCTTGAGAATTTGATTCCCCATAAATTCTGATTATAGGTTCCGTTCCACTTGGCCTAATCATCACCCAATTGTTATCATCAACTTGAATTTTGATTCCATCAGAAGTGTCGGAGTTAGGGAATTCTTTCAAAAGTTGGTCAACAACAATTTTTGATTGTTCTAGAGAACATTCTAACTTTGTTTTGGTAGTAAAATTAGGGGGAAGGCTTACAATGTTTTCACTGAGACTAGATTCTGATTTAGAAAGTAGATCGAGCATCAATGCTAAACTCATTGCACCATCTCTCACATGATTGTGTTTTCCAAACATAAATCCACCATTTTCTTCATAACCTATCAATGCATTATCAACTACCATTCGTCTTGAAACTTCGACACTACCAACCTTTGTTCTCACTACATGAGAATTACTTTTTTGAACAATTTTTTCAATAATATTTCCAGAATTTAAGCATGTAACTACTTGTGAATTAGGATATTGTTCCAAAAGATAATCACAAAGTAGAAGAGCAGAGCTATCACCAGTAAGAATTTTTCCATTTTCATCACAAAATATGCTTCTATCGCCATCACCATCAAATGCAATTCCAAAATCCGAATTTGTCTCAAGTACTAGTTTTGATAATTCACCAAGATTTTGTGGAGTAGGTTCTGAACCTCGACCCGGAAAATCACCATCTATATTTTCATTGACAGTAAAAACCTCACATCCTAATTGTTGACATAGTTTTTTTGCTGTAACAGATTGGGCTCCATTTCCAAGGTCTAAAGTAACTTTGAATTTTCTTTTTACGATATCTATTTTAGAAATCTTAGAGATTATCCCATCAATGTAAGTAGAAATAGAATTTAGTTCATCAAATGTTTTACCAAAGGTTTCTGCTTTAATCCAATTTTTTTCATCAAAAATTTGTTCAATAATTCGTTCATCTTCACGAGATATTTCAACACCATCAGATGCTACAGGTTTAATTCCATTATACTGAGGAGGGTTGTGTGATGCAGTGATCATTAATCCACCATCATATCCTAGTTTTTTTGTAGCATATTCTAAACATGGAGTAGGAACTAATCCAGCAATATAGCAATCTAGACCTGAATAATTTAATGTTGAAGAAACAATTTTTGCAACAATTGGACTAGAATGTCGACCATCATATCCAATCAAAATTTTTCCTTTTTTGAAGTATGTTGCTAATGACATAATAAGATCATTAACAAATTCTAGTGTAAAATCCTCAGAAAAAACACCACGAACACCATTTGTACCAAATAATTTTTTCATATTCTTAATTCAATACCGATAAATTTGTCTGTTGTTGAACAATCCTTGCGGGTGTCGCCCAGCCTGGTCAAAGGCGCAGGGTTTAGGACCCTGTCTCTTAGGAGTTCGTGGGTTCGAATCCCACCACCCGCATTATTCGATTTTATTTACAAAATACCTTAAGCATATATGAGATTAAACAACAATGTCGGCATTGAAAAAAACATTAATCGGAATTACAGTAGTAGGAAAAGATAAGGAAGGAATTGTAGCTAGTTTTACAAATTTTGTTTTTGAACGAAAAGGTAACCTAGAGAGAGTCAATCAAAATGTCATTAAAGGTCTTTTTGGCATGTATTTGGAAGCATCATTCACAAAAAAGATCGATGTTAAGAGATTTGATTCTGATTTAGAAAAATTAGGTAAGCAATTACACATGGAAGTTAATACACATCATGAATCAAATTCACAGAAAAATATAGCGGTCTTTGTAACAAAGGAATCACACTGTCTTCAAACATTAATTCGTGCACAAACAAGAAAAGAACTAAAGGGAAAAATTGTAGTGGTGATAGGTACGGAGAATACTTTAGCATTAATTTCAAAAAAAGCAAAATTACCTTTTGTAATAATTAATGAAAAAAATCAAGATAAAGCTGAATCAAAAATTATTCAAGTTTGTAAAAAATATGATGTTGATTTAATTGCCTTAGCAAGATATATGAGAATATTGACACCAAATTTTGTTTGGAGATATCCTAATAGAATAATTAACATTCATCCATCATTACTACCTGCATTTCCAGGTGCTATGGCATACGCACAAGCATATGAAAGAGGAACAAAAATTATTGGAGTAACATCACATTATGTTACAGAGAATCTTGATCAAGGACCAATAATTTTCCAAGATTCATTTGATGTTAAACCTGAACATACATTAGAGTCAATAAAGCGAGCAGGACAAAAACTTGAGGCAGAAGTTTTGTTAAAAGCAGTAAAAATGCATCTAGCAGATAAATTAGAAGTTAGATGGAGAAAAGTACATACAAAGTGATTTGATGATTATTCGTGATCAATTTGATCCTGATTTGAGAAAGGTGATTAAAAAAAAGAAACAGATTGCCATCATACCAGTTGGTTCAATTGAACAACACGGCCCACATTTACCAATTTCAACAGATTCAGATATTGTGACAGAAATTGCAATAAAATTATCAGAAAAAATTAATGGGATTTTGCTTCCTACAATCAACTATGGAATTTCAAATGAACATTTTCCATTTTTCAATTTAAGTATAAAAAAATCTACATTATCAAAAACTTTAGAAGATATTTGTGAATCACTAGTCAAAAATGGAATTTCTAGGATTCTAATCATAAATGGACATTATGGTAATTTGGATTCTCTGAAAAAATTTAACATGAAAAAGAAGAAAAATCAAAAGATCATGATATTTTCATATTGGAAATACATGAATAGAGAATTTGATCATGCAGGAAATGTAGAGACTTCACTCATGCTAGCAATTTCAAAGAAAGTCAATATGAAAAAGGCAAAAAAAGGTTTTCAGACAAACGGAATGTCAAAAAAAGAAATTTCAAAAATTAACAAATTGGCACAAAAATCATTTCCAAAAGTAACAGGAAATGGCGTTTGGGGAGATCCAACCAAATCATCAGCAACGTTAGGAAGGAAAATCATTAAGGAAGTAGTGAATAATCTTGCAAAAGAGTCAAACTTGACTTACTGAAACAAAACCAAAAATTCACCAGTGAACGTTTAATATACTCCTCATTATGGAATTCAATAAGTGAAATAAATGTCCGTAGATATGGCTGTAAAAGTACTCGATGAAAGTATCAACAAGAACGTACTGATAAAGCTAAAAGGTGGTAAAACCATCACAGGTTTACTTCAAGGATTTGATCAACATATGAACCTGCTACTAGACCAATCAGAAGAAATCCCTTCTGAAGGTGAATCAAAAAGTCTCGGATCCATTGTAGTTCGTGGAGATAATGTGGTTATGATATCTCCTCCAGCAGAATAGGTGTTCTCTAATGACTAGAGGTACACCATCAATGGGAAAGCACAACAAATCTCATACACATATCAGATGTAGAAGATGTGGAAATAACGCATTTCATAGACGTCTAGATAGATGTGCAAGTTGTGGACATCCAGATGCAAAGAGAAGAAAATATAATTGGATTAAACGCAGCGTACCTGCATTATAATCATGTTGAAACAATTTTTCAAATCAAATAACAAACTTCAAACTCCAACTATTGGTTCAAATTCACAAATTGTAAGTCAATTACATGCATTAGAAATTGAAAAAGATATTCTAACAAAAACAATTGCTAGATTATATCAAAATGAAACAGATTTAACAAAAATTCAAAAAGATAGACTACTACTAAAATATCAACATCAATTAGGCGTAGTAATCACTAGGATTGAAAAATTACAAAATGCAAGTAAACATCCAGACTTGGGACCATTAGGCGACGGTTTGATTACACTAATGGATCAGAAATTATCACAACTTGATCAAAGATTATATGAATTGACATCAAAGATTCAAGTTGCACAGTCACAAAGTGATGTATCATCAAAGACAAATGAAAAGAAACCATCTCAAATTAAAGAAACTATAAAGGAAAAAACAAAACCAGTATTTGAGAAACCAATAGAAGAATTTGTAAATAAAAGTTCAAAGAAATTTGAAATTACAACTCTAACTTCATTGCCAAAACTAGATCCTATAAAACAATCAAAATACGATCAAATGTTATCACAATTGAATAGTGATGTCATTACACCGCCACCAATGAAACCAAAAATTGAAACTTTAGAAATTGATAAGCAAGAAATCATTCCAATCATCAAAGATAAACCACAATCAGTAGTAGAACAAACAGTAAAACCAATACAAAATGAAATTTCTACACAAGTAATAGAAATACCAGAAGAGTCCGAAATTGATGACGAGAATGATGATATCGAAGAGATAAAATCAAAAATTTTAAAAACGTTATCAAAAATTGAACAAGCAGAGGTCGATTAATGTCATTCGATGATGCCATCAAGGCATTATCTTTAGATGCTTTGAAAAATGTAAAAGATGGTTATGTTTTAGGTTTGGGTAGTGGACGTGCTGCAACTGCTTTAGTAAAATCACTATCAAAATATATCAAAACAAAAAAGATTTCAGTTCAATGTGTACCAACATCAATGCAAATAAAATTAATTGCTGAAAAAGGTGGATTACAATTAATCGAGCCAGATCAAGTTGATAAAATTGATTTAGTATTTGACGGTGCAGATCAAATTGATAAAAATAAATTTTTGATAAAAGGTGGAGGCGGCGCACTATTGAAGGAAAACATACTGATCAGTGCTGCAAAAAAAGTTATCATCATGGCAGACAGTTCAAAATTTGTCAAAGATTTTAACAGAATAGTTCCAGTGGAAATCCAACCTTTAGCAAGACAAATTGTTTGGAAAAAAATTGAAAATCTAGGCGGTAAACCTGAATTAAGAATACTTGATAGAGGATACCCGTTTGTTACTGAAAATGGAAATATTATACTAGATTGTGATTTTGGAGTTATAAAAAATCCAAAAATATTGCAACAGAAATTAATCAATGTCCCAGGAGTAATAGAAGTTGGTATTTTTACAAGGAAACCAGACATAATTTACAAAGCAAAAGCAAATGGGAAATTTGAAATTTTAACTTAATACTCGCGGTACAAAATTACCGTATCCAGGTTTAGCAATTACTTCAAAATCTTCAGCAACAACAGTACCTCTAACAATTGTTTTGACTGGCCAACCTTTCAAATTCCATCCATCATATACAAGATAATCAGAAAATCCACCAAAAAGTTCAGGAGAAACTTGTGCTTCTTTTTTTAGATCAATCATCGTTATGTCGGCATCATATCCTACTTCCAAATGTCCTTTTCCAGATAAACCAAAAATTTTCGAAGCATTTGTACTTGTTAGATTAACTAACTGATTCAAATTTATTTTATTTTTATTAATTCCTTCACTAAGTAAAATTGGTAATGATGTTCCTATTCCAGGAAATCCTGCTAAAGCGCCCCAGACGTCATCACCACCAAGTTTTAGTTTCAATTGATTAGCAACATGATCTGTTCCTATCGTATCAATTTCATTATTTTGTAAAGCAGTCCATACAGATTGTATATCATTTTTTGTTCTAATTGGAGGCATAACTTTTGCAAGATACCCATCTTGAGTTTCATGTGATAATGTTAGATAATGAGGACAGGTTTCAACGAAAATTTTTGTTCCTTTTTGTTTTTCTTCTTTAATTTTATCTAATGCCAATTTTGAACCAATGTGTACAAAGTAAATTTTACAGTCATACTTTCTTCCATATTCACAAATTGTTTGAATTGATTTTGCTTCGAAATCTGGAGAACGGCTTTCAGACCAAGCATTTAATCCATCATTATTTTTTTCTTTTTGTGTTTTCATGCCACATGCACAATCTTGATAATCTTCTGCATGGACTAATACAGGACAATTAAGGGATGCAGCGTTTTTTACAATTTTTTCAACTAATTCATTTGTGACATTTACTTCAGCAGAGATTAATTTTTCTTCTCCAGGATTCATTTCCATGTATACATGGCCAACATCACCACCAAGATTCATGTATATTTTAAATGAGATAATTTTGTTTTCGGTGCAATATTGCATTTCATCAATCTGTGTATCATCAAAAATGGAGGCATGTAAAGTATAATCAATATAATGTGAATTTTGACTTGCCAAAAGATGTTTTTTAAGAGATTCTTTGTAGGAGCCCTTTAATCTGAACATTCTCATCATTGTTGTAACACCACCTATTGCAGCAGCATGTGATTCACTTATTGCAGCTTGGTCAATTGGAGAATAAACTCCATAGTGAACATGAGTATCAATTAGACCCGGAATACTAACTAAACCAGAACCATTAATTTTTTTATCACAATCAGGACTATCGTTAGTAATTAATTTGATTTTTCCATCTTCAATGACAAGATTTTTTTCAACCATGCTATTTTGAGTCATTACATGTGAGTTAGTAATGAGTAAATCGTAAGTCATTTTGTTTGCCTAAATTTTGTGTACATTACTAGAGTAAAAATGAATATACATTGTAAAAAATTGCAATTGTTAGGGCCGATGGCTTAGGGGTATAGCGCCACGTTCGCAACGTGGATGTCGAGGGTTCGATTCCCTCTCGGTCCACTTCACGAAAACATTATACAGTGAAAAATGATAATTTAGTTATGAAAGTATTTAATGGAAAACAGGCAGCGAATGATTACATGTCAGCACATACACTGGCATTTTCAACACCAGAGCTTACTTTAATGAGATTTTCATTTTGGTTAGGAGATATGGTTCCAGATCCTACAAAACAGGAAGAAAGTATTCCAAGATTATACACATACGTTGAAGAAAAAGACTATGCGCCAGTAGAAATTATAGATGATGACAATTATGTTCCAACTGGTGCAGTTTTAGGTTCTGGAATGTATGGAAGTGCAGAATCAGATTCAGCCGGAGAAGAACAATTTTGTGCAGACTGCGGTGCTAAAAATTCAACAACTGCAAAATTTTGTAGAGAATGTGGCGTTAATCTAAATTAAGAATCATTGTTTTGAACCACACTTTGTGCAGAACTTTGCATTAGGTCTTAGTTGGGCTCCACACGAAGTGCAATTTCCACCACTTTGTGTTGGAGGAAGTAATGAAGGATCAGGAGTAGGAAGTGTTCCAGGTTGACTAAATGCTTCAGGAGTGCCCATTACAGAAGGCGGTCCGCCAACAGGATTTTCTGCAGTTCCTGCTCTAGGACCAGCATTCATTCCAGGCATTGTTCCAGGTTGACCCATTCCAGGCATTAGTCCAGGAGATTGTGTACCACTTACTCCTGCACCAGATGCAACTTTATCAAGAGTTTTTTTCATTTCCATTAGTGATTTGATAGCTAAAAATTCCAATGCAGAGTATGCTACAGTATAATCACCTAATTTTTGAAAAAATTCCTTATCAGATAGTTTTCCTGCTTTATACAAATTGTTTGCATCTAGAAAAGATTCGTAATATCCTTGTGATTCATCAAACAATGCAGATAACTTATCAAAAGTGAGATTTAATGTATCAATTTCTCCTAGCGACATAACTCAATGAGAAGAATCTAATATTAATAGTTTAGAATAAAAAGAGAAAAATTAGTAGAGCCTAAATTTTTTCGAGTGCTCTATCTATCATGTTTTGGTATACTTCTTTAGAACCTGCGCCTACTTGTTGAGCTATGATTTCACCTTTGTTCAAAAGTAATAGTGTTGGAATACTAAACACATTATATTTTTGTGCTATTTCTTGTGCATTATCAACATTAACTTTTACAAAGTTAACTTTGCCATCATAATCTCCAGCAAGTTCTTCTACAACAGGTCCAACCATTCTACACGGTCCACACCATTGAGCCCAAAAGTCTACAAAGACGGGTTTGTCGGAACTAAGAACATCAGTTTCCCATGATTTTGGATCATCTATTTCTGTTATTGCCATGATTAACAAATTTTATCAAAAGTTCACATCTAAAAATGTATTTGTGATTATAACACCATGTTGCCAAATTCATGGAAAAATTTTCAAAATATACTTAAATGACGTATTGCACGTATGGAGATATGAGTGAAGAGCTTAGATTGAAAAAACTTAGGGGTTCAGGAGGATTTGTAATGGCGCGAGTAACTGACGAGCAACAAAGTAAAGGAAATCTTGGCGGACCAGATCTATTTTTAGCACCTATTGGAAGATTAGAATCGGAATTAATTTCTAAATATACGTGTAACACATGTGAAAAAGAGTTTGAAGGTAGTCCAAAGATAGAATTTGAAAATCCAAATGAAGAAGTTGCAGAGAATTTAGTTTTAGTTGAAAGAGGAAAATACCTATGCAATGGATGTGATGCAACAATTGCAGAATATAGGGAATTTAGAAAACCAGACGAACAAATAGAAGTTGGATTAGCAAATCCAATAGAGCAACAACAAAATACAGGTCTTTCAAGCTTTGATACGCCAGTTCAGCAAGAAAGTGTAGAACCTCAAGTTGCAGCAGAGTCTATTCCTAGTGGTGGAACATTTAGATCAATTTTTGGTATGGATGTTTTTGATGAGAGTGCAAAAAGAATTGGAAAAGCAAAACAAGTTGGAGTAGATTCAAATCAAGAATTAGTATTACTTGTTTCGGATTCAAGCGGAAATGACATAAACATAAGTTGGAATAGAATTGGAACTGTAGGAGAAGTTATTTTTTTAGGAAAATCTGAAAGAGCAGATGTGAAAGTAGAACAAACTGTCGAAGTAGGAACTGGTTTAAGATGTCCTAGTTGTAATTTTGATAACAAACCCGACTCTAAATTTTGTGAGAGTTGTGGAGATAAGTTGGTATAGATAATCGATAAGATTTATCTTAGTAAATTTTCGAGCATACATAATTTGGGGAGTTCAACTAAAAGTCTAATCAAAGATGTAGTGATTATTGTTGTAGCAATTGCTGTAATTTGGTTAGGATTACAAGCAGTTTTTGGAACTGCAAATCCATTTTATGTTGTTTCGAGTGGAAGCATGATTCCAGCGTTAGAAGTTTATGATGTTATAGTTGTTGAAGGAAATACACCGTTTGAAGATATCGAAAAAGGAGACATAATTGTATTTTATTCACCAAAATTATACGAGCAAGGAAAAGAGAGAGTGATTGTTCATAGAGTTAGTTTGGACATGTCAACAGATGCTCAAAAGATAGTGAGAACCAAAGGAGATTCAAATCCTGCATCAATTGCAGGTACAGATTATCCAATCACAGAAAAAGAATATCTAGGAAAGGTAGAGTATGTAGTACCACAAGTTGGATACATAACACAAATTTTACAACCACCAATCAATTACATAATAATTGCAGTCATAATTGGAGTCATGATTGTGAAACATTTTGCAGGAAAAGAAAAGAAGAAAATTGAGTTTCAATATAGAAATGATGAATCAGTAGATGACGATTCAAATAATGTTTTTGAGGAAAAGAAAGAGTCAGAGTATGCTAAATCATCAGATAAAGATGAATCAGTAGATGACGATTCAAATAATGTTTTTGAGGAAAAGAAAGAGTCAGAGTATGCTAAATCATCAGATAAAGATGAATCAGTAGATGACGATAAAAAAGAACTTTAGAATTATTTTTTTTCTGGTATTTTGAATACACGTTTAAAATATTCGGAATTTTCTTTCATTTCTTCAGGTTCTTCTTTGACTTTAGCCAAATTTTTTGCAAGTTGCTTTTTGTAACCTAATTGCATTTGACGAGCAATTTGAATTCTTTGAGCCTGTGGCGAACCTGCACCATGCATTGATTCAGTTAGATAACCAACTGCATTTCTTCCCATTGTCATATTTTCAATTAATCTTAATATTCTCATTCTATTTTCAACTTCAATTCCAGATTTACCTTTGAGATATTTTTCCAAGAGTGGTCCAGTTTCTGCGCTTCTAAATTCAGCTTCAGATGGTAATGTGACTAGTATTCCGCCAGCAACATCTTGAGCAAGTCTTGCTAATTCGTATGGCAATCTAGTAACATTATGTTTACATACATTTGCAAGCATGTCATCGTTAAGAAATACACCAGATTTCATCTTGTGACCTTGATATGATGCAGCAATTCCTGCAGCATAGATTGATTCGTTAAGATGTGTCATTTCAATGATTTTATCTTTAATGTGTGAAACTTTTGGAACTCCATTATATTCCGCAATTGCTGCTGCCGCACCAATTAAAACATCACCTAGACCAGTTTTACAAACATAACTTCTTCTATGGTAACAAGTAAATCTCTCAACTAACATAGATGCAAATTCATATTCACCATCCATGAAGATCATTTCGTTTGGTATGAAAACACGGTCAAATATTACCATAGTTTCTTGTCCGCCGAATTCAGAATTTCCAACATCAATATCACCCGGCTCCATACTACGAGTATCACAAGATTGTCTTCCATAGATGTAAGTAATTCCAGGTGCGTCTACTGGAAGTGCCCCAACAATTGCGTAATCTTTGTCATTTTCTAATAATCGCATAGTAGGCATTACAATCATCCAATGTGAATTAATTGTACCAGTTTGATGTGCTTTAGCACCAGTGACGTAAACGCCTTTATCATCTCTATCAACAATATGTAAAAATAAATCAGGATCTTCTTGTTCACTAGGTGCAAGACTTCTATCACCTTTAACATCAGTCATTGCTCCACCAATTACCAAGTTTTCATGTTGAACCATTTTGATAAATTCTAATAATCTCTGATGATATTTTGTACCGTGTTTTTCATCAATTTCAAAAGTTGTAGAATGAAGTGAGTTCATTGCATCCATACCAACACATCTTTGGAAACATGTACCAGTGAGTTGTCCTAATTTTCTTTGCATTTTATTTTGTAAAACTAAATCTTCTGCGCTTTCAGCAATATGTAAGAATCGATTTACTCTTTCACCAGAGATTGAAGACTGAGGGAATGCAAGTTCTTCTTCTTCGACTGCAAGGTCATATGTTTTTGCTACTGCATTAATTGAAGGTCTAATCATTGGATGGCTAACTGGTTCTTTTACTAATTCGCCAAACAAGTAAATTTTTAGATCTCTACCTTTGAGACTTTCTATGTATTCTTCTCCAGTTCTAATTGGTTTTACTGTTTTTTGCATGTCGATACTACACTTAGTGATTCAAATAATTAAAAAGTTTCCAATTAAAGCTGTGCCTAACTATAAACCAATACGTACATCTAGAACTTTACAACCCTTTTGTTTTTCCATGACCAAAACAGGATTCATATCTAATTCTTTAATTTCATGGAAATCAGATACTAGCTGAGATAGTCTTTGAATGCATTCAGAGAGTTTTTTGATATCAGATGGTTTTTCTCCTCTAACACCTTCTAGAATTTTTTTAGTTTTAATTGATGATATCATATCATCTGCTTCAATGTTAGTCATTGGTGCAAGTTTGAAGGTAACATCTTTTAGTACTTCAACATAAATTCCACCCATTCCAAGCATTACAACAGGTCCAAGTCCAGGTTCAAGTTTTGAACCAATGATCATTTCTTTTCCACCTTTTACCATCTCAACAATTAAAACACCTTTGATGTCTGCTTTCTTGTTGTATTTTTTTGCATTTTTTATTATAGTATCAAATGCATTTTCAACATCCTTTGAATTTTGAAGATTAACTTTTACTCCACCAGCATCAGATTTATGAATTATTTGTGGAGATGCAATTTTTAAAACTACAGGATAACCAATTTTTTTAGAAGCAGTTACAGCTTCTTTTTTTGATTTTGCTAATTTACTAGCAGGTAATGGAAAACCGTACGCTCTAAGAATTTCTTGACCTTCTTCTTCTAGTAAGGCATTTCGTTTTTCTTTTTTTGCATTATCCAGGATCTTTTTTACTTTATCTTTTTTCACAGTGAATTTTGTAACTTTTCCAGATGGATTTTTTATCCAATTTGTAAAAGTAAGCATGGCTTTTAATGCACGAATTGAGCCTTCTGCATAATTATAATATGGAACATCACCATTTGCCAAAATTTCACGATTAGTTATTCCTTCATCTAATCCCATCAAACTAGCTAACATTGTTTTTTTGTATTTTTTTGACATAGAGACTATAACTTTTGCAAGTTTGTCATAATCCAAAGTTGCAGATGGAGTACACATAGATATTACAGAACCAACATTTTTGTGTTTTAATACTTCATTCAATACATTTTCAAATCGATTAAAATCTGCATCACCCACAATATCTACAGGATTACGTGAACTTCCCCATGGAGGAATTACAGCGTCTATCTTTTTTCTAATCTCTTCAATTTTTGCCATTTTAATTCCAAGTTTGGAGCATGCATCAGTTGAGATGATTGCAGGTCCGCCTGCATTTGAAACAATTACTAAATCACCATTAATTGGAAGTGGTTGCTTTGAAAATGCGGTTGCATAATCAAATAATTCTTCCATAGTATCAACACGTATTGCACCTGATTGTTTTAACAGTGCATCGTAAATTTCATCAGAACCCATTAATGCACCAGTATGTGACATTGCAGCTTGTGCACCTTCTGGACTTCGTCCAGATTTTAATACTAAAACAGGTTTTTTCTTTTTTCTTGTAATATCTTTACAAACTTTAAGAAATTCTTGACCATTTCCCATATCTTCAAGATACATAACAATAACTTTGGTTTGTTTGTGTTCTGCAAGCATTTTGAGCATATCAATTTCACTCATGTCTGCTTTGTTTCCCATACTAATTACAGCAGAAAATCCAATTCCTTGTGCACTTGCATCTTCAACTAATGCTGCACAAATTGCACCACTTTGTGAAATAAGAGCAATTTCTCCAGATTTAGGAGTAATTTTAAGAAATGTTGAATTCATCATTGTTTTTGGTTCAAGATTCATCACACCAAGACAGTTTGGACCAATAATTTGTAATTTGTATTTTTTTGCAATATCTTTTAATTTTTGTTCTAACTTTGCACCTTCTTCATCAACCTCTTTGAATCCTGCTGTAATTACAATTGCACCTCTAAGTTTCTTTTTTCCACATTCTTCTAGTACTGCAGGAACGATAGTATTTTTTGTTACAACAACTGCTAGATCGATTTTTCCAGGAACATCTAGTACTGACTTGTATGCTTTTTTATCAAAAACAGTTTCACGTGTTGGACTGATTGGATAGATTGTTCCTTTGTAGCCTCTCATGATATTTGATGTAATTGCACGACCTACACTACCTTCTTTATCAGAAGCCCCAATTATCGCAATAGATTTTGGAGAAAGGAAAACAGAATCAGTCATTGTATGTTTTTTAATAAAAAATTTTTGTATAATTAAAGCTATTCCAAATTAGCTTCCAAGCATTTTTCCTGCTAAATTTTCCTTTCTTGGAATCCATATTATTTTTAATTCAGGAATTTTTGGTATTAATAGCCAAGATTCTTGCGCCAAAATACGTAATTGTTCATTATTTATTGCAAATTCATGATTTAATTGATTAACAGTATTTTTTGAATCACTAAAAATTGTAATTTTATCTTCCGAACCTTGAAATTTTTTTAATGCTGTAATTATAGCGTGATATTCAGCCTGATTGTTTGTTAATCCTGATTTATGTTCATAGAAAGATTCACCTGTCTCTTTGATAAAAAATCCAAAACCAGATTTTTCACCACCTGCACCATCAACATAAATACTAACTTCCATCTTTATACAATTTTGTAAGTTTTACAGATAAATTTAATGTAATCATGTATACTACTGTAGAGATTAACTGTGAAACAATTGATGCCATATATGGTTCATAATCTAATTGTAAGAGATAGTATTGTAGTATCCATCTAACAATTGTATAAACAATTTCGCCAATTCCTAGTGATGAAATTATTTTGATTAAATCTGATTTTAAAAGTGTGTTATCACGTTTGCCATTTTCTAAAACATATTTCTTTCTATTATCAAGATAAAATAGACCGCCAAATATTGAGAAGAAAACAACATAATCAATTATTAGAGTAAATGATGAGTTTAGATAATCAGCCTGATCACCAAAATAATCTGCAGCTATTGCAGAAATAATGATCGAACCCAGAAAGCCAAGTAGGACATTTTTGTTTAGTTTTAGATATTCTTGATACTTTTGTTTCATATTTTTTGATAAAATATGTCATTTTTAGCGTTTCTAGGTAAAGCCATTAATTGCATAATTTATCAATAGTAATATGGATTCAGACGAAAAACGATTGAAACAAGAAGATTGTAATGAAGATGAGTTAGGAACAGGAGTTTTAACATTAACTAACAAACGTATTGCATTTGATAAAAGAAAAAGTAGAATTGCAGATTTTTCAACAAAAATGGGCGAAACTGTAATTGATGTTCCCTTAGATCAAGTAGATGTTTGGAAGGAAGGAAGATTTATCAAAAAAATCTGTTTCAAAATTAAAACTGATACAGATGAAAAATCATACAAATTTGGTGTTATGGGAACAGGTGGATGGTTAGAAGATATTCAAGACGCTATAGAAGATTTTAAGAATCAATAATGAACATCTACACTATCTAATCTCCAAGATTGTTTTACAAAAGTATCTTTGATCTTTGCACCATCAGACACGCTAGATTCTCTAATTCCAGTCCAAGCAATTTGAGAACCACAATCACCTGCATAATTTAGAGGAACAACAAAAAATTTTGCTTTCTGCCGTTTACATACATCTTTTAGCATAGAGGACAATCTTTTGTTTGCAGCCACGCCTCCTACTATCATAATTTCATTTTTTCTAGTAAATGCAAGAGCTCTCTCAGTTGCTTCAGCAATCATAGCAAATGCAGTTTCTTGTAATGAATAACATGCATCTTCAACTCCTTTTGAGGTACTTTGTTTTGCTGCTGACAGTAAACCAGAAAATGATACATCGTTTCCCTTTACTGCATATGGTAAATCAATGTAATTACTTGACTTGTTTGCTAATTCTTCAATTTTTCTTCCGCATGGTGAAGCAAATCCTAATGATCGTCCAAACTGATCCAAGAGTTGACCCAAAGTGATATCCAAAGTTTCACCAAAGACTCTCCATCGTCCAGCGGAAAATGCAAGAATCATTGTATGACCCCCTGAAACAAGAAGTACGAGTGGATTTTTTGCACCTGTTAGAAGCTTACCTAATTCAATATGACCAATAGCATGATTGACAGGATAAATTGGAATATCATAATATGATGAAAGAGAACGTGCCACAACGGCTCCAACTCTAAGACATGGTCCTAAACCAGGACCTCCGGCATATGCAATCATATCAAGATCATTAATCTTAATTTTTGCTTCATCAAGACATTGTTTTAGAACAGTTGAACTATTTTCGATGTGATGACGTGATGCCTCTCTAGGATGAATTCCTTCACCTTCAGGTGGTCGATAAATTTTTCGAACGTCAGATAAAATTTTTCCATTTTTTTGTTTTTTCTCAATTACAGCACATGAAAAAGTGTGTGCAGTGCTTTCAATTCCTAAACAGATCATATTAACCCCTACTTAGTGTTGATACTATTTTTATTATATCACCATTTTTGAGTTCATGATCAGCACCAATACGTTGTTTTGATTTTGCATCAATAGCATGTAAAAATCCATTTCCAATATCTTGATGAATTGTAAATGCTAATTCTTTTGCAGTAGAACCTTTTTTTAGTAATCTTGCATCAGGTAAAACTTGACCTTGTTTATTCGTTAATTTAGATTCATCTTCAACAGGATAAACAACAATCATGTCTAAAATATCAAAGATTATTGAATTAAGTATTTCTTGAATACCTGTTGTTTTAATTTTTGTTAAAACATTTTTTGCAAGATGTAATGCGTTGTTTTGTTGTTCAGACAACTGAGTATTTTCCTTTCCTGAAAAAGTATTATCACCTGGAACATAATTAATTAGTTCAGCTTTTGTAGCCTTTTTCAATAAAAGTTCAGTTTCGGCACTAGAAGGAATAACTTTGAAATTTTCAGATATTTTTTCTAGAACTTTAAGATCATCACATAAATCTGCTTTATTAGCTGCAATAAGTAATGGTTTTGAATTTTTTCTAAGAGTTTTTAGGAACTCCATAATATCATCTTCTGACCAATCCTGTGGTTTTTTTGTTTTTAATGACATGGATATTAAAACTTGATCAACTTGAGATTCTGAAATTCCTAATCCCGTAAACCTACGCGCAATTCCGTCAGTTATTTTTGCACGTTTTTGATCTATTTCTTTTACAAGTTTTGGCCATTCTCTGTCAAGTATTTCTTTAAACCATAAATCAAATTCTTCTTCAACAAATTTTATATCCTCTAATGGATCATGTGTTCCAACATTCACAGGTTGTCCTTGAATATCAGTTGAGCCAGAAATATCAACTACATGAATCAATGCTTCTGCTTTCATAGCATCAGTAAGAAATTGATTTCCTAATCCTTTACCTTCATGTGCACCAGGAACTAATCCCGCAACATCAATTAATTTTACAGGAATGAATCTAGTACCGTCATCGCATAAATTATTTCCACATCTATTATCCAAATTTTTACATTCACAAGTAATTTTCAAATAACAAACCCCGACATTTGGTTCAATTGTAGTAAATGGAAAATTACCACTCTGAGCTATTGTTTCAGTTGCAGAAGAGAAAAAAGTTGATTTTCCAACATTTGCCTTACCAAGTAACCCAATTTGCATAAGGAGATAGTTTTCATCTCATCATATTAGTATTGCAGAAATTCATTAATCATGGAGACAGAAAGGAAATATGTGAATTTAGTGATTACAGGGAATCCAGGTGTTGGAAAACATACAACCGCAGAATTAATCCTAAAACAGAATTCATCTTATAAAATGATTGATATTAATAAATTTGCAATTGATGAAGGGTTTGCTGAGAAACTTGAAAATGGATTTGAAATTGATACAACAAAATTAAAGGATGAGATTAAGGGAATTATTTCAGATCGATCATTAATTGTTGGACATTTGGCACCTTATGTTATAGATGAGATAGATGTTGATTTAGTGATTGTTTTGAGAAAGAATCCTTATGATTTAATCGAAGTTTACAAAAAGAGAGACTATCAAGATTCAAAAATAAAACAAAATACAGGTAGTGAAATATTGGGAGTAATTGTAAATGATTCAATTCAATCATTCGGAAAAGAAAAAACTTTTGAGATTAATACCACAGATAGATCACCTGAAGATGTAGTCAAGATAATTAATGAAATTATTCAGGAAAAAAATAACGGAGAGATCATAGATTGGTTAGAATTAATAGAGGAAAAAAATGATTTTAATAAATTTTTTTAAGGATTATTTTTTTGGAACTAATTTAAAAAATTCGAGAAAAATATCTTTTTCATCATCAGACACATTTTTATCATAAATTTTTTGATAGACATTCCACCACATAGAATTATTAATTTCAGTTAATGCCTTAAGCAAAAATGCGTCAGTTAATAATACATTTTCAGGATAACAACTTAACATTACACCATTATCTATTTCATAAAAATACCAAGGCATACAAGAATTATCATATTCCATTGGATGAGTATTATCAAAGATCCAATCAAATCCATTTGTAATTGTTACTTCAGGATAATTGTGTCCACGAATTAATGTTATAGTGTTATTTTCATAATCAACAGAAATTTCTGCATATAGTGCATTGGGATATAAATAAACAACATTTGGATGCGAAGTGATTGCATCAAACTCAGTTTTGGTAACATATTCGTTATGAAGTAAAATTACTGTGTCGTAAGAATTCAAAATAGAAGGATTTTTGTCGACATCAATATCAGTAATAAAATTATAATTTAAAAGATTAAGAATTTTAAATCCAGAATCACTGGTGTTATAATTTCCATCAAAATCATTTTTAATATTCACAGTTAGACAATCATCATCACGAAATAAGGTACCATGAAATTCTTGATCACAATCTCCACGATAAAATGTATAAAAACCAGGTTCAGAATATGCGCTTAAAGTAAATGTAGGAAATATCACTACTGTATTATTTTTTGGCTCTAATTCAGAATACAATAATGAAAGTTCAGGTTTTAATTCAAATTCTAATTTTTCTGCACCCATTTCAGTGATATTTTTTGAAAGAGCACAATTTTGGAATAAATGCCTGTCTGTAGTTAGAATAACAAATTTTGAATCACTACAATTGTTATAGTATTCTGGAATATCAACCATTGCGTTAGAATATTTTTCTAGATTATTCTGATTAATCATGTTTTGTGAATCATTTTGTGTAGAAGAAATGGTTTCAAAGATGAATATAACAAATACAAAAACTAGAATTATTATGGCTAAAATTATTAGAAGAAAAGATGATTTCACATTTTTAGAGATTTTTGATGTTTATTTAATATAATGTGAAAAATTATAAAAAAGAATTGTTTGAGATAAAATACAGTGATTTAGCAGGTAGAATAGGTGTACTTCATACAAATCATGGAAAAATTGAAACACCTTCTTTTGTCCCAGTAATACATCCAGTTAAACAATCTATACCAGCCAAAAAAATTAAAGAAATTGGTTTTGATGTTGTTATTACAAATGCGTACATTACAATGAAAAGATTGGAAGAAAAAGCAAGAGAAAATGGTATTCATAAAATAATAAAATATGATAGTTCTATAATGACGGATTCTGGAGGATACCAAGTTTTAGAGTATGGAGAAGTTGATGTGAAACCGCCAGCTATGGCAAAATTTGAGATGGATATAATGACAGACTTTGCTATTCCATTAGATAAACCAACTGGATTTGGATTATCTAAAAAAGTAGCAAAAGAATACGTGGATCATACATTAAAAGTTTGTAAAACAACAATAAAAAATAAAAAAAATAATGGACAGATTTGGATTGGTCCAATACAAGGAAGTGAACATCCAGAATTAGTGAAAAGATCAACTAACGAATTAATCAAAATGGGATATCAGATGCTTGCATTAGGAAGTCCAGTTGAATTTATGGAATCATATGAATACAAATTATTAGCAGAAATGATTATTGCTGCAAAGAAAAACATACCAACTTCAATTCCTTTACATCTTTTTGGTGCAGGACATCCTTTAACAATTCCATTAGCAGTTGCACTAGGTTGTGACACATTTGATTCAGCATCATACATGCTTTATGCAAAACATGACAGAGTGATAACAGAAGATGGTACTAGAAGATTAGCAGAGTTAGAATATTTTCCATTTGATTGTGAAGTATCCTCAAGATACAAACCTAAAGAATTACTGGCTATGAAAAAAGAAGAAAGAATAGATCAAATTGCACTTTTTAACTTATACTCTATAAAGGCTGAAGTTGACAGAGTAAAACAAGCAATACGAGAAGGAAGATTATGGGAATATACAATGAAAAAAGCAAGAGCACATCCAAAATTGTTTGAAACAATTGACGTGATACTAAATAACACAAAATTCTTGCAAGATGGAACTCCAAAGTTTAAAGAAAAAGCAATTTTTCTATTTGGACCAGAAGATCAGTATAGACCAGAAATTCAAAGATATCATAATTATGTGAAAAAATTTAGAACAAAAAAGAAGATAGCAGTTATTACAAAAGATCCTACAATAAAACCAGTATTCTCATCATATGATTATAAAAAATTACGAAGAAAATTCAAAAATGCAGATTTGATACAGTTTTGTAATTATAATCCATTTTTAGGAATAATACCAATCGAAATTTCAGATATTTTTCCAGCATCACATTATGTAATGTCTAGAAAAGAGTTTGAATCTGAGAAATTCCCTAAATTTTTAGAGGTTTGGATTGAATTTTTCAATAAAAACAGGTTTGACTCAGTATATCTTCCAAAAGATGATTTATTTTTGCAATACTTTAAAAAATTCATTCCAAAAGGAATAACAAAAAAGCAGATTATTGAATAATTTATCTATCTCATATTATTGTTGATTATATGATTAAAACAATATTTACAGCAATCATTTGTTCAGGAATTTTATTTTCAATACAAGCAACATATGCACAGGAAGAATTGTCACTTCCAGAAGGGAAGAATATCAAAGAATGGGAGTCTATTAGTGCAGCACTAGTTGCAGAAAAAAGATTTAGCGAAGCAATAATTTATCTCGATAAAATTTTAGAACAAGAACCTGACAACTTGAAAGCATTATCAAATAAAGCAGGACTATTAATTAAATTAGAAAGATTTGAGGAAAGTCTAGATCTATCAAACAAGGTTTTAGAATTAGATCCAAATAGAATTTCTACATTAACTAATAAAGCAATTACATTAAAAATGATGAAAGAGTATAAAGAATCCTTTAAAACATTTACAAAAATTTTGGAAATTGATTCAAATAATATGAAAATAAAAAATGCACAAGCAAACTTACTTCTTTCTACACCAACTATACCGACTAAAGATTCTAGATATTATGTACATGTTTTAGTAACCATTAGAGATTCAAATAATAATTTAATTGGGGTAACTGAATCAACGAATGCGAGGTTTCTTGATTCAGAATTTACAGAAAAATGGTGGTCAGATATAGAAAAAAAGGAAATAATTTCATATGACAATGAAGGAAAAGGAAAATTCCAGAATATACAAACACTCATTCCAAAAGATGATTATATAGGAATGCTCACTTTAGAAAAAGAAATTTCAGGGAAAAGCATACAATTATTTCAAGTGTTTTCACCATTAGTCCAATTAGAAATCTCAGATATAGTATATATTCAATGGACAATAATAAAAAACTAGTTTTATTGGTCACAAATTTTGAGTAAAATTTAACTTGTCAATTATAAAAAAAATAATATGGAATTAAATCCAAATATAGAATTAAAACTAGTAAATGAAGATGACATATTATTTCTATATGAATTATTAAAAGTGAGAGATCCGAATCATAATATATCACATAAAAATATGCCCACTTCAGATGAACATAAAAAATTTGTTTTGTCAGAGCCTTATACAAATTGGTATATTATCAAAAAAAATGATGAAAAAGTAGGTTCAATTTATTTATCAAAAAGAGATGAAATAGGAGTTTCAATTTTAAAAAAAAATGAATTTGATGAAATTGCTAAGAACTCATTCAAATTATTAATGGAGCTAAATCCACGAAAACGTTATCTCGCTAATGTTAGTCCTAAAAATAAAATTTCACAAAAATTTCTTGAAGAAAATGGGTTTACAGGATTAGAATATGTTTATGAATTAAAGACTAACTGATATGAAAATAATTTTGGAAAACTTTCATCCGTAAGCTTATTTTACCTAAATCAAATTGAATGCATATGTTTGAAAATAAGAAAATACTGATTACAGGCGGAACTGGTTCATTAGGTTCAGCCTTAACTAAGAGGTTACTAGACAATAATGTAGATACAATCAGAATTTTCAGTAGAGACGAGCTTAAGCAATCACAAATGGACGAGAGTTTCGATGATAGTCGTCTAAGGTTTTTGATAGGAGATATTAGGGATAAAGATAGATTAGAAAAAGCTACAGAAGGGATTGATATTGTTATTCATGCAGCTGCATTAAAGCATGTACCTGTTATAGAATATAATCCATTTGAAGCAATCAAAACAAATGTTCAAGGTGCACAAAATGTTGTAGATGCATGTCTAAAAAATGATGTAAAATTCGCCCTTGCAATAGGTACTGACAAAGCAGTTTCTCCTTTTAATACATATGGTGCAACAAAATTATTAATGGAAAGATTATTTGTTTCAGCAAATTACCATAAAGGGCATCATGAAACAAAATTTTCATGTGTTAGATATGGAAATGTTTTAGGAAGTAGAGGTTCAATTGTACCAAAATTTGTAGAGCAAATAAGATTAGGAAAAAAAATTACAATTACAGATCCAAATATGACAAGATTCAATATAACTATGAATCAAGCATTAGAATTAATTTTTAGAGCAATAAAAAATAGTCAAGGAGGAGATGTTCATGTACCAAAACTTGAAGCATATACTGTAGGAGACATGAAAGATGTTATTCTGGAATTAATGGAATCAAATACTGAAGCAGAAAAAATCCCAGTAAGACCTGGAGAGAAATATGATGAAATATTAATCAATGAACATGAAATTAGAGACACGTATGAAAATCAAGATGACGATTATGTAATATATGAAAATCAGCTCGCTAAAGATAAAAAAATTATTCCAAAAAATCTTGAAAAGACTTCATTAACAGATCAATATTCATCAGATAAAGTTAAAACAGTTTCAAAAGAAGAATTAAAACAAATTTTAATTGAACAAAAATTAGATTTAAAGTAAATTATTTGTTATTTTAAAGCATTCTTAAATGAATAGTTCAATGCACGATAATATTGTCTAGTAGTTCCAATATCAAACCATTTGTGAGTTTTAAAATTATATGCTGAAATTTGGTGGTTCCAATTCATCAATGTACTTATTGCGTCAGTTACTTGTAATTCATTGTTATAACCTAAATTAGTTTTTTTCAAGGCATCAAAAATATTAGGTTTTAAAATGTAAACAGGTAAAATAACCATATTACTTTTTGGTTTTTTTGGTTTTTCTGCAACATGAAATACAATATCAAGAGGATTACTTCGTTTAGTTTGTGCAATCCCAAATCCCTTTAATGATTTTTTATATTGTAATAATAGCGTAGCTGTAATTTTTTTATTTTTTTGTGAATTAGATATGAAATTCTTGAGAAATGAATAATCTGGAAAATATGCATCTCCTGCATGAAGTAAAAATGTGTCATTACCTACAAATTTTCGTGATGTAAGTAAAGCATGACCGAATCCCATAGGAGTACTTTGAGATATCCATTTGACCTCACAGTTTTCAAATTTTTTATAAAAAATTTTTAGTGCTTTAATAAATCGGGTATCAAATTTATTATTACGTTTTTTTAACAACTCAATATATTCATAATCTGGAAGCATGTGATTTAGAATTGATTTTTTATTTTTTGTACTAACTATAAAACAAAATCTTCTAAATCCATTATCATAAAGATTTTCAAAAATTATTTCAATTAATGGTTTTAGTAATGGTTCAGGAGTTTTATCAAATGTTTTATCATATAATGGAAGTAATGTTTTAGGGCTAGCTTTTGTAGTGGTTAATAATCTAGTTCCTAATCCAGCAGTAGTAATTACAGCAGTTTTCATAAATCAAACATTATTTGGACGTATAATAAAATAATGATCATATTATAATTATCATTATTAATTTATCAAAATTTAGAAGTTTCAATTAATCTAATAGTATCAATCATACGTGATAATTGTTCAGTATCTATAGAAGTGGATGCATCAGGTCCTTTAGAATTTTTTAATTTTACATGCTTTTCAATCATAATATTTTTTACTTTTTTAGATTTTTTTAATGTTGCAAAGAAAATTGGCGCAGTGATACCTAATGTGTGATCAGAAAAACCATCAAATTTTAAAGCATTAGTCCAATTAATTTTTTTAAATTCAAGCGGATATTCAGATATGCAGTAACAAAAAAGTAATTTATTTTTAGAAAAAATTTTCTGGATTTGTTGTTTATTTCCACCCATTCCCATACTAACAATAATCGGTTTTTTTGTATTAGCTTTTTTAACAAGAGTTTCTTTTGAAAATGGATCTTTTAACAGACAAGTTCTTGATGCAATTTTATATCGTTTAACGCCAAGAGTTTCTAAATAATCTATAGCTTCAGGATAAAATGCACTACAATAAAATTCAATTTTTTGTTTATCACAAATTTGTTTTAATTTCTTCGCATTTTCAAAAGTTATTTCTGATTTTTTTATGAATTTCCAAGATGGATGATTCGAGGAATAAAGATCAGTTGCCCTCCACATTTGAAATTTTACTGCATTAGCTCCTGCATTTTTACATTCATTGATTAATTTTTTAGCTTTTACTAAATTGCCTTCCCAATTAGAACCTATTTCTGCAACAATATCAGTATGCATACTGCCAAAAGTTTTTAGAATAATTTAAGCTTAATTAATCAGTGTTATAAAATAAAAAAAATGACTGTAGGATGCATAATTCAAGCAAGAATGGGTTCAACTAGATTACCAGGAAAAGTATTATTAGAACTGAAAGAGGGTAAAACTGTCTTAAATTATGTTATTAATCAATTAAGTTTTTGTAGAACAATTGACAAAATAATTGTTGCCACAACAACATTAACTGAAGATGATGATATTGTAAATTTTTGTAAAATTAACAATATAGAATATTTTAGAGGTGATGCAAAAAATGTTCTTGATAGACATTATCAATGTGCAATGAAATATTCATTTTCAACAATAATTCGAATGCCATCTGATAAACCATTACTAGATCCTACCGTTGTAGATGATATTGTTGAAATTTTTAATTCAAATTCATATGATTATATTACTAACTTTCTTCCATCCACTACACCAGGTGGTACAGAAGTAGAAGTGTTTTCATTTGAATCATTAAAGAAATCTTGGAATGATGCAGAACTTCCATCAGAAAAAGAACATGTTACAAATCACATGTATAATAATAATAATAAATTTAAAATTTTTAATGTAACAAATAAAGAGGATCTTTCTAGATTTAGATGGGTCGTAGATAGAAAAGAAGATTATATTTTGGTAAAAGAAATTATTTCAAAAATTGATAAAGAACCAATTTTGATAAAAGATATTCTTGAACTATTTCAAAAAGAACCAGCATTAATAGAAATTAATTCACATGTGGATAAAGACGAGGGTAATACAAAATCAGCTCAAGAAGATGATGAATTCTTGAGGACTAAAAAGTAATTTAGTTTTTTAACATGACACGTAGTAAGGTGCCAGCATAGACTGGAAGTTCTTTTCGTTTATTTTTAATTGGACTTAATCTAACTTTATGGCAATAACTCATATGCATATAAAAAGCAAAATGATAAAGTTTGGTTAAAGGTAATTTACATAAAGTTTTTACAAATCTCCTCAAGAATGGAAATTCAACTGTAATTCCAGCAAGTTTTTGTAAATTCTCACACATCATTTTTTCTTTTTTCGACTTGAACGTCAACATCGAATGATTCTTGTTAGATTCATAATAGAATGGTTTGTCTGCTGTGAAATATCCATTTTCTATAGCATAAGCCGCAACAGGAGTTCCAGGGTATGGATAAAGAAGACCTACAGAGGCTAATGCAGGTTTAATTTTTAGATTCAAATCTAAAGTTTCCATATCAATCTCAAACGGATTATCAACTGGCAATCCCATAATATTTAGCGCAATTATCTTTACACCATATTTCCTAAACAAAGCTGATGCTTTAAGAATTACATCACTAGTTGAACTTCCATCACGTAAAAAGACTTTATTTGCAGCTTCGTCATTACCACATTCTACACCCATCCAAACAAAAGATAATCCTGCATCAGCAAGCAATGCAACATCTTTTTCTTTTAGAACATTTGCACGAACATTTCCATTAAATGGTAATCCAATTCTTTCTTTGTATAATTTTGCAAATTCTTCTAGCCAACCATTTGGTTTTAGGAAAAATATGTCATCTACAAATGAGATCATAGATAGATTATATCGGTCTTTGACCCATTCAATTTCCTTAACTACATTTTCAGGAGAACGACAACGAATTATTTGGCCAAGTCCTTTGTAATTATCATTGTATTTTTTGTTGAAACAATAACTGCACCTATAAGGACATCCTCGAGATGTATGAAATGATTTCTGACCAACTGCAGCAATGTTAGGATCTGCATCATAAACAAGTTGTCTATCTGGAAATGGAAGATCATTTAGATCTCCAACTAATTCACGTAATGCATTAGTAAATAAACGACCATCATGTTTTACAAAAAAGGTTTCAGTTAACCAATACTCACCACCATTTTTCATACTAGTAACAAATTCTGGAAAGCTTACGTCACCTTCACCAGTACATACTGCATCAAGACCTTCATCATCTAAAACTTGTGTATTAAACATTGCATGTGGTCCACCCATCATAGCATAGAAGTCATATTTTTTTCTCATCTTACGATTAAAATCAAGTAAAGAATAATGTTCGCCGGTCATAGCAGTATATGCAATAATATCAGGTTTCCAATCACGAATTAATTCTTCTATTTGTGCTTCTCCCATTAACCCAGGTTTACCAACCTCACCCATTACAGTTTTAAGACCAGGAAGTGGGTTTACTGAATTCATAATTGCAGCTCTCACTTCATGACCTGATTCTTTAAGACAAGCACTTAATTGCATCATAGCAATTCTCTCATATGCAATCATTTCTTTACAAATCAAAATAACACGCATTGGTCTGTCAACTGGTTTTCTACGAGAAATTGTCTTCAGTTTAGCAACTTCAGGTATTTTAGAATCTGAAGAATTTTCTGATTCTGGAATTACAGATAATTTTTCATTAATCTCCATGAATTTTGGTTAAAAAATGTATATAAAAAAATTATGATACAATAAATCGAAATGAATGAGGATTCCTTACTAATTTATTAGATCGGAATGAAATTTGAGGGGAAATCACTATTCAATTGAACTTACGCTTTTTATGATAAGAAATTGAAGAATTCTATTATGTCAGAGCAAACCAGTAACAATACAATATTGACAATATTGCTTCCTACATACAATGAAGCAGCGACTATACAAAATATGCTTGAGAAAATTAGAATTAATATTCCAAATAACATAACATATGAAATAGTAATAATTGACGATAATTCTCCTGATGGGACAAGTGAAATCGCAAATTCATATTTTGAAAAATCTGGAAATGAAATAAAGCATAATGTTTACATTAGAAAAAATGAGCGAGGGTTGAGTTCAGCAGTTATAAAAGGTATGGAAATTGCAAATGGAAAATATGTACTTGTAATGGATAGTGATTTTTCACACCCACCAGAAATGATAAATGAAATGTATAATGAAATAATGAATAAAAATTTGGATATTGTGATTGGATCTAGATATGTAAAAGGTGGAAAATTTGAAGGATGGCCTTTTAGTAGACGATTTATGAGTAGGCTTGCAAATTTAATTCCAAAATTTGTCTTAGGATTAAAAGTAAATGATTCTATGTCAGGTTTATTTTTAATCAAAAAGGAATTGGTTGATGGAATATCATTTAAGGCGATAGGGTATAAAATACTTCTAGAAATTTTAGTTAAAACAAAAGGTTCAAAAATTCATGAATTACCATATACATGTAAAAATAGAAAAGAAGGTATAAGTAAATTTAATTTTTCAATTATTAATGATTATTTTATATTATTAAAAATTTTAATTAATTATAAAAGATAATTCATTATAATTTATTATTAAATTCTGACAAGTAAACTATACGCTTTTCTTTATTTGAAATTCTTATTGATTCCATTAATTTAGCTTGGTTTAACAAATCTTCTTCAAAATTATATGGATTAGTAATATTATTTTCAATTGTATTACAGAAACTTTCAAACATTAATCCAAATTGATCAACAGGTGTAATTTTAATTTCAGATATTTCATCATTTTTGTGAAGAAATATACTAGTTTCATAATCACGTGATACAGAATAAGCACGTTTAGTAGTAATTTTTGCATCACTACCCCAAACACTATACTTGGATTGATAATAATTATTAAATCCAGATGATATGAAAGCTGTTTTATCATTAGGAAATAATATGGATGCATTTGTAGATTTATCAACAGATAGTTTTTTATCAAATTCTAAATTGCTGGATACACTAATTGGTTCATTTTGAAAAATTAATCTACTTGCACATATTGGATAACATGATACATCGTTTAGTACACCTCCACCCAATTTATTATTCCATCTTATATCATTTTGAGGAGGAGGAGGAAAACCAAAAATTCCATAAAAATTTTGAATTTCTTTTAATTCATCATTAATAATTTGTTTTATTTTTGTGTGTTGTGGGTGAAATCTGAATGCAAGTGCTTCTAAAATTCTTACATTGTTATTTTTACAAGATTTCAATATTTTTTTTGCAGAATTAAATGAATCAGTGGATGATTTTTCACATAAGACATGTTTTCCAGATTCAGCAGCTTTAATCGACCATTCCTCATGCATTGAAATTGGAAGAGAAATGTAGATTAAATCAAGATCTGCATTTATAGCATCAGTATAATTTCCAAAATTTTTACAATTATATTTTTTTGACCACTCTTCTGCTTTTGAAATTGAACGACTTCCAATAAAATCAAGTTCTGCAATTTTAGAAGATGAGATATAAGGGAAAAAATACTTTTCAGCTACTCTGGAACATCCTAAAACTCCAATCTTCAGGGTCATTTTAAAAATTAATTTTCTTTTTTATAGAAAGGAGAATTTGGATCTCCATGATCACCTTCCCCCATACCTAAATTTTCATGAACTATTGGAGTTTCACAATCATCCCATTTTTTTGTGAGCATAACAACAAGTGTACAATCATTAATAGCAAGGAAAACATGTTTGACACCTTTTGGAGTGCGTGTGCATTGACCTCGTGCTAAGTAAAGAAATTTTTCTTTCGAATTATCATCTTCTTTCCAAACTAAAACCCCTTCTCCAGATGTTAAAAGATAGTATTCATCAAATTCAGGATGATGGTGATTTCCACGAACTTTTCCTGCTTTAATTATATTAAGATTGAATTCCAGAATTGGATCTTTTGGAATAAAAGTAAAGATTGCACCTCTTCCATCTTTTACAGTATTTAGATTACAAGTAGGAATAAGTTTTTCAATTGTCATATATCATTGAAAAAATTATTTGAATTTATCCTTTACTTAACTTACAGAAGGTTCTTTAAGAAATAATTTTGAAATCTGGTAAAGGTGCAATGAATTTACCTCCATTTTTAAAGAATTCATTTTCTCGTTCTTTAAAAAAATCTACTAGATGCCATGGAAGAACTAAGAAATAGTCAGGTTTTTCATTTCTTGCTTGTTCTTCAGATATTACAGGAATATTACTTCCAATTGTCATTTTACCAAATTTTCTAGAATCACGATCTGCTGCTTTTGGTATCAATTTATTATTTAGATTATAAAATTGTAAAAGTGTATTTCCTTTTGTAGATGCACCATATGCATAGATTAATTTCCCATTTGAAATTTCTTCTTTAATAAAATCATTTAATTTATTTTTTAGAGAATTAACTCTATTTGCAAAATTAAGATAAGTTTCTTTTTTTTCTAGTCCAAATTCATCTTCTTTTTTTAGGAATTCATCTACAGAATTTTGTATTTCTATTTTATCATTCTTTTTTGTTTTTATAAATATACGAAAACTTCCACCATAAACGTCATTTAATTCAACATCAAATATCTCAAGACCATGTTCTTCTAAAAGACGTTTTACTGATTTTAATGACCAATATTCCAGATGTTCATGAACAATATTATCAAATGCATTTAATTCAAGCATTGGAATAAGATATGCCATTTGGATTACCCATATTCCATCTTGATCCAAACAATTAACAATATCACTTACAAATGAATTTGGATCTTCAAGATCATAAAACATTGCAATACTTGTAATTGCTTTAATTCTTTCATTAGGAAAATGTTGAACAAATTCATAGAAACTAAAAAAATTATTAATTATAAGTTCAGTATCCTTACTGGCTTCATTCACAAGATTAGTTGCAGGTTCGAATCCAACTAGTCTTACTTTTGATTGATAAGTACGTAATAAAGTTCCATCATTACACCCAATATCTAAAACAATATCATTTTCAGAAAGATTAATTCGTTTTTCTACACCCTCAGTAATATCTTTTAGGGCATCAGCCATTTTTTCATTAAGACCTGAACGAAACCAATATTCTTTGTATAATGATTCTCTAGATGCAGTATGTTTTAATTGTAATAATCCACAGTCATTTTTTTCACAGAAAATTAATTCCAATGGAATTTTTTCTTTTTCATCAGAAATTGAATTTAATTCAATAAAGTTTGATGGATATTGTGAACCTAATGAAAGAATAGGAGTAAGATCTGTTGAACCACAACTTCTACATTCAGTAATCATTGACATATGAAACTCAAGTTTGATTTAGTTTTTCCTTATTTTACCCTTACTTAGTCTTGTAATTAATCTTGATTCATTAGGATATAATGGCGCATCCCAAGGAAATGCTTTTCCATCAAGAAAAGTTTTCCATCTTCGAACATCTTCATCAACCATCATCTTTACTAATTTTTCAAAACTTACCTTTGGTTTCCATTTTAATTCCTTAATGGCTTTTTTAGAATCTCCTCTCAAATGTCTAACTTCCAGTGGTCTAAAGAATTTTGGATCAGTTTTCACATATTTTTTCCAATTCAAACCTACAATATCAAATGCTTCTTTAACAAAATCAGATACTGAATGTGAAACTCCAGTACTAATTACATAATCAGTAGGCTTATCTTGTTGGAGCATGAGATGAATAGCACTCATAAATTCTCCAGCAAATCCCCAATCTCTTTCTGCCTTTAGATTACCCAATACTAATTCTTTTTTTAATCCTAATGAAATTTCAGCTACAGCATTTGTGATTTTTCGTGAAACAAATTCCATTCCACGTAAAGGAGATTCATGATTGAATAAAATTCCACAACATGCAAAAATATCATATGATTTCTTATAGATATTAGTGATTGAATGTGCATACAATTTTGCAGCTGCATATGGACTTGATGGTAAAAATGGCGTAGTTTCATTTTGGACTTTAAACTTGTTATCACCATACATTTCACTTGATGATGCCTGATAGAATCTAATATTTGGATTTTGATTTCTTAAAGCTTCTAAAAATTTTGTTACTGCAAGTCCGGTAATTTCTGAATTTCCTACAGCTTCTTCGAACGATGTTCCTACATAGCTAGATGCCGCTAAATTATAAATTTCATCAGGATCAGATACTTTGATTGCTTCCAATAAAGAACCCATGTCTAAAAGATCTGCCGGAATTAGATTTATTTTATTAAAGACATCCAATGTTTGTAAACGCCAAAAATTTGGCGTTGAAACTCTTCTAAATGTTCCAAATACCTTGTATCCTTTTTTCAAAAGTAATTCTGTTAGATATGCACCATCCTGACCAGTTACGCCAGTGATTAAAGCTTTCTTCATTTTATTTTACAGATTTTTGTTATTAATATTGTTTAGTACTAAAATATTTCAATTAATTTTCATGATTGATTTTATAGAGTGTTATTCCAGTATGAGGAGAATCATATAGTAATTTGAACGATTTAGGGATTTTCAGATTTTCAGGTTGTGACAATATTTTTAGTGATTCTAAATGAAAATCCTTGGGATTATAAATTATATAATCAGGAATTACATTATTTGTGCCATGTCTATCCATAGGTTCACTACTAATATTTGAAAAGAATATTTGCCAATTTTTCCAATTTTTTCTTGTTATATAATTTTCAATTGGATCTCCTTCTTGGCCTTCCTGAAATTGAACTCCAATCCATTTCGCATTAACCGCATCTGCAAATAAAATATAATTTGCCATCACATACTTATTTTGAATATCCGGATCAGATTCTAGGATAGATGTGATTTTTTCATAATCAATTTTATTTTTATTAATTTTTTCAGAAGAATCCATGAAATTCTGAATTATATCATCAACGGAATTTCCAGTAGTAATAACTTCTAATGTAACATATGAATATCCAATATTAATAATTAGAATAGTCGATACAACAACAAATAATAAAAATTTTGTTCTAGAATTTTTGGAGATATTACTTGGAGATATTGTTTTTGTATTTACATTAAGAGTTAATTTTGAGATTACAGTTATAATAAAAAACGAACATAATGGAGCAAGAATTATCCATAAATATAGAAAATGTTTATACGAACGTAATGGTAAAATTGCCATCACTAATGAGAATATTATGGCTATAGTAATCAATAACACGAATTTTTTATCTAATTTTTTGAAATTTTGAATTCCTAAAAATATTATTGGAGTTATAATTATAGCAAAGAAATGATCCTGTATGTTTCCTATTAAAAATATTAATGTAATAGTTACTGAAGATGTCAAAAATATACCTAAAAATGTTTTTCGAGTTGGAGAAATTTTTAGAAATAGTATTAATCCACCTAACACAGGAACTAATCCAAGAATAGGAATAGCAGGAATTAATGAAGCACTTACTTTATTCTCAAAACCAAATAAATTGCTTGGTTGTCCATAAAATAGATTATAAAAATAATTCTTTAATAATAAATTTTGATCGTATAAAAATGCCTGTTTATCCTTACTGATATTATCAAAAAGATAATCCTTCCATTCTGGAGTTGAATATTTTGAATGGGCAGCAATATAGTAATTCGTATTAGAATCCATTATTGTATCATATGTAGATATATTATAGAATAGCATTGGAGAGCACAATAAAATAAAAAATATAATAAATATTGCAATTCCTATTATTTTGAATTTTTTATCTTTTTTTATTAATATTATAAAAATAATTATTGCAAGAAAGAAAATAACAGGTTGAGTTCTAAACATAAAAGCTATGCCTAAAAGTGAAGCTGAAATTAGTATATCAGAAAATCCAAGTTTATTTTTGGTTATAAAGTAGATTGAAATTATAGCTAGAGAAATAGGGAGTAGGTCATTCTGAGAAGATATTGATAAAATTCCCATCCATGGATTAAATGCAATAAATAATTGACTAATAATTGCAATTCTATAATCAAATATATTTCTAAAAACGTGATATGAAAAAAATACAATTGTAGTACCACTAAAAATTGAAACTATTTTTGTTGCAATTAATCCGTCAGTTGTAATAATTTCAAGTATTGCAAACAAGATAGGACCTGCAGGTCCAGAATTTGGTAATGAAACATTATTTCCATTTCCTTCCAAAATTTGCTGACCAGCTGAAAGATAAATTAATCCATCTTGATCAAAAATTGTCCAAAAATCATGATAAAAAAATGAAATAAGTGATGTAATCAAGAAAAAACATACTGTGATTAAAATTGGGTACTTTTTTTCACCAAAAGATTCTGAAATTCCATGTTTAGACATGTTCATGTTAATTCATCTCATTTTTACATTAATTAGATCTCTAGCTCTAACAGCTTTTTCTGTGGCATCATTGCGAGTCTCACCAGCAGTAATAATAACTCCTTTTCTATTAGTATGATTTTTCATGTTAGTGATAGTATTTCCTTGTTTTAGATCGTCAGATAATATAATATCTATAACACCCTCAATTTTTCTAGCTTCTTCAACACCCGTAACAGAAACTATTTTTCCAGGAGGCGGAAGTATGTATCTTTGAGAGGAACCACGATAAAACTTTGGTTTGAATTCTTCAACATCAATTGGATCTGAAACTGACATTTTTAATAAAGAAGACAAGATATTCACTCCCGTAGCTGCAGGTACCTGATGGGATGCAAAACGTCCGCCACTTGTTCTTGATGCCATTTCTAATATGTATGGAATATTATTGTGAATTAAGATATCTCCTTTTGCAGCACCAAAATTTATACCAAGGGTTTTAATGGTTTTTTCAGCTATACGAATAGCTTCTTTTTGTGTTTCAATAGGTAAATTTGATGGCATGTCGCCTCCATCTTCAATAAAATAAGGTTCATATTTTTTTAAATTAGAATAATTTCTATCAGAAAATCCGGTAGTATAACATTTATTTTGATACACAACTGTTTCTGTACTAACTTGTGGACCTGTCAGATATTCCTCAATAATTATTTCTTTTTTATTTTTACAGAATGTAAGTGATTCATTAAAATATTGTTCCATTTTTTCAGGATTTTTTATTTGGATTACGCCTCTGGAACCAGCATTATCTACGGGTTTTATAACAACAGGAAAACCAATGTTTTTTGCAATTTTCTTTGCTTCAGTAAGATTTGTTGCGGAGCTAAATTCTGGGCACGGAATATGATTTTTTTTAAGAATTTCCAATCTTTTTAATTTATCAGTTGTATTTATTGCAGTATTTTTTGAAATGTTTGGAAGCCCAAGTTTTTCTGAAACTTCAGCAACAACATGTGACAGTTCTATTGCATGAACCATTAAACCATTCACATTAAGATTTTCAATATGTTTAAGAACTTCAGATGGATTTGTTATATCACACTGGATAAATTTATTTGAGAGTTTTCTTCCAATAGCAAATTCATTAGAATCCAAAACTATAGTATGATAACCTAATTCTTTTGAGATCTTTATAGCATCTACTTGTTCAGGACCTCCACCCAATAATACTATATTTTTCATTATTGTTTTAACTTAGAAGTAAGCCACCATTCACATTAAATGTTTGACCAGTGATGTAAGATGAATCATCGGAAGCTAAAAATGATACAATTTTTGCCACTTCATCAACAGTTCCGGGTCTGCGAAGTAAAGTATTATCCATGAGTTTACGACCTAATTCAGACGACATTATGTTATCACTCATTTGTGTAGTAATAATTCCTGGTGCAATATTATTACAAGTAATATTATATGGTGCACCAAATCTTGCTAGACAATGACCTAATGAAATTAAACCAGCTTTTGAAACAGCATAATGAACAGTTCGTGGTCCACCATATTGACCACTAGAAGAGGATATGTTGATAATTCTTCCATAATTTTGTTTTTTCATAATTGAAAAAAGTTCTTGAGAAATCATAAATGTGCCCTTAAGATTAGTGTTCATTATTTCGTCCCAATCTTCGTCAGTTACATTTTCGAAATCAGTTGGTTTGTTTATGCCTGCATTATTTACCAAAATATCAATTCTTTTATGATTTTTGAGTATCTGTTTTAATGCATCTTGAATATTTTGGCGGTTAGAAATATCTAGTTTTTGCACCATTGAATTTTTCAATTCCTTTTGTAAATCGATAGCCATAGACTCATTATTTTTGTATGTCAGTATCACTGACGCGCCTTCGTTAGATAATTCTCTCGCAATTGCATTTCCTATTCCACGACTAGAGCCAGTGACTAATGCAACTTTTCCATCTAACTTCATACTAGATTAGCAAAATTTTAGGATAAAAAAGATTTGGCAGAAAAGATGATAGAGATGTTAAAATAGAAAAGAGATTTGTGATGAGATAGTTTGTTAGAAGAAAACATCAAAAGAAACTATTTGACCGCTAATAACATCAGGATAGATGTATTAGAACTACTGAAAAATGCTGGTTCAGGTCATTTGGGAGGTTCATTCTCTGAAGCAGAGATTTTATCAGTATTATTTAATGAACATCTAAAATTTGATCCAAATAATCCCAAGTGGGATAAAAGAGACAGATTTATTCTGTCAAAAGGACATGCAAATCCAGGATTATATGCAATTCTTGCAGAGAAGGGATTTTTTTCAAAAGACGAATTTAAAAATTTGCGTAAGATTAATGGAATGCTCCAAGGACATCCAGAAAGAATTACACCTGGAATAGAGTATATCGCAGGATTTCTAGGACAAGGACTATCTGCAGGGTGTGGGATGGCACTCGGATTTAAAAGAGAAAATAAAGAAAATCAAGTCTTCGTGTTAATCGGAGATGGAGATAATTTAGAAGGACAAACATGGGAAGCGGCTAGATTTGCAGTACATAACAAATTAGATAATTTGACTGCAATATTTGATTACAATAATATTTTAAGTGATGGAACTACGGAAAGTGTTTTAACAATAAATGAACCGGAAAAACAATGGAAAGCCTTTGGGTGGAATGTGATTATAGTAAATGGACATAATGTAATTCAGATCGATGAAGCATTAAGAAAATCAAAAGAGATTGATGCTCCAACAATAATCATTGCAAATACTAGAAAAGGACATGGAGTAAGTTTTTGGGATAATAGTCCATTGTCACATGGTAGTTGGGGACCAACCGAACAAGAATATAGTGAAGCAAAGAATGAACTTGAGAAAAGAAGAAATGAGATTATGAATATGGAGGTTGATACAAGTAATAATATTTCAATAATTCAGCCTGAAATGAGATTAAATTTTTCTTTAGATGAATATAAAAACAAATTAGAAAAAACAGAATTTTCAAAGTATTTTTTTGAAACTGGTGAAATGATTTCATTAAGAAATGCATTTGGCATGAGTTCAGCAAACTTGGCAGAGAAATATTCAGATTTTGATATTTTTGATGGAGATGTAAAAGGAGGTACTATGACTTCTATATTTGAGAAACATTTTCCGAATCGATTTATTCAATGTGGCATAGCAGAACAGAATATGGTGTCGGCTGCTGCAGGATATTATTTAGCAACTGGGAGAATTCCTATTGTAACAACTTATGCTGTTTTTACTTCACTCTTAACTGCCGCACAATTTCGAAATGGTGTAGCATTACAAAAAATTCCTATGATTGTAGCATCAAGTCATGTTGGGATTGATACTGGACCAGATGGTCCTACACATCAAGCCATAGAAGATCTTGGAATTTTTTCAACATACCCAAATGTTCAAGTTCTAAGTCCAAGTGATGCAAATAGAGTTCAATCAGTTTTAGAAGCTGCATTATTAAGTAAAAAACCAACATTTATGCGAACAGGTAGAAGTCCAGTACCAACAATATATTCATCTGAAAAAGAGTATAACATTGGACGTGACGAGATTGTGATTGAAGGTTCTGATGTATCCATTTTTGCTACAGGTATAATGGTACATAGAGCCATAGAAGCAAGAGATATGTTGAAGAAACAAGATATTAGTACCGAAATCATAGATATTACCTCAGTAAATCCATTAGATAAAGAAACTATTGTGAAATCAATTAAGAAAACGAATTGTGCAGTTACTGCAGAAGATCATTATGTTAGAAATGGAATAGGTTCAGCAATTAGCCAATTAATTTCAAATGAATATCCAGTTTTCACACATAATATAGGATTAAATGATTATGCAGAATCAGGTTCACCAGAAGATTTAGCATTAAAGTATGGTTTAACAAGTAAAGATATCATGAATGCTGCCAAAGATATTATTAAAAGGAAATAGAGTTTTAAAAAATGGAAAATTTAGAAGAAGTTAATTGTGCATGAATAGTAAGTTTTTTCTTTATAGATTTTCAAATTCCATCCATATTTTTGTGAGTGCTAATTTTATCACAGTCATTAAGTGACATATCCATGTTAATACTTGGATTAGGAAGTTGAGTTATATTTTCTTTCAAACGTGCATTTTCTTTTAATTTGTCACTTTTCTCCATAATAGAAATTTCATATTCTTTCAACCTATTTTCTCGTCTTCGTTTTTCTTCAAGATTGTGTTCATCTAAAATAACTGAATTAATTTGTTTTTCAAGTTCAGTTTTGTGTTTTATAAGAAATAACCAATCAGTGATTTTTTTACGAATTTTGTAAACTCTCATAACTAACTTATGTCTACGATGTTGATCAGTGATTTTTTCTACAAATTTACCCATTAGTGTGTGCTTTGCAAATATTCTTTCAAATCTCCAAGGATACATGTCAATCATCATTTTTTTAAGATCATAAATTATATCATGTATTTCTTCTTTAGTCCAGTTTTCAGGAACCCAATTTACTACACTATAAGATGTCATCTCATCTGCTTTTGTTATACTACCTTGTCTTACAAGAGTATCATAAATTGGGGTACCTGGTAAAGGCTGAAAAGCATAGAAAGATGCCATATCAAATCTGACATCTTTGATGAACTGTTTTGTTTCCTCTATGGTGTTTTTATCTTCTCCTGGATGACCAATGATAAAAAATGCTTCAACTTCAAGACCAGCTTTTTGAATTTGTTTAATTTTTTCTGGAACCACATTAAGATCTAAATGTTTTAACATAGCCTCTAGAACTTTTGGAGAACCACTTTCTGGTGCAACCATAAGACGTTCCCAACCTGCAGCTTTCATTAAGTAGAATAACTGTTGGTCAGTTCTATCAATCCTAATACCATTAGGTGTACCAAAAGAAATACCTTTGAATTTATGTTTATTATCAATGATCATCTTACAAAATGCTTTTGCATAAAAAACATCAAATGTGAAATTATCGTCAATAATATTGAAATGTCTTATACCAAAATTTTCATATAGGTTTTCAATTAATTTTTTCATATATTCTAAGGAATGTTTTCGTATACCCCGTCCATTCAGATATGGTGCTGCACAATAATCACACGTATAGGGACACCCACGAGTTGAAAGAATAGGCGCATGCATTTTTTTATGAATTCTATAAAAATAACCCTTTTTCAGATACGCATGTATATCAATCACTGTATAATCAGGTTGACCAAATTCATCTAGATTTGGTGGAAAAGTCATTGGCGTTTCATGAACGGAGCCATCAGATTTTATGAAACATAAACCATCTATTTTTTTCAAATCGTTATCAGAAAAGTTTGATTTTAAAACAGTGTCTAAAAATTGTTTCAAAGTAAATTCTGCTTCACCTTTTAGAACATAATCTATTATGCCTTGATCATTTATCAACGAATAATCAGCTGAACCAGTAAAATGTGGTCCTCCAGCAATTGTAATTATATTTTTATTTATTTCTTTAACTTTTTTGAGTGTCATAGTAGCCATTTTTTTATGAATAGTCCAAGCAGATATACCAACTACATCAGGATTAAAATCTATGATTTCTTGAGTAAATTTTTTTGATTCTGGATGTATCTCGTGTAATGCACAATCTAAGAGTTTTACATCATAGTGTTTTCTTAACATTGGAATTAAGTAGATATAACATAATGGTAGGGTTGCACCGTCATAACCATCACGAGGCCAGATTAATAATATTTTTTTTTTATCTAAATCCAATACTTTTTTAGTCATACAGATTTGTATTCCTAGTTTTATGTAAATCATTGTATTATTTTGGGATAATTTTTTAAAACCTAGTTTTTCTAAATGATTAGAAAATGAAAAATCATAAGGGTAAGAGTATTAAAAAAATTGGGGAGATATTCTATAATCAATTGTAAAAATTGCCATTTTATTCACATAAATCCAATTCCATCAGATAAAGAGTTGCTAGATTTCTATCAAAATGACTATTATCAAAAAACTAAACCTGATTACATTAGAGGTAATGAGAAGGATATGAAGTATCAAAATTATACATTTGATGAAAAATTAGATTTTTTAGAAAAAAAAATCTCAAAAAAACAAAAAAAAATTCTTGATATAGGTTCTGGCCCAGGATTTTTTTTGAGAAGAGCAAAAAGAAGAGGATGGAATATTTTAGGAATAGAACCATCACCTATAGCATGTGAATACGCTAAAAAACAAAAAATACCTACAATACAAAAATTTTTTCATGAAGTAAATGCAAAAGAGATTGGGAAATTTGATGTCATTCATACTTTTGATGTATTAGAACATGTCAATGACCCAATTAATATTTTGAAAAAATCATATTCTTTATTAAAAAAAGGTGGTATTATTGTAATTGAAGTTCCAAATGACTTTAGTCCTCTCCAAAAAATTGTACAAAAATCATTTAAGAAAAAAGAATATTGGATAACATTATCATCAAAATTGAAAAAATTTGATCATATCAATTATTTTGACTTTCAAAGTATTTCAAAATTAGTAGAAAAAACAGGGTTTAAGATAATTTTGAAAGAATCAACTTATCCATTGGAATTTTTTATTTTAATGGGACATGATTATATTAAGAATCCAAAAATTGGAAAGAAGATTCATCTAGAAAGAGTAAAATTTGAAAATAATTTTGGGAATGATGATTCAAAAGAAATGAAAAGAATACTTTATCAAAAATTTGCAGAAGCAGGAATAGGAAGAACAGCGATAATTTATGCAAAAAAATAATTTTTTAATATATGATTTTTCAGGTTAAGAAATTATTTTATTTACATGCTCACAAATTTTTAATACCTGATCATTTGTGAGTTGTGGATACGAAGGAAGCGATAGAATTAGTTTGGAAAATTTCTCACTGTTAGGCAATGGATTGTTATAAGATTTGTAAATTGGTTGTTGGTGTATCGGTGTTTCATAATAAATAGCCGAACCTATCTCATTATCTGTTAATTCCTTACGTATTTCATCTCTTTTTTCATGTTTTACTACAATTTGATGATATACTGATTTTCCATCTTTATTTTCAGGCAAAATACAATCTTGCGCTAAATTTTTTCTATAAATTGAAACAATCTCTCTTCTTCGTGTTGTTTTCTCATCTAGATGTTTTAGTTGTACTCGACCAATAGCAGCATTTACAGTATTCAATCTCATTGTAAATCCCAGTTTATCAAATTCATTTTTTGTTTTCCTTCCATTATCTCGAATTGATTTAATTTTTAACACAGTTTCTTCGTTATCGGTTGTAGTCATTCCTCCATCTCCACCAACTGTCATGTTTTTTGTTGGATAAAACGAGAAACATCCTACATCACCAAGACTACCAACCTTTTTTCCTTTGTATTCTGCACCATGTGCTTGACATGCATCTTCTATGATAGGTATGTCTTCTTCTTCTGCAAATGATTTGACCGAATCAAAATCACATGGATTTCCATAAATATGAACTGGAATTATTCCTGATAATTTTTCCAAATCCATTTTATTTTTTTTGTTTTTTATATCGCTGAGATCAATTCCTCCATCATCCATATTCACATCTACCAAAAGTGGAAATGAGCTTGACATTCTAATACAATTAGCTGATGCAATAAATGAATTTGTAGGAGTAATTATTGTTCCGGGTCTTCTTGAATGATTTTCATTTTCAGTATTATCCCAATTTAATCCCAAAGCCATTAAAGAAATTTGTAATGCACCATTTCCAGAACTAACTGATGCTGCATATTTTGTTCCTGTATATTGTGCAAATTCTTCTTCAAACTTTGTTACACTTTCTCCGCCTACAAATGATTCATTTCTTAATGCATGAATTGCAGCTTCTTCCATTTCATCGGTAAATTCTTGAATAAAAAATGGAATTTTCATTTAATTATCTCCTATATTGTGTTTTTTTAAGTGATTTAAAAAATCATTAGAAATTTTATCCAAATTGAAATTATCTTTTACAAATTCTTTACCTTTCTTACCCATTTCTTTTGTCTTTTCTAGATTATCGAGTAATATTGAAATTTTTTCAAATAATTCCTTTGGATTGTCTTTCTCGATTAAGAAACCTGTTTCTCCATCCTTCATCAATTCCGGAATTCCACCAACATTAGTTGCAACAACTGGTTTCTCCATCAATTGTGCCTCTTGTAATGTCAGTGGCGACATATCTATTCCACTAATTAATGCATACACATCAATTTCTGTTAAAAATTCTCGTACTTTATCTGGATATTCCAAAGAACCAAGCCAATGAAAATTTTCATATTTTTCTAAAAGTGGAAGTACTTTATCCCTGTACACACCATCGCCAGCCCAATAGAAATGAACATTAGACATTTTTTCTAAAACTTCTGGTAATATCATCAATTCTTTTGTTTTTTCCCAGATTGTAGCACTTTGTAAAATTCCAACACAAGGATGTTTCAATTTCATTCCTTTTTTATGAAACCAATTATCTGGATTAATTGCTTGATACATTGTTTCAACTGGTTTTCCAGAATAACGATTCTTAGTGATTTTTGAAAGATGTTCGCAAATGGGTAAAATTAATTTTGATTTTTTGAAACACTCTTCTCCAATTTGATCCCATTTGTTTATGACTACTTTTTTACCAGCAGATTTGTACAATGTCTCTCTTGCCATGATTAATTCTGCCCAATGATCACCTCGTAAGTGAATTACCAGAGGAATATCAGTTTTTGATGCTTCTAATGCAAAATGTTTAGTTCTATCAACAAAAATCACATCTGGCTTGAAATTTGAAAGTAGATCTTTAAATTTTTTATTAGAGCTAAACCAGTTTTTCATTTTTCTACTTGGAAAACCATCAGCAAAATCAGAATCAAGAACTAGTTTAGTTTCTATACCATTTTTTTCAAGATTTTTTATAAATTCATTTAAATGAAAAAACTTTGAACTGGAAGCTCCAACTAGTAATTTCATTTTATATGACATCCCTTAACCAATCTTCTAATCGTGTTTTTGATATCCATCCAAATGAGTTTTTAGCTAAAGAGCTATCTGAATGACTTTTTTGTATGTCACCATCCAATGCTTCTGAAATAATTGGTTCTAAATTCAAACCTGAAATATCTATCATTGTTTTTGCTAAGTCTAGAATTGAAATTGCATTTCCTGTACCTACATTAACATGTAAATTTGAAATATCACTAATCATGGCAAGATAATTTGCATTTGCAATATCTTTAACATAAATAAAATCACGTATTTGTGAACCATCACCATAAATTATTGGTGTTTTACCATCCCTAATTCTATCTAAGAATTTTGTTATTACTCCAGCATATTCAATTGTTTGACCTTTACCAAAAATATTAAAATATCGTAATCCAATGATTTTTGTTCCAAGTTTAGAGTATTTTTCTGCAAGAATTTCATCATCAAGTTTTGTTTGTCCATATGGATTAATTGGTTTTTTAGGAAAATTTTCTAAAATCGGGACCTTATCTTGATGTCCATAAACACTTGAACTACTAGCATAAACTACTTTTAAATTATTTTTGTTAGCAATTTTGAATATGTTTTCTGTTCCATCAACATTCACGCTCTTATATTCCTCAGGATCTTTAAATGAATCTTGTACAACTGTTAATGCAGCTTGATGAAATATACCATCAATATCCCTCATATTCTTTTCAATCAAATCATAATCTCGAATATCAATATTCAAAAATTCAATTCTATCTATTACTTCGTCTAAATTTTCTTTTTTTCCTTTATGTAAATTATCAATTACTGTTATTTCATGTCCTTGTTCTACAAGTAATTTTACTAAATAACTTCCAACAAATCCTGCACCTCCAGTAACCACAAATCTCATATCGCAACTAATCTCTATCGCTCTTTAAGTATTAGGCAGAAAAAGGAATAAATCCAAAACTACAAAAACAACATTTCCACGATTATAATATTGCAAACAAATCTTTCACAATTAGATAGTTCTGAGATTAAAGATTGCTTAGAAAATCATTCCTTAAAAATTGGGGTTATAGGAATAGGCAGAATTGGGTTGCCAACAGCATTATGTTTTGCAAATTCAGATTTTGAGACTATTGGCATAGATATTAATGCAAAATTAGTAGAAATGATCAATTCTAACGATTATCCACTAAAAGATGAGCCTGGATTTGATAAAATTTTTGATAAGGTAATTTCTAATAGAAAATTATCTGCAACTACAGATATTTCAAATGCAATACCAAAATGTGATGTAATATTACTTTCATTACCAACTCCTATGAATAATGAAAATATTCCAGATTACACTGCATTGTTAACTGTGGGTAAAAGTTTGAATTCATTACTTTCTAATGGTCAAATTGTAATTGTTGAAAGTACTGTTGAACCTGGGTTTATTGAAACTGAATTACTTCATAGTATTGAAGGTCCAGAAAAATCTTTAAAATCTGGAATTGATTTTCATCTTGCAGTATGTCCTGAAACAGCAAATCCAGGAGAAATTATGAAAGATTTTCAGAAATTACCTAGATTAGTTGGTTCATTAGATGAAAAAATTTCTCCGATAGTATCCGCGTTGTATACACATGTTTTTAATGTAGAGTTAATTCCAATGCCAAACTGTAAAACTGCAAATGCTGTAAAATTAACAACAAATGTATTTCGTGATATTAACATTGCATTTGTTAATGAATTAGCATTATTATTTGAAAAACTAGGTATTGATACACATACTGTAATTGAAGCTGCAAAACGAAAGTATAATTTTCAAGCACATTTTCCAGGACCTGGTGTTGGTGGACCATGTTTACCCGTCAATTCATATCAATACCTTAATTCATCAAGGAAAATTGATAAAAATTTTCTAAAAATTGTACAAGAAGCAAGAAAAATTAATGAAAATATGCCAAAACATGTTATCAATTTACTAGAAGATGCTTTGTCTGAATCAAATATGAAATTAGATAATTGTATTATTACACTGTTAGGTATATCATACAAACCTAATGTTCACGATATACAAATTGCACCATCTGAACAAATAATTAAATTATTAAATGAAAAAAATGCTAAGTTAAAGATTTTTGATCCATATTTTAATTCAGAAAATGTCTTTGGTTATAAAATTGAGAAATCAATACAGCATGCACTAGTGGACTCTGATGCAGTAATAATAATAACAGGTCATAAAGAATTTGAGGAATTAGATCTGCAATTAATCGCTACTTCAATGAACAAGCCAATAGTAATTGACTGTACTGGAAAAATTAATCCAAAAAGCGCAAAATCAAATGGGATTATTTTCAGAGGAATTGGACGTGGTGAAAAATAACAAGTATTACTAAACAACAATTAGAAACAATAAAGCATATTCTCACATTACGTTATGCACCTAATCAAGATACAATATTTCCAAAACTTGAAGCAGAAAAATTTCATGAAGAAAAATCAAATTCTAACTCGATCGGCTTTATTGAAGATTCCATTAAAGAGACAATAAAAAAGGAGATTGGAAACGAAAAGAAAATATCCATTTCACTTAGCTCAGGCGTAGATTCCACTCTTGTTTTAGCGATTTTACGTCAGGTATATCCGCATAATGAAATCGAGTCAATTTCAGTAAAATTTTCAGACAGTGTTGATGAAACTGTTTCTGCAAAAAAAATTTCTGAGAAATTTGAGACAAATCATAATTTAGTGTATGTAGATAATTTTTTGGAAGAATTACCTAAAATGATTAGTATTGTAAAACTTCCATTTTGGGATTTACATTGGTATCATATTGCTAAAAAAGCTAAATCATTGTCAAACATATTTCTATCAGGTGATGGAGGAGATGAGTTATTTGGAGGATATACATTTCGATATAAAAAATTTTTGGAGAAAGTAAATGATAATTCTTCTACAAATGAAAAAATTATTGCATATCTTAATTGTCATGAAAGAGATTGGGTTACAGATCAAGAATTAATATTTAATAGAAATTTAAAATTTGATTGGAATAATATTTATCAAATTTTAGAAGTATATTTTGATAATTCATTGCCAATATTATCTCAAGTTATGTTAGCAGACTTTAATGGTAAATTACTTTATAATATGTTGCCATTATATGCAAAATTTCATGATTATTTTAAAATAAAAAATATAACACCAATGCTTAATCAAAAACTAATTAAATTTGCATGCAAACTACCTAATGAATTAAAATATAATCCATCTACAAATACTGGAAAATTACTTTTATTAGAATTACTTGATAAATATAATATTAGACATTTAGTATCTAAGAAAAAACAAGGTTTTTCTGTAAATACAAAAAACTTATGGGATTCTTATGGACAAAAAATTTGTAAGTACTATTTAGACGATGCTAAAATAGTGAATGCAGGATTAATTAATTCAGAATGGATCAAAAAATACATAAATCGAGATGAACTTGATTCTAGAATTGTAAATAAATTTCTAGGTTTATTAGCACTTGAGATTTGGTATAGATTATTTATTTCAAAAGAAATTAAGACATCAGAAAAATTACAGAAATAATATATCACTTTTCATATCTAGTCTGGTTTAAGAATTATCTTACCAACTAATCCTTTTCCGTTTAACATCTTGTTATGAGCATCTACAGCATTTTCAAATGTAAAAATTGAATCAATAATAACTTTAATCTTTCCTTGTCCCATCCAGTAAAATCCATCTTCTAATTCAGCACGTGTTCCCTGTGTTGAACCCAAAATATTGATTCCTTTAAAAAAGATGTGGCGTAAATCTGCTGATACATCATATCCGGTTGTTGCACCAGTGGTTACCATTGTTGCACCATATTTCAATAAAGTTAATTCTTTATTGAAATGAGAACCGCCAATATGTTCAAAAATCACATCCAATCCAGGTACATCACCTTTTGTTTTAGCAATTTCTTTTGATATTTTGAAGACTTCCTTATGCCAGTCTTCTTTTCTATGATCTACCGTATAGTCTGCACCAAGTTCTTTTAATTTTTCAAGTTTTTCTGGGCTCGCAGTTGCAATTACTGTACAACCATACAATTTTGCAATCTGAATACCAAATATTCCTACACCCGAGCTTCCACCCATTACAAGAACGATTTGTCCGGGTTTGATCTTAGCTCTTCCAACTAACATATGCCATGACGTAAGAAGAGTCATAGATGCCGCCGCCGCTTCTTCATAACTAATGTTATCAGGAATTTTTATGATATTAATTTCAGGTAAATGTGCAATTTCACAATATCCACCCCATAGAGGACCTGTTTGAAATCCCCAAATTATTCTTTTTTTACAATCATATTCTCTTCCAGAAGTACATCTTGAACAAACACGGCATGACATATTACCATGTGAAACAACTCTATCACCAACTTTGATATTTTTTACATTTTCACCAACAGCGATAACTTCACCAGCTGCATCAGTTCCAGAAATATGTGGTAGTGGAACAGCCAAAGGTTTGCCTCTCATTCCCCAAATATCATCATAGTTTAGTGCAGCAGCTTTTACACGAAATAATACTTCATTTTGTTTTACGATTGGTTCAGGAATATCTTGAAGTTTTAGAATTGATGCAAAGTCATTGTCTTTTGCATAATTTTCATAAACTAACGCTTTCATTTTTTATTAATAATCATCCAAAGATATTTTATCAAGTTTTGGAATTTTTGCAATTTCGAATCCTTCTTTCCTTTTATTCAAGGGTCTTGTTGCATCAATTCCAAGTTTAGCTGTTTTAAGATTTTTTTGATCACTAGAAGGATCTAAACTAGAACCTCTAACATTTTTTATTAGCACTATATCTTTATCTGCTTGAAATCTAGTAGCCATTGCATATTCAACTTGATCAGAACTAGAAGGATCAATATCATCATCCACTACAGTAACCATTTTCAAAGAACGATGAGATGTAAAAATTTCGTTAATTATTTTTTTTACATTAGTGGAAGGTGTTTTTACTATCTGAGCTACAGCGTGAAGCCAATGTGAACCACCATTAGATAGTACCACTTGTTTTGTTTTAGGGAATTTTTTCTTTATTATTCCATTGAGTTTTGATTCAATTGGCATTCCCATGAGTAAATGATGCTCACCATATCCAGACAAAATATCATGAAAAATAGGATTGGTTCTATAATACATTTTTTCTAATTCAAAAAGTGGTTGTTCTCTTGGATGATCATAAGTACGTAACATTTCAACCATCCATTCTTTGTCAGTTTTATCTTTCAGTATTTTTCCTTCCATAACAATTTCAGTGCCTGATGGTACATGCATTCCAGAATAAGGACATTTTGAAAGTGTTAATTTATTTTGTAATAATGAATTTGCTATGTTTAATTCATCTTTTCCCCAGTCTGCTTGATAAGCACCAGCAATGGATATTGCGGGATGAACACCCACAGTAATTGCAACCTTAAGATCTTCACCGTGTTCTTTTGCATTAATGAAATTTCGATGAGAATGTCGTCCTTCAACCATCCTAATTGAAAAATGTGTTTTATCGATAGGCATTAATCGATGAAATGCAGAATTTTGAGTCTTGAACTCATGATTTTTGGAATAAACTATAGCAGATGTAATGAATGGTCCAGATTCTTTCTCAAAGTGAGTGACAATAGGAAGTTCTAAAAGATTTTTTGATGAGTTTTCAAAAAATTTTCCATTAGAGGTAATTTTTGGTTTTTTAGAATTTTTGATTGATGAATAAATTGATTCATGAATTTTATTTTCCTTTGCGTTTACAGCCAAAGCAAATCTCTTTCGTGTTCCAACAAGATTACTTACCAGATTAAAATTATTTTGTTTAATATTTTCAAAGAGTAAAGCGAAGGTTCCATCAGATTTTGCTGTAATTCCTGCAATTTCAAATTTTGTTGACACCTTTTTTTTAATAATTTTAATCTCATTAGATTTTTTTAATTTGGATATATAATCACGAAGGTCTGCAGTCATTGTTGAATTTCCCCCATTATTTCATGCATTAATTGTTTTGTAGTTTCAGTATCCAAATCTTTTTCAAAATTGGCTGTAACAAGACAAACCCCTTTCAGAAATGCTGAGATTTTTTCAGCCAATAATTTTAAGAATAATTCCTCAGATTTAGTTGGAATAATAATAGAAGTTGATGGCACAGGTCCAGAACTAATAGAAATTAACATAGGACCAATTTTTGGAGAGTTTTCAGAGATGGAAATTATCATACCATTTTCGAAGTTTATCATATTCACTAGAAAAGTACGATTTTCATACGCTATTGTCTTTGTATTACAACCAGATTCCACAAAAAGACTTTCTTAATTATGCCTTTATTGCTATCGGTTTAGACTTTGCTTCGAATGCTTCTTTGACTAGATCTCTTGCTTTTTTGATGGTTATACGTTCTTCAGATTTTCTGAGTTCTTCTACGGTCTTTGTCTTTGTCCATCCTTCAGAAACAGCAGCTTCTAATGTTGTTTTTACAAAATCAGATGATGATGCTGCAACCATAACAGGAATTTCAACTGGAGCATTCTTTAGATCAAATGCCTCTTTAGTTAATTCTCTTGCTTTTTTGATGGTCATATGTTCTTCAGATTTTCTGAGTTCTTCTACGGTCTTTGTCTTTGTCCATCCTTCAGAAACAGCAGCTTCTAATGTTGTTTTTACAAAATCAGATGATGATGCTGCAACTGTTGCCACCTGTTGTGCTTGAACAGTTTGAGATTTGAGAGATGCTGCGTCAGCTTCAACTCGTGCTCTGAGTTTTGCCTTATACTTCAAGTTACGTGGTTTAGTTCTTAATCGGTAACCACAGCATGGGCACCAAAGTCCTTCCCAATTAATGAAGATTTCACAGATTTGACATCGTCTTTGACCAGATGCATAACGTCCAGTACCTACTGGTTTTTGTGCTTTATATCTAGAACAGATTCCTTTACATGTCATTTTGTTTGCATATATTGTAGAATTTACAACTATATAAAACGGATCTAATGATTTTTTACAAAAAAACTCATTTTTCTTGTAAAAAATTTATTGATTTATATTTAAAAACTGATCAATTTCAAAAAAATTGAAATTATATATAAATATCTTTGTGTTTTCGGACTATGTACTAACCGGTAATTGAAAGTGGTAAAATAGATTTTGGAATTCCACTTCGTTGTGAAATGAATTGTGCAGATAACATATCTCGTTTTCCACGTTGATTATGATTTTTAATTTTAAGTGAGGTACTTGATTCATCAACAAATTCAATTTCAAATTTGGAACAAAATTTTAGGTTTAACATTTGAAGAATTCTGTTAGCAGTTTTCATATCACCATTTCCAATTTTAACAATTTTTCTAGCTGCAGGTAATTCTGCTAAAATGGAAATCAAATAATGAATTAATTTATCAAATGAAACAAAAAATGCTCTTGCAATCTCATTTTCCAGATATGTTACAGAAACTCCAATTCTTTCTCCAGGATCGATTCCTAAAACCAGCTTACTTGAATTAGTTGATGAATTAAGCATTTTTGTAATTATTCCCTTTACAACTATTGGTTCTTTACTAATAATTTCATCAAATAACATTGGCATTGAGATTTGTTTTGGAGCCTCTTTTTCAGTAGTAATTATTAGGTCGCCATCAAAATCATCAATTTCACTAGGCAATATTGAATGAAATGGAATAGATAATTCTTTGAAAATTTTGGATAGTTTGAAATAGGGTTTACCATACTCTGTGGCGATTCCAATTTTTGCATTTTCTATACTAGTAATACATTTACTATTACTAGAACAAATTTAGTACTTTTGGGGCGTAAATTTGCTACATAAATTGTCAAAAATTTCTCAAAGATAGAACATTTATCAAAAAGTGGATAAAAGACTCAAGATTTTAGAATCGTTTCTACAGCACTATCTACAGCAGAATTAAAGTTAGAATCAATATTTTGTTGAATTTCAGCAATCTTTGATTCCCCATTTTGAATAATTTTTTGAGATTCAGAATCGGCTTTAGATTTAG
>JAOMCQ010000029.1 GCA_028345095.1 Candidatus Nitrosopelagicus sp. | reverse complement strand
TACTGGAATTAATTCATTCCTTGCTTGTATAGAAAATAAAAAAACCCATGGGTTCAATGCAAAAAATAGATGACCTAATCTTGATGTTTTCACATCAAAAACATTTCTCATTATATGAAATGCAAAGAACACCATTCCTGTAGCACTTAGAACTGATAATCCTTTGATTACAGCAAACCCATCATTAAAAATCAAATTTATTGATGCAAACAAGATGGAACCTCCCACTGGAGAATGTAACATCACTACATCTTTTCCATTTCCTGAAAGAATTTCTTCTCCTGCTATAAGATAGTAAATGCCATCTACATCAAAAGTCCAGTAATTATGATGAAAAAATGCTACATATGATGAAACCAAAAAAAAACATATTGTAATCATTATTGAATATTTGTCAAATTGAAATTTTCTTGCTGTTTGAATTTCCTTACTCATCAAAACCTCGCTTTTTTCAATAAACTAATAGTTTACTCTACAAACTTACTACGATTTCTTCACAAAGAATAAAAGAACATCAAAAATTTTTATCGATAGATATGAAACTTGGAAATAAGATAATTGTGGTTGTAATATCCATAATCGGACTTTATGCTGGATTTCTTATTGTCTCTGATCTTGCTACAATTTCAGATAAAATCTCAAATTTTAATACAAACTTCATACCTCTGATATTTTTATTAGTAACAAGTGGTTGGTTAGTCTTATTTTTACGATGGCATGTGTTACTACGAAATGCAAAAATTTTCATTCCTGTTAAAGATAGTTTCTTAATTTATACTGCTGGTTTTTCACTTACAATTATACCTGGAAAAGTCGGTGAACTTCTAAAATCACAATTACTGAAATCAAAATTTAATATTCCTAGAACAAAAACTGTTCCTGTTGTTCTTTTAGAACAACTATACACTGTAATTGGAATAATTACAATTTCACTTTTTGGTATATGGTATTTTGAATTAGGTATTTACGTTTTCAGTTTTTTCTTAATTGCATTAATTGTTGTTTTAACATTAATTTCTTCTAGGAAACTTTTTGATAAAGCAATTCAATTTTTAGGAAAAAGAAAATTCACATCAAAATTTGTAACTCCATTATCTTCTTCTTATGATTCTATAAAACATGGAACTAGAGGTAGAATTCTTTTTGTTTCCTCGGGATTATCTGTAATTTTTTGGTTTATAGAATCTGCCACTGTATTTTTAATTTTAATGGCATTTGGAATAACTGATATTGAATTTCTTAAAGTTATTCCTACTTACACAACTTCGATACTATTAGGAATCTTATCTTTCTTACCAATGGGGGTTGGAGTTGTTGAAGGTAGTTTAGTTGGTTTTTTTTCTTTACAGGGTATAGAAACCTCTCTTGCATTTACTGTTGTAATTATAATTCGATTGTTCACACGTTGGTATCCTGTTTCTTTTGGTTTTATCATGTTGAAAATATCAGGTGGATTAAAACTTAGAGAAACAGATGATACTTGATCTTAAGATTATTTATTATAATTATTGAGGTTCGATTGTAGCTGGTGGTTTACTTGAAATTACATAAGAAACCCAAGTGACTTCATCAATTTCATTAGTAATTCTATTGCTGATTTTCTCTAAAACGCCATTTGGAAGTCTAGTCCAATCAGCCGTCATTGCATCAATAGAATCAACAACTCGAACTGTAACTATTCTCCCATATTTTCGCTCATCACCAACAACTCCTACTGCTTTATCATCTCCTACTGCCGCATATGCCTGCCAAACTTTGTCATAAATTCCTGCATCCCATAATTCATCTTCAACAATCTTACTTGCTTTTCTACAAATTGTTAATTTTGAAGGAGTGACTTCTCCAATAATTCTTACAGATAATCCTGGTCCTGGAAATGGATGTCTCTTTAGTAGTTTTTCTGGAACTCCTAAAATTCTAGCAACATCTCTTACTTCATCTTTATATAATTCTCTTAATGGTTCCAAAATTTTTAGATTAAGCCAATCTGGTAATCCGCCAACATTATGATGAGATTTTATAATTGCCGCAGGACCTTTTGATACACCACTTTCAATTACATCTGGATAAAGTGTACCTTGTGCTAACCATTTGAATGGACCTTTCTCTTTTGCAAAATCTGAAAATACTCGAACAAATTCTTCTCCTACAATCTTTCTTTTTTGTTCAGGGTCAGTTATTCCTTTTAATTCTGAAAGAAATTTCTCACTCGCATCTATTCTGTGAAAATTTAGTGAAAAATTATTTTTGAACATGTCTTCAATCTCCTTAGATTCATCCAATCTTAACAGTCCATTATCAACAAAAACTCCTGTCAACCTATTTCCTACTGCTTTATGTATTAATAATGCCGCAACTGTTGAATCAATTCCTCCACTTACTCCACATAAAACATTTCCATCAATCTCTGAAATTTCCTTAACTGTTTTATCAACAAAACCCTTCATTGTCCATTCTTGTTTAGATTTACAAACATTCAAGACAAAATTTTTTAAAATATCTGTTCCTCGTTCGGTATGAACAACTTCTGGATGAAATTGAATTCCAAAAATAGTTCTATCTGTATTTGCTATTGCTGCTGCATGAGAATTCTCTGTGTGACCTATAACTTCAAAATCTAATGGAATCTCCTCAGCTTCATCTCCATGACTCATCCATGCACGTATCGACTCACCAATCCCATCTAATAATTCTGAATCTTTGTTCATAGAAAGAAGTGATGAACCATATTCTTTGTTTGCACGTTTTACTTTACCTCCAAATTTATTTACAATTAATTGATGACCATAACAAATCCCTAATAATGGTAAGTCAAAATCAAACAGTTCTTCATCTGGTTTTGGTGCATCATCATTATACACGCTTGATGGTCCACCTGAAAAAATAA
>JAOMCQ010000028.1 GCA_028345095.1 Candidatus Nitrosopelagicus sp. | reverse complement strand
AAAAGTACAAAGTATTAATGGAGCTTGAGACATCCAGAAGAACTAATAAAATTTTAGAAGGATATAAGAAAGCTGGTATTGATGTTAAAAATGTATCTGGGGATTCTTTATTAAAAAAAGCATTGCCTCCTGCTATATATGATTCTCTAAGGGGTTTTTCTGCAAAGTATATTAAACCAGCTGTAACTCAATTAACAGACCCTATAGCGCAGTCTGCTAAATTATTAATGGACAAAATGAATAGTAAAAACTCATTAATATTTTCACGGATAGCTTCAAAATTAAATGAAGCAACTTACATAGACAAAAATGGAGTTTCTCATAAGTTTGAAAATTTATCTGGATTGTTTAAAAGTAAGACCAAAAAGAAATTGCGAGAAGAGCTTGCTAATGATATGGAGAGTAATAAACCAGAAGACATAGCAAGAACAAAAGAAATTAGAAACATTACTAAACTAGTATATAGAGTAGGAAGAAAAGCGGGTTTAGACTTAGCTCCATTTTTAGATAACTATTTTCCACAAGTTATTAAACCTGATATAATTAAAATTTTATACAAAGATATAGACCGTATTTCAGATTTAGACCCAAGAACATTGTCTTCAGATTTAATTAAAAAAAGAGGTTTTGAACAAAACTTAGAATCTTTTTTAAAATCAAAAGATGTATCTCAGGAAACCATTAATGCTCTTAGAGGTATTCAATTGCAAATGATTGAAAATCAAAGAAGGGGCAATAAGAAAATTAGTATTTCTTCAGCTCAAGCTTTTGAAGTGCTGAGAGATACTGTATTAAGCGAGCGTGTTCTTTTAAATAAAAACTTAGAAAAAAAACGTAGTGATTTTAAACTTCCTCAAGAGTTCTACGAAAGAGATGCGGGCGTTGTGTTAACTAACTACCTTGCTCAAGCAACTAAACGCATTGCGTACGCTCAGGTTGTTGGGAAGAATGGTAAAGAAATGTTTACTAAACTTCAAGCGCTAAGAAAGAAAAGACTTTTTACACAAGAAGAAATATTAAAAAAAGCGTTTGATACTTATACTGGGTTAATAGAAACAGACCCTGCTTTAAACTATAGTTTTAAAGTTAAAAGTCGTTTAAATGACTTTGTTAATTTTCAGGTTGCGACTAAAATAGGTTTAGGCTTTGCTACGATACCAAACATAACTCAAACTTTAATTTCTTCTGCTTTAATGCTAGGTTATTCTCCCTTTTTTAAAGGCTCTTTGAATGCTTTAAAAAATAAAAAGTATAGAGAAGATATCAAGAAAAATTCTGGAGCTGGAACTTTAGAGTTACATAATATTATTGTAGGGTTTCAGTCGGGACAAGGAACAAAACTAGGAAAGCTTGCAGATTTTACTACTAGAGCTTTTGGATTTCAAGGCATTAACAGAGTGAATAAACTTATATCTGCTTACTCTGCTTTTGAAGCTGCTAAAGGGTGGCAAAAGATTGCTTTATCAAAACCAAAAACATTTAGACAAGCTAAGAAAAGAGATATAGCTATAAGAAATTTAAGAGAGATGGGCGTTACAAATTTAAATATGAAGATGACAGCAAAGTCTATGGGTAGAGTAATGTCTGAGTTTTCAAAAAACACTCAACTTCAAAAAAATACATTTTTAGAGCCTTCGTTTGCAACAAACCCAAAGATGCAACCGTTTTTATTGTTTAAGCGTTTTGGTTATAGGCAAGCAGAAATGATGAGTCGTTGGGCTAATCAAGCAATGAAAGACAAAGACATGGCTTTCTTTTTAAGATTAGGTGCAGCTGGATTTGCTGGTGGTATTTTTGTTAATTGGGCTAAGGCTTCTTTATCAAATCTTCTTGCTGGCAAAGTAGATATATATGACAATAATTATAAACTTGACGTTGATGGTAAAGAATATACAATGGCAGATTTTATACAAGGGTTAACAGCCGTAGGTTCTTTTGGTCTTATTACAGACATTGTAGCCTCAGAAAGTCCGTGGAGAAATATTGAGTTTTTAGCAAAGCCAGCGGTTATTCAAGATGCTTTTAAATTATACGATGCAATGCTTAGAATTGGAAGCGACATGATAGAGCTTGGGCCCAATGCTGTAACCGCACAAAGAGCAGTAAAATATATTGCTCCTGTTTTTGGAACTGGGCCAAAACGATTAGCAAGACAACTAGAAACCCCAAAACAAAGAGCGGATAGAAGAAGAACAATGCTTACTTCTACTAAAAAACAAATATTTGATTATATGTTAGAGGGTAATGATATTATGGTTAAACGCTTGATAAGAGAGTGGAACAGAGAATTTATAGAAAGACCTTTAATGATGGACGACATTAACGTAGAACAAATTAATAAATATTTAATGCGTAAACACGAAAGACTAATGAGGGAAACCATTGACCCTGCAACTCAACCAAAAAAAACAAGAAAGAAAAGCGCTTTTAGTTTGAACTAATAGCTTTTATTATATTTTTTATTTCTAACTGTTTCATAATTTAATGTCTTCGGGTTCAACGCTTCGTACTCTGCTTTCTTTTTCTTCCTATATTTTGTTCGCATAGCCGGTGTCATTTTTAACCAACACTCTGGCAAAGGTTCAACCCTAGTTTCATAACCTGATGTCGCTCCACAAAATAAATATATATTGTCAGATTTGCTATCGGTCATAGGATTCCAATTGGATTCTCCGCAGAATGCACACTGTTTTTCTATTTTAGGGCAGATTTTAAACATAGACTTCATTTTATAATTTAAGGTACGACTTGGCTCCAAAAAGTGCCTCTAATTGCCTCGATACGGCGATATAATAAACTTTTTGATACAATGTATGGCTAACAGGAGAAGCGAGAGATACACCCCCGCTATTCTCCTATTCGTAAGATATTTTAGAATGCTGGCTTGTTTGACCCACTATTCTGAAATTTCTCATCTGGCTTCTTAAAACTCATGTAATAATAGCTATTTCCAGCTTTTGATTCGCGTTTCCACATAGCAAAATCCATAAGCTCATCACCCACTTTACCTCTACCAGTAAAATCAGGTT
>JAOMCQ010000027.1 GCA_028345095.1 Candidatus Nitrosopelagicus sp. | reverse complement strand
CTTGTTTTGCTCCGGCAGCAGTTCTTCCACTTTTCCAAATAATAACTGGTTTTTTCTTTTCTTTCATTACACGTTTTGCAGTATTGATGAATTTTCTTCCATCGCCAAATCCTTCAACGTATAATCCAATTACTTTAGTTTGAGGATCATTTGCGGCATACCATATCATATCCGCTTCATCTACATCAGAACGATTACCAAAGCTAATCATTTTTGATAGACCAAACAAATCTGCACTTTCTAGCATACTAATTCCCATAGTTCCACTTTGTGAGAAGAATGCAACGTTACCAAGTTTTGAACGAACCATTCTTGCTTGTCCCTGGAATGCACAATCAAGTCTATTTGCTGCGTTGAACATTCCAATGCAGTTAGGACCGATTACTCTAATCTTATGTTTTAACGATAATTTTTTTACTTCTGCTTCCATGTTAGCTCTATCACCGCCAAGCTCTTTTCCACCACCAGATACAATTACTACATTGTGAATTCCTTGCTTTGCACAAGTTTTCATTATAGGTCCACATGCTGAAAGATCAACACAAACAACAACAAGATCAACTTTTTGTTTTATTGCTTCTAATGAAGGATAACATTTCATTCCAAGAATTTTCTTTTGTTTAGGATTAATTGGATATACTTTACCTTTGTAATCTTGTTTTCCAAGTGCATCTAATACAGAATTACCAATTTTTCCCGGTGTTGCAGATGCACCAATTAATGCAACTGATTTTGGTGTGAAGAATTTTTCCATTGATGCAATAACCGGTTTTGCTTTTGAGATTGAGTTCTTTCTCAATTCTTTATTGAGAATAATTTTTGCATCAACTACAAAGTAAGATTTTGGATATACGATTACAGGATTAAAGTCAATACTGTTGATATAATTTGCATTCTCAACACCAATTTTTCCAATTTGAACAAGTGCTTTTGCAACCATGTTTGTATCAATTGGTGTACTACCTCGAAAACCTTTGAGGAGTTTTGAGCCTTTTAGTTCATTCAACATTGATTTTGCATCAGATGTTGTTATTGGAAGCATTCTAAATGCAACATCTTTGAAAACTTCAGTCATCACCCCACCTAATCCCGCCATAATCATTGGACCAAATTGCGGATCATTTTGAATACCTACAATTAATTCAACTCCACCTTTTGGCACCATCTTTTCCAAAAGAATTCCTTTTACATCAACTCCTTTTTTCTTTGATAAACGACCATACATGTCATTGAATGTCTTTTTGACATCAGCTACATTATCAATACCAACTTTTACTCCTCCAACATCAGTTTTATGAAGAATTTGTGGAGATACAACTTTCATTACTAATGGAAAACCAAGTTTTTTTGCTTGTTTAGTTGCTTCGTCAGCAGACTTTGCTAATGCAAATCCAGGTACTTTTACACCATATTTCTTTAAGATTCCTTTTGATGATTCTTCAGTAATTACTTTATGATCTGTGTTAATTATTTCTTCAAATATAGTTTTTACAGATGACATTATTCGATCGATGAAAAAATTTTTCGCTATATTAATCTTTGATCAAAAATTTTGTTTAAGGCCAAATGCCTTTATGTTCGAATGCTTCCATAACTCTTTGCACAGCAAGAACCATTGCGGCACGTCTCATGTCAATTTTGTGTTTTTTAGAAATGTCATGAGAATCTTTCAGACCTCGGACAATATTTGCTTCCATTTTTCCTGCAACTTCATCAAAGCTCCAATAATAGCCCATGTTATTTTGTACCCATTCTAGATAGGAAATACAAACACCTCCAGAGTTTGCAAGTATGTCAGGAATTACCATGATTTTTTTCTTGTAGATGATTGGATCCGCTTCAGGGAGAGTTGGTCCATTAGCAGCTTCACCAATTATTTTACATTGTAATTTTTTTGCAAGTTTAGCATCAATCTGATTTTCAAGTGCACCAGGAATTAGAATTTCACATTTTGTTGTAAGTAGTTGTTCAGTTGAGACCTTTTTGCTTCCTGGGAAACCTACAACGGTTCCTTTCTTTTTCTTATGTTCAATTAATTTACTCACTTTGAATCCTTTTGGAACAATAATTGATCCTTTTGAATCACTTGCTCCAATACATTTTGCACCCATCTTTTCTAGATATTCACCTGCAAACGTTGATGCGTTTCCAAATCCCTGTAAAACAACTTTTGCACCTTTAAGATTAATTTTTAGAATTTTTGCTGCACCTCTAACACAATATGCTGTACCTAATCCAGTTGCAACATTTCTTGCAAGTGAACCGCCCATAGGTATTGGTTTTCCAGTAATTACGCCTGGAGAGTATTTGTTACCATTCATCTTGCTCCAAGTGTCCATTATCTGTGTCATTTCCTTTCCAGTTGTGTAAACATCAGGTGCAGGAATATCTTTTTGAGGTCCTATTATTTCACCGATTTTATATGCAAATCCTCGAGTTAATCGCTCTAATTCTCCATCACTAAGTTTGTCTTTTTTTGGATTGACAAAAATTGCGCCTTTACCACCACCAAGTGGCACATCAACTACAGCACATTTCCATGTCATCCAAGATGATAAAGCCATAACTTCACGTTCCATGTATTGTACACCACCTTCAGGATCAAAATATCTAATTCCACCTTTGTATGGACCACGGTCGTTGTTATGTTGTGATCTAAATCCAGTAAAGACACGTATTTTTCCATTATCCATTTTTACAGGAATTTTAACACGTAGAACTTTATTTGGCATTGCAAGGTATTCACGTATGCCTTTATCTTTAATTTTTAAAACATCACAAGCATCATTAACTTGCTTTGTTGCATTAGCAAAAGGATCATGTTTTACCAAGATGATTACTGTATAATTTCAAATTATACTTAAAAGTATCTTTCAGAAATATCAAATTTTTTATCATCTAATGAAATAGATAGTTCATGAAAGTATTAGTTACTGGAGCAGGGGGTTTCATAGGCTCTAGACTATCAAAGAAAATGATTTCAGATGGTCACGATGTTTACGGGATATTTCATGACTCTCCATGTCAGATAGATGGAATTCAAGTTATTAATGCAGATTTAAGAGAAGATAATTTTGATATCCCGGATGTTGAATTTGATGTTGTTTTTCATTTAGCAGCTGCCACTCCACTAGTAAAAGACAAAAAGAAACAGAAAAGAATCAATTATGAAGGAACCGTAAACCTATTTGAAAAGATTAAGAAAAAAACAAATTTTATTATCTATGCATCAGGATTAGGCGTTTTTGGTAATGCAAAAGAAGTAGTTAATGAACAAAGTCAAATTCAGCCAGATACAGATTTCGTTAAAATAAGATTAGAGGCACAGAAGTTTCTTGAAGATTCATGTAAAGAAAACAATATTGGATTTTCAGTGTGTTATTTTGGAGATGTTTACGGAGATGGTAGTTGGTTTACAGAGATGGTAGTTAAGAAATTAAAGAGTGGGATGATGAAGGTTCCAGGAAAAGGAGATTACAATAAATGTTTCATACATGTCGAGGATGCAGTGGGAATTTTAGTATCCATTGCAAAAAATAATTTAAAAGATCAATCTTATGTGTGTGCA
>JAOMCQ010000026.1 GCA_028345095.1 Candidatus Nitrosopelagicus sp. | reverse complement strand
CTGGAAAAATTAAAAAAATAGAACTAAATACAAAAAATCGTAGTGCAATTAAGGTATATGTAGATTTAGGTAAAGATTCTAAAGGACTAAAAATTGGTCAAAGTGTTGCATTGAATGGTGTCTGTCTTAGCGCAACTAAAATTATGAAAAATACATGCACATTTGAAATGATTGATGAAACAATGAAAAAAACAGATTTAGGAAATCTGAAAGTTGGAAGCATAGTTAACGTGGAACGAAGTTTAAAAGTTGGTGAACGATTAGAAGGACATTTTGTTTTAGGTCATGTTGATGGTGTTGCACAAATAAAAAAAATAGAGAAAAAACCAAAAGAAGTTAAGGTTTGGTTTAAAATTCCAAATATCTTAAAAAAATATGTTGTTAAGAAGGGTTCAATTGCTTTAGATGGAATTAGTTTAACTGTTGTTGATGTGAAAAATAATCTAGCATCAGTATGTCTCATTCCGCATACAATTCAAATTACAAATTTCAAAACAAAAAACATTGATGATAAATTAAATATTGAGACTGACATTCTAGGAAAATATATCCTAAAATAAAATCTTAGAACAAATAATTATTACCAATTTTTTGGTAATAACAAAAATTCTAGTAAACTTTATAATAACTATAACATCATTTTTTAATATGACATTTGATTCTGCAATTTCATCATTAAAACGTGGAGAGTTTGTAATGATCCATGATTCTGATGGTCGTGAAAATGAAATTGACATGGTAGTTGCTGCAGAATTTGTAACTCCCGAACACATAGTTCGAATGCGAAAACATGCAGGTGGATTGATCTGTCTAGCAATAGATAATTCACTTGCAGAAAAATTACAACTCAAGTACATGCATAACATGCTCTTATCATCTAATCAATTAGATGATGAATCAAAAAACATGGTTATGGGCACTGCGCCATACGGTGATCATCCTACATTCTCACTTACCATAAACCATAAACAAACCTACACTGGAATTACTGATAGAGATAGAGCATTAACTATCAAAGAAATGTCCACACTATACAAAAAAGATAGTCCAAAACAAATTTTTAATTTTAATTTTAAAACTCCTGGACATGTTCCATTATTACTTGCCTCAAACGGACTTCTCTCTTCTAGAACAGGTCATACAGAAATGTCTGTATATCTTACACAGTTAGCAAATCTTTCTCCAATTACTGCAATATGTGAAATGATGGACTCTGAAACATATTCTGCATTATCTGTAGATAAAGCAGAAAAATATGCAAAAGAAAATGCAATACCATTCATTGATGGTAAAGAATTACTTGAATTCTCTAAGGTGAATTAATCTTGAAAATTGCTATAGTTGTTGCAGAATTTAATCAAAAAATTACGTCACGTATGTATGACGTTGCATTGGAAACTGCAAAAAAACTAAACCTTGATGTAATTCATACAAGTCATGTACCTGGAATTTTTGATATGCCATTAATCATTGACAAATTATTACAAAGAAATGATGTTGATGCTGTTATAACATTGGGGGCGGTAATCAAAGGACAAACAAAACATGATGAAGTAATAGCTCATTCAACTGCAAGAAATATAGCTAAATTATCCATAAAACATCAAAAACCTGTATCACTTGGAATCTCAGGTCCTGGTATGGCAGAAAGACAAGCATATGCAAGAATTAGACCTGTATCTGAAAATGCAGTTAATGCAGTATTCAAACTTCATAATGAAATTAAGGAAATAGAGAAATGATTCAACTAACAATAATGAAAATTACAGGATATGGTCCATGGACTCTTACTTTAGGAAGTGACCGTGAGCATGAATTACAAATGTTACAATCACAATTGTATAATAAATTACAAGAATTGTTTTCAAAGAAAAACTGTCTAGTATTTTTGAATCGCTCTGATGAATATTTCTCAGTCACAAATGGTCTTTCACTTGACGAACATATTGTAATACAAAAGGAATTAGAATCAACTTTTGATATCAAACTTTCAATGTCGATTGGATATGGTGATAATCCATATGATGCGAATTTAGATGCGTATGAAGCAAAAAAATCACAAAAATTTCTCAATGAACAATATTCAATTTTTGGAACATTAAATGGTCATTCAGAACATTCTGTTACAATTATGCATCTAGATGTAGATGATTTAACATCTAAACGAAAACAGGAAATGTCACCTTATGATACTTCATCTCTAATGTTTAAAATTTATTCAAGAATGTCAGAATATTTTCTTTCAAAAAACTCACTTACATTTTTTATGGGTGGGGATAATTTCATGGTTGTAACAAACTCTGAATTCAAAAACTTTGCAAAAGACTTTATCAAAATAAGTAAAGATGAATTTGAAATTGAACTAAATTGTGGAATAGGTACCGCACAGACATCTAGGGATGCTGTAAAACTTGCAACAAAATCACTAGATACAATAAGAGAAATTAGAGATTCAGGAAAGGAAAAACCTGAAATCTATGAATTAAATTGATTCTAAAAAATATTAGCATACTTTATGGAAATGAATTAAAACTCATAGAATCAATTAATGTACAAATTAAAAATAAAAAATTTCAAAAAATTTCAAAAACTATTTCATCAAAGGAAAAATCTATTGATTGTTCAAATTTATTATTAATTCCAGGATTCATAAATTCACATACACACATAGCTGATTCAATTGGAAAAGATCTATCAATTGATGCTGATGTCAATTCAAAAATTCATCCAATGATTGGTTTAAAACAAAAACTTCTCAAAGAAACTCCTAAACCATCATTATCAAAATACATAAAAAATTCTGCAAAATCAATGATAAAAAAAGGAATTACAACCTTCATTGATTTCAGAGAAGGTGGTTTAGATGGTGTATTATTACTAAAATCGGCTTTAGACAGTATACCAATTCGTTGTGTAATTTTAGGAAGAATTGAGTATTACAATACAAAAAATGAAATCAAACAAAATCTTCCTTTCCCTGTACAAAATACTAAAAAATTAACTCAATTACTGAAAATTTGTAATGGAATTGGAATCAGTGGAACAAATGAAAATAGCAATTCAAACCTAAAATCCTATTCTAGAACAAAAAAGATTCGTGCAATTCACGCAGCTGAGACAAAAGACAGTGCAAATACCTCTAAAAAAATAACTGGAAAAACAGAAGTTCAAAGAGCCATGTTGCTTAATCCATCATTTCTAATTCACATGACCTTTGCAACAAACAATGACTTGAAACTTGCAGCAAAAAATACGCGTGGAATAGTTGTTTGCCCACGTGCAAATTCATCATTAGCCGAAGGAATTCCTAACATTTCACTAATGCAAAAGTTTGGTTGTAACATTACACTTGGAACAGATAATGTAATGATTAACTCTCCAGATATTTTTAGAGAAATGGATTATCTTTGGAAGGTGACTATGGGAATGTCTCAAGATAGATTTGATCCAAAAGAAATATTGAAAATGGCTACTGTAAACGCAGGTAAAATGCTGAATCAAAAAATTGGCTGTATCCGAAAAAATTATCTTGCAGATTGTATTTTTATAGACAAAAATTCGCTTGATTTAGACCCAATGAATAATGTTCATGCATCAATAGTTCATCGTGCATCTGAAAAATCTATCAAAGCTGCAATGATTGGAGGCGAAATTGTTAATGGCAAACTCTAAACCAAAAGTCATTCTTAGTGCTGCCATTACTCTTGATGGAAAGATTGGTCAAAAAAATAAACATGTTGTATTGTCATCAAAATCTGATAAAATACGAGTTCATAAACTTCGTTCAAAATCTGATGCCATATTAGTTGGTAAAAACACTGTGGAACAAGACG
>JAOMCQ010000025.1 GCA_028345095.1 Candidatus Nitrosopelagicus sp. | reverse complement strand
CAGCAACACCAGGAAGACTACATAAAAGAGAAAGCTGTTGTTTTTCAATATTATTTGATTTTTTAATTTTTTTAAGAAATGGTCCTTTTGTTAATTCTTTTCTGGTAGAAAGCGACACCAATAATTTGGCAGTATGTGTTGCACTAGGTGTAGGAATTATTGGAATTTTAAATTCTAATGCAACAGTAGAAAGTGCTCCATAAAATATCAAAGGATTATCAGTTAAATTTTCAATTTCATCAACATTTCCCTCTATCAATAGAATTGGATACTGATAGTTTTCAATTAGTCTACTACATTGATCAAATAAACGACCATCAAATATGGAAGCAAGTAGATCACCAATAGTTTTTCTTTCAACTACAGTTTCCGGAGCAACAATGTAATCACCTATTGGAAGTGTTTTAATTTCGGTTTTTACGCCAATAGAAGACAAAAGTTTTGGAATACCACTTTTTTTTTCTCTTTCGTCAGCTATAATCCGTAATTCATCGATTTTCACAATTATTACTAAGATTCTATGTTAAAATTTGTTAAGGTATCAAGAGGATGGTTTATCAGTATTAGGTGGGTTTGGGTTTTTTAACATTTCCTGAATTTTTTGTTCCTGCTCTTGAAGGCTTGTTTTGAGTCTTTCTTCTTGTTTTGCTAAGACAGTAGATTTTGTTTTAGATAATTCTTTTTTTTCTTCTAATTCATCTATCAAGGATTTTTTATCAGATTTAATTAGAATTGAACCTGCATATTTGAAAACTTGATCTCCATCAGATGCTTTTTTTAATTCTTCTAGGGCTCTATCAGATTCAGCATTTTCCATCTCAACTTGTTGTTTTTGCATTAAAATTGATTGTAGGTTTTGTTGAGATTGTTGCATTTTTCCTATTTGTTCTTGTAACCATGGTGGCATTTGTTGTCCTGCAGACATAACTTGTGATTTATTATTGTTTTATTATATCTTTACAGAGTTTATAGTATCATAAGATGCCTGTAACAAGCGCAATGTAGAATTTAAATTTGCACGTAAATGAGGCAGATGACTTGATTCTAATTCAATTAGAATTTCTTTATCAAGAGAAATTTTTGTTTTTGTGGGATTGTCTGGATAAAATTCATTATCAGTATTGATTGATTGATAAATTGAAGCATTTTCTTTATCTGAAGAGAATTGAATTTTAGCGTTAAAGTTTAAGGTCATATGCAGTTCCAGCTATTTTAAGTCCACACTTTTTACAAGTCCAAATTCCAACTGCTTCACGAATTATAGAACCACCACATTCAGGGCACTTTCTTTTTTGCTTTATCAAATGATGAACTTTAGTAAATGATTTTCGAATTTTAATTCCATATCTTGGACCAAGTCCTTTCAGTGTAGTTTGTTTTTTTGCCATTAATTACTACCTTATTTTGATTCTTTTATAATCTCTCGTATTTTACTTCCAACTTTAACTGATAATTCAGCACATTTGATTAATTCTTCTTGAGTGAATCCATCAGAACCCCCTTTTTGAAGTGCAACTACATTTCCATCAGAATTAGATGTAATTGTAATTCGTGCATCCATTATTCCCCATTCTTCAATAGTAGGATCAACTAGAATGAAATCACCTATTTTTGCCATTGTTACAGACACAGGTAAAGTTGTGAGCGGAGGTTCGGTAAATTCACCTTCAATTTTAACAGGTTTTTCATCTTGCATTTCATATTTAGGAATTTTACATGAATTAATTGCGGCAGTTGATGCATATGAGCATGCATCAAACAAATTACCATCATGATCAGTTACAGCATTATCACAAAATATACCAATTACTGATTTGTCTTTTTCTAAAACAAGTTGTTTCATATCCAACATTCCACTTTCTCGTATTCCTCTATCAGTGACTCTTGCCAATTCAACAACAGGTGGTTGTGGAGGACCAGTTTCAGCAGAAGGATGTGCAATTGGTAAAATTTCTGCAGTACAAATTAGCATTCCTTTATCTCCAGTATCTGGAAATGGGCGTTCGGGTTGAACTTTTACTCCGGCTACAACTTCAGTATCACCTAATCTTGCACGTGCAGATCCTTCAGCCTTTGGAATTACACCAATGTCTATAGTTAATTTACGTGGCTCATCAAATTGACGACCATCAACACGTTTTCCCTCTTTAAGTAAATCAAGAATTTGATTCTTCTTTAATTGATCAATAATTAAGCCATCACTCATTGTTTTTCACCACTTGCAAAGAACTTGTCTTGTAAAGCTTTTTTCTGTATTTCATAAACTTGATTACAACCATCAATTCCAATTTCAATACATTGTTTATATTCTTCAGGAGTCAATACGCCATCTAATTGTAATAAGGTGATCTTTTTCAAATTTGGCATATAGCCAATAGGAAGATCTGCTTGACCTGCTTGGTCTTCTTCATTATTTACATCCAATATTACTGCATCAGCAGCTTTACCTGCAGCGCATCCTGCTACCAAGTCACGCATAGGAATTCCAGCATCAGCTAATGCAACAGATGCACCAGTTAATGCAGCACATCTTGTACCACCATCTGCCTGTAGTACTTCCATGAAAACATCAACTGCAGTTCTAGGAAATTCTTTTAACATAACTGCAGGTTCTAATGCTTCTTTGATGACTTTACTAATTTCAACTTCTCTTCTTGATGGTGCAGGATTTTTTCTCTCTCCTACAGAAAATGGAGCCATGTGATATCTACATCGTAAAATTCCTGTGTCAGTATCAGACATATGTTTTGGATGTACATCTCTAGGACCGTATACACCTACGAGAATTTTATTATCACCAAATTCAATGTATGCAGAACCGTTAGCGTTTTTTAAAACACCTGCTTTGATGGTAACCTTTCGAGTTTCGTTGACTTTACGTCCGTCACAACGAATTCCGTTTTCATCTAATAATACAATATCTGTGTCTCTTCCGCCCATTTTTATTCACTTTTTGATTCCAACATTTCATTTACTTGATCAGTTAAATTTGCAACATGTGCTTGTTCTTCGATCAATTCAATTGCTTGTATCGCCTTTAATAATCCATTTGGATCTTCCGAAGAAACAACAAGTAATCCATTTTGACCGATTGTAACTTGGCTATTAGTTGATGATTCAATCATCTGTATCATTGAACCACGTTTACCGATTAATCGTGGTACTTTATTCGGAGAAATTTTTACTAATTCACCTGAATCAATCTTACCTAATTCACGCCCACTAATTGTGATAAGTGGATCACGAGTCATATCAGCATTTACAATTCTTGCAGCAATTAAATCACCTTTAGCTAGTTTAGAAGTCATATCATCAGAACTTGAAGAATAATCTCTACCAAAAACATCACTAGCTGGAAGCATTCCAACATAACAAGAATTAATGTCTGCAGTCCAAGATAACGAAGAATGAGAAACAATTTTTCCAATTACCAAATCATCATCTTTTGGTACGTAGCCCCCAGTAAGTGGAATTACTCTAACACTTCCATCATACACGTCAGACAAACCAACAATAGTTGATACAATTTTATCTCCGACCTGAATGGTATTTTGTTCAGCTCTATAAGGACCAGATGTAATCACCTCACCAGGAATGACATGACGTTTACGTTCGCCGCTCATTTTTGTACCTCAACATTAGCAGTACCTTTTGTAATTGCACCTAGTCTATCTATCACGTTTGGTCTTGCGGCAGCGGGTATTTCAAGTATTGCTTTTAATGAGCCATTTGGTTGCCAATCTTCTTTTTTTAAACTTCCAGTTGATTTTAAAACAGTATAAGATTGTGCCACAAATTGTGCTGGAACGGATATTTCAAGAGTTATGTTTTCAGTTTTCAAGGGAATAACAGGCCTTAATTTTTCAACAATATCTTT
>JAOMCQ010000024.1 GCA_028345095.1 Candidatus Nitrosopelagicus sp. | reverse complement strand
CTGTTTCTGTAAAGGATATTTCCAAGTCAAAAGACAGTATTACTGAAATTAAAAATACAATTCCTTCATTAATTGACATCAAAGAAAAATTTGAAACTAAAAAATATGAATTACTTGAAAAACTTGAAAATTTTGATTCTAAATCTCTACAAACTGTTGAAATTAATTTAAAACGAAATGAATCTGATGTTTCTGATGCTCTATCTAAAATGAAAGTATTTGAAGATGAAAATCTTGATCTCACCAATTCTTTACCTACAATATTACATCAAATAGAAACAAATCTCAAAGATGTTACCTCAACATCTTATACAATTTCAACAGATAATCAATGATTTTTAAAACAAAAAAACTAGAGCGTAGTCTTGTGTTTCTTAATGAAACTCGTGATGGAATTATTTCATATTGTAAGATAACTCATCCAGACGAAATGATCTTGATTCTAAAAGGTCATTCAAAAAAAGGTAAAATGTTTATTGAAAGCTTAGTGATCCCACCATTTCATGAAACTGGTCCCACTTTTGCAGGATTCCCAGCCAATCAACTTCCATTTGATTCGGATTATATTGGAATGGTTCATTCACATCCTGCAGGAACTGCGGAACCTTCTTCTGAAGATTTGCATAATTTTTTTGGTTTAGTTTCGGTAATTGTAAAATCTCCATATGATGATGAAGATATCTTTGCATGGGATAGTTCTGGAAATCAAATTCCCATACTTGATGAATAATTAATTGCTAATTACTCAATAAGCCTTATATTTGAAATTATGATAATTTTCTTATCATGATTAACTACAAATCATATTTAATTTTTCTATTTGCATCACTTGCTGTAAGTATTGGTTTACAAATGATTCTTCCATTTCCGTATGGATTGGGTGCAGCATTAGCTCTCTTCATTGCATTTCCCTTAATTTTAAGACGAAGAATGATGAGTAGAATGCGAGGTGGTTTTGGTGGCGGTTCTTCTAGTTCTGGCAGTTCCGGTGGTTTTGGTGGTGGATTATTTGGTCAAAACACCGATAAACCTGGAATAAAATATGAATGTCTTGTATGTCACAAAGTTTACAATGCAAGAGAATGTCCACGATGTGGCTCTAGTATGAAACGTGCAATGTTTTAGGATTAAAAATATGTCTCAAACAGATTTAGCATTAGATGTAATTAGAAAGAAAGTATTCTTTCATAATTCTGTTGATGTCTGGATATCTGCATGTGATGAAAAAAATATTGAATGGAATAATACTGAAAATTATAAAAAATTCATATCCTATTTATTAAAAAATAACCTTCAACTGAAAGCATTCAACTTATGTGCTCATGAAGCTGGTGCAGTTGAAGAGGAAAAAACAAAATTTACTGAACTGTTGGCAGAAGAAAAAAATACAAATCCCAACGCCGCGACTTATACTATAAAATTAAATGATTCATCAATTGATCTAATTCGTAAGTTTTCTCTTACTGAGTAGGTTATCTTTTTAGTTTCGGATTAACTATCGCATCTAGTGCATTTCCAATAAAAACAAATGCCAATCCTGTAATTGCAATTAAAATTCCCGGAGGGACAATCCACCACCAAAATCCTTGTGCAGCTGCACCGTATGTGTTAGCATCATGTAAAATTTGTCCCCATGTTGGAAATGATGGATCACCTAATCCAAGAAAACTCAATCCTGCTTCTGTTGTAATTGCGGCTGGTACTGAAATTGCAATACTTGCAAATGCATATGGTAATAATTGTGGTAGAATATGCCTGAAGATTATCTTTGAATCCTTTTGACCCATAATCCTTGCAGCCTCAATATATTGTCTGGTTTTAATTTGAAGTGACATACTTCGTGAAACTTTTGCAATTCCTACCCAACTGAAAATCATAAGAAAACCTATCATCAGAAAAATACTGTTACTGACAGTAACGGCTAGAATTATTAAAAATGGCAATGCTGGCAATGCATAGATAACATCATTAAATCGCATCATTACTTCATCCGTTTTCTTTCCTTTGTAACCAGAATATACTCCATAGATCAATCCCACTACAACTGACCCAATTGATACTGAAATTCCAATGAAAAGTGCTAGCGGTGTGCCCCAAAGTAATCCTATTGCTAAATCTCTCCGAAGTTCATCTGTTCCCATTAGGCCATATGCTTTTCCACCCAAAATCATCTTTGATTCTAAAACTTTTACATGTTTTTCAATTCCGTACATGTCTATGATGAAAATATAGTTGCCTTTTTGTATTTGATTTTCATATAATTTTGAAAATATTATTTCAGTTGAACCTACTTGAAAATCAAAGTCAAAATTATTTTTGTATGTATTGAGATTTTTCTTTATCATACTATCTGTTGAAAAATATCTTTGATTATGAATTGTGTCTATTTCTGAGTATGGCGATGATGTAGATAACAATTCTAATGTAATTCCATCAGGACGAATAACTTTGATTTGAATTAGGTGAGAATCAGAATATCTTGTTTTTGTTTCAAAAATGAAATCACTTGGAAAATCATCATACTCAAATGATATGCCAAATTGTTGTGATGTGAGAAGAATTCCATCTTTTTCCGACTCAAAAATCTTGGCATTAATAATTTTATGTTCAGGAATTTTTTCTGAAGAAAAAAGATTCACCCAGCTTGGTACTGATGTTTTTGGATATGAAATCCATTTCTCAGGATTATTCCATTCCTGAAATGTTGATGTTGGAATTACTGAAATTGTTAATATGGATATCAGAATTAAACCTAATAAAATAAAAATACCTGTTAATCCTAACTTACTCTTTAGAAATTCTCTTTTAATTTCATTTGTAGAAACACTACTCAATTAGATGTCCTCACTCGTGGATCAACAATATAGTATTCATCTGTACACTTGAGGCTCTTATTAAGAAAGGATTTTTCTATCCCTTTGAGAAGTATTGGAAAACACATCATATCTTGATAAGTCATTAACACGAGATGGTTATGCCGAACATATAAAAAATCACTCTCATTCACATCAAGTCAATCAAAGAATCGCTATTGATTGGTTTGAGAAATATCTGATTGGATCATACAACAAGGATATGCAGACTGTCCTTTATGACATGATGAACCAAAAGATTTCAGAAGGTGTTAGGCATAATACTAATCTCTATTCCTTACTTCAAGGATTCATCAATTATCTTTCTGAAAATGATTTAGATCCAACAACTGTGAGGACTAACTTCAATGGTGTGAAGAAATTCCTCAACTGGTATGGGTTTGAGATATTCGTAGAGTCTGTTCGTGCTAAACTCATCTTTCCAGTCAAGATTAAGCTTGAAAGACACGCTGTGACCATAGAAGAGATTAGAACCCTGCTCAATAATGCTAGTCCTAAACGAAGAGCATGGTATATTTTCCTATTAGCCACTGGTATGAGATTGCAGGAAACTCTCAAGATTAGAAAGAGAGACTTGAATTTTGATTTAGATAGAGTCTGTGTTGAGATTCCTGCAAGACATACCAAAACCAAGACTCCAAGAAAGACATTCTTGACTCAAGAATGTTATGAAATTATCAAGCCAATACTTGCCAAGAAAAAAGATGATGATCACATCTTCACACATTGGGATGATGATAATATCCTCAAAGCCAAACACAGTGAAGAGGATTATTTTTACAGATTAAGAGAACGAGTGGGCCTAAATGAGAAATATGAGGACTCTTGTAGGCACAAAATCTCGATTCATATCTTTAGAAGCTGGTTTGTCACAAAATGCAATAGAGTAGATTCTGACTTTGGTAATGCTCTAGCTGGACATGACAAATACATGAAACGATATAATCGCTTTACCGTTCCTGAATTAATTGCACTATACAAAAAGGCTGAACCTGAATTACAAATCTTTGATAGAAAAGAAGATCACGAATATGTTTCAAAGTTAGAAGAGCAAGTTAAAGAAATGCAAGTTGCAATGATTAAAGCTGGAATTTGTAAGAAATTCAGTCAATAATTCTCTATTACATTTTTAGCTTAACCGAACTACCTC
>JAOMCQ010000023.1 GCA_028345095.1 Candidatus Nitrosopelagicus sp. | reverse complement strand
TGGCGACGTTGATTCTTCTTCTCTAACTTTTCGAAAAAGTCGCCAGACGTTTGTGAAAACAAACACACATGAAAAAATTAAGAGAAGGCGACATTCGAGAAAAATTTGGTAATAAAATCCAAGACTTAAGATTACTAATCTTACTGGCAGATATTCGTCAATTTGGCACATGGCTGTACGGTAAAAGGGAGGAAGAAGATCTTTGACTCCTAAACAATTCACAGTTAGAGTCTCACTAACTTGTCCTTTCTGTTATCCTCCACCACCTGCAAGTCAGAAACGAGGACAATACAAGAAGCATTTCAAGTCATTTTGGTCATTGAAGATTCACTGCCATCTGAACCACAGCAATGAAGATTTGAAAAGATTGGAGGAATTGAAATGAGTGAAGTTTGGAAGTGTGACCATAAGCGAAAATCCTGGTATTGTGAAATCTTCGTAAATCATATTCTCGAAAAGTTTGAGGTTTGTGAATCGTGTAAGGAATTATTCAAAGAGCATTTTGAATATCGCTTAATCCAAGAGGTGAAATTAAAATGAGTTATTTCGACGTCGGTCAGAAAAAACATCTTCGAGGAAAAGAGAAGAAAAAGAAAAAGAAAACTTGGAGTGCTTGGGATTGAACTGGTTATTCGCTAAACCCACTATTGCGAAAAAGCACAAGCAATTAACGATTGAAGAATGTCTCGTTTTGATTCGATTGGCTAGGAGGGAATTTGATTGATTCAACGCTGTATCTTGTCTACTCGCAAAGTAAACTCTCCTCCAAAATATCAAATCTACTATAATGCTTGTAGGTATGGAAATTGGAAAGGCGTGTCTTATGATGAGTTTGAATTGATTGGTCAAGGTCAATCAAAACAATACTGTCAAAAATGGATTAGATATTTTTGTGATAATTCAAAATTCCATCCTCAAAATTCTCATTATGTCCATACTGAGCAAAAAACCTGCAAGGTTTCAAACTGTCCTCAGTGTTTTGAGTCTTGGGTAAATCGTCAAGCAAATAGATCAACTAGAAGAATGGAAAAATTTCTAGAAAATCCAAATCGACAATACAAGTTTAGACATATCGTACTATCGCCAGACCCACAAAAAGCAAAGTCAATGACTTACAAAGAATTGAAAAATAATTTAGACTTTGCACTAAAGATTGCTGAAATTAAAACTGCTGTTGTGGTATTCCATCCATTTCGATTTGATGATTCAAAAAATAATCCTTACGTTAGTCCTCACTTTCATTTGTTAGTTTATGGTAGAGTAAACAACTCAACTGAATTTTATAATAAAATGGCCCGAACCAAAATGAATTGGACTGTCAAAAATATTGGGAACTTGGATGAGTCGATTAATCTTTTTTCAACTATGAGATATTTGCTTTCTCATTGTGGTGTCAAGAAGAGAGCTCATTCAGTTAGGTATCTTGGGGGCATATCATATAGGAAACTAAAAGTTGAGAAAGAACCAAAATTTCTATTCTGTCCATATTGTGAATTGCCATTAACCATAGGAAAACAGGTATTGAACCCAAAACATAATCCTCCTCCTTTGTATGAGATGAAAGATAACAAGAAATCAGGATTCGTAGGTTTAGTAAAACCTGGAATATTTGAGGCTCTAGCTTATGATGAAGAGATGAAGATTCCATATTATGACTTGGTAGATGATTCTAATCCTTTGAGTGTGGTTGAAGAAATGATATATTCATTTGAAGAGAAACTTCAAGTTAAAATCAAAATGGCAAAGCGTACAAATCTAAAATATGAATTGACATTATTGACACATCCCACAGCAAAAACTTCTCAGAAGCTAACGAGTTTCATATAAGAAATACTTTAGATATTAGATCTGAGAAAAGTTAATTGTACTTCTCAGATATTGGGTAAAGATTCGCCTCTTTACTCAGTATCATTATACACGCCAAAAACCGACAGAAGCGTACATACTTCAGTCGCATATAGAGTAGGTTTTCTCTTAGTAGTGGTTAGTAAACAAAAAAAAATGTTTTTTCTTTCTGACTTTGCAGTTAAAATTACTCTAGACCGTCATTAACTGAGTGATATTTGCAAGTTTTGTCCTTCTTTTTGCCAAACCACAGCTCTTTTTCCTGTTTTATCCTAGAAATAAGATAGTTGTCAAGCTGTTCATACGTTGAAAACGCTTTCTCTCTAGCAGAATGTCTAGAGGTAGGTATCTTCGTAGCACAGACATGACATAACCATCCTTTCGAGTGAGACTTGCTTGTACTCCAAGCAATTCTAAACTCTTGTGTGTTGTGTGTGTATGTTGATGTGATTAACAATACTCGACATTTGTCACACTTGGTAGTTCGATAGAATGTATCATCCCAAGCTCTAAAGAGTAATTGATTATTTCTCACACCCACAAAAAAGCTAAAAATATTTTCTTTTTAACAGTCTCGAGACTCTTAAGAAGAAACTCAAATCGGTTTCAATAACTTGGAAAACAATATTATGGCTTTAGTGGGGGCCTTCGTGGGCATAGCTATTCTCTTGGGAATATCTGTGAACATCTTAGGAAATACAGTTTCAGACTGCTCTACTTTGCCAGGATATTCATCAGCAAGTCCACCAACACATACTGGATGGGCTTTAGCTTGTGAAGATCAAAACACACAAACACAATCTGCATTTGCATTGCTAGCTATCGTGTTGATAGTTGTTGCAGCAGTTGTGATTCTAACGGTAGTAAAATTACTTTAGAATACAAAAGGGCGAAACTTTTTTTTTATTTTTTATTATTTCACGAGAAACAAGTGTGAGGGTTTGTGACTAAAGTGAGTCGTTTTGTGCCTAGAGCTACCCAAGTATATTAGCTAGTGCGTACACGAGGATCAAAATATCCATACAGTAAATCTGCAATAAATATACTCACTAAAAATAATACGGTCAAGATGTATGTTGAACCAATTATCACTGGTAAATCCATCACACTGATTGCTTCAAAGTATAATCGTCCCATCCCTGGCCAATCGAATACTGCTTCTGTAATTATTGCACCTCCTAATGATCCTGATAAACTTAGTGCAAGTATGGTGACAATTGGAGGGGCGGCATTTCTTAATGCATGACTGTATATTATTTTCTTTTTACTAATTCCGATAGTTTTTTTAGCAGTTATGAAATCTTCCTGCATAATTCCTACCATGAAGTTCCTAACAAGATATGCCCATGCCCCAAATCCAATTAAAACAATTGTTATCACTGGAAGTGCCATATGATATAGCAGCGCTAGTATGTATCCTGGATCATCTGGTTCAATTGTCGGTGTAGCTCTAGCAGGAAAAATCTGATACACAAATGCAAATACAAATATCATTAACATTCCAATCCACCAAACTGGGAAACTACTGCTAATCACTGCAAATGTTGATGTGATTCTGTCTAATTTTGACCCAATCTTGTTACTTGATGCAGCTCCTAACATAATTCCAATTATTGATATAATTATTGTGGCTGTGGTGAATAGCAAAATAGTCTTTGGCATCTTCTCAAAAATTATTTCGCCCACATTTGATGAACCTGAATCACTTGTCAAAAATGTGGCATTACCAAAATCCAGAATTAAAATTTTATACATCGTAAACCCTAATCTTTGTGGTGAATACCATGGGGTGTCTAGACCTAGAGTCTTTACTCTTTCATCAATTTTTTGTTGAACAAATTTCTCAAATTCATCTGGGTCATTGAATCCTTGTGCAATTGAGGTATTTTCTGTAATTTCGGCTCTTACTTGATAAATCACCCCTTGTTTTAGAATCGTATCCATATTGGAACCAACAAGTGAAATTGTTAGCAGTAATGTTATCATCAACACTCCGAACATCGTAATCCCTCTTGTGACTAGGTATCGTTTTAGTCCCACACTAAAAATATCATTATTAACCTTATAACCGATTTGGGGCAGTAGATTAATCAAATAACTTTAAAACCTCAAATCTTTCGTCTAACACATGCAAGAATTTGCTAATTCACCTTCATTGAGAAATGGAATATTTGATTTACTTTCTTCTGTAAAACTTGCAACTGATGCAAATGTGAAATTATTAGATTATACAATTCAATTATTCAAAGACAACGGGCTGTTTAGTGATTATTATGGATATCATAACGTTGATCATGAACTTGAAGTAACGTATGTTACATTACTTTCTGGCATACATGCTTTGGAAGACAATTATCTTACTTTGGATGATCTGAATTACCTTTTTGCATCTGCACTTTTACATGATTTTGATCCTGACAAAACAATTGATAAGCCACATGAAAAAAATGTCATACAGTTCATCTCGAAAGATAAAACCATACAAAAACTTCTGGCTGATGCAAATCTAGATCAAAATCTAATATGTTCACTCATTTCTAGAACTGTTTATCCTTGGAAAGGAGAAATAATTACTAGTACTGAAAAATTAATTCATAATTATTTTTCAAATTCTACACTAAAAGAAAACAAAGAACAACAACAACATTTCAGAGATCTGGGTCATTTTCTATCTGTTTCTGATCGTATTGGTGGATATTCTCTTGGGGATTTTCAAAAAGCTATGGAAATGGCAAAAATGAATGCTCATTCTTCAAGTTGGCATCCTGCATTTATTGTTAGACGTTCAGTTGCTTTCTTTGAAGATATGCTAAACACTGAACCTGACATGTGTCAAAAAGTTCTAAATGGGTTACCAAAACACATGA
>JAOMCQ010000022.1 GCA_028345095.1 Candidatus Nitrosopelagicus sp. | reverse complement strand
AAAAGATATAGCAGATTTAAACGATTTCTTATGGATAAGCCGATGCAAAGGAATAAGTAAAAGATTGGCTCGTGAACTGTATTATGTCTGCAAAAGAGATGGTTATTATCTTGTAAAAATAAAAGAAAATAGTAATGAATTGGAACTTTTTAAAGAAAACTGACTATAAGTAGTATGAATAAGAAAGATTTACATTTGGAAGTATCGTTACAGGGAGACAGCTATCAACTGTCGCACAGGGAGAGAGAGACTCTCGCGGTTACTTCCATACTTGAGCCCCTACACTTTAGATTTGCATTGGGCAGTCTGGAGCCTCCGAGAGAACTGAGGTCTTGCTTGAAGGTGCACTACGGCAAGAGACAAAACACAGGGGCTCAAATATTTAACAGGAGAGGGTTATGAAAAAGAATAGTGTGAGGTACTTAGAGGGGCTAGTGGAGAGAGGGGTTCGTATGAACCTCTCTGCTCTCAAACATTTTAGGTATAGAGAGCGTGGTATAGAGAGCATCGTGAAGAAGGTGATACCAACAAAGCATGAGGCTTTAATGGATATAACCAAGACGGCACGATGGCTAACGACCAACGCTCCCGAAGAATATATCTATGGAGAGATGGTGGACATTGATAATGCTATTGCTAGTAATTTAAGTTACTACTTAACAAGATATGCAAATAGCTATGTTGGAAAGATTACATAGTGGGTCTTGATTACAGTATGTTATTAGATTTTGTAATAGAGTATCATTGGACTATGGTATTATCGTTAACTAAACAGAGAGGCAATGAAGATGAGAAAAGAAGAAAGAATAATCGTAAAGATTAACGTAAAGGATGTGGTGCAAGACACAGCGCAACCACGTCAAGATTGGGATAACAACGAGAAGGCATTACTATCGCTTTCCGAGGACATTAAGGAAAAGGGTATGTATTACCCTATTATTGTTTCCCCGTTTGTTAAAACGAATAGCAATGAACTGATACTCGGAGATATGGCAACGAAGCACGACGATAGGAAGTGGTGGATATTAGATGGTGAACGACGGTGGCTTAGTGCTGTGAAGCTTGGACACGAGACTATTGATGCAATGGTGCGTACTAATTTAACTATGCTTGAAATGTTAGAGATTCAATTTGCATCAAACACTAAAAGGTTAAGCGTAACAGTAACAGAGATGTCGAAGGCTATCATTCGGTATAGGGATGAATACCGAAAGGAACACGGTAAATATAATGAGGTTGATTTTATTAATTCGCTTTGTTCTTTAACCGGACTGTCGGCAACGTACTTTAAAAACGTTGAAGCCATAAATAGAGCAGATGACGATATGAAAAAGAGTGTTTTCGCTTATGAGGTTGGCGGATATGCCCCTTCCGAGATAGAAAAAGTGACTAAAGATGAGGATTTACGCAGAGGGATAACTGATGCTTACCTTGAATCTAAAAGGCAGATAGGTGCTAACGCTCCTAGGGCTATAAAATATGACTTAAAAGTTATTGAAGCCGAAGATAGCCTAAAGCCGGACGAAAAGCGTCTCTTGGCTAAACAGATTTTCAACGACTTCATCAACCAAGGGAAGAGAACTCGAGACACCGAACCTCATTTTCTTTTGTACAAACAAAAGGCAATGAAGTTCCTACGCGAGGTTCAACATTGGAACCTAAATGGACTAAAAACCAAAGAGGTTGCAACACTTGTTGGGCTAATTGAAAATGTCCATACCTACTTCAAAGAAGAAAGAAGGTTGAATGGACAAATGTTTTCAAGCAATATGGGAGAAAATATTTTTGGTAAAGCGACAGGAAAAAGCAGAGGGTAGGATGAGAGACGGAGAAAAGTCAGATATACATTGCCCCAACTGTGATAAGAAGTTGTGGTGGTGGGGATACACTTCAAGCTCATTAGACAAGCAATCGGCAGATATAGGCTTGGGGTGTGAGAATCCCAAATGTAAGGGGCACGAAGTATTGCCCGAAGATGTGTATGATGCAATCGTAATAGAAGAGGAGAGAACAGATGGCTAAAAGAGGACGTAAAAGAAAAGACAATCCAAAAGAACATACAATCTATATGAGAGGATACAGGGCGGGTGAGAGAAGTGCAAGGCGAAAGCTACAAGCACCACCTACCATTATAGAGAGCGTAGTCTCGGGTATGTTTAACGTTTTTAAAAGTAGGCAACTATAAATATCGGGGTGGCACGGCTTTGGGGTCTTCATTCCCCTTCCTTTCTCCGTGCGTATCCCCTTTTCCGAGGAGGTGAGTTTTGGTTTTCTTGCCTCCTCAACTTATAAGGAGAGATGATGTATAAGAACGACAGAGAAATAATGATTAAAGAATTAATGAAATTAAGATTGCAACGAAAGTTGTTAGATGAGATGAGAGACGGAGAGATTAGAAGGTTGTTTTCAATATTAAAGAGGTATGTAAAATGAAAGTAAAAGACTTTTTTAAGTGGGCTGATAAGGAATTTGAGACCGAGATGGAGTTGATGCGAGTCAAGGGCAAGGAGTATACAGTATCTGATGAAGATAAACTGAAGAACTTCAAGTCTATTGCAGAGCGATTGAAGTGTGAGCCAGAGTTTGTGGCTACTGTATATCTGCTAAAACATATGGATAGTGTAAGAAACTTTGTTTTGGAAGGAGTGGAGGCTTCTGATGAACCTATCGAGGGTAGACTAAGAGATATACGGAACTATTGTTTACTGTTAGGTGCATTAATTAAAGAAAAAAGGGAACAAAAGTAGCTATGGATGAGTTAAAAAGAATAAGTATGGATTTATTAATAACATTAATATACGAAATCAAGAAGAACAAAGAGGTAATTCTTACCTTTCTAGTTGGTTTTGTATTGGGAAAGATAATATAAAGGAGCAACAGAAAAGTGTTAGCGGAACTAGAAGAGATATTAACAGAATTAAGAGCCGAGGTACAGGCAATTCGTGATAAGAATAGAGAGTATTCTCGTATGAATAAGAACGTTGAGTACGCTGAACAGACAATGTATGTCGCGGGTATCTACAAATCAATGAGCGTGATTTCTGACTACATTCGCAGAGAACTAAAAGAGCTAGATAAGTGGTCAGAATTGGAATTTAAGCGAATTAGTGATTGAATATGCTTAGAAACGGAATTAACTTAGCCTTTGTAATTTGGAGATTCATAATGGTATTGAACAAAACTGCCGTCAGAAGACTGTTTCATAAAGAGAATATGCAAATCAATATATTGGCACTTAATTATATTGATGAGTGGGTTTATGATGCGGTAACGGAGATGATTGAGAATGCAAAGGTAGAAGGATTTGTCCGTATAAAGCCAGACTCAGTAAAAGATATTTGTCCTAGTTTAATATGGGAGCCTAATATTGATTGATTTATTTAAAATATACGACGACTATATATTAGACCTTAAAGACGAAAACTTTGAGAAGCGATACGAAGGTCAAGATACGTGGTATCACGCTTCTGGAGCCGGTCTATGCGTACGGAAACACTACTACGCACAGATAGAAGGACTACCATCTGGCGATAAGGATTCTAATACGATGCGATTGTTTCGTTTAGGCGACTTAGTGCATACAGATATGCAAGAAGCGTTACAAAGATATGCAGATAAAAACGATTATGATGTGCATATAGAGACTGAAATTTTAATTCCTAAATACAATGTAAGAAGCTTTGTAGATGCAATGATACTAAAAGACGGTGCATTGTACGATATAAAAACCTGTAATGATTTTAAGTGGCAATCTATCTTTGGTAGATATGGTAGTAAACAAGCACCACAGAACTATGCTATACAATTAGGCACTTATGGTCTGTATTATAGAGAGAATAATATTAAGATTAATAAGATGGCTTTATTGTTTTACAATAAGAATAACTCTCGTGTAAAAGAAATTAAAGTTCCTCGGACATATATTGATATGGCTGAACGTTATTGGTTAAAGGTACAAGAATTATTTAAAGAAGGCTTACCGCCCATAGAAAAAGGCCTTGCTCCTGTAGAAGATTGGGAGTGTAATAAGAAATACTGCTCATATTTTGATGCGTGTGGCGGTGGAATTAAAGGGTTACATTAAGTAAAGAGGATAAGATTATGGAAAATAATGAAAATGTTGACTGGGATAAGGTAAATAGAGGTAAAGTTCGCTACGGTTTTGCTTTAGAATTATACAAAAAAGGTGAAATATTAAAGCCAAGCACGATGGGAAAGATAGAGGGGTTTGTACAATATGTAATGGATGGCCCAGATTACGATACTGACGACGAGGGAAAACCAGATAAATCAAACCCAAAACTAATGCCTAAAGAGGAATGTAAGAAGGTAATAAAGGAAGAATCAGAGGGTTCGAAAGCATTTGTTAAAGCAATGGTTCATATAGATGCCGAAGGTTTGAAGGATAATGACCTTGAAAAAGTGTTACAAGCCTTAAAAACAGGTAAAATTACTATGGATAATCTTCAAGCTTCCTTGGATAAGATACAACAAATCAAACAGTCGTATAAATAAATATGTCAGATAATGCATATTACGTACCGGGAGAGAAGACAAAGCAAGTTAAGATTCCTAAAGGAGAATATGAAGCGACCATTATTAACCTAGAGATGGTAAACAATATAAAGTGTGGTAAGTTTATTGCAGATGTATTTAAGCCTGTCTATAGAGTTGACCACCCAGACCACCCAAGTGTTGATGTAAAAGATGGTGGGATATTTAGATACAAAGAAAAGGTGGGCTATGAGTTTGAGCCCAGTCGTAACTGGGGATTTGCTAAGTTCTGTGAGATACTTGGTGTAACCAAGGAAGAGAATGGCAAGGTTAGTTTACCGTATTTAAATGTAGATATGATGGACGGCTTCAAGGTAATGGTAGAGATTGACTACAAAGGATTCGTAAACAAAACAGGAATGTCTGTAAAATATCCTGTAGCTACATTAAAGAAGAAACTAGGAGAGGTTCCCTTTTAATGGATTGGAATAAAATGTACATTACCCCGTCAAGTGATACGAGTGATGAGGAAATTAAAGACTTCATTGAGTGGGTAAGTCGTAAAGCAGAACGACTTGGATTAAAGGTAGAGTTAGAAAGATACATCAAGGGTTCCGGCTCTTTAGATACGGTAAGCGTTGATTCTCTTGAGGGCAACAATGAAACACATTAGCGTTCAATTAAATGAAGGGCAATTAAAAGAGATTACAAAACAAGCAAGGGATGAAGGCGGAGCAGATAAAAGATTTGATGTAAATTTACTAGAAGGTAAATTATCTGAGAATAAATGGGCGGAGTTACTTGAAACGATTGAATTTAAGAAAGACTATAAAGCTTGGAAAACTGGAAACATAGCAGTAGAATACTTCAACAGAGGAGAGCCTAGTGGTATTGCAGCAACCGAAGCTAAATATGTAGCATATATTTTGGTAGACGAAGAGCAAAACGATAACGCAGTTATATTTCTAAAGACAGAAATCATTAAGGCAATCTGTCGTCAGTACCTTGGCCATCCCAAGCGTGATATAAAAGGTGGGGATGATAATGCGTCTAGTTTAATCCTATTGCCTATTGAAGAGCTACTGAACCCAAAGTTTGTATTTGGTGTTGAGAAAGAAGAACCAGATGTACACTACGGAGATACTCAGAATGATAAAAGCTCTTGGGTATATATATGTACTCAATGTGGCTTTATGCACAGGGCCGGAGTTAAGAACCTCCATAAGAACTGTCCCAAGTGTATGGAGAAAGACGCTGTAAATAAAATGGTGATACAATGAAATCAAAAAAGAATAAATTAAGTAACAGAGAGAGAGACGACCAACTTAACTACTTGTTTAAATCGGTATACGAATTAAGTCAAGAGTTAAGAATGACTCGTTCATTATTTGAAAACTATATCATATGGAAAAAAGATGTCAAAAAATTCACAAAGCACCTCCAGTACGAAGAAGCGAAAAGAAAATCAGAGGCGAGGGAAGCGGAACAGACAACGGGGAGCGGAGCTCCAAAGACAGACAGTTAATACTGCTA
>JAOMCQ010000021.1 GCA_028345095.1 Candidatus Nitrosopelagicus sp. | reverse complement strand
ATTGTATTTGGTGGATTTGCTTCCATGTATTTTCTGGTTCTACCGTTAATACAGATTGGTGATATTCCAGGTGGACATGCAAATGCTTTCTGTGCACCAGTCATTGCAATGTCAATTCCCCATTTATCCATGTGAAGTTCTTCTCCACCGACAATTGATACTCCATCTAAAACATAATAGGAATCATTTCTCGATGTTAGATCTTTGATTCTATCCAAATAATTAATCATAGTTCCAGTTGATGTTTCATTCCAAACACAGTAAAATGCTTTTACATCTTTATTGTTATCAAATGCTTCTTTGACTTGATCATATGTTGCGTTTATGCCAGGTTCAGTTTCAATTCTAATTGCTTGACCGCCTGCCCATTCAATTTGTTGTGCTAAACGAGTGCTGAATTCTCCATTAACTGGAATTATTACTTTATCATCTTTTTTGATTAAATTTACAACAGAACATTCAGTTGCGCCTGTTCCAGATGCAGAAAGACATACTGCGTCACCTTCTGTTTCAAATATTGTTTTTGTGTTATTAACACATTCTTCGTATAGTTCAACAAAATCATCACTTCTGTGATTGATTGATGGAGTTACCATTGCACGTGTAACACGTTCGGGTACATTTGTTGGACCCGGTAACATTACTAGATATTCCAAATTCTATATCGCCTAAGCTTGAGATGTTTGGAGGTTATTTATAATTAAAGATCTGATAATCGTTTTTTTGGATCAATTTCTAATAAAACATCTATTGTACCTGAAGGAACAAATTCTTTCCAGTTTTGATCGGTTAAGATAAGATTTCGTATATTAGTTCCAGATAAATTGCTACGAGATTTCAAGTTTACAGAAATTATGGATTTTCCTCGTTTACCATAAAGTTCATGTGTAAAATCATCATTAGAAAAAACTACATCATATTCAGGAATTATTTCATCGACAAGACTAGTCCACTTTGAATGATCATCAACATCAGGTATGTAATGTAGTGATACATTTTTTGATATATCATCATCCATAGATGATAAAATCATCTTTTTTCTCTCGTCAGCTGTGAATGGATTTCTTTTTTCATGACTCTTGTTTGAGCTGCCTATTCCAACATGAAGATGTTCAACTTTTGATAATGCAAATTTGATTGCCTCTAAATGTCCTAGATGGAATGGTTGGAATCTACCTATTAGAAATCCATTCATAATTGTCCACCTGCGTTAAGAACAGATGCTAAAAATAAAATTATTACAGATAGTACAACAGTCACTTCACCTAATATGATAATTTTTTTCCTTAGTTTTTGTAATTCTTCTTGAGGCATTTGTTTTGCAATAATTTTATCTTCAACATCTTTTCTAATTATTCTTACATGAACAGCGTATAAAATTAGCAATGCTGCAACTAAGACCATTTTTATGATTAAAACGTGACCATAGCTAGTATCATACAAAATATCAGATTTTTGTAATACAAGATGTGCTTGATACATGCCTGTTGCAATTAAAATGAATAAAGCTGGCAGAGCTAATTTGTTAAAGCGTCTTCCAACTTGTACCATCAATTGTATTCTTTCTTCAACAGGCATTGACATTTTTTTTAAAATTGGTGCAAATACAACACCAATAAATAAAGAACCTCCTACCCAAATTGCTGCACTTGTAATGTGAATCCATGTTAGTAATGCTTGTTCTAATGCCATGACAACTAGTGATTAGAACTCTATTTGACTCTTAACAAGGTTTTTTAGTATAAAACCTAAAAAAATTATTAATGAATCCACCAGGTCGTTCGATACTAGTTGTTGCAATTCTTGCATTGTTAGGAATGATGGGAGGAATTGTTTACTATGCAAGTTTAGATAATGACGATCTTTCTATGGCTACAATTGAATTAGAATCTGTTGAATTAACTGATGTAAACAGTGTTGAAAGTCGTGCAACACTAAAAGTAACATTTCTTGTAGCAAATCCAGGTGAAGTTACAGTTACTGTTCCAGTAATTACGTACACGTTGTATGCTGATGGAAGCGATATTGGAAGTGGAACATACTCAACAGAAGATGTGGCAATGCCAGGTCGTGCAGCATTTTACCCTGATGCAGAAATTCCATTAAAAAATAAATTAACTATTGTAATGTCAGAAATGAATGAAACAGTCTATAAGAAAATAGTCAGTGGAGAAGTTATACAATATGCTGCAACAGGACAAATGACTGTAGAATCAGCATGGAGTATTGTAGAATTAAATTTTGATACTAGGTCTTAATTTTAAAATTTAGAGTGGGCCTGGAGTGATTTGAACACTCGATCACTGCCATGTCGAGGCAGCATCATAACCAAACTAGACCACAAGCCCACGAATTAAAAATTCTGAAAGAACATTATTAACGTTTAAGACATGTTGAAAATGAGGCTAGAAAATGAACGATGAATTTACAGATGATGAAAAAGCTGGATTTTACAAAGCAATTTACTCTAGAAGAGATGTCAGATCACATTTTACACAAGAACCAATCGGGGAGGAAACATTAACAAAAATTCTTCATGCAGCACACCATGCGCCATCAGTTGGATTTTCGCAGCCATGGAACTTTATTTTAATCAAAGATATGAATACTAAACAAAAAATCAAAGAGTCATTTCAAGAAGAACATAAACGAGCATCAGAGTTAGTTGAAGACCCAAAAAGATCGGAGTATCTTTCCCTAAAATTAGAAGGAATAATGGAATCAGACGTTAATGTTTGTGTTACATATGATCCAACAAAATTTGGACCCTTCATTATAGGAACTACCAGCATACCTGAAGCAGGAATTTACAGTGTTTGTTGTGCTATACAAAATCTATGGCTAGCAGCAAGAGCAGAAAATATCGGATTAGGTTGGGTCAGTATAGTATCTAACGATGTATTAAGAAAGCAATTGGATTTACCTGAACATATTGTACCTGTTGCATATCTTTGTCTTGGTCATGTGACAAATTTTGAGACAAAGCCAGACTTAGAACGTTCAGGATGGTTACCAAGATTAGAACTAAAAGATGTAGTTTATTATGAAAAATGGGAACAAAAAGAAGATGAATCTTGGAATATAATTCAAAAAATGATTAAATCCAATCTCAACTACGCTTAAATTATTTCAAGTTATTTTTCTGCTGGGCTCGTGGCGCAGCATGGATAGCGCAGTAGCTTCCTAAGCTATAGGTCGAGGGATCGAAGCCCTTCGAGCCCGCTTTTTCATTACTTAAATTATGTACTATTTTGAATGAATCATGAAAGTTGTAGTTATATCTGGTAGTCCAAGGGAAAATGCCAATACAGAGATCATGATGAAACATGTGGTTGACTATGTAAAACAAAAAGATGTTGAGATAAAATTTGTAAATTTATCAGAGGGTGGTTTTGAATATTACAGAGGCTGGGTAGATGATTATAATGAGAAAACACTTCAGGCTGCAAAAGACATCATGGCAGCAGATGTTTGGTTAATTGGAACTCCAATCTATAATTCTATGTACAGTGCTGCTTTGAAAAATTTGTTTGAATTTGTGAATTATAAAGAAACTGAAGGTAAAACTGCAGGATTAGCAATAATTGCATCTGGTATGATTGGATTTACAGATGTCCAAACTTTACTAACACAACTAATGTCATATTTTAGAGTAATAACAAATCCAATTCCAGTTTTTGTAACTGCAGATAAAATGGCTGATGGAAAAATCACAGATGATGATGTGAAATCTAGATTGAATCAAATGGTAGATAAAACGTTAGAATTAGCAAAAAGAAATTAGATTAGATTTTTTCCTGTAATTTGTACTGATTTGAAGATTTTAACATCATAATTACCTTCGTAGACATTAACTACGTTATCTCCATCAACATTTCTTGCACGAAATTTGTATTCATATGTACCATCTTCATTTACACTTGTCTGTCCAAAATGAACTGGTTTTTCATTTTGATAAATTTGAATAACTACAGGATATCCTTCTGCATTATTTTCTACTGTACCTTCAACGAATCCCCATGGCATTGTATTTTCTGAAGATATTGACATCTGTACAACTGTTTTTGTTAATTGTATGCCATCATTTGTAGAAAGTACGGTTGTGTTAGAGTCTGCAAATGATGGAGACATTCCGATCATTGCAACTAACACAAATAATCCAGCAAAAATTCCTAATTTTGTCTTCATTGAAAAAATATTGTCTCAATAATATATTAACATGACTGACAATTTATTCACATGGAACCAGAGACAAAACAGAATTGTGAATGCAAGTGTCATTTTGGAGGAGCTGAAAGTTGTCCTGGTTGTAAGAAGAATCATGAATATGAATTCAAGTGTGAACACTGTAGTGAATAATTATTTTTGTTGTGCCAACATTTTTAGATTATAAATTTCAGCACGAATAGTTTCAATTTCAACTTTGGTTTTAAGATTTTCAATTTCTTTTTTTAAATGTGTGATTTCAGTATCTTTTGCGTCTGGAATATCAGAAAGGTCTTTTTCTAAATCTAATTTGTATGTAGTAATTTCTTTTGCCGTTAATTCATGGTTTTTTTTTTCATCATGGGAATGCGATGCTCCATGATTGCGATCTGCTGCCAGTTGTGCAATCCAAATGACAAACACCATAAACCACATAATTGGTACAGCCATTGTGAAAATGAATGAAAGTGATGGTGCAAAGTCAACTAGTGGGAAGTATAATCCAGTCAAAACAGCTGCCCATACACCTGAAACAAGTGTTGCAAGATGGTTTTTTACATATCCCATTGTTTAACGAAGAAAATATACAAAATATAACGTTAATGGTAGATTTTTGAATATATAATATGAAAAGGGGAATTATTGCTCTGCAGTAACTTTTACAGTAGCAGTTGATGTTTTAGTATCAGACTGTAAGATTTGGATTTTATCTAAAAGTTCGTTTCTCAAGTCACGAGCAACTCTTCTTACAGTTGGTCTTGGAACTCCTAATTCATCAACGACTTTAGTATAGATATCTTGTTTGTCTGTAACACCTTTATCAAGCAAAGAATTGATTGCTGCTTTGATGACAGTGCTTTGATTAGTACGATTCACAAGGATCGTGTAATACTGATCTATATAAAATTTCAATTTACAAACTTAGAGAAACGTCATTCGTAATTGTACCATAAAAAAGATCATCAAATTTTTACAATGATAAAAGGCTTTCATAGAAAACAATTAGTGATCAAAAGGTTATTATGATAATCGTATGTCGTTGCGACATTGACTACCGTAAATATAGAAACCAATCATGGGAATATTTCATTTAATTTACTTCCTGATTTAGCGCCAGAAACTGTGAGAAGTTTTGTTAAATTAGCAAATGAAGGATTTTATGATGGTACATTATTTCATAGAGTCATTCCTGGATTCATGATTCAAGGAGGAGACCCAAATACAAAGAATCAAAATATGAAGAGTCAATGGGGAATGGGAGGACCTGGATTCAATGTTAAAGCAGAATTCAGTTCAAGATCACATTTAGAAGGAATTGTTTCAATGGCAAGAGCAACAGATCCTGATAGTGCAGGATCACAATTTTTCATAGTAACAAAAGATAGTACATTTCTTGATAGAGAATATACTGTGTTTGGCGAGGTTACTGAAGGAATGAATGTTGCACATAAGATAGAAAGTCTTGATAGAGATGGAAATGACTGTCCTTTAGAAGATGCCAAAATGCTCAAAGTTTCAGTCTCAGAGTAGAATCTTGAATAAGAAAATTTTAGTCATAGTCTTTAGCATTGCATTAATTTCAGTTTCACCACAAATCTTTGCCCAAGAAGATTTAGGGACGGTAATTGAGAATCAAAAGATTGTTTTTGAAGTAGGAAAACAACCTGATGTTCACGTCAAACATATAATAGAATTTGGAGCATGGTCAGAAAATGCTCCTAAATTAATTAAAATTTTAGATGGAGGTCATTCAAATCTAATTATAGTTGATGAAGATGGAGACAAATTATCATTTTCGTATGATGGAGATACGTTTGAAGAATCAGAATATATTATTCTGAATCAAAAATTAGCAAGTTATGATTTGATTGTAGAATATGATTTAGAAAATTTTATTAAAAAAGAGGGTAAAATGTGGTCAAAAGAAATTTTGTCAAGAAATGATGTTCAAATTATGTTTGATGATGACTTGGAGACTGTAATTATTAATTCTAGACCTATTTCTGTTACTGATGTAAAAGGCATTAATTGTGTTGGTTGTCAAATGGTTTTAGAATATTTTGATAATG
>JAOMCQ010000020.1 GCA_028345095.1 Candidatus Nitrosopelagicus sp. | reverse complement strand
TGCAGATACAGGAATAACAGGAGATTTTGCTGCATTTGTTCCTTTGATAAATTTTGAGATATCAGAATAATTACCCATTGCTTCTTTGTATGTTATTAAATCAACTTTATTTTGAACCACAACAATTTGTTTAATTCCTAATGTTTGAAGTGCTAAGAGATGTTCTTTACTTTGCATTTGTGGAACTTTTTCATTTGCAGCAACTAGTAAAATAGCGCCATCCATTAATGCAGAACCTGATAACATATTTGCCATCAAACTTTCGTGGCCAGGACTATCAACAAAACTAACTACTCTACTTAGTTCTCCTTCTTGCTTACAGTTTGGACATTTAGGGGATGTGGAATAATTTGTTGGCGGTTCACAATCAGGACATTTGTAAAATGCTGCATCGGAATAACCGACTCTAATTGTGATTCCTCTCTTCAATTCTTGACTATGGACACTTGTCCATTTCCCTGTTAATGCCTGGATCAAAGTGGTTTTTCCATGATCTACATGACCAGCTGTACCAATGTTTACACATGGTTGGTTACCATATTTTTTTACATACGAGTCAGGAAGCGAATCTTTCCAATGCATAAGAAAATTACAAATCGAGAGTATGTTAATTTATGCATTAAATTTTGAGTTATGCAGATTTTTTACTAATCATTGGTAGTTTACCTTTCTTGTACAAAATTGCAATAATTGCAACAATAATGATTATTCCAGCAATTGCACCCATTGGCGAATCTCCCTCTTCAGTATCTAACAAAGATAACGCTGAAACATCAATTGTGGTATCATATGATAGTATGTGCTCTTCTCTCATAGAATCTTTGTATCTAACTTCAATTGTAATGTCATGTTTACCATCTAATGATACACCATCAAAATCAATTGGAATGTTAAATGGAACAGGACTGTCAGGTTCTATTTCATCAATGTATTGTGTGGATTCTATAATGTTTGAGTCTCCTCTTGGTTTTAGAGTAACAAATCCAAATAATCCATCACTATTTCCTTCATTTAGAATTTCGCCAATTACTGTTTGTTTTCCAGATAGATCAATTACTTTAACACCATAAATTGATGGATCAACTAATCCATTAATGTAAAAGTCAGTTACCCTAGTAACAGTTTCTAATTCACCATGAGCATCATAATATGAAATTGTCATAGGAAGATGTAATGGTTCATTTTTAATTGTTTCAGGAACAAATACTCTCAATGAAAATGTTACAGAAGATTGTGGCTTGATTGTTCCAACATCCCAGTGTGTTTGATCAAAGATTACATTTTCTAGATTAGTAACAGAAGATGAAGTAGATGCAACAGAAGTTTGATCATTTTGTAATACGATATCTACATTGTTTAATGGTGCACTACCTGCATTTGAAATTTCAATTACCACATTATTATTTACAATTGATGTTAAAGCACCAGATATCGGTTTTAGATTAACTATACTATCACCTGTAAGTTTAAAATTAAAAGGAAAAGTTTCATTTCGCTCACCAGATTCTCTTAGTCTTGAAAAGCTAATATCAATAGTTCCAGAATAATCTCTGATTGGTGCAAGTTCAGAAACATCAACAAAAAATGTTAGGGCAAATGTATTACCTGCAGTAGCTTTTTGATCATTGTCAGCCATCATAGCTACACCTCTTCCACTTGGAGATTGATATGCTGCAGGAAGAGAAAGTTTTCCTTTAATTCCAGTAATGTCTTGAGTACCAACGTTACTCATTATTACAGTAAATGGAACATTTTTGTCTCCTGGTGCTACTTCAATTTTTTCACCATCAGTTCCGAAGTATGCATCTAAAAATTTTATACTGATAACATTATCTCTTAAAACACCTTGAGGTGCATTAGCAGGTCCAAGTCTATCGTCGGCAAAAGATAGAGGAGTTAATGAAGTTAAGATCAACGTCATTGAAAATAATATAATTAGTTTATTCATACCGTAATCTCCATTGTTTTTTCTTCCCCATCGAATGCTTTTCCATCTATAATTGTAATTACTCTATCAACATCAGGGAATTGATGTCTATCGTGTGTTACAATGATGAATGTTTGTTTTAGTTCCTTAGCCATTGTTTTTGCTAATTTGACAACTTTCCCAGCAGTAACTGAATCTAGATTTCCTGTTGGTTCGTCAGCTAAAACCACAGTTGGACGATTAACTAATCCTCTGGCAATTGCAGCTCTTTGGGCTTGACCACCAGAAATTTTGTTAGAACGCTTGTTAATTTGATCCTCTAATCCGACTTTAATCAATAAATCAGTTGCATTTTGACGTATATCTTCAGAGCTTCCTTGAATTTGTTGTGGCAACATTACATTTTCTAAGACTGTTAAATCTGGCAACAAATTCGCGAATTGGAAGACAAATCCAAGTTTTTCATTTCTATATTGTGATACCTGTCCATCATTTAGAGTGGTAGTTTCTTTTCCGTCTAGAATTACTTTTCCAAAAGTTGGTTTATCTAATAATCCAATCATGTTTAGTAATGTAGATTTTCCAGAACCTGAACTTCCAACTATTAGAACGAATTCACCACGTGTGATTTTAAATGAAACATCATCTAATGCTTTTACTTGTGTATCACCTTCTCCAAAAATTCTTGAAACATTTTGGAGCTCTAAAACAATATCAGATATTTCTCATCGCCTCCACTGGTTGTAGTTTAGTCGCTCTATAAGAGGGATAGATAGCCGCAAGAACCGCTAGGAAAAATGCTAAAAGTGCTGTTTCTGCAATTTTTGGCCAATTGTAATTTACCTCAAGTGCAAGACTTCCCATGAATTGCATATTGGTTTCTTTTGCATATGTTGTATATGCTAATCCAATTCCAGTTCCAGCACCTGCACCAATTGCTCCAATAATCATTCCTTGTAAAATAAATACCATTAAGATATCTTTTCGTTTAGCACCAATTGCTCGCATAACACCAATTTCTCTAGTTTTACTATTTACAAGCATCATCTGTATGGTAACAATTGCAAAAGCAGAAGAGCCCATTCCAAAGTAACCAATTAAATTAATCATCGCAATTCCTGAACGAAATCCTTTGAGTGTTGCCTCAGCTGATTCCTCAATTGTTTGTGCTTTAAGATCATCATTAGCATACGCAGCTAAGAACTGTTTTCTAATATCTAATGCAGCTTCTGGATTTTTTTCATTTAGTTTTACAAATATTGAGTTTGATTCATTAGGTCTATCAACTAAACTTCGTAAAGTATCAATGTGGACAATCACACTTGTATCAAAGCCTTGACCTCCAGCGGTTTTTGAAATTCCGGTAACTACGAATCTTTTTGAATTTTCTTCGCCTCCTTGATTTGTCATTATTAATTTAAGATTGTCACCAACTCTCACACCACCTAAATCCTCTGCAACAGTTTCACCAACTACAATTGAATTTCTAGCATAGACATACTGACCTTCACTAATTGTTGTATGAATTTTTGATGCTTGTATGTCAGATACAGGTTCTACGCCAACTACAGGTACATCGTATTCTTCGTGAAATTCTCCCATGCTTCTAAATTCTATATCGGCACTGCCCGAAAGCCGGGGCGTCGCGGACTGCACCAGGGGTACTCTTTCAAACCAGTTTGTGTAAACCACATGAGATCTTTCAATAGTTGCTTCTTCTTCATGGCTGACAAAAATATCTCCAAATCTATAATCAGTCATATCACGAATTATTGCATCATAGATTCCCTGAAAAATTACAAAGTTAACATGAATTACTAAAATTCCAATCGATACAGCAAGTACAGCACCAATTAGACTACCTCTTTTGTTTGCAAGCATTCTAGCTGCTAAATTTACCCGATAATCCATATTCTATAAGTAAATGTCGAATATATAATCCTGATCAGCTCTAGTGCTAACATTTAGGACATAATTGAGTATAATGGTAAGATTAATTAGATAAATATACAATTTACTTCACGTATTGGACATTTTAGATATGAAGATTCTCAGTAGATTACTGAATAATTGCAGAAAACCAGATAGGCAAATTGGAAGGGAATTAGGAATTTCTGGCGGGGCAGTTGGTTCAAGAATTAGTAAAATGGAAAAGTTAGGAATTATAGAAAAATTCTGTCTTAAAGTTGAACCACCACTTTTAGGATTGAATATGTTTTACATCGTAGTAAACACCCAAAATCAAAAAGAGATTATCAAAAATGTCAAACTAGCTGGAATGCCATTTGCAATTGTTCCATGTGTAGGAGGAAATACTGTCATCGGAGTTATAGTTAAAGAAGATATGAAACAAAAAATAGAATTATTAGAAAAATTAATGCAAAATGTACGAGTAATGTCAGTTTTTGAAGCTGACAATACAAAGATTACACATAATCTAACTAGGACCGATTTAGAAATTTTAAATCAATTGATAGAAGATCCTAGAAAAAAGATTGAACAACTATCAAAAGATACAAAGCTATCAACAAAAACAATCAACAGAGGATTAGAGAAATTACAAAATAATGAATCAATACAATTTACACTTGTATATGATCCTAGTAAAATTGAAGGTTTCTTGTGTTATGCAGTTGTAGCAATCACACAAGAAGATATTCCACAAATGTTAAAGAAATTTGAAAAAGAATTTTCGGAAGATTATCTAATGACACCATTTTTAGCAAAAAATCAGATTGTTTTATTTTTGTATAGTGAAAGTATTTTCAAGATGGATGAAATGACAGAAAGAGTGGCAAAAGTAGAGGGCACTATAACAACTGAATTATTTATTCCAAAAAAAATTGATATGCCAGAAAAATGGTTAGAAAAAAGATTGGAAACATTAACAAAGTCACAAACATTACATATTTCACAGACAAATTAAAAATGAAAAAAGAAAAATTATACAAAGGAAGATTGTTTGAAGTAAATGCATACAATATGCAGGTTGAACATAGAAAAGTTAGAAGAGAACTAATAGAACATCCAGGTGCAGCAGCTATGCTTGCATTTGATGAAAAAGGGAAAGTGCTTTTAGTTAAACAACATAGATTTCCTCATGGATACATTCTAGAAATTCCAGCTGGCACTTTGGAAAAAGGAGAAAAACCAATTGATTGTGCATATAGAGAAATTATTGAAGAAACCGGGTACAAGGCCAAAAAGATGACTAAATTAGTCTCATATTTCCCTTCTGTAGGCTATAATAAAGAAGAAATTCATGTTTTTGTAGCATCAGGAACAAAAAAAGAATTTGAATTAAAATTAGATAATGATGAATTTATCACCGTTGTCAAAATGGATATTAAAAAATTAATTGGGATGATTAAAGCTGGAAAAATTATTGATTCAAAAACAATTTGTGCAGTAATGATTTATGCAGCAAAGAAAAAATTACTTTAACTATTTGTAACTTGGTTTAACCAAATCGGCTATATCTGACCAAGATTGTAATACTTTTTCAAACATATAGATAAGATCAAAAAATGCAAGAGAAATTTGTTTTTTACTTTCTAGTAAAGATCTAATTTTGGAAATTTTAGTAACATTATTTCTTTGTAATCTAATTGCATCAATTGCAAGTGTTCTATTATTGGAAATAAAAGAATCAATTGATTTAATCTGTATTTCTTCCATATCTTTTGCAAAATCATGAAGCTTCTTTAGTTCAACTTTAGAAAGATTTGATTTTATTAATGATTGTGATAATTCAACAATAGTATCACCTGCAATTTCAAGTGTATTTGCTGCAATTCTGTAATCAAGAATATCAATATTTTCTAAATTAAAAATATTAGCTAATCTAGTATCCATTATAGTACTTCGAATTAATCTAACAAGAAGAAAATATTGTCTGTTAATTTCTGCATCACGATTTACTATAGTTTCTAAATTTGTTTTATCACCACTTTCTAATGATGATATGACATCACTAAACATTCCAAGTGCGATAGAACTCATTCGTTTTAGAATATTTTGTGGATTAATTGATGTCTCATCAAGTAAAAATTGAACAGAGATATTTGTTGCATCTTCATCAATTATTTCCATTCCAACTAATCTTCTTGTTGAACCACGAATACTTTCCCTATCAGTAATCGAAATTGGAGATTTACTCACAATTTTAATCATATCAAATCCTAAAAGATACGCACCAGTAATTGTTGGTACAATGCTTTCACCTTTTGGAAGTGGATAAGTAATTTCAATATCTTTTGATGGTCTTTTACTTAGTTGTGTTCTAATAGAAAGATTGTTTTTGTTTGTTTCAATTTCAACTTGGTTAGTTTTATTTAGATTATTTGCATCAATCCATTCTTTTGGAAGAGATACCAGAATACTACTTCCAATCTTTTGCAGGCGTCGTGTAAACGTAGTCAATTTATACTAATTTATATTATTTAAGCCAAGTATTAATATTTTCCAAATATGTCAAGTTTGATCATGATGGCAACAGCGTTTTGTCCGGCACATATTACAGGTTTTTTCAAGGCAGAATTAGATAAAGATGATTCTAAACAACTTGGATCTTTAGGTGCAGGATTTTCTATACAAAAAGGTGTTAAAACAACAGTCATCGTAAGAAAGAAAACAAAACATGACATTTCAGATTTTGTAATAAAGGTAAATGGTTTTGAATCAGGAGACATGCGAGTATCAGAATTAGTTCTAAGTAAATTTAGTGTGAAAGGGAAATTTATTGATGTTACACATAATATTGATGTTCCAGTTGGTTATGGATTTGGTTGTAGTGCTGCAGTTGCACTATCATTATCTATTGCATTAAATGATGCATTAGATTGCAAATTAACAGAAATTGAGGTAGCACAAATAGCACATGATATTGAGATAAAATGTAGAACAGGATTAGGAGATGTTTTAGCATCATACCATGGAGGATTTGAGGTTAGAGTAAAACCAGGTGCACCAGGAGTAGGTCAAGTGAAAAAACTTAATTCAAAAGAAAAACGAGATGTAATTATAATTTGTTTTAATCCAATTTCAACAAAAAAGTTTCTCAAAGAAAAGATTTCATCAATTAATGGATTAGGTGGAAAAATGGTAAAAAAACTTATTGAAAGTAATGATACAGAAGAGTTTCAAGATATGTCAGTAAAATTTGCAAAATATGTAAATGTAATAACGCCAAAAATGAATCAAGTTATCAATCTTTTGCATAAAAATGGAATAAAATGTGGAGTAGCATTATTTGGTGAGACAGTATTTTCACTAGTAACAAAAGATGAAAAAAATAAAGTTAAGACACTTTTGAAACAATTTGATGATGGATTAATAATCACGTCAAAGATTGATAACTCTGGTGCTAGATTACAATAAATTTTTTGATGTACATGAACATACCAAAGTCTCATCCTCGATATTTGTCTCTTCAAATTAGAGAAAAATTAGTTAGTGGTTTTGATAATAATTTAGTTGCAAAAGAAGGACTGTTAGCTCATGGTAGAGGAGAAGCATTTGATTATTTGATAGGTGAGAAAACAACAAAATCTGCAAAAGATGCAATTAAAGCTGCATCAATTATGCTAAATCAGGCAGAAAATTCAGTAATTTCAGTTAATGGAAATTTTGCTGCACTTTGTCCAAAAGAAATTATTCAGTTAGCAAAAATAACAAACTCAAAGATAGAAGTGAATTTATTTTATTCAAGTAAAAAACGAAAAAAAGCAATTTCAAATATTTTGAAAAAATCTGGTGCAAAAGAAATTCTAGGAATGGACAAAAAACAGTCTAACAAACTAAAGGGAATAGATAGTGCCAGAAGAATTGTTGATAAAAATGGGATATTTTCTGCAGATGTAGTCTTGGTTCCATTAGAAGATGGAGATAGGACTATTGCTCTAAAAAAGGCAAAAAAGAAGATTATCACATTTGATCTAAATCCACTT
>JAOMCQ010000002.1 GCA_028345095.1 Candidatus Nitrosopelagicus sp. | reverse complement strand
AAAAACTTCAAGTTAGTTAATTAATAATTGATTAATCAGATTATCCATGAGTGCAAAACGAGATTATTATGAAGTATTAGGAGTCACAAAATCTTCTAATCCTGACGAAATTAAATCACAATATCGAAAACTTGCCTTAAAATTTCATCCTGATAGAAATAAATCTCCTGATGCACAGGAACATTTTAAAGAAATTTCTGAAGCATATGCGGTTCTATCAGATTCAGATAAACGTCAATTATATGATCAACATGGTCATGACGGGGTAGATGGAAGATATTCAACTGAAGATATCTTTAGGGGTGCCGGTGGAAACTTCAATGATGTTTTCCAGGATCTCTTTGGCGGACGTAGTAGGGGAGGAGGCGGATTTGAATCTATTTTCGAAAATTTATTTGGTGGAGGAGGTAGAGGATTTAATCGTCAACGTGGAAATGATCTTTTACATGAATCTTATATTACTTTGGAAGATGTATTACATGGAAAACAAGTCGAACTTGATCTCCAAAAATATGTAGATTGTCCTGATTGTAATGGTACTGGTTGTAATCCTGGAACTTCAAAATCAACTTGTAAAGATTGTAATGGTAATGGTCAAGTTAGAGTTGGAAGAAAAATGGGCTTTTCAACATTTGTTACAGTCCAACCATGTCGAAAATGTAATGGAATAGGAGAAATTATTGAGAATCCATGCAAAAAATGTCAACGTGGAAAAGTTAAAGGAACTAAACATCTTTCATTTAATCTTCCATCAGGAATTGATAATGGTGATTATGTTATTCAAGGTGAAGGTGAATCTATTCCAGATGGTGAAAATGGTGATTTAATTGTACGTGTAAGAGTTGAACCACATTCACACTTTAGACGTGATGGTATAGATCTATACTGTGATGCAAAACTTTCTATGATAGATGCCACATTAGGTACTGAAATTAATGTTAAAACACTTGAAAAAACACAAACATTGAAAATTGAATCTGGAACTCAACCGAATTCAATTTTGAAAATTAAATCTCAAGGATTACCTAATCAAAATTCCAATAGACGTGGAGATCTTTTTGTACACGTTGTAGTAGAAATCCCAAAAAAACTATCAAAACAACAAAAATCTCTATTAGATGAATTTCAAAATTTAGATTAGTCAATTTTTGACAATCTAATTGTTAGATTGTGGCCTTGTCTAATCTCTTGTTCATATAATTTTTTTACAATTTCTCCAATTTTCTGCTCAGAAAAATATTCTTGATTATATCTACCAAGAATCTCTTTATCCTTATCTAAAACAACTTCCCAAAATGGCATAAACTTGCATAATTTCTCTCTCATTTCAATATTTTGTGAATAATGAAATTATTCTAAAAAACTCAAAATTTCATGCATGAGTCGTCCAGTCTGGTTAACAGTCCAAGGTTCAGATCCTTATCTCTTAGGAGTTTGTGGGTTCAAATCCCGCTTTCCGCATAAATTATTTTATCTATTATTATGAACAACTTTAAAACACTGTAGTTTGCCTATTTTCCATGGCAAAAGTAACCCGTGTTGGTGGTAGAGGTACAACTCGTAGAAAGACTGACACTAGTAAGAAATCAACATTTTCTGGAGATTCTTACAAAGAATATCAGGAGGCCAAAAAGAAAGCTGCAGGAAACCGTAGCGTTTCAACAGGTCGTGGTACGGGAAAAAGAAAATTATCATCAACTCCAACAACAAAAAGAGCTTCTACCAAAGGCAGAACACGTTCAACAGGTAGAGGTACTGGTAGTAGAAAAACAAAAAGTTAATCCCCTTAACTTATCTTCTTTTATTCATCTACTAGTATTTTCTTAATCTAGAAATTTTTGGATCTTTTCTTTTAATTTCTGATTGATAATTTTGCCGGATGCTTTACCTCTAACCTCTTTCATTGCTATTCCCATTAGACCACTTAATGCATGTGTATGCTCTTGTTCTATTTTATCTATATTATCTTGAATTATTTTATCTAAAATATTATCTAATTCGTCTTCAGTCAGTTGATTTATGGATGCATTTTCAAGAGCTTGTAATACATTATTTGCCTTTTTAGACATTATCTGTTCAAAAATTATCTGAATTGATTCCTTGTTTATTTTTTCTTGCTCTAACAATTCAAATGTTTTCATTATCTGTTCATCATTCAGTAAACTAGAATCTAATCCACTTCTTTCCAAATTAGTTATGGTTGAACAAAGAATAGATACCACAAAATTTGGCGAATTCTGTTTTTGTGAACATATTTTTTCAAAAACCTCAAAATATTCTGAATCAAAGATCTGTTCTGCAAGTTGATTATTAATCTGATATCTTTCTTCTAATTCTTTGATTGATTCTTCCCATGATTTTGGTATGTTAGATCTTGCTTCTACAAGTTCTTCATCTGTTACTTTTACTGTGGGTATGTCAGTTTCTGGATACATTCTAGATGCACCTGGTCTGGGTCTTAGGAATATGGTATCTCCATTTTGGGTGGCAGCTCGAGTTTCAGCAGGTGGTCCATTTTTTGCAAGTTTTATTCTATTAATTATTGAATCAATTGCAAAACCAACTGAACTTTTATCTCCAGCAATAATTAAAAACGCATCATCATTCTGAATATTTAATTTTTCAGTAACTCGTTTGATATCTACATCTTTAATCCCATAATTTGGTAATTCGTCAGAGTGAAAAACACCGCCAATACCAAAAAATCTCACTAGTTGCCCAATCTCTTTTCCTAATCTAATGTCTGAATATGGTTCAAAACCAAAAATTCCTTTTAATTTTTTAATTCTTATTCCAAAAATATTATCTTGCTTTTCAATTGATTTTTTAATGATCTTTGAATTACACTCTTGCATTATTTCTGTAATATCAAAGACATCTTCTTTTCTACTAATTTCTGTAAATTGGGTTTGATTAATTTTTTCTGAAATTAGTTTTAATCCATGTTGTCTTTTGCCTTCAAATTCAATAATTTTTTCTAACTGATCTAATTGCTGAACACCTTTTACTTCGACAACACCTCCTCCTTCAACAGAAATATTCACATCCTGTCTAATTGTTCCAATTCCACGCATCACTTTTTTTGTAACTCGTAATAATCTGCCTAGAGTTAACGCAATATCTTTTACAAATTTTGGATCTCCTTCAACAGGATCTAATGCAATTTCAACTAATGGAACTCCGAGTCTATCTAAACTAAAAAATCTATGATTTCCTTCATCTTTGATTAATTTTCCTGCATCTTCTTCAAGACAGATTGATTGAACGCCCACTTTTTTACCATCCACCTCAATTTGTCCTCCTTGTGCAACGAGCATTGTTCTTTGAAATCCGGTTGTGTTTGAACCATCAATAACTGTTTTTCGCATTACGTGAATCTCTGAAAAAATCTTTGATTCTAATGCCGAACTGATTAAAAGTGCAAGATTTTTCGCATCTATATCTAATGCATGTGGTGGCTCTTCATCTTCTTCAACTAGACAACTACTTTTTGGATTTGCATAATATATGATGGTCTTTGATTTAGTACTTTCAAATAGTGCTGCTGGATCAATTTTTCCTAATTCACTTTTTGCAGCTCTTAGTCTTCTTGAAAATTTTCTTGAAAACTCATCATCTTCTATTGGTATACAGTCACAAAATAACTTCTTTTTAGTATCTAATTGTTGATGAATCTCTAATCCAACTTTTAATCCAATGTTATTGATATCAAATTCAGTCATTTTTACTCAGTAAAAAATTCAGATGCACAGTCCTCCAACATCATCTTTTTTATTTCATGGTCAGAATCTGAATTTCCCAAAACCCACATTGCTTTTACCAAAGCAACTTCAGGAATCATGGTTTCTAAAGGAACAATTCCAATATCAAGTAAATCTCTTCCACTTTCATATACTGTCATACTTACACGTCCATCAATACATTGAGATGTCATTCCAAGGAAAATTCCATTCTCTTTTGCTTTTCTGATTGATTCATACATTGTTTTTCCAACATGACCTAATCCAGTTCCTTCAAAGATTATTGCCCTATACTCTAATTTTATTAATGATTCAATTATCTCTGGGTCAAACCCAGGATGATATTTTACCAAAGCAACTTTTGTATCAAGATTAATCCTTGGATTATACTCCTTTGAGAACTCTTTTTTATTTTTGTAACTATTATCTATAATTTCATTTTCAAATATTATATACGCTGGTGGAGAACCAATTGTTTCAAAGGCACTTCTCTTACTAGTGTGGTTTTTTCTTACTCTTGTTCCCAAATGACATGCTATTGCATTATCACTCTCATCGTGATGCATGACAATAAAAACTCCTTTGGCACTGCATCTTGTCAAAAATTTTGTTGCTGCAATCAAATTTAATGCAGCATCTGATGACGGTCTATCTGATGATCTCTGTGATCCAACTAACACTATTGGTTTCTTAAAACCAGATAATGCAAATGACAAAAATGCCGAACTATAATGCATTGTATCTGTACCATGTGCAATGATTATCCCTGTATATTCAGAATCTGCAACACTATCCACTTTTTTTGCAATCTCGAGCCAGTGTTCTGGTTGTAAATTCTCTGAATATTCTGAAAATAGCACTTCTGCATCAACATTTGCAATTTTTGCAATCTCTGGAACTGCTTCATACAATTCTGTTGCAGACAATGCTGGTGTAACTGCACCTGTTCTATAGTCTACTTTGCTTGCAATAGTTCCGCCAGTTGACAATAGTAAAATTTTTGGTAATTTTTCATCTTTTTCAATAGTTTGTGAACTCTCGACACTTGATTGTCCTTCTCCAATTTTTTCTATTTTCTCAATTTTTTCAAATTCTATTCCAATGTTATATCCACTTTTCAATTTAAGAACAATATGGGATTCATCTCCACTTTCATATCTAGGCATTAAAATTCCAGAATATGTCAATTCAGAAGTAATTTTCACTAAATTTCCTACATCAATTTTATTTGAAATTAATAAATCACGAATTTTACCTTTGTATCCTTTGAGTTCTGCCATTAATGAAAATTAGATGGTATGTATTTTATTAAAACTACCTGTAGTATGATGCAACTAGTTTATCATTCATCTTTAGATCCTTTTGTTCTCTAACTTTCCTAACTGCTTCCTCATAATGTTTCATTGTGACTTTAGCATTTTCTGCTTTCTTTTCAATTTCATCAACGAGCTTCTTTGTTTCTTCATCACTTAGATTCTTATCTGGAGCGGCATTATCTAGATGTTCATGAACTACTAGTGAAACTGCAGTGTTTGCTATTGATGCAACATCTGCACTACTCAATCCATCTGTTAATTCTGCAAGTTTATCAAAGTCTGGGATCTCCTGTGCTGTTTCTGATAGTGGTATGTCTTTTGAATGAATTTTCATTACCATCTTTCTACCATCTTTATCTGGTAATGGAATCTGAATAATTTTATCAAATCTTCCTGGTCTTAATAGTGCTGGATCAATCATATCTGCTCTGTTTGTTGCAGCAAGTACAACTACTCCGTGCATATTTTCCATACCATCTAATTCTGTAAGTAATTGACTCACGACTCTTTCAGTTACTGCAGTTTCTCCTCCTGCTCCTCTAATTGGTGCTATTGAATCAATTTCATCAAAGAAGATTACACATGGAGCAGATTGTCTTGCTCGTTTGAATATTTCTCTTATTCCTCTTTCAGACTCTCCTACCCATTTTGATAATAGTTCTGGTCCTCTAACTGAAACAAAATTGGCTTCACTTTCTGTTGCAACTGCTTTTGCCATTAGCGTTTTACCTGTTCCACTTGGTCCATGTAGCAAAATTCCTCTTGGCATTTTATGTCCTAGTTTATCGTAAAGACCGGGATACTTCATTGGCCATTCCACTGCTTCCATCAATTCTTTTTTCACATCTGCCAAGCCACCTATTTCTTCCCATGATACGTCAGGATTTTCAATAAATACTTCTCTCATTCCTGATGGTGTTACTTCGACTAGAGCCTTTTTGAAATCATCTGCGTTTACAATTAATTTATCTAGCGTCTCTGGAGGAATCTTCTCATCTTCTAGATTCAATTCTGGAAGTAATCTTCTTAGGCATTTCATTGCTGCTTCTTTACACAAGTATTCCAAATCTGCACCAACGTAACCATGACTTACTGAAGCAATTTTTTCTATTTTTACTGGTAATTCTTGATCATCTGCAGCCAAAGGCATGTTTCGTGTGTGAATTTGTAAGATTTCTTGTCTACCTTTTTTATCTGGAACTTTGATTTCTATTTCTCTATCAAATCTTCCAGGTCTTCTCAATGCAGGATCAATTGCATTTGGTCTGTTAGTTGCAGAAATTACAATTACTTTTCCTCTTGCCTCTAGTCCATCCATTAATGATAACATTTGAGATACAACTCTTCTTTCTACTTCACCTGTTACTTCCTCTCTCTTTGGTGCAATCGAATCAATTTCATCTACAAAGATAATTGATGGTGCTTTCTCTCTTGCCTCTTTGAATATTTCTCTTAACCGAGCTTCACTTTCTCCATAAAACTTACTCATAATTTCTGGTCCAGAAATACTAATGAAATGTGCCTGACTCTCGTTTGCAACTGCTTTTGCCAAAAGTGTCTTACCTGTACCTGGAGGTCCATAAAGCAAAACACCTTTTGGTGCTTCAATTCCAAGTTTCTCAAATATTTCTGGGTGTCTTAATGGTAATTCGATCATTTCACGAACTTTCTTTATCTCGCCTCTTATTCCACCAATGTCTTCGTATGTAACTTGAGGAACTCCTCTTAACGTCTCACCTTTTTCGGCAATGTGGAATGTTGTTTTTTGTGTAATTAGAACTGCATCTGCAGATGGAGTAACTCCTATAACTTGAAATGTTAATCTTCCTCCAAAATATGGAACCATTACGTTATCTCCTTTAATCAACGGTACACTTTCTAATGCGTCAGCTAAATATCTCTCATCAATTGGTGGTATTGCTTCTAATGGTGCAACTACCACTTTTTCTGCTGGAACTGCTTTAATTTTTTTAACAGTAATAGTATCTCCAATTGCAATTCCAGAATTATTTCTTCCTAAACCATCAATTCTAATAATTCCTTTACCCTCGTCAGAAGGATACAAAGGCAAGCATTTTGCAACTGTACGTCTTTTTCCTTTTAATTCAATTACATCTCCAGTTGATGCATTCAGGGTATCCATAGAATCATAATCTATTCTTGCTACCCCTCTTCCAACATCTCTAGTATATGCTTCTAGAACTTTTAGAGAAAGACCATTTTCACTCATATCTATACACTCTTCATTCTTTTTTTATATATTTAGCGTATTATTCTATTGATCGACTCAAAACTGATCACAAGCTTAAAATCATGATCCTAGTCACAATCGAATACTATGGGTAAAAGACCAGGTGTTCGTAGACGTGGGCGTGGAGGCATGCAGTTTAGAGCCGCCACTACTCAAAAACTCAAACCTGCTAAATATCCAAGTTTTTCACTAGAAGAGGAACATTTAGGAGAAATTATAGATTTAGTTCATGAATCTGGCCGTGATGTACCTTTATCAAAAGTAAGATTTGAAGATGGATCAATTTCATTTATTCCAGCACCTTTAGGTACTAGAGTTGGTCAGAGAATCAATTTTGGTCTAAATTCTGAAATTATTGACGGTAATGTTGTTAGTATCCAAAATATACCTGATGGAACAATTGTTTGTAATGTAGAACAACAGTTTGGTGATGGTGGTGCCTTGATGAAATCAGCAGGAGCTGATGCAACAGTATTTTCTCATGGTGATGATGGTGTAGTTTTGAAATTAGCATCTGGTAAATTCAAAAAACTCAATCCAAAAAATAGAGCAATGATTGGAACTTTAGCAGGTGGTGGAGTCGAAGACAGACCATTAATGCGTGCTGGAGTAAAAATGATGCGTTTTAAATCAAAAGGTAAAAAATATCCAATTGTCAGAGGTGTTGCTCAAGCAGCATATGTACATCCTCATGGTGGTGGACGTCATCAACACGTTGGACAATCATCTACTGTATCTCGTGATGCACCTCCAGGTGCTAAAGTTGGAAGCATTGCTGCAAAGAAAACTGGCAGAGCAAGAATTAAGGAAAGAAAACAATCTATAAAATAATAGATTAACAATCTATCTTTTACAATGATTCAAAAAAGAATTCATATCTTTGTTACTGGTCGAGTGCAAGGTGTATTTTTTAGACAATCTGCTAGAGTGATGGCAATAAAAAATAATGTAAATGGTTGGGTTCGTAATCTTGATGATGGACGAGTTGAAATTGTTGCAGAAGGTGAAAAACAAAATATTGACAATCTCAAAAATTGGTGTAAAACTGGACCTGCAAATTCTCGTGTTGATGAGTTTGAATTGTCTGAAGAAAATTATACTGGTGAGTTTGAAAACTTTGAAGTTAGATATTAGCGAATTGTTGTAAATGCATCTTTTAGTTTAGCCTCTATTTTTGTTAGTTCTTGTTCTGGTGTAATCTCTAAAATTGTAGCTTCTGCTTTTCGTTCTTTTTGAATTTTAATTATGATTGAAGATTGAGTTGGTTCCATGTCTGCAAACCATCTAAAAGTCATGGTTTTACAAAAAACTACTCTATGCATTCTAACATCTTCTATCACTTTTTCATCAAGTGACATGCAATATGTTCGTAATTTATTAAATAATGGCTTTACAGCTTCAGGAATTTGTCTCTGAAAATCTGCGTAAGTTCTTCCAGTTCCAACTCCGATAAAATTTTCCATATTCCATCTCCTTTGATTCACAATTTAATGTAGTAGTTCTGCTGGCTCCAGTCTAGGCTGATAGTCCCATTTCGAGGCATACAAGATCCCCCACGTAGACGAGGAAGCGTGGATGCTCCACCTTAGGATTGCTCCCTCCCGGACCTCATCCCTTTCGATGGTTCGGTCTTAGGAAAAATCCCTTCGGATTATCCTTGTCCTGCAACCACCCGCCTCGGCGTGAATTCATTTCCGCACACCAAGCGGGAGTTACCTGCCTAGAGATTTACCCAGCAGTTGCTGATCTCTGCATATAGCCGGTTTCAGAATAGGGCACGGCTGGCACCCTGATCCTCCCTACTACGTTTTAGATAGAATAGAATGTTATATTTGAATTAGGATCGTTGTTTCTTCAAGTCTGTAACCATATTACACACGGCACAAATCTTTCCTGTACACTGATTTCCACAATTTGTACAAACTCGTTTTTCTTTGAAACTTGAATCTTTCATAACTTCTGAGATTTTGATTATTGAGCGATACATGTTATTTTTAATTCCACTATGTTGGTCTTCAAGAGAATTTAGAAATTCCCGAATCTCTGTTCTAATGCCTTCATTCATGTGAGGACATGGTTCTGTTTGAAATGGTAGTTTATTGGTAAATGCATAAAATACAATTTCAGATTCATAAATCTCAGCAAGTGGTTTTATCTTTCTAATTTGTTTTGAATCACTTCCTGGACTCATCCAACCAATTTTATTTGAATCCCCAGATAGTGTGTTTATCAAAAATGTTTGTAATGAATCATCTAAATTATGACCTGTAGCAATTACATTTGCTCCTAATTTTTCTGCTGCATGATCTAACGCTCTTCTTCTAAAAATACCACAAATTGAACAAGATGTAGTTTTCTCTTCATCTCTCAGTTCTAATGATTCTGATAATGTAACATCGTACAGTTCTTTGTATGAATATGTCTTAAACTCAACATCTAATCTTGAGCAGAAACTTTTGACTATTTCTAGGGCTTCGTCTCTATAACCTGGAATTCCTTCATCAATTGTTACAGCAATAATTCGAAAATTATGTGTCTCTGACATTTTCTTTAAGATGCTTAGTAATACTAACGAATCTTTTCCACCTGAGACTCCAACTATAACAAGTTCATCATTTTTTATCATCTTATACTTGGAGATGGTTTTGGCGGCTTTTCTCAAAATAGAATTTGAAAAGCATTCGGAGCAAAGACTTTCTCCACTATACTTTCTATTGTATACGGCAATATTTTCACATTTTTGACATTGCATGATTTGGAGAATCTATTTGAGTTTAATATCTGATTCTTTAGATTGTAAACCAACCTGATTTAGCATACGACAATCCAATATTGAGACCAAATGTAATGAATGTGAATGCATAAACTGCTATCATTGTTCCATTAACGGCTTTTTCTGAAATTTTTCCTTCAATTATAGTATGAATGAATTTTCCACCATCCAAGATTGGTAGTGGTAACATGTTGATTATTCCAATGAAAAATGAAATCATCCACAACCATAGTAAGAACATAGAGAATTGAAATCCCATAGGAGTATCCAAACCCCAATCAATAATGTTGTAAATTGGTTGAGGGGGCTGATCATTTCTCATTATTCCTATTAATCCTCTCTCAGGATCATCAGGTGATGCCATTATTGTAACTGGAATTACAATTTCACTTCCATCTCTTACTATTGTAACATTGACTGTATCCCCGGGCTGCACTGGATTTTTCTGTAAATCCATTGCCGACGCTATGTTAACATCGTTAATTCCTATGATGACGTCATTTTCTTGAATACCTGCTTGTTGTGCTCCTCCCCCATCAATTACTGAAAGTACTAAAACTCCATCTTCTGCTTCTTCATAAAATGAACTCAAAAATGGTTCTGGCACGACCATTGCAAACATTGGATTTGTAAATAATATTGCTCCTAAGGCAAATGCAAAAATCACATTTGATGTTGGTCCTGCACCAATCAAACGTAATCTTGAAATCTTTTTTGCTTTACTGAATTGTTCCTCATCTGGCTCTACAAAACCTGCAAACATTGCAATGAATATTGCAAATCCACCTGTTTTGATACCAATTTTTTCCATAACTCCCACAATTCCATGTGCACCTTCATGAACTACTAGAACAATTGGAATTGAAAGTAAAAAGTACATGATAGCTGAACCAGAAGTTAATGTGACACCTGGAATTAGTACTGTTAATTCTGCAAATTCTGTTGGTTGAACAAAGTAATTTGTAATATTTGAAAACAAAAACCAAAATGCAAATCCCATCATCAAAAATCCTGCAATTACACTGACATCTGCAAAAACCCGAATTCCTCTCCTCGTTCTTCCTAATACACGAATTAATGCATCTTGAACTTTGTAATTTTTGTAAGTTAGACTATATGGTTTAATCGTAAATCCATATTTTTCTAATTTTAGACCTTTAGCTACTCCAAAAATTACAACCCATGCTATGAGTACGTAAATGATTGCATTGTCTGTTAAAATATCAAGTTCCAATTAAGAAAATTTTTTAGTCTCTGCAATTTATCGTTTCCTATGAAACCTGTCATAATTGTCTCTACATTCCCTAACAAGACTGTCACAAAAAAGGTTGCAAATCAATTGGTAAAAAAGAAACTTGCTGCATGTGTAAACATTACAAAAATTGATTCTGTTTATTCATGGAAAGGAAAGATACAAAATGATTCGGAATATCTGGCATTTTTTAAAACAACAAAGAAAAATGAAAAGGATCTAAAAAATGAAATAAAAAAACTTCATCCATATGATATACCAGAAATTGCTGAAATTAATGTAAATTCCATGAATAAATCATATCTTGATTGGTTGATAGATTCCACTATTTAGTATTCCAGTGGAAATCTCAACAATGAGATAATTCCACCTAACCCTGAAACTCTTAATCCTGCATCAATAGTACTGTCTACGCTAAAAATTTCTCCACCTTTAGATTCTACATCATTTAAGAAATCTATAATCTCTTGTTCATCAGAATCTTGAATAGCTTTTTCTGAAAATACTAGAGATTCTATTGCGCCTGCATCGTTTGCTTTTCTTGTTTCTTCAATTCCCATAGAGAACTTCTTACTTTGTTTATTTGCAAGAAACATCACCTCGTCAATTATTTGTGATACTTTGGCAAGTTTGGTATCTGCCATCACTTCTTTCATTGCATCAGATTTTGTAAATATATGAATCCCATCTTCTCCTCCTGAATCAATTCCTTCTATTACCTTGAATTGACATTTGTCTGCCAATGGTTTTTTTGATACATAATTATAAAATTTCTTTTTAGTTTCACCTGGACCAAAAACAATTACTAAATTATTTTTTTCTACAACTGAACTAATTGCTCCAATAATACCGTCAAAAAACACTTCAATCTTAAAATTAGATTTGTATCTTTTTCCACTAGAACCTGAATAAAGATTTGGTAAAAGATGGAGGTGGGTTCCTTTTAATCTCCCAATTCCACAATCACTTGTATCTACTGCAATTAAAATGAATTTTGTCTTCTTTCCCTTTGATTTGGCAAGTTTTTTTTCAACACCGCTCCATTTTTTCTTCACCAGATTGAATCCTTCATCAATTTTTATTGTAAAAGAATGATGAGTACCATGTGGAACTGATTCATTATTTGATTCTAAAATTGTACCTCCAACTCTAATTCTATCTAAAACATTATCTAATGAAATTTTTTCTACTTTAATTGCGAGTCGTACATGAATTCTTTCACCCTTATCTGGTCGTGAATATTCTTTTTCTTGTTTAATTACTCTAGTCGTCTCTCCTACAATTTTATCATCGGTTTTTAAAATTCTTCTAATAGTCAGTAAATCATCAGAATCTTCAGGCATTAATGAAATTGTATTTTCATCAAGAGTCTTTGTTATCATAATTTTTTATAAAATCTCTAAAAGATAACTAGTTTGATTCTTCTTGTTTCTTTTTGACGTAATTTTCTACCCATTCTAGAGTTATGACTCCGCCTTCTGCCAAATTCACTAAAGAGTTTGAAGATGCTTCTCCTGTCACTTTACCAGTATTTTTCCTAGTTTGTCTCCATTTTAGACTAGTATTTCCACTCTTTGATGAATAAATAACTCCTAACACATCTTTGGCGTTAACAAATGTAATTTCTCTAATTTTTTTTAGTGTAACTTTATCTGCAGCCTCTACATAGATTGAACCTAAACTCTCTTCTCTTTCTGCAAAAACTTCTGGATCTTCAAGATAACTTCTTGGTGCAAATGAACTACATGTACTAGCTATGATAAATCTTCGAAAACTTTCTAATGATGAAGGAGCATCTATCTCGACCATTTTTTTTGAATAAATCTATCTCACTTATCAAGCTTATTGAAAGGTTCAAGTAGGATTATCTAGAATTGTTACTGCAGACTGTGATGTACGCTATCCTATGACTTGATGATTAGGATCTTGAGTTCTGAGTCTGTAACTTAGAATTTTTAAGACATAATCTTCTAGATTATATGTGAAATCTTTAACTGAATATATGACATTTAAGACAAAATCTAGACGAGCATTTGTTAACATTACATCAGATGTGGAAAAATTAGTTTTAAAAAGTGGAGTCAAAGAGGGTCTATGTTTAGTTAATGCGATGCATATCACTGCTAGTGTTTTTATCAATGATAATGAAAATGGACTGCATTATGATTTTGAAAAATGGTTAGAGGAATTAGCTCCTCATGAACCAATTGATCATTATCATCACAATAATACTGGTGAAGACAATGCTGATGCACATTTGAAAAGACAGGTTATGGGAAGAGAAGTAGTAGTTGCTATTACTGATGGTCAATTAGACTTTGGACCATGGGAGACTATTTTTTATGGTGAATTTGATGGTAGGCGAAATAAAAGAGTTTTAGTAAAAATTATTGGTGAATAAATTATCCAAAGTCAGTATCTCGTTTCTGTGATTGTTCAACATTTTTTCTTGCAGATTCACGCCATTCATCATCATGATTCTGTCTTCCATGATTACACTTCACACAACCCATAATTTTTCCATCAGGATTTTTCTCAAACTCATCGCATCCACAAAAACAAGCCATATTCTCACCAAATTTTCAGAGTATATCTTCTTTTACTCTTCTTTTCCTCTAGTTGTTTTACAACATTCTCCCATTGGAATATCATGACCTCTTGGGCTTTTACTAGGACATTTTAACATTATACACAATGCATCTGTAAACTGTTTATTCATGTGGTGTTCAATTCCACAAACCATCTCTTCATCAATTTCAATTTTCAAAGCGCTGTCCATTAATACTTCTAGTAAACGACTATTTCTAATCATAGATGCTGCAACTTTCTCTCCACTATCTTTCAATGAAACTCCTGCTTTGTTATATGTAACCAAATCTCTTTCTGCTAATTTTTTTAGCATTTGTACAACACTAGGTTGTCTAACATTCAGTCTTTTAGCAATTGTACTAATTTTTACATCTTCTCCTTTTTCTCTAATATGCCAAACTGCTTTTAGATACATTTCTGTATGTTCTGCTTCAGCAGTTCCAACAAATAGAACTTCATCATCTAATGCATCCATAAAACATCTATTTTCTTTAATCTAATAAATTTTCAATAGTTCTATGCAATTGAAATCATACCTTTTTGGCATCTTTAAGTAAATACTCGAAATATTCTCTTGCAAATCCTGCTAATCCTGCATGATCTGCCCAAATTGCTACTATTTCAGATGAAGTAGAACTACTAATCTCTGGACCAAGTAAAATTACTACATATCTCTTGTCTGAAATTATACCTCCTCCAAATAATCCTCCTGTGACTTTAACATCTGCAACTCGTGAAATTGCTTTCATTGATTCTTTGTCCAAGTTATCAGAAGTCAATATTGTAACCTTAATTCCTTTATCATGTAATTGTCTAAGTTTTGGAAGTGCTTGTTTCACAATCATTTCTCCTGCCTGAGGTACCGCAATTAGAACTTCTTCTCTACATTGTTCTACCATCTCCATAATCTTTGAAACAATGTTCATGGCACCGGAAATAAACCAGATATCCGGTTTTTCACTAGTTCCACTTTTTTCATATAAAGGAATTAATTCTGATAAAATAGCATTTTTGTTTTCTGCAAATAATGCATCTGTATTTTGCTTTGTTGTTTCTAGTGCATTTGATGGAGCTTTTGCAAAATATTTAGTTGGTCTTGAATCATCTGAACCAATCCATCCTTTTTCTTCTAATGTTCCCAAAATCTCATAAATTTTTGAATAAGGAACTCCTGAATTTTGACTGATCTCTGATGCATTACTCTCTCCAACTTTTAGCAGAGTTGTATAAGCTCGAATTTCGTAGCTAGTTAATCCCACCTTCTCTAGTGACTTCTTTGTTTTATCCGAAATGCTCACGAACAGAATTACCAAATTCGCTATTTAAATTGACTATGATCGTTCCCTCATTCATCCGGTGGTTAGTAGGAGTTGCATTATATACTCATTTTCAAGAGAAATAGTTAATGGCTCTAATTCAGATATCCAATCAGTCATCAAAGACTCAAGGTAAGAAATCCACTATAAGATTTACCCAAAGTATTTGCCCTGATTGTAACATGATTTTAGATGCTGAAGTTTTTGAAAGAGAAGGCAAAGTCTTCATGTCCAAAGTTTGTCCAACACATGGTGAAACTGAGGAACTCTATTTTGGTTCTTATGATATGTATAAAAAATTCAGTACATACTGGGTTGATGGAAAAGGTGCACATGCTCCAAATGTAATTATGGAAGACAAGTGTTCTTGTCCAAACAATTGTGGATTATGTTCAAATCACTTGTCACACAGTGGATTGGCAAACATGATTGTTACAAACAGATGTGATCTTACCTGTTGGTATTGTTTCTTCTATGTCAAGAAAGGTCTAGAAGGTGCTTACATGTATGAACCAAATCATGATCAAGTAAGAGGAATGATGAAAACTTTAAGATCAGAAAGACCAATCCCAGGAAACTCTATGCAGATTACTGGTGGTGAACCAATGCTCAGAGAAGATATTTCAGATTTAATCAAAATTATGAAAGAAGAAGGCGTCGAACACATCCAAATGAATACAAATGGAATTCGACACGCAATGGATCCGGAAGCAGGACGTGAAGTAAGAATGGCTGGATGTAACAATCTATACCTCAGCTTTGATGGTGTCACTGCAAGAACAAACCCAAAGAACCACTGGGAAATTCCATATGCACTAGATACTTGTAGAAAAACTGGAACAACTGTTGTATTTGTTCCAACTGTTATCAAATCAATTAATGATCATGAACTAGGAGGAATTATTAGATATGCACAAAAGAACTTAGACGTTGTACATGCAGTAAACTTCCAACCAGTATCACTAACTGGAAGAATGGGAAAATCAGAACGTGAAAAATATAGAATCACAGTACCTGATTGTATCCAAAGAATTGAAGAGCAAACAGAAGGCCAAGTAACTGTTGACGATTGGTATCCAGTACCAAGTTGTATGCCATTGACAAATGTCATTGAAGCATTCTCAAGTAAACCAAAATACGAATTATCTATTCACTTTGCATGTGGAGCAGGAGCTTATGTATTCCAAGATGCAGACACAAAGAAACTTGTTCCAATGACAAGATTCTGTGATATTCAAGGTATGTTAGAATTATTTGAAGACAAAGCAGAACAAATTCGCTCTGGTGCAAACAAGTACTTTACAATGCTTGAAGTTGTAAGAAAACTCAAAGGATTCATCAATAAGGAAAACCAACCAGCCGGACTAGATTTGGCAAAGATGTTTGGAAATATCTTAATGAAGAGATCGTTTGAAGCAGTAGGTTCATGGCATGTAAAAGGTCTATTCTTAGGAATGATGCACTTCCAAGACAAATACAATGAAGATTTAGAAAGATTACAAAGATGTGATATTCACTATGTTACACCAGACCTCAGAATTATTCCATTCTGTGCATTTAATGTAATTCCAGAATGGTACAGAGACAGAATCCAAAAGAAATATTCTATCACTGTTGAAGAATGGGAACAACGTGAAGGTGTAAAACTCGAAGATGGACTTTACAGAGGTCTTATGAGAAGAGGTGCCGGTGATGAACTTGCAGCAGGTTGTGCAAAAAGTGAGATGTTCCATCAAGCAGAACAAGCAATGGGCGCTCAATGATTAATTTTTGAAATTATTTTAAAATTTTAACCAAATCTTGACCAGGTAAAATCTTTACATCATCTTGTGATGCAAAGAACTCTAGAATTTCCTCATATTTTCTACCACCTTTCATTTTCAAAACATTATCATGCCAAATGACACTAATGACATTTTCTTCTGAAAAATTTCTACCTATCTCTAATGTTTTTTTAAATTCTGGAATTATTCCTTCTTCTTTTATTCCCATATGCGTAAACAAATATGCGTCCATTAGTGTGACAGGGAACTCGATCAAACCATCAATTTTTGAATACCCCATCTCTTTTTCATCAATTTTATCTTTCGAATGTCTAAGAGATGCATCATACAAAAAACCTAATTCTTTTAATTTCAATGGTAATTCTGAATTATAATTTAGAAAATGAACTCTATTCCCAACAATTGGTTTTTGTGTTAAAGATTCCAATTTTTCTTTTTCTTTTTTAATTTTCTCGATACTCTCTACTGATTTAGGATCTGTATGCAATCCAATTTCCCAATCACCTTTTTGTAATGTTTGAATATCATCTTCAAAATCGTTCACATTTCCATTTTCATATAATGTTCTAAAGAAAAATGTGGAACGAACTCCAAATTTTTCCTCCAGTTCCATGTATTCAGGAATATTCCGATACAATTCTTCAGGTTTAGTTTTGTTAAAAATCTCTGGTTCAAATCTATCTTTTCTTGCTTCTATGTGTTCTGCATTAGGACCTTGTCTTCTCCAATCTACATCATGACTGAGAAAAATATATTGCATTTGAATTCTAAATTATATTTCCAATTTCAGAACTTGGTTGTGGCAATTTTTTTGATGAATTTTCTGCATAAACTTCTTTATCATTAACATTTTTTGTGATTAACGTTCCTGCACCAATAATGCATTCTTTTCCAATTTTCACTCTCTGATTAATTGTTGCACTAAGACCGACAAACGAATTAGCTCCAATTGTAATGTGACCACCTAAAGTAATGTTGGAAGTTAGAAAACAATTATCCTCAATTACAATATTATGACTAATCAGATTATTACTTCCTATCAATACATTATCTCCAATTTTTACAAATGGTTGAATAATATTTTCTGCAAGAATAAAACAATTTTCTCCAATTTCAAATTCATCCCATATTTTTGTTGAAGGATGAACAAAACTGTATAATTCGTAACCCTTGTTTTTTGCTTCATCAAAAAATTTTCTACGTTTCTTATTCATCTCAGAATAACCCAAAGCAATAAACATCAAAAACTCTTCCGGAGGATATTTTTCCTTAACATCCTCAAATGCTATTATAGGTAATCCCAACAGTTCGTTTGAATCTATATTTGATTTGTTTGCACAAAATGCTACAACTTTATCATCGCTATTTTTAAGATAATAGAATATTCTTTGTGCAAGTTCTCCTGTGCCAAATATTACAATTTTTTGCATTTGAAATATTTCTTTGATTATGTTATTTAAGCCGTATTCATGAATACACACTGAAAATATTTGTAAATTAATCCAAGACCTTAAAAACTCATTTACTAAGAAATTTCAAAATGAAATTCTTATTCATATCTCCCAGATTTTCTGGAGGGATAGGTGGACATGCAGCAATGCTTGCTGAGAAATTATCTCAAAGTGGTCATTACGTAAAGAAAATGGAAACAACACACATTCCAATAAAAAATTTTAAAAATCCTAGTTTTGCAGTATTAAGTAGCATAAAGAGTATAGTTGATAGAGATTCATATGATGTGGTACATGCATTCAACATTCCTTCTGCATATGCAATGAAATATGCCAAAGGAAAGAAAAAGGTTTTATCAGTTCATGGTGTATTTAGTGATCAAATAGATTCATTACATTCAAAATCGGTTTCATCTCTTGCAAAATCTGCTGAATCACAAGTATTACAATGGCCAGATAAATTAACTACTGATTCAAAAGCAACACAAAAACTTTACAAAGAAAAATTTAACATTGATTTTGAATATCTTCCTTCTCCATTAGATGCAGAAAAATTTTCAGAAATTGATCAAGTTGAAAAGATTCCTAATCAAATAGCTTACGTTGGACGTGACAGTCATGAAAAAGGAATTGATATTCTCAAAAAAGCAGAACCAAAAATTAATGGAACTGTTGTTTATTGCACAGATCGTCCTTGGAAAGATGCTATGCGCATACTAAAATCTTCATCTATAGTTGTTGTACCATCTAGAATAGAGAGTCTTCCAACTACTGTTAAAGAAGCATTTTTTCTCAATGTTCCTGTTGTAGGAACTAATATTGGTGGAATACCGGAATTAATTAAAAATAATGAGACTGGAATTTTAATATCTCCTGAAAACCCCGAAGAACTTGCTAATGCAGTAAATGAATTATTTTCTAATCCAACAAAGGCAAAAAAATTATCTGAAAATGCAAATAATTTTATTAAAAATAATATGACATGGGATATAATATTGCCGAAATATATTGAATTCTATGAAGATTTGTTAAAATAAAATTAAAAAATAATTATATCTTCATAATTCATTTTATTCAAATAAATTAGTCATAAACCAATTATACTATATTTTATATTATTATTATATGAAAATTCTTTTCGCAGTAGATAAAACTAGATTTTTTTATATTAAACAATTTATTGATGAACTTGAAAAAAATAATGTAACCTGCAAGATCATAGATGATTTAGATATATACGATAATTCAAAATTCGGTAAAAAATACCTACGTTGGATTAAAACTCCTAATAAATTCCAAAATATGATAAAATCTTTTGATCCTGATTTTATTTTTACTGAACGAGTTAGTCATTTTAGTTCTCTTGTGCTTAAAACCAAAATACCTCTAATAATCTTTTTACGAGGAAATTTCTGGCAAGAAGTAGAATTAGGTAAACAAACAATTGAAAAATCTACATTAAGTCATTTGGAAATTAATATAAAAAATAAATTTGCCCACAAATGCTTTTCTGAAGCACATTTGATACTTCCAATTTGTTCTTATTTAAAAAAAATTGCAGATGATAAATATTCACAAAATAAAATTCATGTTTTGTATCAAGGAATTCGGCAGTCTGATTGGCATGTTGAAAAAGGATTTGAATTTAAGCATCCATCTGTAGGATTTCTACAGAATACCAATATTTGGAATAAAACAAAGGAAATGTTACTTTTACCAAAAATTATTGAACAATGTCCAAACGTTAATTTCTATTGGGCTGGTGATGGACCTTTTACGAAAAATATTCTTCCACATTTAGAAAAATTCCCAAATTTTCACTGGTTAGGTTCATTAGAATATCCAAATCAAGTTAGACAATTTTTATCTGAAATTGATATTTATGGATTAATCACTGGAAATGATATGTCTCCTCACACTATCTTAGAAGCTTCTTTGATGAAAAAACCAATTATTGCAACTGATGTTGGAGGAATATCGGAATCAATAATTGAAAAAGAAACAGGATTCTTAATTAAAGAAGGTGATTCTTCCTCCTGGATCTCAAAAATTTCTTTTTTAATTGATAATCCAAATGAATCAAAACAAATTGGATTACGGGGATGCGAATTTGTCAATGAAAATTTCTCATGGAAAAAAATTGCTAAAGATTTTCTTAAAATAATAAAAATTTAAAAATTTATTTAATATTATACTTATTTTGAACAATTTGTTTTAGTGATTCATCTGAATACCATAACCCATGTTCTTCATCTGAATGTTTACCAAAATTTTTCATAATTTCTTCCACATTTTCACCTTCGGCAATAAATTCACAGTCATGTCCATAGTCTTTACAAACTAACTTCATAACCATGGTAGAATCACTGAATTTGGTATTAAAAACTTATACGTTCTTTCAAAGTGCAGAATCTACCATTAATGCTATAAATAGTACTGCTAGATATGGACTAGAAAATTTGAACAAAACCCATGAAGCCTTTTCAGTTGGTTTTGAAACAACCCATGCACTAAGCACAACCATCAAAATACCTGATGCTATTGCTGTATACAAGTAAACTTCACTCATAACCGGTTCTCCAGTATCTGTTGTTAAAAAGAACGGTACAATACTGAATACTACCATCATGACCGTAGTTGCAGCAATCACTCTGGCTGATGTCTTTTCTGATAATACTGCAGTCAACATCGGAACTTTTACTTTCTGATAATCATCTCTAAAATGCAACGTTAATGCCCAAATATGCATTGGAATCCAAATGAATACCAAACCTGCCATGATTAAACCAAAATCCCATAATCCAGTTAGTGTTACTGCCGCATATCCAATCATTGCTGGAGCACCACCTGAAAAGCCTCCTAATATGATGTTAAGTTGACTCTTTCTTTTTAGTGCATGACTATAAATCAAAATATTATCTGCCAATCCAAAAACCATGAAGATACCACACCACATTCCATTCCAAAATGATGTTGTAAAGGCAATTCCAAATGCACACGCAATTGAAATTGCTGCTAAAACTAATCCGAAATCTCTTGCTTTTTCAGCAGGGAAAATTCTCTTACTTGGAATAGGTCTACCTTTTGTTCTTTCCATAATTTCATCGATATCTCTGTCATGATAATTTGTCAATGTGTTAGCTGATGCTGAACCTGCAGCAACTCCAAAAAGCATCAAAGCCCAAGTTGCAATTGAAATTTCAATATTGTATATATTAGATGCAGTAATTGCTGTACCAAATGCTGTAAAAACTAAGAGATACCAAATTTTTGGTTTTGTTAACTCATAGTATGTTTTAATTTTAATTTTAGTAGTAGTTTCTTGCATCTAATTACTCACATTCTCAGAAAAATAAATATCACGCGTTTACACTGGCATGTAAGGCATTGGTTTTGTCCTTCTTTTCATCTCTATGAAGCTTTCAGAGCCTAAAATCCCTTCAATTTTACCGATTTTTTCAGAAACCACCTTGTGCATGTCATTTAACGATTTAGCATACATTGTAACCATAATATCGAATCTCCCCGTAACTTCTGAAATTTCTCTAACACCGTCAATTTTGAATAATTCCTCAATTATCGTATCTCGTCTTTTTGAGTCCATATTAATTCCTGTTACGGATTTTACTGTATAGCCTAATTCTTTATCGTTAACATCAATTGTATATCTATGAATTAATTTCTGTTTTAAAAGACGTTTAATTCTACTATAAACTACGGATGAATTAATATTAATTTTCTTTGATAGTTTTGGAACTGATATTGACGCATCATTACTTAGTTCTGAAAGAATTTTTAAATCAAGATCATCTATCTTCGTCATTTAATTCACCGGCATTTTAGAATTTACTACCTTTAATAAAGATATTATTGAAAAATTTCTAAATTTTTTGACTAAATCTTCTCTTTCTTGTATAACATCTCTGCTAACAAAACCGCACCTTTTGCAGATCCCATTTTTTTGTTATGTGAAAATAACATGTATTTTAATCCGTTATCAAATAGTTCTTCTCTTTCTACTCTTCCAATTGATGTGGTCATTCCATCTCCTACTTCTCTTTCCATTCTAGGTTGTGGTCTAGTTGGATCTTCATGAAATGCATAGTATTTTTCAGGTGCAGAAGGTAAACCTGCTACTGAAATATCTTTGTTGTAATCGTTGAATGTATCTTTTGCCTTATTAGGATCAATTTCTTTTTCAGTTTCAACAAATACTGATTCAGTATGTCCATCAATTACTGGAACTCTTGTACAAGTACAACTAACTTTAATATCTGCATCTTCAATTTTTCCATCTTTTAATTTTCCAAGAATTTTTCTAGTTTCTATTCTAACTTTTCCTTCTTCTTTTGGTATGTATGGCAAAATATTATCTGTAATTCCCATTGCTGATACTCCTGATTTACCGCCTCCTGAGATTGCTTGCATTGAAGTCATCATCACTTTCTTTGCACCGTATTTCTCTACTAGTGGTTTAAGTGTAATTGCCAAACCTGTAGTTGTACAGTTTGGTAATGGTGCAACCCATCCTTTCCAATCTCTATTTTTCTTTTGAACTTCTAATAATTCAGCTTGTTCATCATTAATTCCAGGAATTAAAATTGGCACATCTTCTTCATATCTATATGCGGATGATGTTGAAATTACCGGTAAATCTTTTGCAAATTTTGTTTCTATATCTCTTGCAGCTTCTGATTCAACTGCTGAGAAAATTAAATCTAATTCTTGCACGTTAATTTCTTCAACTTTGACAACTTTCATACTTTTGATATACTCTGGAATTTGGCCACCAACATCCCATGCAATAATTCCACTTGCATCTCTAATTGCATCCAGATACATTTTTCCTGCTGAACGTTCTGATGCCGCAATTTGGGTTACTTCAAACCATGGATGGTTATGAAGTGATTGCACAAATTCTTGACCTACTGAACCTGTAACTCCTATTATGGCAACTCTTTTTTTCATCGATCAAATTTGGTAATTTTCTGTTAATAATCCTTTAGCCAGAACCAAAAGAATACTATACTGAATTACTTTATTTCAAATGTTGAAAATAACACCAAATCCAAATACAGTCAAACACATACCTGCTTCACATGGTGGCATATTTTCCATCAAAAATTTAGATGAGAAAATAGTTGATTTTAGTTCAAATGTCAATCCATTAGGTTGCCATCCAGGTGTAAAAAAATATCTTAAAAATCAATTAAACCAAATTCATATCTATCCTGATTCAGAGTCAACACGATTACGTTCAAATTTAAAATGGTTCACTGGAATAAACCAATCCCAAATCCTAATTGGCAATGGTGCTACTGAAATAATTTATAATTTCTGTAGCACTTTTGTAAATAAAAAATCTAAAGTATTGATTCCATGTCCAACCTTTTCTGAATATGAAAAAGCAGTAAATTTTTTTGGTGGGAAAATTATTCCTTTTCAAACTCTAAATCTTAGTAAAGATCTTCAAAAATTCTTGAAAAAAATTCCAATAAAAGGAATTGTCTTCATCTGTAATCCAAATAATCCAACTGGTGAAATTTTATCAAAAAAGAATATGGAACAAATTGTAAAACTTGCTGAAAAAAAATCTACTTTGGTATTTGTCGATGAAACATTCATTGAATTAGTACCTGATTCTAACCCATCGCTTGTAAAAACTCTAAAATCTTATCAAAATCTATTCATTTTACGTTCTTTTACAAAATCATTTGGATTAGCTGGATTACGTATTGGTTATGCACTTGGTAGTAAAAAAATAATTGAAATTTTACAACGAGTAAAAATACCTTGGAACGTAAATTATATTGCACAATCTGCTGCAAGTGCTGCACTATGTTATTCTGATTTTCTAGAAAAATCACGAAAAAATATCAAAAAAGAAAATTTATTCTTAATGAACTCTCTATCAAAAATTGAATGGTTATCGTGTTTTCCATCTTCTACAAACTTTATACTAATTAAAACAAAAATTAATTCAAAATCACTTCAAAAAAAATTACTTAAAAAAAATATTCTTGTTAGAGATTGTAGTACATTTTCTGGGCTTAATGAAAATTATATTCGAATAGCTGTGAAAAATAGAATTCAAAATAAATTACTTGTAAAAGCATTTGGAGAAATAAAATGGTAAAATCACTAATGATTCAAGGTACATCTTCTGGTGCTGGCAAAACAATACTTGTTACTGCACTGTGTAGGATTTTTGCTGATCTTGGTTATACAGTATCTCCATTCAAAGCACAAAACATGTCTAATTTCTCATACATTGGAAAAAATTTTGAAATTTCTAGAGCACAGGCAATACAGGCAGTTGCTGCACGTACTGACATAATTCCTATTCAAAATCCAATATTACTAAAACCACTAGGAAATTATCGTAGTTCTGTGTTTGTAAATGGAAAATTCTTCAAAAAGATGCATGCCAGTGATTACTATGAACATTTTGTACTAGAGAATGGTCTTAAAACTTCGATGGATTCCTTTAACAAACTTTCACAATCACATGAAATAATTTTTCTTGAAGGTGCAGGTTCTCCTGCTGAAATTAATTTACAGAAATTTGATATTACAAACATGAAAATTGCTCAAAAAACAAAATCTCCTGTATTATTAATTACAGATATTGAACGAGGTGGTGCATTTGCAAGTATCGTTGGAACAATGGAGTTAATTGAAAAAAAATATGTTAAACTTGTTGAAGGATTCATCATAAATAAATTTCGAGGAGATATTGAAATCTTAAAACCTGGATATAAAAAATTAAAACAAAAAACAGGATTACCTGTTTTTGGTACAATCCCAATGACTAATTTTGAAATACCTGATGAAGATTCTATTGGAAATTCTCCTAAAAATTTGAACTGGAATGACTCAAATTTAAAAAAACTAGATGTTGAAATAAACAAAATTGCTAAAGTTGTTAAGTCAAGTCTTAATATTCGTCAAGTGGAGAAACTTTTGAAATGATTCTAGAATCAATCATTATAATTGGACTTGCTATATTACTAGATCTTGTTTTAGGTGATCCAAAAAATCGTTATCATCCAACTGTTTGGATTGGAAATTTAATTGGAACAATAACAACTCGTATGAAAAATGAAAATCAAAATTTGGAAAAATTTGGTGGTGTCTTTATTGTCTTAATTCCTGTTTTTGCCTCTATTGTAATTTTGCTTGGCGTGCAGTATGGCATTGATTTTATTAATATTGAATTTTTATCTATCTTAGTTTCTATCATTTCTGGAATAATATTATTCAAAATGACAATTGCAATTAAGGGAATGGAACGTCATGCGTTATCTGTCTTAGATGCTATTCAAAAAAATGATCTAAACAAAGCACGAACAAATCTATCTATGATAGTAAAAAGAAATACAAAAAATCTAGATAAAAATCACATATTATCTGGAACTTTAGAGAGCTTAAGTGAAAATATTGTAGATGGAATAACCGGTCCAATGTTTTACTTTGCTATATTTGGTTTACCTGGTGCATTTGCCTATCGTATTGTTAATACTGTTGATTCTATGGTTGGATACAAAACTCAAATGTTTAAAAATTTAGGTTGGTTTGGAGCAAATTGTGATAATATTTTGAATTATATTCCTTCACGATTAACTGGTCTGACAATTGTACTCGGTTCAATGTTGCTAGGGCATGATTGGAAAAATTGTTATGAAACTTTCAAACGTGATGGAAAAAAAACAGACAGTCCAAATGCAGGGTATCCGATGGCTGCTTTTGCTGGTGCATTGGGAACTAAATTTGAAAAGCTTGAATATTATTCTTTGGGAACTGGTGATAATGAAATCACATCAAAAAAAGTTAAAGATGCAATTTCACTAATGAAGGTTACATCATTACTCTTCTTTGGAATTGTATCTATTCCTCTAATTGTATTTATTTCACTTATGGAGTTGATTTTCATTGCTTAAACAAATTGGTTCTGTTTTTTCATTTTTGACAATTATTCCTACATCAAATTCAGATCTTAATTCTATTGCAAAAAACATGTTTCTTTTTCCAATTGTTGGAATTGTAATAGGACTTGTCATTGGAAGTTTGGGTTATGGATTATCTCTTTATCTTGAACCGCTTGTTGTATCTTTGATTGTTGTTGCGTCTCTTGCAGTAATAACTGGAATTCATCATACGGACGGTCTTGCTGATTTTGCAGATGGTTTAATGACAAAAGGAACAAAAGAAAAAAAACGTAAAGCAATGAAGGATCTTTCTGTAGGTTCTGCTGGAATATTTTCGATAGTGTTGTATGCAATAGGTATGATCATTGCATTATCATTTAGTAGTGGAATGGAGCTATTCAAAATCATATTACTTAGTGAAATAATGGCAAAATTCTCTATGGTTTTGATGGCTGGATTAGGAAATTCTGCATCAATAGGTTCAAACTCTCCTTTCATGGATTCTATGAAAGACAAAAAACGTTTGTTCATAGCTGGAATAATCACAATTATTCCATTGATTGTTATTGGTGAAATGAATGGATTGATAGTTTTTGCATCGGGAATTATTCTTACAATGTTTCTAGTTGGATTATCCACAAAAAGTTTTGGAGGAATTACTGGTGATGTTATGGGCGCAAGTAACGAACTAACTAGGTTGTCATCATTATTGATCTTTGTTTCATTATGATTGGTCTTATTATGGCTGGTGGAAAAGGAACCAGAATGCAAAGTAATCAAGAAAAATTATTACTTGAATACAAAAAACCGCTTATCTTACATGTTATTGATGCATTAAAAAATTCAAATTGTTTTGAAAAAATTATTGCTGTTACCAGTCCAAATTCACCTCAAACACATAAAATTATTGCTGAAAATGATGTAGAGGTTCTTGAAACTTCAGGAGAAAATTTTGTAACAGATCTAAATTATGTTTTAAAAAAATTAGATGATTACATATTTGTCACTTCTGGAGATTTACCTCTTTTAGATGAAAATATAGTAAAACAAATAGTTGATACTACAAATCCTGAAAAAATATGGACTAGTATTGTGACTACAACATCATTCCAATCATCATTGAATTTAGATTCTGAATGTATTATTTCATTTAATGGTAAGGATCATATACATACAGGTATTTCTATTGTTAATTCAAATAAAATAAAAAACTTAGATTTTGTTGAAGAAGATTATCTAGTAATTAATGATAAACGTGTATGTTTGAATATAAATACAAAAAATGATTTTGAATTACTCGGTAGATTCTAAAATTTTACCATTTATTTGAGCAATTGAACCTGTTGCTTTTGATAAAATATTTCCACAAGAATTACAAATTACTTGTGTAGAACTGTGAGAATAAACAATCTGTTCTTCCTCACATTCATGGCATTTTACTTTGTTAAATTTACTATTTGGTTCTGGAACCAATACATGATCTTTTTTCATACTGCAATCAACTCGAATTTTCTAATTCTTATTCCTTTATTCATCATTTTCTTTTTACATGTAGTACATGTTTCAATTAGTGTAACTTTTTTAGTAGTTTTAGCAGGTTTTGCAAGTTTTGGAAATTTTTGCCCACCATATCCCTTTTTCCTTAAAGCATGTCTTCTTTCGCCTGCTGCTGAACCTCTTCTCTTTCCAGCTTTGTAAATTGAGACTTTCATTGTCTGATGACTTTTACATTTTGGACAATACGATCTAGTCTCTTTTGGTAAATTCATAGATTGTCCCTCGTTGACCGTAATTTAAACATCGCTTCAATCTATAATAATATCTGAGACTATCTTCAAGTGTGTATTCTAAATTTTCTTCAGTATTATCTAAAATTAATTCAGTAGCTATTGGAGATGCTTTTGCAGATCTAATCTTGCAAAATTGTGCTCTAATCAATGTCTATACCAATGAAATTCAAGAAAGAATTCAAATATCAATCAAAAATGATAGAATTGCATTTGTTGGTCATGATGCATCTCATACTAGTGGACCAAAAACCAAGATCTTAGATGTAAAAAACAAATATGTCTGTCCTAGTTTTGTTGATCCTCATATCCACATTGATCATTTTCTAACGCCTGCAGAATTTGTAAAAAAATCATTACTATGTGGAGTAACCTCACTATTCCCCGATTCAATCGATATTGTTAGCGTATGTGGTTATAGAGGTTTTAAGGAATTTTTACGACAAACTGAAAATTTACCGATGAGATTTTTTCATACAATACCTGGTGGTCTTCCTGTTGACAGAAAATTTAGTCATGGAAAAACTCTCAGTATCGAAGAAGAAAAACAAGCAATTGACTTACGTTCGGTTGTTGGATTAGGAGAAGTTTTTTCTTGGACTAAAGTCACTAAAAGAGATCCTAAAACTATAAAATCATTAAAACAAATGCATGATAATCATTGTATAATTAATGGCCATACTGCTGGAGCAAGTGATAAAAAATTAAATTCCTACATTTCATCCGGTATATTTTCTTGTCATGAACCGATAAATTTTGAACAAGTATTAGAAAGACTTCGTCTTGGAATGTGGATAATGATTCGAGAGGGTTCGATTCGTAGAGATTTAAAAGAAATTGTTCCTCTTGTACTCTCACATGGAACATACAAAAATCGATTAATGTTTTGTTCAGATGGATTAGATCCTTCTGACATATCCAATATTGGTCATATCGATCATTGTGTTAGAGAATCTATTAAACTTGGAATGAATCCAATTGACGCTATTTCTATGGCTTCAAAAAATTGTTTTGATTATTATAAAATGGGAAATGAATTAGGTGGTATTGGTCCTGGTAAAATTGCTGATATTTTAATTCTAGACGATTATAAAAAAATAAAAATTAACAAGGTAATCTTAGGTGGAAAAATTGTTGTTTCAAATGGAAAACTTTTAGAAAAAATTCATACTCCGAAAGTACCAACTTGGATACAAAAAACTATCAAGCTTCAAAAATTAACAGATGAACATTTTCATGTTACTTCAAAAAATAATTCTGAAATTGTTAATGTAATCTCAATGAAAACTGAGATTGTAACAAAAAAGGATGTAGCTGATTTGAATGTTAAAAATCTGAATATTATTCCATCATATGATAAAGATATCTGGAAAGTAGCTGCATTGGATAGAACATTCGGTAGTAAAACCAAAACTGTTGGATTTTTAAAAAATTTTGGTGCTGATATTGGTGCATTTGCATCTACATGGAGTTTTCATGAAAATGACATGATTGTAATTGGTTCAAACGAGAAGGATATGGCTGATGCAGCAAATAAACTTGTTAAATCACAAGGTGGCATAATTGTTGTAAAAGATGGGAAAACATTAGCCTCCTTACCATTTCAGTTTGGGGGAATAATTTCAACCGATCCAATTGACAAAGTAACAAAGAATTTTACAAAAATTAATGATATTTTATCTGATTTTGGTTGTAAATTTAAAAAACCACATCTTATTCCTTTATTCTTGCCTTTTTTGGCATTACCTGACATTAGAATACTGTATAATGGTATTGTAGATGTAAAAACAAGAAAATTCATCCCAACGATCCAGACGACAATATAAAAAGGGGATTTAACGAAAAAAAATTCGTGGCTTCAATCCAACAAACACCAAATGGACCTGTTTTAGTTCTAAAAGAAAGTGCTTTACAAGAAAAAGGTAGAGATGCACAAAAAAATAACATAATGGCTGCAAAAATGGTTGCAGATATTGTGAAGTCAAGTTTAGGTCCACGTGGATTGGATAAAATGTTAGTTGATTCATTAGGTGATGTTACAATTACAAACGATGGTGCTACAATTCTAAAAGAAATTGATGCACAACATCCAGCAGCTAAAATGATGATTGAGATATCAAAAACAATTGATACTGAAGTTGGTGATGGAACAACATCATCTGTTATTTTTGCTGGTACATTATTGGCAAAAGCAGAAGAATTACTCAAAAAAGATGTACATTCCTCAGTTATCATTGAAGGATTTCAAGCAGCATCTGAAAAAGCACTAGAAATCTTATCTGAAATTTCAAAAAAAGTAACACCTGATGATAGAGAAACTTTGTTAAAAGTTGCAAGTACAAGTATGGAATCAAAATTAATCTCAGAAGATAGTGAATCACTTTCAAAAATTGTTGTTGATTCAATTATGAATATAACAGAAACAAATACTAACAAATCTTCTGTGGATCTTGATAATCTTAAGGTTGAAAAAAAGGCAGGTGGTTCAATTCAAGATACATCATTGATTAAAGGAATTGTTTTAGATAAGGAAGTAGTTCACTCTGGAATGCCAAATAAAGTTCAACAAGCAAAGATTGCATTATTGAATACTGCAATGGAAATTGAAAAAACTGAAATGAGTGCAGAAATTAGAATTAATGATCCAACACAAATGCAAATGTTCCTTGAAGAAGAGAATAGAATGATCAAAACTATGGTAGATAAAATTCATTCAATTGGAGCAAATGTTGTAATCTGTCAAAAAGGAATTGATGATATGGCTCAACACTTTTTGTCGAAGCATGGAATCTTGGCAGTTAGACGTGTAAAAGAAAGTGATATGACTAAACTTTCAAAAGCAACTGGTGCACGTATAACTTCAAACATTGAAGATATATCTGAAAAGGATCTAGGAGCAGCAAACTTAGTTCAACAAAAGAAAGTTGAATCTGATAAATGGGTTTTCATTGAAGGCTGTAAAAATCCACAGTCTGTAACATTACTGATTCGTGGTGGTTCACAAAGGGTAGTTGATGAAGTTGATCGTTCCATACATGATTCTTTAATGGTTGTAAAAGATGTAATTGAAAAACCGGAGATAGTTGCAGGTGGCGGTGCACCTGAAGCAGTATTAGCTTCTTTCTTAAAAGATTGGTCCGAGCGATTTGAGGGAAGACAACAATTAGCTATTAACAAATTTGCTGAAGCACTAGAAGTTATTCCATTAACAATTGCTGAAAATGCTGGAATGGATCCAATTGATACTATGGTTAAATTACGTGCAAAACAAAGTGAAGGAAAAAAATGGACTGGAATTAATGCAAAAGAAGGCAGTGTTACTGATATGTTATCACAAAATATTGTTGAACCAGTTGTTGTAAAAGAACAAATTATCAAATCTGCAACAGAAGCAGCATGTATGATTCTAAGAATTGATGATGTAATTGCTATTTCTGGTGGTTCTGGCGGTGGTATGCCTCCAGGCATGCCTCCAATGGGTTAAATTTTCAAAAAGTGGTTCTTAATAACAAAAAATCCTACATACAAAATGACAATTCTTGTAAGGGTTGGCTATGACGGCAAAAATTTTGTAGGTTGTTATTAGAACCACTTTTCATAAACAACATAGGTAATTTTTAGATATAAAATCCACTGAGGACTTATCTATTGTCCATTTTCTTCAGATTACATGAATAAAATTGGTATTGATCTGGGTGGAACAAAAATTGAAGGAATACTTACTGATGAAAATTATCAAAACATTACCAGAAAACGTATTCCAACAAATCAAGATGATGGGTATAACTCTATTCTGAGATCAATCAAAAATCTAGTTCTTGAACTTGCTCAAGAATCAAATGAAAAAACTAGTATTGGTATTTGTACTCCTGGAGCACTCTCTCTTAATTCAGGTTTAATAAAAAATAGTAACACCCAATGTCTAATCGGTCAAGATCTTCGAAATGATTTAAAAAACATACTACATCATGAAGTATCTATAGAAAATGATGCTAATTGTTTTGCTTTAGCAGAAGCATTACTAGGTGTAGGTAAGAATTCAAACTTGGTATTTGGTATTATAATGGGAACTGGAGTTGGAGGTGGAATAATTATTGATGGAAAAATTCATCATGGACGAACAAATATTGCTGGTGAATGGGGCCATCACTGTCTTCATAGTGATGGAAATACTTGTTATTGTGGAAATAAAGGATGTGTTGAAACGTACATCAGTGGTCCTGCATTAGAAAAAACTTGGTTAGAACTATCTAATCTAAATCAAAAACTACCTGATATATTGCAAAATTCTAATAATCCAAATTTTCTTAATTGGAAAAAAATGTTTTTAGATAATTTTGGATTAGCATTAGCAAATGTTATTGATATCTTAGATCCAGATATGATTGTTCTTGGTGGTGGTTTATCAAACATTGATTTCTTGTACGATGAAGGAAAAAATCTTGTTTATCAAAATGTATTCAGTGATATAATTGATACACCAATTGTAAAAAATCAGCTTGGTGATTCTGCAGGTGTATTTGGTGCTTGTCTCTGTAGCTGAGAATTATTTTAAAAATTATCTATTAAACTATAATTAATCTATAACTAATATGGTAAAAATTATTATGAACCTATTTTTACATGGAAATATCATGATATTTAGCACAATTAAAGAAATTTTTGAATTATTTGTTCATAGACGCAAATTCTACATGTTTCCTATTCTCATTCTATTAATTGCACTAATTGGAGTCACAACATTGTCTCAATCAGGTTTGATTGCATTTATTTATCCAATTTAGAAATGAAGCTTTCATCACCACGGTTTAAATCAATTGCAGTAACTGCAGGATTAACTTTTTGGTTTTTCATAATAACTTCTACAACAGGTTATTTTTCATATGAAGTGTTATTGATTTTCTCTATTTCGATATTGGCTATAACTCAAATTTTTTCATATAAAATTTCAAAAGGATTAGATAAATTTGCAATTTTTAACACAATTGTATTTTTAGGTCTATTGTTTATTTTCATGATATCTATTTACGGAATATTATTCAAATTATTACGTATAGATCTGCTAAGACTAAAAAAGAATAAAGAAACTTACTGGTTGGATATTGAAGAGACAAACTCACAAAGGATTGTGAAACAATACTGATGTTTAGTTTAGGAATATCTTGCTATTATCATGATTCCGCTGCTGCATTACTTAAAGACGGACATGTCATTGCAGCAGTTGAGGAAGAACGATTCTCAAGAAAAAAATTTGATGATGATTTTCCACGAAGAGCTATAGACTGGTGTCTGAAAGAGGCAAATATCTTGCCTGAACAGATTAATTCAGTTGCATTTTACGATAAACCAGTTCTAAAATTTGAACGTCTATTGGATAATTATATTGCAGTTGCTCCACGTGGGCTGTACAGTTTTGTAAATACAATTCCTAAATGGCTACATAAACGATTATGGATTAAAAATGATATTAAGAAAAGTTTGAAAGGTTTTCATGGAGATATAATATTTCCTGAACATCATCTATCCCATGCAGCATACAGTTTTTTTACATCTCCTTTTGAAGAATCCGCAATTTTGACAACAGACGGTGTAGGAGAATGGTCTACAACATCTATTGGAACAGGTGATAATAATTCTGTAAAATTACTACAAGATATTCGATGGCCTCATTCTCTTGGATTATTTTATTCTGCATTTACATATTTTTTAGGGTTCCAAGTAAATGAAGGTGAATACAAATTAATGGGCTTGGCCTCTTTTGGAAAGCCAAAATACTATGATCTGATTTGGAATAATCTAATCGATGTAAAAAACGATGGAAGTATACATCTTAACATGGAATATTTTGCATTTACATACGACAAAGTTATGACGAATTCCAAATTTTCAGAATTATTTGGAATAAAAAGAAGAAATGAAAATGAAGAAACAAAACAAATTCATTTTGATATTGGAGCAAGTGCCCAAAAAGTACTTGAAGATATTTTATTAAAAATGGTAGAACACGTATATGAAAAAACTCAGAGTAAAAATCTATGTCTTGGCGGTGGTGTTGCGTTAAACGGTGTTGCAAATTATAGAATTCTAAAAGAAAGTCAATTTGAAAATGTACATATTCCACCATCACCTGGTGATGCGGGAAGTGCTGTGGGGTGTGCACAGTATCTCTATTTTTCTTATAAGAAACAAAAAAGAATGATACATGATACTGCCCAATCTATTATAGAAAATGTTTACGTTGGACCTTCATACTCTAATGATGAAATTAAACACTTTCTTGATACTACAAATATCCAATATGAAGAATTAGATGATACTAGTACAATTGAAAAATGTGCAAAATTAATTTCAGAAGGTAATGTTGTAGGATGGTATCAAGGGAAAATGGAATGGGGTCCTAGAGCTCTTGGTAATAGAAGTATTTTGGCTGATCCACGTAGAAAAGAAATGAAAGATATACTAAATGAAAAAATCAAACATAGGGAATCTTTCAGACCATTTGCACCTTCAATTTTAGAAGAATACTATTCCGATTATTTTGATATAGATATTCCTAGTCCATACATGCTTATGGTTGCACCTGTGAAAAAACCTGATAAAATACCTGCTGTTACTCATGTTGACGGAACAGGTAGAGTTCAAACAGTTTCAAAAAATTCAAATCCTCTATATCACAAACTAATTTCTCAGTTTTACAAATTAACTGGAATTCCAGTAATAATCAATACGTCAATGAATGTTAAAGGAGAACCCATCGTAAATACTCCTGAACAAGCGTATAACATGTTAACTAAAACAGATATGGATTATCTATTTATGAAAAATTTTATGGTGAAACGATAATGTCAGTCCAAGTTTCATACAAAAAACAATCACTTTTAGGAATAATTGGATTGCTAATTTTATTCCTAGTTGTAGAGGTAATTGCAAACGTATGGTGGGTTGCACAAATCAATTGTGAATTTGAAGAAAATGAAATTTTTATGAATATGGATGAAGAAAAAAGACGTCAGTTATGCGTTGATCTGTATGAAGTTAAAACTTCTGGTGATGAGTTAATTCCTAATCAACAGAGTAAATCAATTAACATAAACAGTTTAGGATTTAGAGGTGAAGAATTCTCGTCAGAAAAATTAGACGATGTTTATAGAATCTTCATGTTAGGAGGCTCCACAATGTTTGGTCATGGTGCTACCTCAGATCAAACAACAATTCCAGGTTATGTACAAGAATTTTTCCAAAATTATAATGATGAATTTAAAATTGAAATAATCAATGCAGGAATTCAAGGTGCTGATTCATACGCTGAAACAAAAATGCTTGAAAGAAAATTATTGACTTATTCTCCAGATATGATAATAGTATATGATGGGTGGAATGATTTACGTGCAGATAACACAGCAGAATCTTTACATAATAACTGGAATCTAATGTGTGAATTAGGGCAAAAAAATAATTTTGATGTTATTATTGCATTACAACCAATTGCAGGATTTGGAAATAAAATACTAACAAAACAAGAAACAGAATATTCTACTTTAGGCACAAACTATAATGATATACCTCTAATGAATTCCTTATCTGAATATGAAAAGTATACTTCAAACCTAGATGATCTAGAAAACTGTACCTCGAGTATTAATTTAAGAACAATTTTTGATAATGAATCTACACCTATCTATTGGGATCAAGGACATGTCTCTGATAAGGGAAATAATATTATTGCTAAAGCCTTATACAATGAAATTTTAGAATTTTTCCCAAAAGATTTTGTATCCAAAATTCCAACTACATATAGTACTGACGAAATAAACGAAAATAAATTTGAAGATCAGATCCGTTTTCTTTTATCAAATTATAAGACATCATTGATGATTAGTAGTATTTTTTCATTTGAATTTTTTTCTGAGAAACCTGTTACTGATATCAAAGAAACTGTAGTTCCTCCAGTTATTGACATTAAGGAAAGAATTTTTGAGACACAATCACAAATTTATGATGATCATAAAATACACATAGAAATTGAATTTTTAGATAATCAAAATGAGTACCAAAAACAATTAAAGATTGAAACAATTAATGAAACTAATAATTCTGTTATTCCAAATGTCACATATTTCTTAAAAATATTGAAAAATGATGAAATTATTTTAAGTGATTTTTTCTATGTTGAAGAAGAAGTATTTACACTAAATATAATTACAGATAATTCTGATTCCATCATAGTTTCTGGTGAAAGACAATATGATCATAATGCCTTTATTGCATCCGTTGTTCCACCACTAGAAATTTCTGGTCCTATTTTACAAAAAGATGTCAATTATGATTTTATTATTGAAATAAGAACTATTTACGATAAATCAAATTGGGTATTCTCATTGGACAATTTTCATATTAAAATCAAAATTTAATTCATATTAATTACATATTTCATGATTAATACAATTCAAATTAGCACCTTCCAAATTAGCACCTTCCAAATTAGCACCTTCCAAATTAGCACTAATAAGATAAACTTCTCTCATATCTGCACCACTAAAATTGGCATTTCTCAAATCTGCATTTGCAAAATTAGTATACCACAAAGAAGCATTCTGGAAATCAGCATTTTTTAACTTTGCATCAATAAAATTATTATAAACAATAAATGAAATATGTACATCATTTCCATTTTGCTCCATATCTTGTATATGTAAAATGAAAGTTTCTAATTCAGACATTAATTCTTCTTGTAATTCTAAATGAGATAAATCAAAAAGCCACAAACTGTCTTCATAAACACCTTGTATTACTTGACCTGAAATATCAGCATTTTTAAAGTTAGCATCATGCAATATTGTTTCAATAAAAACAGTTCCATCCACTCTACTATTTGAAAAATCCACACCTGCTAAATCAGACTTAAAAAAATTATTATACTCTAACTCTTTTGGAAATTCAATTTCATGTAAATTTGAATGTGTAAATGCTGTTCCTTCAATTATTGCATTTTTCAAACTTTTATTTTTAATTTTAGTGAAATCTACATCATTAAATGTAACTTTATACAAATTACTACTTTCAAAATTACTGTTTTTAATTTTAACACTATTGAATTGTGATGATTCTACAGTGAGTTTTGAAAAATCTACTTCATTGAATACAGTATTATTAAATTCTTTTTTATTTAACCCATTAATTGAAAATTTTGTATTTGTGAGATTAGTTCCATCAAATAAAGTATTTTCTATATTTTTATTTGATAAATCTTGATTAGAAAGATTAGCAAATGAAAAATCCAATTCAGATATATCTAAATCTGAAATCATTGCGTTAGAAATATCCACAAATCTATAATTTAATTTTGATATTGAATCATTTGTTAAATCCTGATTTTCAAAATTCACATCAAAAAATTTAACATTTTTCAAATTGGTGTTTTTTATTTTAGCATCTTTAAGGTTAGCATTTCTTAAATCAGCACCTTCCAAATCAGCACCTTCCAAATCAGCACCTTCAAGATTTGTTCCAAAGAATATTGCACCTTTCAAATCTAAATTCTTCATTGATCTATTTGATAAATCAGCATTTACCGCATAAATTTTGGTCTCTAATGATTCTGGATATTTCTTATAATCAATTGGTTGTATTACAATTGATGAAAACTCTTGTCCTGAACTAAATTCTATAATTTGATTAAACATATGTTCTGAAATTATTTCATTTCCTAATCCCTTTGGGTGTGTTGTATCCATGAAAAGTGCTGCTGGTATATAATCAAAAATTCCTCGTAAATCTACAACATTTGTACATTGATTTAATTTTGCAAAATGATCTGGGTATTCATCTATTTTTTCAAAAGTTTCTAATGTACCCAATTTTTGCAAATTTTCATTTGTATAAGTTAAAAAATTTATAAATTCCTGATCACTAGGAACTCTTTGTGATATATTTGCTGTTGGTTGAACTGCAATAATAACATCAAATCCATTTTCATTTCCTAAATCACAAACCTCTTTCCAATTATTAATTGTCTCTAAAACATTCTGTCCATCAATAATCCTACTATCGTTCACTCCATCATACATTAAAATTAAATCTGGATCAAATCTTACAATTTTATTTTCTATCATTTTCTTTTCTACATTTGAATTAGCTCCTTGAATTCCTGCATTAATTACCTCTACATTCTTACCAATATTCAATTCATCGAATTTATTTTGTAGGTATGCGGGCCACGTTTCATTGTCATTTATTCCTGTCCCATATGTTGTAGAACCTCCTACAGCAAATATTCTATATGTGTTTTGATGTTTTTTTTCTAAAATTTCATTTCCTCTAAAGCCATGACTGTTCAAATTCTCAATACAATTGTCACATTTTGATACTGTATCATTTACATATTCAGTATCAAAATTTAAAAAATCTGAATTTGTAAGAATTCGTGCAGAAACCCATCCTGCATTATTTAAGAGCCAGTCTGGAATCTCTGATTTCTCTGAACTAATAAGATATTTTGTTTGTTTTGAATTTTTTAACATTGTAAAAAATTCCTCATCATCAATTTTTTCATTTATCCAAAGATTTGCAATATGTTCTTGTGCATAATTTGATTTTACAGAGATTATTCCATCTTTAATCAAAAATTCAATCGCATTAACAAACTCAGTTTCAGATATGGCATCAGTTGCCCACCATCCAGCAGTATTTTTTACCCAATCTGGGACATTTTCTGCATAAGCAAGATTTGGAACGAATAATAATAATGATGATATGAATATAGAAATAATAATTTTATTATTAATTTTATGATTCAAAAATTATATAATCCCTTATTTTTCTTTACGAATTCATATTGAAATTCTAATCCATCTTTTATTGAAATTTTTGGTTTAAATCCAATTAATTTTTTAGCTTTTGTAGTATCTGCTTCTGTACGATTGACATCTCCATTAGGAAAATCTTCATGTATAATTTTTATTTCATATTCTAACAGATTACTCAGAATCTCTATATTTTTTTTAATTGAATTTATTTTACCTCCACCGACATTTATGATCTCTCCATTCTTCGAAACATTTATGGAAGAAATTGTTGCATCAATAATATCATCAATATATGTAAAACTCCTTTTTTGATTACCATTACCATAGACTGTTATTGGTTTTTTACGTAGTGATTTCATTATGAACTTCATAAATGCCATATCTGGTCTTTGTCTGGGACCATAAACAGTAAAATATCGTAACATAACTATTGGTAAATTAAAATTTTTTACATATGCTTTTGCCAAATGTTCTACTGCAAGTTTACTAACCCCATATGGTGAAACTGGTTCTGTATTAGTTTTAGATTCATTCATCTTTCCATCTTGAATACCATATACTGATGAAGAAGATGCCAAAATAATTTTTTTTAGGCTTTTTGTATTTTTGGCATACTCTAATAATTTTTGTGTAGCATGAATGTTATTTTTTGAGTAATTTACAAAATCTTTTCCCCAACTTGCACGTACCCCTGGTTGTGCAGCTAAATGAAAAAGAAAATCTGCTTTGTTAAAAACTCCTCTTAAATCTGAATTCAAAATATCCTTTGTAAGTAAAGAAAAATTTTCATTTTTTCTAAATGATTTAATGTTATTTAATTTAATTTTTTTTGGGTAGTATTTTGTAAAATTATCTATTCCTACTACTTTGAATTTATTTTTTAATAATCGTTCAGCTAACGAGGATCCAATGAAACCTGCTACACCTGTAACTATTGCTGTTTTCATAATTTTTCATCATTCACCATGATATTAGAATTATTGGACGCAAAAATCAGTCCATAAAACATATTTTCACATATATTCTCTATGGATTTCTCATTCTTTTTTCTACCAAAAATAGAAAATGAGATCTCTTTTCTTCCTTTCCATTGCATCATAGTTGTATCATCTGACTCACATATGCTGTTAATAATTCTTGTAGGAATATTTGATGAAGAGTTGGAATTAATCATACATGCTGAATATGTTGTTGATTTATCTGTAAAAATTGTTATTCCATAATTTTTGTCTCCAACATCAACTATACAGTTTGTTGTACCTATGCAACCTGAACTACTAATTTTTTTATTTGTTGGTTTGTCATGTGAAATTACATCATTTAAGGAAAAACTTTCTAACATTCCACCATTATGTGTTGAATAGTTAAATGATTTTTTATTAAACTTTTTTGGATCTAAATTAATTAAATTCATTCTAAATATTGATGGTCTAAACTCTTTGAAATTGAATATGTATTTTATATCTACTCTTGCTATATCTTCATAAACATAAACATCTTTTTTAATATTCATAAATGGTAACTTTGTATTACAAGATAATTTTTTTCTTATAGGATAATTTTCTAAAATTACATTTGTTTCTTGTAAATCACTAAATTTTTTACCTTTCTTATCAGAAATAAAGATCTGATTTGGTAACAAATTATTAAAATTAATTTTTTTATCTTTGGAAATTCTTTTAATATCAATTATAGGTTTTTTGCTAATATTTGGAAATGATAAATAATTTATGATACCACCTTTGTTTGATAAAGAAATTTTCACATTACTTGTTTTTGTAATATTTTTTTCATTCTTTTTTGTAAGAGAGGAAATATTATTTTTAATTAATTTAATATTAATTTTAGACTTTTTTAGAATTTTTGGTGTTAAAATTAAAGTAGTGCTTTTGATGTATCCATCTCTAAAAAATTTAATATTTTCTAATTGTGATTTAATTTTTTTATTTTTATGATAAACATCAAATCCTTTTTTCATAAATCTAGGTTTAAAATGTAATTTAATTTCAATAGGTATGTTATTCCAATCATTCCTACTATGATTATAAATTACAATATCTGAGTTTACGGCATGAATCTTTTTCTTCCTAATTTTCAGGATTTTTTTATCTAAATCTTGATTTAACGAATTGATATTTTTATTGAATAATTCAAATTTTCCCTCTTCAGTGTGTGTTCTATAATCACTACCCCAACAATCGATTAATCTCACTACACTCTCATCATCAAATGTAGAATTTTTATTTTCTAAATTGCTTAGAACATTAATTTTTTTAAATGCCTGATAACAAAGTGAATTACTTTTGCTATTATCGCGTCCACATGTGGCCCATCTGGTCACAATCGATTCTTCCTTTTTACCTAATATTGGATTTTTACCTGTGCATGTTATAATTTTATTTTTTGGTGAAAATTTTTTTAATATTTCAGAAGGAAGTAGAAATTCTATTTCATCAATATCTCTAAACTCTTTTATAATTTCATAAAATTTCATCACTTCATTACCTTTTCCAGTTAATCCTAAAACTGGATTATCATTACCAAAAATTTCCATATCTGAACCATAAAATGGGAAACAATAATTTTTTGAATGTTTTTTATTTAATACAAATCTTACATAATCTTTTTTGGAAATTTTTCCGTGTATGTATTTTTGAAATGTTTGATACGCATAACGACTATTCCATATAACATTAATTTGATCATTTTTAATTTTAATTTTTGATGGAGAAAAATTTACTCTAGATATATCATTTTTCTGCATGGCTGTTTCATAAATTATCATTATATTTTTGAAACCTGAATTAAGATACAATGGTATTAGACCGTTACTAAAAACTTGTTCATGTACATAAGCAATATTTCCCTTACTAATTTTTTTAAATTCTTGTCCAGATTTATATCCAAAATTTTTTTTGTTTATTTCTTCAGGTACTAAAGGTGAAACTATCTGTTCTTTACCAGAAAAAATAAATTCACATTTTTTTTCTTTGATTAATTTTTTAAATTCTTCAATAAATAAGGGATCAATTTTATTTATTATTGAAAGTGTATTGATAGAAAATTCGATTCCTGTTCTTAATCCAAAATTTTTTGTTGCATTTAAAATAGGCCAATAGCACAAATCAATTATATCATGATATGATTCTCTTGGTATGGAAGAATAATTTAAATTTCCATGAAAAACTGAATATAGTGATAACTTTTCCAATTTTATTCCTGTTTCTTTATTAAAAATTCAAAATTTAGACTAAACAATCTAGTTATCTCCTATTCCTAAAGCTATATACTCAATATTCATTTTCTTTTTTGAAAATATTCTTCTTGTATCTATAACTAATTTCTTTTTCATATTTTTAAAATCATTACTAACTAATTTAGTATATTCTTTCCATGGTGTCATTATTACAATACAATCTGCTTTATCAATTATTGTTGAAATTGAATTAGAATAAATTATTTTATTTTTAAAAATTAATTTGGTATTAGTAATTGCTTTTGGATCATGAACTTTAATTTTACATTTTTCTTTTAAAAGAATTTTAATTAATTTGATAGATCTTGATTCTCTTATATCATCACTGTCTTCCTTAAACGATAAACCTAGTATACCTATTTGTTTATTTTTTAGTTTACCTAATCTTTTGTTTATAATTTGAAATATTTTTTCAATTTGATTTTCATTTATTTTTTCTACTGCTTCCAAAAGGATTGGTTCTGCTCCAATTTTTGAAGAAAATTTTATCATTGTTGATAGATCTTTTGGTAAACATGAACCGCCATACCCTGGTCCTGCCTTAAGAAAAGCACTACCAATTCGTGGATCTATTCCTATGGCTTCAGCAATGTCATCAACATTAGTTCCAGCAATGTTTTGACACAGAGAAGATATCTGATTTATAAAACTAATCTTAGTCGCAAGAAATGAATTATTTGCATATTTTATCATTTCAGCAGTTTGTGAATTTGTTAAAATTATTTTAATTTTTTTTCCATACAATTTTTCATAAAATTTTTTTAATTTCTCCATAGAATTTTTTTCTGAACCTCCAATTACCACTAAATGAGGTTTTAGTGTATCATTAATTGCACTACCTTCTCTTAAAAATTCTGGATTTGTTAATATGCTAAAACCATTACCGTTTTTTTTCCCAGATGTTTTTTCAATGATCTTTTGAATTTCATCTGTAGTGCCTGGAATAACTGTACTTTTAATTACGATAATTGGTTTTTGTGTTATATTTTTTAATGAATTACCTATATCCTTTGCAGCTTTCTTTAACATACTCAAATCAATATAACCATCTTTAGATTTTGGAGTACCTATTGTTAGAAATATTATGTCTGATTTTTTCAATGTATCTTTAGTATTTGTTGATATTATGAGCGACTTTGATAAGCTATTTTTTAAAAATAAATCAAGTTTTGGTTCAAAAAATGGGGCTTTATTATTTGAGATCATTTTAATTTTTTCTGGATTTGTGTCTACACCAATAACTGGATATCCTTTTGAACCTAATACTGATGCAAAAGATAATCCAACAAAACCTAATCCTATAATACCAATTTGCATATGAAACTAAACTTTGATTGATTAAAAAATCATACGTATCAGTAATAGGGGCTATTATAACCAAAAATTAATTTGTTTTTAGAAATTCTAAAATAGCTATTGTAGAATTTCCTTGATTTGATAGGTATTTTTTTACAAATTCTTGTCCATTTTCAATCATTTTATTTTGTGAATTATTTAAAAGAATTTTCTTGATATTTTTTTCAAGTGTATTGATATTACATTCTATACAACAATCTGATTTGAAAATTGTTGGTTTTTCTTCATCATGTCTATTTTTGGTTTGAATTACTATTGTTGGTTTTTCTAGTATAAGTGAATCTAACATTGTTGTTGAAAAATCATTCACTAAGAATATTTGACAGGATTTAATTAATTCTGATATCTTTGTATCTTTTACTACTGTTACATTTTCTCCAAAACCACTAACAATTTTTTGAATATCTCTTTCTTCTTGAAATGGATGTAGTTTAATAATCAATTTCTTTTTTAATTTGACAGAAATATTACAAACTTCTTTAATTATTTTTTCATATCCCTCTAAGTTCTTTATTGATAAATCAAAAATTTCATTTTGTTGTGGAGATGATGTTGCTAATAAAATATAATCTCCTTGAGTTTTTATTTGTAATTCACTAAATAGTGAATCGTAAATTGTACTCCCCACAACATGTGTTTTTTCTCCAAATCCGCATTCTGATACATATCTTTTCGTTTCATTTCCCCATACCAAAAATTTATCTGATAAAATAGGAAAATCCCCTCCCAGAAACGTATTTCCTTCCTTCAATTCTAATGTCTCCCAATACATCCCATGTTGTAACAAAATTGTTTCAATATCATATTTTTTCGAAATTTGTAAAATAATTTGTTCATTAAAACCATTTTCTGATAATAACAAAATTGCAGAAACCTTTGAATTCTTTAATACATGATCTGTTATCTCAATCTCTTGAATTGCATCAAGAATTCTTCTTTTAGATAATTCCACAAATATTGGTTTAATCAAGTTCCAGAATGAAACATTTCTAATTGTAAAAAATTCTCCAAAAAACTTTTCATTATTAAAAACTGTTTCAATATTTTTTTTAAAATTATTTTGATTATTTTTAATTTTTAATTTTATTTCTTTATCATATTCACCTGAAATGATACATCCTGATGTTTTTATGACTGAATATGATGATTTATTCCAAATATATGGTCTTCTTCTATTGAACAAAGTAAATTGTATATCATTTTTGGATGATAATTCTAATAATTTTTTATATTTTATTATATCAAATTCAGCTAACATAATTTGTTTTTTTGTAATTTTATTTTTTGAATTAAATAATTTTGAAGTTACTTTATCTGAAAGATTTTTAATTTTTTCATACGAGTCTTTTGATATTCTTAAATTAAGAGACTTTGTTAATTGAAAATCAATTTTATTATATAGTAAATCCTCTAAATTTTCTTCAACTTCCATGTAATCAATATTCTCATGAATTTGTGCTAATAATGATGAAAGTGATGATGGTGCAATAATTTTATATTTTTTATATTTTTTACATATGTTATCTAATTCAATAACTTTTTTTAAATTTGGTAGCAAATGATAATGAAATTCTATATAAAATAATTTTCCTAAATTGATATTTTTATATTGTAAAATATCTTCAAGAGTTGAATTTTCATACCATTTTGAAAATAAAAATGATTTTTTCCATATCTCAAAATAATTTTCTGTTGTTAAAAAACTATCTGATGTAATATGTTCAATATTTTTTTTTAATAATATTTTATGTGAATCAAAATCAAGCGAAATAACTATTGAGTTTTTATTAAACTTTTTTAGTTTTGAAATATCAAAATTTGAATCAAAAAGTATTATCAAATTTTTATTATTTTCATTCAAACTTTTTTCCATTTTTTCCAATCGTAATCTAAAAATTCTATATTTTTCATTTCATTGTCGTCTGGTCTCCATGCAACATCTGCTAATGCTAAAACACTTGATGTATTTTTTGAAAGATTGATGTGTGCTGATGGTACATTTTTTGGTACATGCACAAGTATTGGTTCTTTTTCATTTGAAATGATTTCTATATAATTTCCATTTTCATCTTTAATGATGAATAATACTTCTCCATGTATACATGTGAAATAGCTATTTCGTTTAGTATGGATATGTGGACCTTTGATCTCACCTGTATTCACATTACTCACGTAAACCATTTCTGGATTTTTTTCTAAGATCTGGTCCCAATCTCTCCAAATTACTGTTAGAGAACCATTAATTTTTTCATTTGATACTGCTTTAGTATCATGTTTTTCTAATCTGATGATAAATTTTTCATTATCCATTATGAAAAAATAACTTGATTTACCAATAAAAGTTTGGACTTAATTATATTGATTCATAGAAAATGATAATGAATCATTACAAGATTTTATTAATCTAGAAAATCTGTTTATTTTATTATGAAATTATTAGTCACTGGAGGTTTAGGCTTTATTGGTAGCAATTTCATATTGAAATTATTAAAGGAATCAAGCAATTTTGAGATAATTAATGTAGATGCAGAATTACATGGAGCAGATAAAAACAATCTATCAGAAATTCAAAATAATGAAAAATATGAATTTGTAAAAGGCAATATAACAAATAGACGATTAATGGAAGAATTAATTTCAAAATGTGATGCAGTTGTAAACTTTGCAGCAGAATCTTTTGTAGATCGTAGTATAGATAATGCAGATCCTTTTCTAGTATCTAATATTCGAGGTTCATTTACTATTCTTGATATTATAACAAAACAAAAAAAACGAATGATACAAATTTCTACTGATGAGGTATTTGGTAGCTTATCAACTGGTACTGCTACTGAAAAATCTCAACTTAATCCATCCAATCCATATGCTGCAACTAAGGCTGCTGCTGAACTTTTGATAAAATCTTATGTTAGTACACATAATTCTGATGTGATAATTACTAGATGTACTAATAATTATGGTCCACGACAATTTCCTGAAAAATTAATACCAAAAGTAATTATTTTAGCAAATCAATCTAATGAGATTCCAATTTATGGAAAAGGTGTTAACATTAGAGATTGGATTCATGTTGATGATCATTGTGATGCTGTTCTAATGGCATTACTCAACGGCAAATCTGGTGAATCCTATAATATTTCTGCAAACAACGAAGTCGATAATCTAACAATTGTAAATAAAATTCTTAAATTAATGAATAAACCCCAAAATCTAATCAAATTTGTAGAGGATAGACCTGGGCATGATCTCAGATATAGTATGGATTCTCAAAAAATATCTAATGATTTAGGATGGAAAATAAAAACCAGTTTTGATGATGGATTGAAAAATACAATTAATTGGTATCTCAATAATCCTGAAATTCTAAATAAAATTCACTTAGAAACTGTACAAGACACAACTCCTTGGAAAAGTTCTAATTAATTGTCATAATATTTTGATATAATATGAAAGGAATAATTCTTCATGGAGGTCACGGAACTCGATTAAGACCACTTACTCATACTGGACCAAAACAACTTTTACCTATTGCAAATAAACCAATGTCTGAATATTGTTTAGATTCAATTAAAGAAGCAGGCATTGATGAAATTGCAATCATAATTGGTGGTGTGGGTTCAAACAAAGTTAAAGAGTATTATGGGAATGGAAAAAAATTTGGTGTAAATATAACATACATTGAACAAGATGAACCTCGAGGTATTGCTCATGCAATTAGTTTATGCAAGAAATTTGTAAATAATGAAAAATTCCTTGTTTTTCTTGGAGATAATATTATACAAAAACCTATAACAGATTTTGTTGAAAATTTCAAAAATTCAGATTATGATGCTACAGTTTTGCTCTGTGAAGTAGATAATCCAAGTAGATTTGGAATAGCAGATATTGAAAATAAAAAAATCTTAAAAATTACAGAAAAACCAAAAAATCCTTCATCAAATCTTGCAGTTACTGGAATTTACTTGCTAACGCCATTAATCTTTGAAATCATAGATAATTTGAAGCCATCTTGGCGTAATGAATTTGAAATAACAGATGCATTAGATAATTTATTGAAACAAAATAATAATATTAGTTATGAAACTATAACTGATTATTGGAAGGATACTGGAACTCCAGATGATATTTTACATGCTAATGGAGAAATCATTAAAAAAATATTAAAACGTCTTGAAAAAGGAATAGAAGATCATATAGTTGGAGAAGGTACTATAATTGAATCAAATGTAAAAATTAATGGTCTAGTTACAATTGGAGAGAATTGTCACATCTCTTCAGGTTCTTCAATTGGTCCAAATGTTAGTGTTGGTAATAATACAACTATCTTTGCATCCAGCATAGAAAATTCAATTATAATGGAAAATTGTAAAATCAATTCTACTGCAGAAATTAAAAATAGTATTATTGCAAATAATTCAGAAATTACAGACAATTCCTCAGGAGATGAAAAAATTTTCCTACTTGGGGAAGGATCAAAAATATCGTTATAAGAGAAACTTTTTGATTAGTAACAGTAAATATCTAAGTTGAAAAATTTGAAATATGAATGAACAACCATTAATCAGTATTATTGTTCTAAATTACAATGCTGGAGAATTACTGCTTAATTGTATTAATTCTATTAAAAAATCAATATATCAAAATCTAGAAATAATTGTGGTTGATAATATTTCAACGGATAAAAGTCAGGAAATATGTAAAGAAAAATATCCTGATATTAAATTAATTCAAAATAAAAAAAATTTTGGATACTGTGAAGGAAATAACATAGGTATTAGAGAAGCAAAAGGTGATTTTCTTGTTATATTAAATCCAGATACAATTGTTGAACCTAATTGGATTAATGAATTAATTTCTGCACATAATGAATTCGGAGATGGATTATATCAACCAAAAATTCTTTCATTAAATGAGACTGATATTATACAGAGTACTGGTAATATGATCCACGTCTTTGGATTTGGATTTGCTAGGGATAAAGGAAAAAAGAATATTTCAAAAGAAGAGCATATTGAAAAAATTGGTTATGCATCTGGAACGTGTCTTTTCACTTCAAAAACTGTTTTTCAAAAAGTTGGGCTGTTAGATGATTTTCTATTTTTATATCACGATGATCTAGATTTGGGTTGGCGTGCAGCACAACTTGGAATAAATTCATACTATGTACCAAAATCAAAAATATTTCATGTTGAAAGTTATTCATTAAAATGGTCATCAAAGAAATTTTATTGGTTAGAGCGAAATCGAAAATACTGTCTTCTCACTCATTTTTCTAAAAGCACATATAAAAAAATGAATCTTTCATTGATTTTAGTAGATTTGTTTGTTTGGGCATTTTACATTTCAAAAGGATTTCTTGGTGCAAAGATTAAAGCAGAATTAGATATTCGAAATAATAAGGAACTAATTGAAAAAAAATATACTGAATTAGAAAATCTCAAAATAATTTCAGATGATAAACTTATCCAAGAATTTCCTGATCAAATTTTTGTACCAACTAATGTATCACAAAACTCAATGAATACTACATTCAATTCTATATTAACTAGGCTGAGTAAAAGAGTTAAACAAAAAATTAGTTAATATTTTCTGAGATTACGACCGCAATTGCAAAGTCACTCTCATGTGAAATTGAAATAATAAATTCATATTTTTTTGATACTTTTTTTAGTTTTATGACTGGTTTTGATTTATTATATGAAATTTCAATTTGTGAAAAACCAATCTTAGTTTGGATAGACTTTGTCACTGCCTCTTTAATTGCAAATTTACCCGCAAATCTTTCATATGGATTTTTAAATTTTAAACAATATTCAATTTCTGATTCAGAAAAAATTCGTTTGTAGAAATTTTGATTTTTTTTAAAAGGTTTTTTCTTAAATTTTTGAATATTTACTATATCTATTCCAATTCCAAATATTTCAATCATCTCTTACAATTACACGACCTATTCCTGATACAATAATTTCATTATTTTGATTTTTTATTATTGATTCAATTTTTAAAATTTTTGTGGATTCACTTTTAGCAATTACCGTACCTGAAACTGTAATTATATCATCAATGAAACATGGATTTCGAAAATTCAATGATTGGGAAAAATATAATGCATGTTTTCCTGGTAAATACATCCCCTGAATTCTGGATAATAGAGATGATAGTAACATTCCATGAACAATTCTTTTTTTGAAAATTGTTCCTTTTGCATAATTCTCATTCATATGAATTGGGCTAAAATCACCAGATATTTTTGCAAAATCATTAACTAAAGATTCAGTAATTTTTATTTGAAAATCCTTTTTTAATCCTATTTCTATTTTGTCAAAGGTATATTCTAATAATTCATCATTCATTTAATTCAACATTATGATTTTTTAGATGTTTTTTTATGTCTGCAACATTCTTAACATTTGTAATTTCTGAAATTGTAAATTTGATATTATAATGAGATTCAAGTTCATCAACAAGTATTAGGCCATTAAATGAATCCCATGATTCAATATTCTCTGGACTGGAAGAGTCATTGACATCTGATTCCGAAATTGAGAATACTTTAGCAACTATGCCATAAACCTCTTTTGACATTATTCTACTTCCATCTCCAAGTGATTTGGATATTCTACATCATTATTTAATTTATAGTTCCAATAATTTTCTTGTTTAATGAATCCAAAATCTTTCAAAAAATTTTCTGCTGGTTTATTTTTTGCAGTGTGTATGAACTCTGCCTTTACTTCTTTTACATTGTTCCTTTTTGCATCATCAATAATATGTGATAAAATTGCATCTTCAACACCTCGACCCATGACCCTACAGCTCAAAAGAAATGTGTCCAATGTCCATATGTTATTTTCTTTCTTTACAATAAATGCCCCTGTAATACCGTTATCCCCAAACTTGTCTGTTACTTGAGCACATCCAACTAAATAATTACCATCATTGACAAATTTCTTGATATCTTCTTCTTGATATCTCCTTGTCGTTAAATTGAATTGATTAGTTTTTAAGGTAAGTTGAGAGATTCGAGGAATTGTAAACTCATTTGATTTTTTAATCTTTACTTTAATTTCTAATTGATTTAAAAACTGTTCCAAATTTGAAACTGTCTCTTTGAATTGATTACGTTGTCTTTGCTGTGCATACATTTCTCCTCTCTTTGAATCCTCTTCTGTATTCTGTAATACATTGAAATCATTAAGATCTGTTAGTATTTCTGTATATTGAGATGGATCCTTTGGCAAATCAATAGTCAACACTTCTGGAAATTCATTTCTTATTCTTTCTTGATTTAATTTATCATCATCAAAAAAAACCATACTATTGAATCCAATATTAATTTCTTCTGAAATATCAACTAAATTTTGAGCTTTATCATTCCAATTAATTTTGATACTGGCAAAATGTTTTTCTCTTAATATCATATCTGGATGTTCTTTAATTACTTTAATTGCATCATCTAAATTATTTTTACTATTAATTGCAAGAATAATTCCTTGTTGCCATAATGATAAAAGTTGTTTTTGAAATTCTACAAATGCTTTTCCATTTGATGAATGTCCAAGTTCTATCCCATCAAATCCATCTTCACCTACAATTCCACCCCATAATGTGTTATCAAGATCTAACACAATACATTTTTTGTTAAGACCTAAAATTGGTTTGATATATCCAATTAAATCATTAGCAAAAAATGGAATATAATCAAATGCAATTTTTATGTCTCCAAGAAAAAATTGTTTATAATTAAAAACATTTTTTTCACCATGTTTTACCACGAATTGATTATAATCGAAAATAAATATAGAATTTTTTACTTTTACAAAATTAACTAATTTTTTATTTAATTCGTTTATCATCTCGTGAAATCCAAAATCAGATTTATTTTCAATTATTCCAATTGAAGAAAAATAAGGAATATGAAAATTACATATTACTAATTTTTTATTTAATTTCTCTTGGAAAATCTCTATCAGATTTTTTATTTCTCCAAATTTTTCATCAACTATTTCTCTACGTTTTTTATCTGATACTGAATATGGATTATGAAATAAATCTCCAAGAATTGTTCTATTATCAATTATTAAAAATGTAATATCTGGTTCAAATTTGTATAATCCACTTTCTGAATTAAGAATTTCTTGATTATATTGATTATAGTTTCCTATGTATGATTCGTAATCAATATTTTGCTCTGAACATTTTACCTTAAGACATTCATCTAATCCATTTAACGTGAAACTCCCAAGAATTCCAACCTTAATCTTTTTCTCATTTTTTGAAATATTGATATTTTTAGCTAATGATAGGTATTCTGATAGTTTTTTTTCCATTTATTCACTAAATTTCAATTTCAACAATAAATCTTGTGTAGGAAACTTCAGTCATCTAATGAAAATGTCTCATTCTTATGATTATGAAGAGAAATATCATTATTGGTAAAAAGATCATCAATTTTTTATCAGTAAGCTTTAGAAGCAAAAATCAAACGAAATTTGTATGAGTGATGAAAATGATGCTTTCCCAATAAATGAGAAAGAAGTAATGGAATACTATGGCTATTCTGGAAGTTTTGGCCGTCTTAAGATGAAATTAAAATTTTTACGAAGTTGGATTCTTCATTCTCTATCATATTCTTCCCCAAGTTCAAATTTTTCAATTCAGATGCAAAAAGCACGTGGTGTTAAAATTGGAAAAAACTGTCATTTTAACCCATATGTCTTAATTGATCTTATCTATCCACAAATGGTAGAAATTGGTAATAATGTCACTCTTGGTTCAAATTCAATGATATTTGCACATAGTAATCCATCTGCAAATCTTTTTTTAAAACAAGGTGAATTTCCTAGAAAAATTTCAAAAGTTAAAATAAAATCTGGCGCAGTAATTAATCCTGGTGCAATAATTATTGCTGGTGTAACTGTTGGAGAAAATTCTATAATATCTCCAAGAAGTGTTGTCACACAAGATATTCCAGATTATTGTATTGCAATAGGCAACCCTGCAAGAGTTGTAAAAAAAATAAATCATTAATAGATTATAATGAATATTTTAGGAATTGATTTTGAAGATTGGTATCATCCACAATTAGTTCAACCATACATTACAACAGAGAAAAAACCAACAATGTTTCAAGGTATGGATAAAATTTTAGAATTATTAAATAAAAATGAAACATCAGCAACATTTTTTTTAGTTGGTGAACTTCTTTATGACAACCCTGAATTACTTGATAAGATAATTGATAATGGTCATGAAATTGCTTTTCATACTATGCATCATGACCGATTAGATTCATCAAATTTTTCTGAAAAATTTGATGATGAGTTAGATGAATTTGATAACTTATCCGATGGAAAATCAAAAGGTTTCCGTGCTCCAACTTTTTCTCTTAATCAAAATAGTTCTTGGCTTATTGATAAATTAGAAAAACATCATTATGTTTATGATAGTAGTATTGTTCCTGCAAAATCAGATCTTTACGGAATGCCTACTGCACAAGAAGGTCCATATAGAATCAGTCAAAATTCTCTAGACAAAAATGACATTAATGGCAAAATAATTGAATTTCCGCTAGCCATAAAGAAATTCTTTGGAAAAAAAATCCCTGCTGCGGGTGGATTTTATCTTCGTTCTTTGCCTATGAAAATCACAAAAAATACAATAAAAAATTATGAAAAAAATAACATTCCAGCAACATTTTTCATTCATTCATGGGAGTTAACTCCTGAATTTATGCCTGACATCGCACTTCCATTTAAACCGAATTTTGTGACTTTTCATAATATCAAAAAAGCATATTCACGAATGAATGAATTATTGGAAAATTTTGATTTTACATCTTTTGAGAATTATATGGAAACAAATTCATTATGAACTTTTTATCTTTTATGCCGAATCCTTTTTTACTAAAAATGGAGAATTAATTAAAAGAAAAATTTCCTAATTAGCAATGAATACAAAAAATAATTTAAACACATTTGATATTAAAAATTTTATTTTTTCATATCATTGGTTACTTTTATTATTAATTGGTATAGTTGGTCTTACCTTTCGTTTAATCTATTTCCCATATCAATTGCCTCTTACTCTAGATACAGAATCATTTTTTTGGTATGCGGCTGATATGAGTATTTTAGGAAATATACCATCTGGATATAATTTTCCAAATACATCTTGGTCCATGTTTATTTCAATATTTTTTTCACTATTTGAATCAGAAAAAATTCTTGATTATATGATACTTCAAAGAGTCTTAGGAATAATAATATCTGTTTCAACTATTGTTCCAGTTTATCTTCTATGCAGAAAATTTGTTTCAATTCCTTATAGTCTGCTTGCCGCATTATTTTTTATTCTTTCCCCACGATTAATAATGGATTCATGGATAGGTGGAACAATTACTCCATTCATTTTTCTATTTTCAACATCATTATTTTTTCTACTTAGTGAAAATAGAAAATTAATTTATGCATCATTTGCAATCTTAGCACTTTTTACATTAGTTAGATATGAAGGAATGGTTTTACTAATTCCATTTCTAATAATATTTTTTATAAAATTTAAAAAAGAAAAATTTATTCTACCAAAAACAGTAATTCCTATTTTAATTTTTATTATAATACTGATCCCATTTGCATACCTACATGCTGAATCAACAAAGGATGTCCAAGGTTATCTGATACCCGGACAAGGTCATGATTCTTTTGTCAGTCATGGTGTAATACAACCATTAGAAGTATATCGTACAACTAATGAAAATAATCCTTCTGAGTTTATTTCAATGATTGTAAAAGGATTCTATAATCTAGTTCAATATTTTGGATGGATACTGATTCCACTTTTTACAGTTCTAGTTCCAATGGGATTTATTCTTTTATTTAAAAATAGAAATCATCGTAAAACAACAATAATTCTATCATTGATTTTCATGCTTATACCTGCATTTTATGCATACTCAAGAGGCATACAGGATACCAAATACTTGTATGTTTTATATCCAATTTTATCTCTAGTCGCTGTAATTGCACTTTATGAAATACAAACTAGAATTAAACGCCCAAAAATAATTGGTATTTTTATGATTTCTTTTATTATTCTAGGTAGTGTTGGGTTTATTGATTATCAAAATTTAAATTTTGAACATGAAATTGAAGCTTTTGAAATTGCACAAGAAATTTCAATCATATCTGATGGGGTAAACACATACTTTCCTGAATCTAAATATCTTGGTGTTTCAACTTTACATAATTATGAATTTCCAGTAACAAAAAACTCCATTTCAGATTGGGGTTCTCTAGAATTTGGTGATCATAGAACTGTCAATGATTTTAACTCATTGGAAGAATTCATTTTAGAATTTAATCCTGAAAAAATACAATGCTCTGAAATTCAAATATTTTCTAATACATGTGATGAAAATAGAGTTTTAACTCATATTGTAGTTGATGATAAAACTTCAAGACCACAATTTTTGAAAAATATCTTTAATGGAAATATTCCTTCATATCTTAATGAAGAATTTAATTCCGAAGAACATGGTTATGATTATAAAGTTAAAGTCTATAAAATTAATTTTAAATTATTTGATGAAATCTAATTTCAAAAAATCTTAAAGAATTATTTTGAATTATTTTCTCTAACTACGCTTACTAACGAATAAAGAAGTATTGCCGCTATACTCAAAATTACTCCTAAAATAGTCATTGAAGCACCAATTAGTGTGATATTTGTCACAAGTCGTCCACCTTCTGAAAAAATCTGAATTGACCATACCACAAATGTAATTCCTATAATCAAAAAAATTGCCGCTGGAATTCCATAAAATTTCAATGGATGCTCTATTGATGTAAATTTTAAAGTGCTGAATAATACTGATGTTCCGTGAGAGACTGGGTTATGTGTGGATGTATTTCCTTCATAACTTACTGTAATTGGAACTTCACCAATTATGAACTCTTTATTGCTAGCTTTAATCAAAATTTCTGTTGAAACTCCCATTCCTAATTCTGATGGAGTAATTTCTGAAATTATTTTTTTATTATATGCTCTAAATCCACTTTGTGAATCCGTTAATTTATTTTTTAATGTCGCATTCGTAACTTTTGTAATAACATTAATTCCAATTTTTCTATAATTTGGGACATTTTTCACATTTTCTTCTAAAAATCTTGATCCAATAACTAAATCACATTTCCCATTCTCAATTGGTTCTATCAACTTCTCTATATCATTAACATCATGTTGACCATCAGAATCTAATGTGATTAAGACATCCGTTTGTACTTCTTTTGCTTTCAAAAAAATGCTTCGTATTCCTGCCCCATAACCCTGATTCTTTGTGTGATTGATCACTGTTGCACCTAATTCTTCAGCTATAGTACCTGTTGCATCAGTTGAACCATCATTACAGACAATAACATTATCTGCAATTTTTTTTAATTTAACAAGAATTGAGGCAATATTCTTTTCTTCATTAAATGCTGGTATTCCTACTGTAATTTTCAAATATATCCCTTTATAGAATGAGCATATATTCACGTATAAAATGTACTAATGAATTATTTTTATAAAAGAAATTTTATTTCATCCTGAATTGTTTCAAAAGATGTGAATTCTGGCTCATATCCAATTTTTCCTGCTTTTTGTGATGAAGAAAAATAATTTTGTTTTACACCTGTAGGTGATATTTCTATGATATTATTTGTAATTTTAAATCCTAAATCATATTTTTTTTCAAATAGATCTATAATCTCAAACTTTGAAATTGGTTTTTTACTGTAAACATCAAATACATCATTTATTGTATTTTTTTTAATACATTTTTCAATTAAATTAAAAAGATCACTAGGATGAATAAAATCTCTGGTAATATCATTACTGTCTGTGATGAATATGGTTTTATTTTTTATGGCATTTACTAACTGACATAATAAAAAATTTGTATTCAGATTTATGTATCTACTAAAAAAATTAAAAACTCTTAAATCAATTATATTATTATCGCTTAATTTTCTATGTTTTTTTTCGATAGAAATTTTAGATTCTGCATACGGATTAATCTCCTGCATTGTTGTTATCGTTGATTTTTCGTTTACATTATTTGTAAAATTTTCTCCATATACTGCTCCGCTACTTATATTGATATATAATGAATCTGAAAATTTTTTTAAATACAATAAAACTTGTTCATCATACTTGTCTGTTATTTTTTTAAAATCTATTTTATCATCTAAAATTTTTGTTGGGTTACTAATTCCAACACAATTGATCACAGTATCTAATTCATACGAATTTAATTTATCATAATTGTCTACATTGATATTCTTAAATTCATTTGTAATATTTTTAGTACTTGTCACATCTCGTGAAAATAAATTTAATTCATATTTATTATTTTTTGAAAAATAATAAATTAAATTTTTACCTATGTGACCGGTTCCACCTAAAATTCCAACCTTATTCTTTTTTTCTGTCATTAAATCAAACTTCGTCTACGTAAAGATTATTTTTATATTCACTTCTATCTAAAAATGGATACATATCTTCTAATGGTCTTGATGACATACTTCCATCTTCGTTAACTTTAGATGCAACTGTAGGTATTATTTCTTGTTCTCTGATAGTAATTACATCACATATGGCTGGACCATCATATTCTAAAACTTGTTTTACAACATTGTCTATGTCGCTAGATTGACTTACTCTGAATGCTTTGAGACCATATGCTTCCGCAACTTTAATGGTATCCGGGAACGAAATTCCAGATTTTGAACTTTCACCTACGTACCTTTTTTCAAAATAATTTGTTTGTGATGTTCTAATGGAGTGATAACCATCATTATTAAAAACAAATAATTTTACAGGAAGATTATATTCTACTAGGGTTTGAAATTCCTGAATATTTTGTTGTAATGAACCATCTCCTGTGAATGCAATAACTCTCTCATTTGTTGCAATTGAAATTCCAATTGCTGCTGGTAAGCTGTATCCCATTGTTGCCATTGCACTAGATGGAATATATCGTTGATTTGGTTTAGTCAATTCTATTCCTTGAGATACTGCATAAAATGTTCCTCCTGCATCTGCCACAAATATGTCACCAGATTTTGAATTTTCACACACTCTATTAATAAAATAATAAGAATTTATTTTTTCTTTTGCATCTTTGTATTCTGGAAGACAAGTACGATATTTTTTCTTCCATTCATTACATTTTTCTAACCATTCTTGATAATTATTTGGAATATTATTTCTACATGTCTCTAATAATTTATCTAAGAAATCTTTTGCATCACTTTTTATGAATAAATCTATATCAATCGTCCTTTTTTTGTGAGAAATCTCATCTATATCAACAACAATTTTTTTTGCAGCTCTTGCAAATTGTTTATAGTTATAACCAATAACTGAAACGTGTAAACTGGAACCTATTGAAATTATTAGATCTGAATTTTGCATTGCAAGATTTGCTGCACGTTCTCCCTTCACTCCTACCTTACCAATAAAGAATTTTTCCTTATGATTAATTGTATCAATTCCTAAATATGGTGTAACAACTGGAATGTTTAATAATTTTACAAATTCTAACAATTGTTTCATACTCTTGGAAATTCTTACTCCTTGTCCTGATATAATCACAGGACGTTTTGAATTTTTCATTATTTCTAAAACCTTTTTTATTTTTTCATTATCTGTACTTGGAATTTCATTATTTTTTAGATCAAAACCAACTAAGTTTTCGTCAATCTGTGCACTTTGAATATCCATTGGAATCTCAATCCATACTGGTCCTGGTCTTCCTGATTTTGCAATATGTGTTGCTTTTTCTAATTCAAATCTAATTTTTTCAGGTTCAGTTACAGTTACAGCATATTTTGTTATTGATTTTACAATTGGAATTATGTCTAATTCTTGAACTCCAAATTGACGTAAATTTTTTACACCTGAAAGTGATGAAGATTCTGATTTCTTTACTTGTCCAGAAATAAACAGACATGGAACGGAATCTTGCCATGCTCCTGCTAATCCTGTAATTGCATTTGTACTTCCTGGACCTGTTGTAAATATTCCAACTCCAATATTTTCAGTAGCACGTGAATATGCCTCTAGAGCCATAGATGATGTTTGTTCATGATGTGGACAAATTGTTTTTAATTTTTTATTACAGGCTAATCCATCAGTCAAGTGCATTATTCCCGCTCCAGTTAACGTAAATACGTGATTAACATTTAGTTCTTCTAAAATGAATTTTGCTACAAAATCAGCTACGCGCATAATTGTTAAAAATTTAACTTGTTTATTGATATTTTGATCCTTTGCATTGCATCATTAATGTCACTTTGTCCTACTGCATAACAAATTCTAACAAATCCTTCTCCAAATTGACCAAAACTAGTACCTGGTAGCATGGCAACACCTGAATCCTCAAGCATATAATCACAAAATTCTTCACTTGTCATTCCAGTTTTTTTAATATTTACAAAAACATAGAATGCTCCTCCTGGAACAACACAACTTAATCCTGAAATTGAATTAATTCCATTCACAATAAGATCTCTTCTAATTTCATATTCTTCATACATCTTTTTTTGTAATGTTTGTTCTCCTTCAATAGCTTCTATTCCAGCTTTTTGTATAAATGGTGGAACACATGAAGATGTTGTTTCAAGTAATAATCTCATTTTTTCAATAATATATGATGGTCCAATTACTGCGCCTAATCTCCATCCTGTCATGGCAAATGCTTTACTAAATCCATTTGAAATAATTGTATACTCTTGGCATTTATCAAAAATAGACGGTGAATTAAAAACTGAATTTTTATAGATCATTCTGGCATAAATTTCATCACTGTAAAGAAAAATTTCATGTTTTTTTGCAATCTCATACGTCATTTTAATTTCTTCTTCTGTCATTACAGAACCAGTTGGATTTTGTGGAGAATTAATTATAATCATTCTTGTTTTTTCTGTAATGGAATTTTCTATATCTTTAGGATTCATTCTAAAATTATTAGACTCAAGTAGAGGTACTCGTATAGGTACTGCATCACACATCTTGATTGTTGAATAATAAGTTGGAAACCCAGGATCTGGAACAATTATTTCCTCTCCCGGGTTAACTATACAACTAATAGCATAAAATATTGCAATATTTGCTCCAGGAGTAATAAGTACTTGATCCAGATCTGGTTTAAATCCTCTAGATTTTTGTGTGGCTTCACATATTTTTTCTCGAAATTCTGTTAAACCAAACGAACTTACATAATGTGTATTTTCATTTTTAATTGCATTAATTGCAGCATCTGAAATATTTTTTGGAGTGGCAAAATCTGGATCACCTATCTCAAAATGTATAATTTTTTTCCCTTCTTTCTCAAGTTTTTGTGCTTTTTCCAGCAGTTTAAACATGGGCTGTCCATCAATACGTGAAGCAATTCTTGATAGTTTTTTCATATTACTACTTGTAATGTAAAATTATTAAAGATGTTTTATACATTGATTCTATTTATTCTCTAAAAAAGATGTAAATGCCATCTTTATTCTATTCATATGTCGTTCATCAAGTCCATGATTGCAGCCAATTAGAAATGAATTTTTCATTATATTATTTGCAACTTTGTATTCTTTTCCCAGATCTTTATATTTAATATTTTTAAAACCTGGTTGTCTTAAAATATTTCCTGAAAATACAGGTCTAGTTTGAATTCCATATGATTCCAAATGTTTAACAATTTCTAATCTTGTAAATGGTGCATTTGATGTAATAGTTAAAGGAAATGCTAACCACGAAGTTTCTACATTTGATAATTGTTTTGGAGTTTCAAAAAAATCAATAGAACTAAAAAATGAGTTTAATTCATTAAAATTTTTCTTACGAATTTCCGCAAATATTTTTAATTTTTTTAATTGTACTAATCCAAATGCTGCACTAATTTCACTTGGTAGAAAATTATATCCCATTTCTTCAAAGATAAATTTTGAATCATATGGAATATCATCTAATTTTGTACTAAATCGATCTTCTAATTTTTCTGATTCATTGATTGCAGATGTTCTTCCCCATCCTCGTAGGATCTTACATTTTTCATTCCATTTTTCATTATTGCTACATATCATTCCTCCTTCTCCAGCTGCAGTAATAATATGCGATCCATAGAAACTAGTAGTTGATATATCTGAAAATTTTCCTGTAGGAATTTGATTAAATGTAGCTCCTAGTGTATCCGCAGAATCCTCAATGAAAATAAGATCATTATCATCTGCAATCTTTCTTAATCGAACTAAATCCGGAATATTACCTAGTAATGATGGTATCATTAATGCACAAGTTTTGTTTGTAATCGCTTGTTCTATTTCATCTACATTCACAATGTAGGTATTAGGTTCTACATCAACAAAAACAGGAATTAATCCTTTTTTAATAATTGGTGAAAGTGTTGTTGCAAATGTAAGTATTGGTGTTATTACTTCTGAATCTTTTGGGACATCTAAAATTTCAAATGCTAATAAATTTGCAGAAGAACCTGAATTAACCATAGTTCCAAATTGTTTTCCAAATAAAGATGCAATATTTTCTTCAAATTTTTTAACTTTTTCTCCCATTATCGTTTTATGGTTTTTTATTACTTCCAAAACTGCTTCTTCTTCTTCATGATCGTGAACTGCTAATCCATAAGGAACTCTCTCAATTTCAGAATTTTCTGTCATTTTATACTCTAATTTGTCCAGATTAAATTATCTTCTGCTGCTTTGATACTATATTTTTCAATTTGTTTTAGTGAAAATTCTTTCATATTCTCTCTTCCATTTTTATGAGCTTTGTACCAGGAAATAGTTTCTGAAATTACTTCGTCAATTTTTAAAACATTTTTCCATCCTAATTCATTTTTGGCTTTAGATGAATCTAAAAGTAGTATATCTGATTCATGCAATTTGGTGTCCTTTTTATCAATTTTGTAAGTATTTTTTGAATCCCATTCTCGAATAATTTTTGTAACTAATTCTTTAACTGTCAAAGTGTTTTCATATGATTCTGGTCCAAAGTTCCATCCTTGATCGAATTTAGTTGGTTCTTGATATAATTTTGCTGTTAACCAAAGTATTCCGGATATTGATTCTAATACATATTGCCAAGGTCTTTTTGATTCAGGATTTCTTATCAATATGTCGTCATTATCTGATAATCTCTTTATGGAATCTGGAATAATTCTATCTTCAGACCAATCTCCTCCACCAATCACATTTCCGGCACGCGCTGTAGCAATTCCTCTAATTAATTTTTCATTTTTAAAAAATGAATTTCTATAAGATGATGTAACTAATTCTGTTGCTCCTTTGCTCGCGCTATATGGATCAAAACCTCCCATAGGATCAATTTCAATATGTGGTTTTTTGTTATCCTTGTTGTCATAACATTTATCACTAGTCATGATCATCCCGGTTTTAACATATTCTGCTTTTCTAATAATTTCCAAAATATTTACTGTACCTAAAATATTCGTTTCAAATGTCTCAGTAGGTTCTTTATAGGATTTCCTAACTAACGATTGTGCTGCTAAATGAAAAATAATTTCAGGTTTGTATTTAGTTATAATTTGTTTCAATTTCTCTTGATCGCGTATATCTCCAATTACATGTTCAATATCGTTTTTTAATTCAACACTTTCGAAAAATGATAATTCTGTTGGTGGTTCTAGTGAATACCCGATAACATTAGCACCTAATTTTCTTAACCATAATGATAACCATCCTCCTTGAAATCCTGTATGTCCAGTCACAAGAACAGTTTTATCTTTATAAATTTCATTAAACATTTTTCATTCACATTTACCAAATTTTCCAAGGTGCTTTTTTTGAATCCCATAACTTTTCTAACAACTCTTTCTCTCTCAATGTATCCATAGATTGCCAAAATCCATTATGTTTAAACGCAGTTAATTTTTTATCTTTTGCTAAATTTTCTAGCGGTGTTCTTTCTAAAATAGTTGCATCTCCATCAGATAAATAATCAAAAATTGTTGGTTCAAACACAAAAAATCCACCATTAATCCAAGAGGATTCTCCTCTATGTTTCTCATGAAATTCTATTACGTTATCTTCTGATAGATTCAAAACACCATATCTTTCTGGTGGATGAATTGCTGTTAATGTCCCTATGGATTTTTTTTCTTTATGAAATGATATTAAATTTGATATGTTGATATTACTAACTCCATCTCCATAAGTTAAACAAAAAGTATCATCAATTTTGTCTTGAATTCTTTTTAGTCTACCACCGGTCATAGTATCTAATCCTGTATCAATGACTTCAATATTTAGTGGTGAAAAATCTGATTTTTCAAAATAATCTTTGATCATCTCACCTTTGTATCCTCCACAAATTACGAAATCATCAATTTTATGATATGAGTAAATTTTCATTATATGCCATAAAATCGGTTTTTTACCTATCTCGATCATAGGTTTTGGCTTTAAATTTGACTCTTCAGAAATTCTGGTTCCATAACCGCCAGCTAAAATAACACATTTCATTTTTATTTATATCCGTTGATCCCAAGTCATAAGTATTACCACTTCATCAATTTTGAATCATGGGATTAATTTATGCACTGATCGTTCTTTCATTTTTTGCATTAATAATAATTAATGCAAGTTGGGCTATAACAAATTTGTATTTCTTCATCGTTGAAGGCGTACAAACTTTGATGGTTGGTTCTACTTTTGCTGAAAATGTTTATTTTTCAACGTATCTTAAATGGATACTTCTTTTAGATTCAATTTGGATTTCTAGTACATTAATTTTCATTTTTAGAAGAAAATTCTATAAAACTGATCCTAAATTACATTATTTAAGTTCTAATACAATTTCAGAACCAAAAATCTTTGTTATCATTCCAACATTTAATGAAGAACAAATTGTTGAGAAAGTAATTAATGATTATAAAAATCAGAAATTTGTAACAAATATTTTGATTGTGGACAATCATAGTTCTGATAAAACTGTTGAAATTGCAAAATCTTGTGGTGCACAGGTAATAGAAAAAAAAGAGAACAAAGGTTTTGCTCATTCATGTGTTGTTGGAATGAAAGAATCTTTAAATTCAAATGCAAATATTATTGTTTTCTCAGAATGTGATGGAACTTTTAGTGGTGATGACTTAGAAAAAATGATTCCATATCTAAATAATTGTCATATGGTTATTGGTACTAGACAAATTCAGGTTTTATCTGAAAAGGGTAATCAGAACTCTACATTTTATGTTTGGGGAAATTATTTTCTAGCAAAATTAATACAATTAAAATTTTTTTCAATTCAGCATTTAGGTGTTGTTGAGCTAACTGATGTTGGTTGCATGTATAGATGCATACGACGAGAATCACTAGAAAAAATTGTCAATCAATTTTCTAAACCTAATACTAATGAACCAATTATAAGTAGTGAAAGCGGTCTTTTTGCAATTTTAATGACAATGATTGGAATACGAAATAATTTAAAAATAGTTGAAATTCCTATTACATTTAAAAAAAGAATTGGTATATCAAAAACACAATCTGACAAAAAAATTCGTGCAATTAGATATGGTTTAACATTTTTTTGGTATATAATTTGGAGTTAATGACATTCTTACTGATTTATTATCATTAAAAGATATATTCACAAATCATCAGCAAATTATGAACGTGTCTCAATGCAAAAAATAGATTCTAACAATACCAGATCTTTTGACAAATACTCCATTTTCATATCTCTAGTTTTTCTCTTAGTCATAGGATTTGTAGCATTTTTTCATCATGATTATTGGACAAATGGAGATTATCTTATTTACTCAAATTTAGGAGAAGATATCTTATCTGGTAATGGTAAAAATGTCAAAATACTAAATGCAGGTTTAGGTGGACCAATATTTTATGCATTAGTTAATTCATTAACTGGAGATGCATTTCTAAGCGCTAAACTAATCTCTCTTTTTGCAGGAACAGGCATTGTAGCAATATCTTATTTTACAATAAAGAATATTTTTGGTGCAAAAATTGCTTTGATAGGTCAACTGTTTATTGTTTTTACACCTAGAATTGGTATACTATCTTTACAAACATTAAATGAAATAATTCCAATATTTCTAATTTTTTCATCATTCTTTTTTATTACTAAAAAAAATATCAATCTAAAGTATATTTTGTGTATTGGTATTCTTCTAGGAATTGCTTTCACATTTAGATATCAAAGTGGATTGATTTTAGTTGCCTTTGTCGTCTTTTTAGTTATTCGTAATAAACAAATCAAAAAAAATCTTGTATTTGCAGGATTATTAATAATTATTTTTACATTTGTTGTTAGTCCGATGTTATTATATAATTTTCAAACACATGGGATCATATTAGATTCAAACTCAAGCTTTGAACAGATGGTAAAATCAAAATATAAACCATCTCCAGAAATTATTGAAAAAATAAAACAAAACATTGCAACAACAAATGAATTTGAATTCCCTGGCAAAGATGAACTCTTCATAAAAAATTATTTTTATAATTTATTTTATCATAATCCTAATAAATTATTCAATTTTGATACTATAAGCAATTTATCCATTATTCCTATATTACCATACATTGGAATAATACCTGTTTTTATTGGACTATTATACATTCTAAAAATTTCATTTAATAAATTAAATCTTATAATTACAGGTTTAGTATCACTCGTAACTTTAATTTGTATATTGATACTGGGTGATCTAGAAATACATTATTTTGCTCTTATAATTTTACCATTAATTTGTATAACTGCACTAAATCTTCCAAAAATTCAAAGTAATTTATTACCTATTTTGATTACGCCATTAATCTATCTTTTATTCATCTCAATAATACCTGTTAGTAAACCTGAACATTTACTTCCAATGTGGATATTTATTCCAATATTGAGTTCTGTATTTTTTATAGAAGTATTACCAAAAATATTTTCTAAAATAATCAAATCTTCAAACAAAACGGAGAAAAAACTATGAAATATAAAAAATTCATAATTTTAATATTAATAATAATTTTCACCATAAATCTTGGACACTCATACAAATCTATTGAAAATCATCTATATGATCAAAATTTTAGTAGTATAACTACTGAGTTTCTAGAATTATTTGAAGAATCAAAGTTTAATCCACCTGCAGGAATTGAGTGGAAAATGGTTGGAGATGTTTTATCTAGTCAACCAAACATCGAAAATAGTTATGTAATGACAGGTAAATCTGTTGTTGCATATTATGCAAACAGTAAAATGATTTACAGTGGTTTCTATGAAGGTAAAGACACTGATTCATTTAATGAATTCATACATCGTACAAATTGGTCTGAATACGAATTGTACTTTTCAGATATTAACAGTCATCCTAGTAATCATTATGATAAAAGTAATCTTATTCCTGATTATCTCGTTTATTATCCAACAAAAGATAAACAAACACGTGATGATACTTTACATGAAAGACTAAAAATTTTATCTGATCCTACAAATCCTGAAATACCTAAAAATTTAAAATTTTTGTACAAGTCAGAACCAACTGGTATCACTGTATACAAAATAATTCATTAATAAAATAAAGTATCAACTTTTATCTTCATAACTTTTCTATGTACTATGTCAAAGATTGCACTTGTTCAATTCAAAGCATCAACTGAAAAAGTAAAAAATCTTCTAAAAATTCTGGATTATATAAAAAAAGCAGCAAAAAATGGTGCAGATATGTGTACTTTTCCAGAATACATGATGTTTTATACCACATCAAAACAAACAGCAAGACAAGTTGCACAAGAAGCAGAAACCATCACTGGAGAATTTGTTTCTGCAATTGCACAATCTGCTAAGGATAATTCCATTGGTATAGTAGGCACAATGTATGAAAAAAGTAGGAAAAAGGATCGTGTATATGATACATCATTCATTATAAATAAAAAAGGTAAAGTAACTGGGAAATATCGAAAAATTCATCTTTACGATGCTTTAGGTTTCAAAGAATCTGATAAAATGTCATCTGGTACAGAAATACCACTCCCAACAAAAACATCTGTTGGAAAAATGGGCATGCTAATATGTTATGATTTAAGATTTCCAGAAATGTCGAGAAGATTAGCATTATCTGGAACAGAAATTTTAGTTGTACCATCTGCCTGGGTTAATGGTCCAATGAAAGAAGAACATTGGTTAACATTAAATAAATCACGTGCAATTGAAAATGGTTGCTATGTTATCGCACCTGATCATCTTGGTCATATTTATTCAGGACGAAGTTTAGTAGTTGATCCTTATGGACGTGTATTATTAGATATGAAAAAACGACAAGGAATTGGCTATGTCAATATCTCTCTAGAAAAAGTACATGAAATTAGAAAAAAACTTCCATTGTTGAAGAACAGACGAACTGATATCTATTCTCTATCTAAGATCTAGTCTTACATTTCATATTTGCACACTGTCTTTTCCATTCTTGTTTTCTTGAATATCTGAAAATAACAGTTGGCCATTGACATTTTGGACATTTAGTTTTTAGAACTTTTAGCATTGCTTTTTGTAAAAGTGGAGCAGATGCTTTACATCCATTTTGATAATTTGTACACCCAATGAATCGTTTCTTTGTTGTATTTGATTTTATGACTGATAGCTGTCCAGTATGACACTCTGGACACTCACAAATTCCTTCTTTCGGTGAATTTGTTCCTAAAACTATGTATTTCTTACTCTTTGCAGAAAATGAAATGAATCCTTTTTCATCATAGTATTGATCAACTTCTATCTTAAAATTATTTATGATTTTTTTACTTGATTTTGTAACGTTTCGTTTTTCTGATTCTATCATAGAAACTTGTATTTTTTTAATCATATCATTTCATATAGATTCATGTTTATGAAATTACTTGATCAATTTTTATAGGGACTAGGTCAGCAAATTTTCGTGGAACGAGAAAGCGTTTGTGTTTTAGGTGGAGGTAGTACCAAATATGGTAAACTAGATGATAGTATTTCTGATATCACTCTGCAAGCATCTGTGGGTGCAATTGAAAGTGCAGGAATTGAACCTAAAGAGATTGAAGCAGGTTACATTTCTAATGTATTTGGTGTAGCAGACAAACAGGTCCACTTGGGTCCTGTAGTTATGAGTAATTTAGGAATTTCTGAATGTCCTTCACTTTCTATTGAATCTGCATGTGGTAGTGGTTCCGTTTCATTTAGAGAAGCATTTGCAAATGTTGCAGCAGGATTTTATGATGCTGTATTAGTTACTGGTACTGAAAAAGTTACACATACAGGCACTGATTGGACAACAACTTATTTTTCTTATTGTTCTGATTTCTTTTATGAAGGTCAAGCAGGTGCATCATTTCCGGGTTTGTTTGCATCAATGGCACGTGCGTATCTAAATGAATTTGATGCAACTGAAGAAGATCTTGCAAGTGTCGCAGTAAAAAACCATGAAAATGGCATATTAAATCCTAAAGCACATTTGAGAAAAAAAATTAGTATTGATGATGTAATGAAATCTGCAGTTGTTGCCAGTCCTTTAAAATTATATGATTGTTGTCCATTCTCTGATGGAGCAAGTTCTGTTATTCTTTGTAATGAAAAATTTGCTAAAGAGCATTCAAAAGACTACGTTAAAGTGATTGGTTCAGGTCGTGGAGGTTCACCTGCTGCATTACAAGGACGTGAACAATTGACAACTATTCCAAGTACAAAGATTGCAGCAGCAGCAGCATACAAGATGGCTGGAATTACTGCAAAAGATGTTGATTTTGCTGAAGTTCATGATTGTTTTACTGTTGCAGAAGTAGTTGACAGCGAAGATTTAGGTTTCTTTGAAAAAGGTACTGGTGCAACAGCTGCACGAAACGGTGAAACCAAATTAAATGGTTCAATTTCTATTAATCCGTCTGGTGGTTTAAAATCAAAAGGACACCCAATTGGTGCAACTGGTGTTGGCCAAGTAGTTGAAGTATTTGAGCAACTTACAGGAAAATCGGGTGATAGAACCGTTAACGATGCAAAGATTGGATTGACACAAAACTTTGGTGCTACTGGAGCCAGTTGTGCAGTTCACGTATTCCAAAGTGTGTAAATTGTCTGCAAAACCTGAATTTATAGAAGCAGCAAAAGCTGGTAATGTTCTTGCTAGAAAGTGTACTAAATGTGGTGAGTTACATTTGGCAACTGTCTATTACTGTAAAAAATGCGGAAACAAAGGATTTGAAGATTCTATTCTAAAAGGAACTGGAAAGGTTATCACATATACGATAATGACTGTGCCACCTGCAGGATTTGAAAATTTAGCTCCATATGCTTGGGTTGTCATGGAATTAGATGATTCTGGGATAAGAGTATCTGGATTTCTAGGTAAAATACCTACTCCTGAAGATTTACCAATTGGAACTTCTGTGAAAATCACGGGTTTTGATGAACGTGGAATTGTCTTAGAAAAACTGTAAATAATTTTATTGAATTTATTAAAAAAAATTTGCATAATTTTTAATTGTCATTGGAAAACTGATCTATTATGTCAGTAGAAATTGTTTGTGGAAAATGTGGTGAAAAGATCTCTGCAATGAAAATGTTAAAATCTGTCAAGGATGTTTTAAAACATTACAATAATAAATGTCCATCATGCAACCAAACTCTGTCGACATCAGAATTTTCTTTGGATGTTGAAGAGAAATAATCTTTTTTTATCCGTCTACTAGTGACAAGAACCCTTATTAGCTAATTTTTCTTTACAAATTCAATGGGGAAGCAGGATGCAGATTTTGAAGAAGAATTAAACATGGATGTTGATGATGATGTTGATGATGATTTAGATCTAGAAGTGGATGATGATTCTCCAGGTGATGGTCGTCTACAATCTACATCAAAACGTGTTAGAATGATATTCTCTGTTATGGCTAGTCCAAACAGAATTGATATTTTAAGAATTTTAAACTCTAAAGGCCCTCTAACTTATTCTGAGCTAAAATCTCTTGCAGGCTTTAAATCAAAAAAAGAAAGTGGTAAATTTGCATATCATCTGAGAAAACTACTCAGACAGTCTCTAGTTGCATTAAACAAGTCTGAAAGACGTTATACTATAACAAATCTAGGAAAATTGGTTCTAAGTCTAGCAAGACAAATCGAAGAACGATCTATTATAGAAAGTGGAAAAATGTATGTTAGAACATCACATGATTCAATTGAAGAATTTAATTCTGATAAAATAATTCAATCATTAGTTCGAGAAGGAAGTCTTCCACTTGAATTATCACAAAAAATTACTGAAGAAGTAGAAAATAGAATATACAAATTTCAAACAACATATCTCACTGGTTCACTAATTCGTGAAATGGTAAATAATGTTCTACTAGAACATGGTCATGAAGAATATCGAAATAAACTTGCAAGACTTGGAATGCCTGTGTTTGAAGTTCAAGAAATGTTCACAAATGTTGAAAATATCCGAAATGGTGTTGAAGATGTACTTTTCACTAGTGGAAAAAACACATTAGCAGAATATTTACTCACAAATTCATTACCAAAAGATATAGCAGATTCTCATTTATCTGGAGAACTACACATATCTAATCTTGGTTTATGGTCGCTAATTCCTGATACCATATTTCTAAATCTTAAGGATCTAATCGATGATGGTATTGAATTAAAAGGTAAGTGTCCTGGTGTTACACGAGTTTCTGCACCAAAAACACTTGATGATTTGAGTAAATTATTACCAATGATCTTCAATCTAGTATCAAAAGAATCATCACAAGAAGTAGTAATTGATGATTTAACTACAGTACTTGGTAAATTCTCAAAGAATACATCTGATATTGAAAAGATGCTTGTAGATGTTTTTACAATGTCTTCTACATCGATTAGTTTAGATAAATCACCAACAGTGTTATCTTTTAGAATACCACTTTTAACCGATAAAAAATTAATTAATACAATTTTCTCAGCATACAATACTTTTGTAAATCTAACTCCTTCACCAAAAATTGGTTTAATTGTTGATTATGAAAAAGGAAAAGTTGCAGATCATTCAGAAATACTTGCACAAACCGTATCACTTGGTGGTAATATAACTTTCTCAAAAGGTATGTGTTCAACTAATGCAATACGAAATTCTAATAAAACTTCTGAACCATCAATAAAACTAGGATCATTAACTATCAATCTTCCACGTTTAGCACTTGAATCAAGTAAAGATGAAACTTACTTTAGAGCTAGACTTGTATTACTAATGAAACCTGCAATTACTGCAATGGCAACTCGTAAAAAAGATGTATCTGATTTAATTCGACGTGGTGTAAATCCAATACTAGCAGAAAAAACACAATTTATGCAAAAAAGTAATTCATCTTTAGTTCTTAATTTTGTTGGACTAAAAGAAGCAATACACAAAATACTTGGACATAAAGAAGACAAAGAAGGAAAAGAAATTCTAAACAAGGTTTTACAAACAGCAGTTGATATAGCACATAAAAAAGGTCAAGAAATTGGAATTGATGTTTCTATTGCTATGGTTGATAGTGATGAATTAACAAGATTTGTTACACTTGACAGTGAAAAATATGGTAAAAATTCTATAATGGATGTCTTAGATGGTAATCTCTATTCTCAAGGATTAGAGTTAAACTCTGGGGAACTTGATAAATTAACTTCCAAAAGTGAAATTATATCTGACTATAACAAAATCTCGAAGATATTAGATGGTGGTTTACTTGTTAAGTTACCATTTGAGGCAAAAACAAAAGATGCAGATATCAAAAAAGTACTTGAAAAAGCATCTTCACTAATTTCGTCATTCAAACCAATTAAAATTAAAAATTAGAATTTTCTAGACACAAAAATTAGAGTCTTATTCCATTTTTGGTTGTTGTACTAATTTTAAAACGAAATTCGTTTCGATCATTTTTTGATCTAATGTTAAAATCTTCTTTTTGATGTTTCCACTATGAAAATAGCTAAAACGAAGTTTTTCGTACCGTTGTGAATTTTATTTACCCATTGTTAGAAAAATAATTGCCAAAGAGTTTTTTAGCTCATCCGTTTAACATGTTCTTGGGGATTATAATTGGCTGAAAATTCACAGATAGAGTCATCTTTCGCAGAAATTCGAAAGAGAAATGGAGACACAACAAAATTTGATCAGGATAAAATTACAAATGCGATCTATAAAGCACTGCTTGCAACAAGCGAAGGTGATCGTGACCTTGCACAAAACTTGACAAACGGAGTCTTAGGCAAATTATCATCTCAAGGATTCGGTACTGAAAACCCACCTAGTGTAGAAGATATTCAAGATATGGTTGAATCTACCTTAATAGAGCAAGGACACAGTGAAATCGCAAAATCATACATCTTGTACAGACATGAGAGAAGAAAGATTCGTGATGAGAAAATGAAGGTTCTTAATACTAAAGTTCTAGATCCTGTTTCAAAAGAATTTGATCTTAATTGTCTTAGAGTATTGGCATCTAGATACCTATTCAGAAATAATAAAAATGAGATTACTGAAAGTCCAACTCAATTGTTTGAAAGAGTTGCAGTTTTAATTACAATTGGTGATCTTTTACATGATTCTTCCATATTCAATCCAACAGGAAATACACCACAAAATATTGAAGAGGCAAAAGAATATCTCACAAAATTGGATCAGTTCAACTACAAATTTAAAATTGATGAATATTATCTTAACCAATATCATTTCAGAGGTTTAGTAAATGGCTATATCGATATAGCACAAAAAGGTCAAGCAAAAATTAGCTTTAAAGATCTATTAACAAAACTTGCAGCAAAAGAATTTATTGATTATGGTGCAAGAATTACAGAATACTTTGATCTAATGGTCAACCAAGTCTTCTTGCCAAACTCACCTACCATGATGAATGCTGGTGGACGTCTTGGACAATTGTCAGCATGTTTTGTATTGGGAATGCCTGATGACATGGGTAAAATTATGAAAACAACTTCTGATGCAGCATTAATTTTCAAATCAGGTGGCGGTGTTGGAATAAACTATTCAGAATTAAGAGAGGAAGGTGATATTGTTGCATCCACCTCTGGAGTTGCTTCTGGACCTGTATCATTCATGAATATTATCAATACTGTAACTGATGTCATTAAACAAGGAGGTAAGAGAAGAGGTGCAAACATGGGAATTATGGATGTATCTCATCCAGATATTGAGAAATTCATTACTAACAAAACAGAACCAGGCGTTTTAGAGAACTTTAATGTCAGTGTTGGTGTTTGGGGTGACTTTTGGAGTGCACTTGTAGATAGTGATGATGGTGCATATACATTACGAAGCACTAGAGATGGTAGCCCAGTACGTGAAATCAATGCACATCACCTAATTGATCTTATTGCAACATCTGCATGGAAAAGTGCAGAACCTGGTCTAATCTTCTTTGATTTAATTAACAAGTATAATGTATTTGCAAAAGCACGTGGTGGACCACTTCGTGCAACAAACCCATGTGGTGAACAAAGTCTTTATCCTTACGAATCTTGTAATTTAGGATCCATTAATTTAGCAAATCTTACAAAAAGAACTGCAGATGGTCAATACGAATTTGACTGGCAGAAATATGAAGAAATTGTTAGAAAGACGACTCGTTTCTTAGACAATGTAATTGATGTAAATCATTATCCGGTTCCAGAGATTAATGTTGCATCAAAAGAATCACGAAGAATTGGTCTTGGTGTAATGGGCGTAGCAGATTTATTATACAAATTAAGAATTTCATACAACTCAAAAGAAGGTTATGAGTTTATGAGTAAATTATCAGAAGCATTATCATATTATTCAATGGAAGAAAGTGTTGCTTTAGCACAATCTCGTGGAGCATTCCCACTTTGTTCAAAGACAGAATATCCTGAAGGTAAAATCCCGATTGCTGGTTATTATGAAAAACCAAAACAACGACATTATTATGATTGGGACGCTCTAATTGCAAAAATTCAGAAACATGGAGTTAGACATGTTCTTACAACAACTGTTGCACCAACCGGAACACTATCTATGTTAGCAGATTGTTCAAATGGAATGGAACCAACATTTGCTCTTGTATTTGAAAAACGCGTTACTGTTGGACGATTCTTTTATACAAATAAAATATTTGAAGAAGTTCTAAGAGAAAATGGTCTTTACAGTGAGGAATTATTGGCAAAAGTTGCTGATAATTATGGTTCAGTTAAAGGAATTGATGAAATTCCAGAATGGATTCAAAATATCTTTGTTACAGCTATGGATATTCACTGGACTGATCATTTAATGGCTCAAGCGGTATGGCAAGATTGGATTGGAAATGCAATTGCAAAAACAATCAATATGCCAAATGATGTTTCTGCAGAAGATGTTAAAGCCGCATATCTATTAGCACATGAATTAGGTCTCAAAGGAATTACAGTTTATCGTGACGGTTCAAGACATAAACAAGTTTTACACATGACTGGTGAAAATTCTCAAAAAACCTTTGAAGTTACAGCAACTGATTATCTACATGACTACATTACAAATAATATTAAAAATCCATATATTCTAAAACAAATCAATGAAGCACTAAAAGTAACAGCTCCGCAAGAACTTCCTCACGAAAATCATGTTGTAGCAGAGCCTGATGTTGAAGAAAAATTATGTCCAACTTGCAAAAACACTCTTGTTTTAACTGAAGGATGCCATATTTGTATTGAATGTGGATACAGTGGTTGTACCTCTGGATAATAAGATAACAACATTTTAGAATACAAACTATTTTCAAGATATATTGAATAGTAAAATTATTGGAATTGCAATCTTAGTTATTGCAATTGGTGGCGCATCTGCATATTTTATAACAAAAAGTGATTCAGTTGATACTAGCTCATTATCAAATGAACTAATTTACCAAAACAAAAAAATTGGATTGGTAATTAACACCGTGAATCCTCCTCAAACTATTGATGATTTAGAAAATTCATACAAAATTGCATCAACATCTGGAGCTGGACGAACAAATTTGTATATACATTGGAATCATCTTGAACCTGAAAAAGGAAATTTTGATTGGCGTGTTACTGATATTATGATGAAATTAAATGAAAAATATAATTTTAAAACAACTCTTTTCTTTTCAGTAATCAATGCAGATAGGTTAGGTCCATTTCCATCATGGATGGGAAATCAAGTATTGGGTAAATCTTTAGAAAATGATACAATTCGTGTATTAAATGAAATTCTTTATAGATATGATAATATAGATTATGTAATATTTGCTGGAGATATAGATTATCATTTTCAACGTGCATCTGCTTCAATACCTTTGTATGTTGAATTCTTTAATGGAATTTCTACAGAAATAAAATCAAACCATCCAAATGTAAAGATTGGAAATAGTATGTCACTTGAGAATATTATAAACAAAGGCATGGAACCTGGTGGTTCATTTGAATTAACTCCAAAATTAGAAATGGGTGATTTTATAGCTCTCTCCTACAAACCTACTGACACTGTTGGAGATATTGATAGAACTCCTCAACAGGCAATTGAAGATATTGAAAAAACTCTAGAAATTTTCCCTTCACAAAAATTAGCGTTTTTTGAAATTAGTTGGAGTACATCTGATTTTGTAAACGGAAATAACTTAGACCAAGAAAAATTTATCAAATCAAGTCTAAATTTCTTTGAAGAAAATGAATCTCAAATAGAATTTTTCACAATTTCTAGATTATTTGATAAACCAAAAGGTAGTTGTGTATCTCACGACATAGAAACTATTCAAGGTTCTGGTTTTACTAGTAATTCATTTCGTCTTGAACGAGTTGACGAATATATATGTAATTCTGGCCTAATAGATAAAAATGAAAATATAAAACCTGCATGGACACAATTAAAAACAAATATTTCTAAATAATGAAATGCTTACAATAATTCTTGTGGAATCATCTCTTGAATTAATACCTGAAAGTATGCACAACCATCCATCAGTTACATCATATTCAAAAAAATTCAAAAAAATTCCATCAAAAACACTACTAGATAATTCATGGCATTTTGCTGCAATGAAAGGACTAAAAAATGAAATAAAACGTGGTAGACCAGATATTCTACATTTGACATTACTATCTATTTGTACAACTCCTGCATTTTATGAAAATAAAATCAAAGTATTTATTCATACAGTAAATGATGAGGTGATTTCTATTAGTAATCATGTTAAATTACCAAAATCTTATCATAGATTTCAAGGATTAATAGAAAAATTATTTCTTACTAAAAAAATTGAATCAGAAACTGAAATTTTAATGGAAATGGAAAATTCGTCTTTATCAAAATTAATATCTAAAATTAAACCAGATGAAGTAATTGGACTAACAACTGAAGGTCAAAAGATCACTTTTGAAAAATTAATTCATCAAACTAAAGAAAATTCATGTATTTTTATAGGTGGATTTCAAAAAGGGCATTTTAACAAAGAAAATCAAAAAATAATTGAAACATCATTTTCAATCCATGATTCTTCTTTGGAAGCACATCTTGTAGCAAGCAGACTTGTTTATGAATACGAAAAAACCATTTTTATTTAGGTAATTTTTTTTTAATCCTTATGCAGTCATAGTATAGCCTGGTTAGTATTCGGGGTTTCCAACCCTGTGACGCGGGTTCGAATCCCGCTGACTGCATATATTGATTTATTTCTAAATAATCCTAATACATTACACTATGAAAAACTCAAAAAAACAGATAGCAATGAAGCGTATAGAAATTCTGTTCAATAATGCATTATCAAATGTAAATAATAATCCCGGGTTAGCTCAAAGGCAGGCTGAAATTGCTAAAAAAATTAGTATGAAATTTAAAATTAAAATGCCATTTGAAATTAGTTCTAGTTTTTGTAAAAAATGTAAAAAATTCATTGCTCCTGGGATCGCATCAAAAATACGTATTGGTTCAAAACCAAAATCTATACGAATAACATGTTCATACTGTAACCACACATATCGGAAGATTATTTCTCAATGATTTATAAGACGATTATCGAATTTTTCCCTAATGGCTAAAGTTTTTGACGTACCTGCACAGGAATTTATCACAAGACTAACTGAGATACTAAAAAATGAAGAGATTCCTGCACCTGTTTGGTCATCTTTTGTCAAGACTGGTGCACATGCGGATAAACCTCCACAACAACCTGATTGGTGGTATACTAGATGTGCATCTATAATGAGAAAAATATACCTTCATGGTCCTCTCACCGTAAATGATCTTAGAACAATTTATGGCGACGGTAAACGCAAAATGTATTATGGTGCACGTCATCACCGAGATGCAAGTGGTGCAATAATTAGAAATGCAATTCATGGATTAGAAAAATTAGGTTATGTTGAACAAGTAGAAAAGAAAGGAAGAGTTGTTAGTCGTCAAGGAATGCAAAAATTAGATAAACTTGCAACTGAAATCTTAGGTGAACTTATACAATCAACACCAAAACTAAAAATTTATTCTTAGTGTTAGAAATGAGTGAACCAGCACCTGATCCAAATAATCAACCAAATGAGGATCAAATTAATGCACAAAAAGATATGTTACTCAAACAACTTCTTACTTCTGAAGCTAGATTAAGACTAAACAATGTCAAAATGGTAAAACCTGATCTAGCAAATATGGTTGAAAATTATCTATTAGGTCTTGCTAGTCAAGGTAAATCTCCTGGCCAAATCACAGATGATCAATTAAAGCAAATTCTATTATCTGCTCAACAACCAAAAAAAGATTTTAAAATCAATAGAATCTGATCTCAAAAAAATATAATTAGGGGTAAATCACGTCGAAATTATGAAAGCAGTTGTATACCGTGAATATGCACCTGACGACGATTATGCAAAAATCCTCAAGGTTGAAGACATTGATTCACCAAAGCCAAAACCAGATGAGGTAGTTTTTACAAATAAAGCATCTGCTCTAAACTATAATGATATTTGGGGAATGAGAGGTGTTCCAATTGCAATTCCTCTACCACACGTTTCAGGTTCTGATGTTGCAGGAGATGTTATTGCAGTTGGTGAAGATGTAAAAGGTTTCAAAGTTGGTGATAGAGTTGTTTCTCATTCTAATCTAGCATGCAGAGTTTGTAGTGCTTGTACAAGCGGAAGAGAATTTGATTGTACCAGAAGACAAGTTTGGGGTTTCCAAACCGGCCCGCTATGGGGTGCATACAGTGAAGAAGTTCATCTACCAGAAGTTAATGTTTCACATATTCCAGAAGGAGTATCATATGAAGATGCAGCAGCAGCATCCATGACAATTTTAACCTCATGGCACATGTTAGTTGGAAGAGCAAAAATTACTCCAGGTCAAACCGTACTTGTTATGGGTGGTGGTTCTGGTGTTGGAAGTTTTGCAATTCAAATTGCTAAATTATACAACTGTGATGTTATTGCAACTGCTAGTCCTGACAAACTTGATAAATGTCTTGAATTAGGTGCAGATCATGCAGTAGATCATAGACAAGAAGACTGGAGTAAACAAGTCTTCAAAATTTCAAAAGAAATTGCTAAAACAAAAGGTCAAGCACCAGGAATTGATTTATCATTTGATCATATTGGTGAAACTCACTTTAACAAGCAACTACAATTGCTCAAATACGGTGCAACTCTAGTTTCATGTGGCGCAACAACAGGCTATGATGCCAAAATCGATCTTAGACACATATTCTTTAAAGGAATTAATGTTCTAGGTTCAACACAAGGAACAAAGGCTGAACTTGATGAAGGTCTATACTGGATGGGTCAAGGAAAAATTAAAGCCGCAGTTGACTCAGTTTATACATTTGAGCAAGCAGCAGAGGCTCACACAAAAATGCTATCTGGTAAGTTCTTCGGCAAAATCCTTTTGAAGCCTGAAGGCGCATAGTCATTTAATGACAAATCTTTTTCGAAGTCTAGTTTTTGTACCAGGAAATAATCCACGATTCTTAGAAAAAGCAAAATCACTCTCTGGCGATATTATTTGTTTTGATTTAGAAGATTCTGTACCTGACAAAGAAAAACAAAACGCTAGAATCTTAATCTCAAAAAAATTGAAAGAACGTAAAGATTTCAAAGCGTCAGTTTTTGTTAGAACTAATTCTCCTCAGTCTGGTAAAGTTCCTAATGATCTAGAAAAAATTGTTCAAAAAGGACTGGATGGCATAGTAATACCAAAAGTTGGTTCAGCAAAAGAATTAAAAAAAATTGAAAAAATAATTTTTAATCTAGAAAAGAAAAGAAAATTGAAAAAAATACGCTTAATTCCTTCTATAGAATCTGCTTTAGGTGTGATAAACTGCTATGAAATTGCATCATCAAGTAAGAGAATTGATGCTATAGTATTTGGAATATTTGATTTATTGAACGACATGCAAATTGAATATACGAAAGGTAATCCAATTGGTGGAAAATATTCTAGATACAAAGTGCCTGTTGCAGCAGCTGCAGCAGGAGTTACTGCTATAGATGGAATTTGGCAAGAAATTAAGGATGAAAAAGGTTTAGAGAAAGATTGCAAATTGGGAAAAGAATTAGGTTATTCAGGAAAAAGCATAATCCATCCTGATCAGATCAAGATAACTCATAAAATATTTCATCCTAATTCTTCAGAAATTTCTTGGTCTAAATTAGTGGTTAAAGAATATGAAAAATCAACGAAGAAGGGAAGAGGTGCAATTGTAGTTGATGGAAAAATGATTGATGAAGTCCACTATAAACGAGCTAAAGCGTTACTTGAGCTTTCAAAATAATTACTTCACCAAAACTATCTTTTTAAAAAATACTTTTTTTTTAAATTATTTCAATTCGAGATAATATGCAAAGTAGTGTGTCATATCAATTTTCTTAAAAAAAACTCTTGTAACATTAATGTTAAAAATAATATTAAATCCCAACTTTTCAAATAATTGTTCATAAAATTTATGTAAAAATTCTATGCTTAGATTATCTGTTTCTGTATTCATGTAAAACTGTTCTCTACGTTTTCTCCATTCTGGATATAAATTATAATCAAATGGATGACGATTTACATTAAAAATTACAAGAATTTTTTTATTACAAAATTTCTTAATCTCCTCAATCATATCAAAATGTTCGCAATATCTATTCTCTTGACTATTTTCATTTCCGTACAAATTCATTGGATTATCAATTAATAATATGTCAACTTTCGGAAGTTCTAAATTATTTTTTATTGTTTTTATTGAATCTATAATTTTTATATCTGATTTTGAAAAATTTTTTTGTAATTCATCTTTCCATTTCTCATCAATCTCCCAAATTTCCATTGATTTTACTAACTTAGCAAATATTGACACATGCCATGTCCCATCACGACCAAAAATTTCAAGACATTTTAGATTTGAAAATTTTATGCCTTTTTCTAATAATCTTGAAATTAATTCATTCGTACCTTTTTCCCATCTAGTGTCTAAATCTTGCATATCCGTCATTAAATTTTCAAAATTCTTTTTGCTTCTTTAATCATTTTCTTTTGATGAGGGATAGTATCTCTTGGAATTCTCTTAAAAAATTTCATTTCTTTACTTTGAAAATCAGTTTTAATATCTCCTGACTTAATTTTCACTATAAATCCATGGGAAATATCATGACGAAAGGAATTAAGACTTTCATACACTCCTACATATTTTTTAATTGTCACATCAAGACTTAATTCATTTTTTCCAGCACGTTTTACAGCTTGTCTCATTGATTCATTTTTTTTAATCATGTGACCTGGAAGATGCCAATAGTTCTTGTATGGATTTCGTGTTCTTTTTGTTAAGAGTATTGCATCATTCTTGAATAATAATACATCAACACAAGAAAATGGAAAAACTTTGATAAATTTTTCATAATTTTTAGTTGATGATTTTTTCATCAAAATTATTTCTTCCTTTTTGTATAGATGTCATTAGTTTTTTTAATTAAATCCAATGTTTGATTGTGTATTAAATCTAGATTTGGTATAACACAGTGACCTCCAATTATACCTGGAAACATTTTTGGTCTATTGCCCAGATACTTATGAATTTCTTCTGAGAACTCCCACATTTCATCATATTTTACATTATGATCTTTTGCAATAATATTACTCAATTGTGCATAAGTAATTAACCATCCATAATATGAGGTATCACAAATAATTTTTCCTAATTCCAATGTCACTGGACTAGACATTCTTTTTGTTTTTACTCCACATTTTTTTAATGAATCTGAATAATTTTTTGTAGCCCATCTAAGTTTTGGTGCATTTTTTTCTATTGCAAAATATTTTGTATATCTTTTAAGATCATTTTGCATTCTTCTATGTACTCCCCTAATTGGACTGTATATGACTGGAATATCTGAATTATTCTGTATTTTTTTTGTAGTATTAGGTTCTACGGTACTATGTATTATGATACATTTTGGTTTGAATTTTTTAATTAAATTTTTTACTGATTTAATAAAATTTTTGTTAAATGGTATACAGATATGTAAGAATCGAACATCAACAGATTCTACAAATTTTCTTTCTTTTACAGTCATTAATTTTTGATTTGTATCATAACCTAATACTTCTAGGTCTTTAGAAAAAATTTTTTTTAGAGGGGTGCCTATTTCTCCTAAACCTGCAACAACATCATTATTTTTTTTCATATTAATGCAATTTTTTTATTATTATATCTGCTTTTCATTTGATATATTTAATTTAGTAATAATGGTAAATAATAGGATAAATTCATTGTTATTTAATGACACTAAGAGTTTTAGCTATTGGTGATATTGGAAATATATTACAAACCTTACGAAAGTATACAAAAGCAGAAATTCATATAATAAATTTTTTTAAGGATGGAGCAGGGATTTTTACATACGAAAAAGATGTTGAAACTTTTCCAAATTATAAAGTTAAAGATCATCTAAAAAGAGTTAATGAGATAGCTGATGATTTTGATGTCTGCATTACTATGGGAACCGGAGAAAGAATTGCATATCTTGCAGATCTAAATTATTCTGTTTTTTATGTTGGACGAGATATAGATGCACCACGATTTGTAAAGAACTCTAAAGAAGAATGGTTTACGGAACCATTACACACATTGAATTTTCTTGAAAGATTATTTTATAGAAAATGTTTTGAAAATGCAAATTTTCATTTAGCTTACACTTGGGTATTTGAACATTTAAAAAAATACACAAAAAATGGGATTAAATTAGATATGATGCCAATTGATACTTCTATTTTTAATACAAATCCAGCACCACTTAACAAATCAAAAAACAAATTTATATTTTTTAGTCCACAAAGAATGGGAAAACCAAAAGGTACAGATCTTATCTGGAAAGCATTGCCTTTATGTAAATCTGATTTTGAAATCATGCAAGTTGAATGGTTTGATGTATCAACAAAGGAGGAATTAAAAATTAAAGATGAATTAATTAAAACAAAACCTAAACAAGTAAAATTTATTCCAATGATCTCTCGAGAAGATATGGCAAAATATTATAATTTTGCAGATGCTGTTATGGGAAATATGCGTATCGGCACTTACGCATTGATAGAATTAGAAGGAATCTTTTGTAAAAAGCCTATACTTCAATACACTAATAAAAATATGAAAATATTTTCAGGAACTACAGAATTAAATTCTCCAATGTTACCTACATCAAACGAACCAGCAGAGATTGCAAAAGTTATTGATAAAATAGTTGAAGATAAAAACTTTCGAGATGAATTATTTGAAAAAGAATATAGTTTTGCAAAGCAAATATCTGACCCAGAACTTGTGGCTAAGTGGTGGGATAATTTCTTCTTACAAATACACCAAAAGTATCCAAAAATAAAAAAAAATACACCAAAAATTAACATGAAATTTAGATTAACCCTTTTTCTTATTGGTAATAGATTATATTTTAAAAAATTTAAAAATTTGTTAGGAATTAATTAATATGATTTTATTATCTAACATCTAGAAAATGAAAATTTTAATTCTTGGAACTGGATACTTAGGAAGTGAAATTGCATTTTCATTATCTAAAACTCATAATATAACTTGTATTGATCATGGAAATAATTCTTCAAAATTGAATTTTAAAAATAGAAAAATAAAATTTTTTCAAGATGACTTAAAAAATGAAAATTTAATAAAAAAATTATCCAGAGATGTAGATCTCATTTGTTACTGTATTAACACAGGAGGTGTTGTAGATTGTTTAGAAAACTCTGATCTCTATAAAAAAATCAATATTGATGATTTTAAAAAACTTTTGAAATTAATTGACAATAAAAAATGTAATTTTCTTTTGTTATCCACCGCCTTTGTTTATTCTGATTCTGAAATGAATTCTGAAGATTGTACTCCAAATCCTGAAACATTATATGGAAAATTTCGTTTTGAACAAGAGACACTATTAATGAAAAGCAATCTACCTTATACAATTTTAAGAATGTCAAATATTTATGGTCATCAACACTTTTTTGATGCAAAATTCAATAATGTGATTGACAAATTCATTTTAAATATTTTTTCAAATCGAGAGATATCCCTATATGGAGATGGAAAACAATTAGTTGATTTTGTTCACATTGATGATTTTTTAAATATACTCAATCAAATTGTTAGTAAAAAACCTAAAAATGAAATTTATAATATATCAAATGAATCTAGGATTTCTATTAATGATTTAGCAATTAATATGAAAAATATAGCTAAAAACAAGTACAATCTATCTATATTATTAAAAAAACAATCTGATACTGATAAGCTACCAAATATTCCGTACACATCTACATCTAAAATTCAAAAAAACTTTTCATGGAAAAATTCTGATAATATGAAATCAAGATTAGAATCTATATTTGAAGAACTAAAAAATTCTTAAAAATTTACAACATATATGGAATATTATCTATAAGATGAGTTTTATCTTTGTAATATTCTATGGTTCTTTTTACACCTTCTTCGAAGGATATAGTTGGTTTCCATTTAGTTAATTTTTTTGCAGTATTTGAATTACATAGTAATCTTGGTGTTTCACCACTTCTCAAATTCTTTGAAAATTTTAATTTTGAATTTGAATCACATAATTCTATAATTAATTTTGCTAACTTTCTAATCTGAATTTCTTTTCCTGTTCCAAAATTCATTACTTTCCCTTCTAGATTTGGAATTAATCCTAATTTTGAATATGCATTTACTGCATCATCTACATAGGTATAATCTCTAGTTTGTTTTCCATCTCCATATATTGTAATATTTCGTCCATTTAGTGCCTGTAAAATGAATTTAGGTATAGCCTGATCTAATCCTTGCCGTGGACCAAAAATATTGAAAAATCTTGACATGACAATGGGTAGTCCATATGTATGAAAGTATGATTCAAGAATATTTTCTGCAGATGCTTTTGCAGCTGCATATGGACTTCTAGGTTGTAATGGATGTTTTGTATCTATTGGAACATATTTTGGATCACCATAAATCTCTGAGCTTCCTGCATGAATCACTCTTTTTACATCATTTTTTCTTGCAGCTTCTACTACATTTAATGTGGATAATACATCATTTGTTACTGTTTCATATGGATTATAGAGTGAGTGTCCCACATGACTTTGTGCTGCCAAATGATATATGATATCTACATTTTTTGTTGTTTCTGTTAAAAGCGAAAGATCCTGTGTATCTCCCCATTTGATTTTAACTGATTTTTTTATTTCATTCAGATTTTTAAAAATTCCACCTGAATTTCTTCGTAATAATGCTATAACTTTAGCATTTTTTGAAACCAAATGTTCACATAAATGACTTGCGACAAATCCATCTGCTCCTGTAACAAGAATATTTTTTCCAGAAAAAGTTTTCATTATCTATATCTTAAATTATTCAGTATTTGTCTTTGTCTATATTGTAAATCTATGAACAAAATATGCTTCACAATACTTTCTTCCGACTTCTTTTCCTCTATATTCTGCATGATTAGTAATTGTTGTTTTATCTCTACCTCGAATCTTTATTTGAGATTTGTATTTGTAAAATCCTTGAATTTTTTTTGTTAAATATTTTGAAATATCAATATAGAGATTTGGCTCAAATACTCCACTAGTTGACCATCTACTATGTTCTGGTGCTTCATATGATAAAACAACATTTGCTATTGGTGTACTTAATGGTCTAAGTGCAGCAATACATGCTTTATGTACATGTAAATGATCCTGATGATGAGAATTTATTGTTGGTATTGCAACAATTGTTGGTTTAATTTTAGTTAAGGATACTTTAGTTTCTGTCTCAATTTTACTAATTAACGAGTGAAGAGGTTTTGCATCCAAATATCTGTTATCTTCTGGTGAATCAAAAACTGTTACATAATCATCAACTTTAAGAAATTTCATAGCATTTTCAGTTTCTTTTTTTCTTTTTTCAGTAAATTTTTCATTATCATATTTCTCAATTGAACTTACATTAAAAATTAGAACATACACTTTTCCACCATCTTCTTTAACTTTTGCAATTAAACCTCCACATCCAAGTACTTCATCATCAGCATGTGGTGCGATAATTAATAATCGTTCATTTTTAAAATTTTTCATATACTGAAATTTTAATATATACTATTTAGTCATTGTGTAGAAGAGATTATTAGTTTATTATCTATTGGTATTCTGACTTTATCTTACTAATTTTTTTATTGTAAAGTAAACATTGAATATAGCATTCAATCAATATAATCATGACTTGTATTTCATGTGGAAGCTCATCAAATTCTATCATATTCGATAATTCTTTTTTAGAAATTCCCATAACACAATGTAATTCTTGTAAATTAATTGCGACTGGTGAATCTATTGAACAATTAGATAAAACAATGAAGAAGTACTATGCAAATGCTACTCCTGTCGGAGAAATTAAAGACACAATTGACTTAGATCATAAAACAAATCACGGTAGCTACTTGATGAATCTCTGGAAATCACATTTTGATTATTGTTTTCCTTTGTTCAATGAATCAAAAAATCTTTTAGAAATTGGTCCTGGTACTGGTTTGGCTTTACGTTTATTTGAAAATAAAGGATTTTCTGTAACCGGTGTTGAGGCAAATTCAAAATATGTTGATTTTATCAATGATAAATTAATTTATGGTAAATGCATTCAAGGATTTGCTGAAGATCTCAAAATAAATACAAAATTTGATATTATTTGGCTTTCACACGTTTTTGAACATTTGGTAAGACCTGATTTACTTCTTCAAAAATGTAGCGAACTACTTTCAAACAATGGATTTATTTTCATTGCAGTACCTGATTGTCAAAACCCAAAAATATTAAATCAATCAGTTTTTGATAATGCATCTTCATATCATTATACAAAAAATACTTTGAAAACTCTTGTTGAAAAAAATAATCTAGAAATTATTAAATGTGAATCTTATAGAGAATTTGTTCGAATAGAAGGCAGAGGACAATTAACCATAAAAAAATATTTTCCCTCTTTCAGTAAACAGATATGTCCATTTTATCCATTCAAAAAAACTGATGGTGATAATGGAATAGAAATTAGAATACAAATTAGAAAAAAGAATATATCTTAATTCAGAATTTTTCTAACTTCTTCATGTCCTATATTAGATAACATATCTATGATTGATAAATTTGGAATAAACTCTCTAGATAATATTTGATTATATTGTTTTGGTGTATAATTTTGATATCTTAATTCTATTTCATTTTGTTTGAATAATTCTTCATTTAGATAATCATGTCCCATATCTCCTGATAGATACACATCTGCATTTACTGCTTTACAGATATTTATCAATCTGTTTGTCGCTTCACCTTCTATTCCTAATTCTGATTCATAAATTATCTTAGTCTTAATTTTTAACCAATCATTAATTTTTTTTATTATTGTCATGTTTAATTCTAATAACATTTCCCATTTTTGTTCCAGTATCAAATTCAAATCAGTATTATACTTATTAAAAAAATTTGATTTATTGTATGCACTTTCTAATTTTTTTCTATGAACTTTATTCCATTTTAAATCATTAAAAATTTGAACATCTTTTAACAAATAGTCTTTATGATTTTTTTTAATTGGCACTGTAAGCCATGTCCATTCAGTTGACGAAATAATCTTATTTCGATTTGAAAATCTTTCATCAAATTTTGTAACATCTTGAACTATCAATACATCTGAATGACTTACTTTGTGAAAAAAACCTGGATAAGGCAAGTAATTTGGTTGATGTATGGAAATAATCAATTGAGCTAATTACTAAGTTGAGATGTTCTTTTTTAAATATTCTAAATCCATCTTATTTGAAAAAGATCTGTTATCAATTAACTGTTCTAATTCTTTTTTCAATTTCTCAAGATTTTTAATTTCATCTTGGGACATCTTTTCATTTTTAGATGATGCTATCATATTTTCGGTTAGTTGTAGATTTAATTGAATTAATAATTCTGTATTCACCAGCATTCTTCTTACAAATGGATTGACTTCAAAAATAATATCTGCTTCAGATCTATATGCAGCTGATCTTTTGAAATGTAAATATCCTATGAACACAAGTAATGGAACTCCAATCAAAGTGATTATTCCAACATATATTGGAAATGATGGAAAAATTAACTTTAGCTCAGGATAGCTCTCAATTGCCAAGAAATATGTAACAGTTAGTGTGTTTACTGCTGCAAAAATAAATGCAAAATATGTGCTCCATCCCTGTCTAAAATAATACCATGAACGGAATGCAAGGTTATCTCCCATATTGAAAAATCTATTTCCCAACTATATCAATTTCACTATGTAAAAAATTTCATTTATTTAATCATTAATTTTTTTTAATAATGATATGATGTCATTTTTTGTTATTTCTAATGGATTGTTATCTAAATGCTTTCTATCACTCAAAATCAATTCTGACGCTTCAACATAATTTTGTTCCAGTTTAATTCTAGAAAATTTTAATTTTTCTACTATTTTTTTGAATCTTTCATAATATTTTGATTTATTAAATTCATGTGCTAATAATGTTGTATGTGAAAGTGCATGTCCATGTGAATATCCCTCATTAGAAAAAACATATGATAATGCATGTCCTAACGTTGTAGAACAATTCCCAAAACCTAATCCTGATACTAATGACCCTTTAACTATTTTTTCATGATCCATATTCATCACCCCCGCTTCTAATAATTCAAATGCATAATTACAAAGAAATTTTGTATAGTAATTACCATTTTTACTATCAAATCCCTCTGAACATTGTGCTAATGCATCAATTGCAGAATTTTTTATTATTTCCGTTGGAGAATTATAAATGAAAAATGAATCAATAATTGCACTATCTGCAAAAAGTTCATCATTATGAAAACTTTTTTTCTTACCATCTACTTTTAGAACTGAAATCCTTGTTACTTCACTACCACTACCAAACGTTGTTGGAATCATAATCTTTTTTTTATGTAATTTATGACTCACAAATTTTGCAACATCTAAACTACTTCCTCCTCCCATTCCAATAATACATGAAAAATTACTATTTTGAAATTCATTAATTATTTCATTTACTGTTTCTATTGATGGATTAGGTTCTACACTATCAAACAAAAAATAATTTTTAATTCCCAAATACTCAATCCATCCTCTTTTTATTGCACCATTTGATGTTATGACTAAACTATTATCAGGAAAAGTATACTCTTTACAAGAATTTTTTCCAAATATTATCTCTTTTGGTTGTTTTATAGTATACATAATTTCTTTCAGTGGGATATTTTTTATAACTTGTTATAAATTAATTTTCATAATGCCTACAAATATACTATTTATTTTAGTTGATGGTCTAAGAGCTGACCAATGTTTTGGTGATAATAAGAAATCAAATACACCATTTCTTGATTCATTATTAACCAAAGGCCCATACTTCAAAAATACATACGCATCTGCAGATGGTACTATAATTTCTTTAAACTGTACTTTTAATTCAAAGTTTCAATTTGAAACTGGAATTAGATCGAGAAAATTAATGTTATTAGAAGATAATCATATACAAAACTTAAAAAATTCTGGATATTATATATCTGGATTAATTCCAAATCTAACATCCTTAAAACCACTTAAAGAATATTTTCAAAATAATGATTGTACATTTGATAATAATCCTCCATATGAAACTCTTCCAACTGGAATGACTCAAAAAATAATATCATTATTAAATTTATTAAAAAATAAACAACCTTGGTTTTGTTATATTCATTTATTTGATTTACATCCATTGCGTGAAGGAAAAAAACCTTCAAAAATTGAAGAATTTCAAACTGATGTTTTTGGTGATTCACTATATTCGCAAACAGTATCTTCTATTGATCATTACCTACAAAAAATCTCTGAACATGTAAATTTCAATAATACATTATTGGTATTGACCGCTGATCATGGTGAACGAATCCCTCATGATGATAAAGCTGCATTTCAATACGAACCAGAATTTAAATCAGTCAAAAGTATTGGAAAAAAAATTTTACCAAATGCAACACATAACGCAAGCGGTAAATTATTTGGAAAAATAAAAAAATCTTTAGGAAATATAAAATCCGAACAAGCTAGTAAGCAGTTAACTAATTATCAAAAACGTTCAAGAGATCCATATTTTACATTATCATTATATGATGAAATGTTACATATTCCATTTTTCATTTCTGGTCTGAACCTCAAATCACAAATAATATCTAAACAAATTTCAACTTTACAAATTTTTCCGACTATTTTATCACTTGTAGAAATTCCATATCGAAAAACCAAATACAATGAAAGCTTAACTGAATTAATCAACGGTAATGATATAATTGAAAAAGACATATTTCTTCATACCATACCTTACCAAGAAAAATCTCCTTTAGACAAGATTGGATTACGTACAAATAAGTTCAAATATTTTAGGAATTCATCTAATACAAAAAAAAATGTGCATTTATACAATCTAGAAAACGATCCAGATGAAAATAACAACATTGCAAAAGATTATCCTAGTGTAATACAAAAGATGGAACAAACACTAGATGAAATCCAACAAAATTCTTCAAAACTAGAAGAACACCTTAGCGAAGAAGAGGATAAAATTATTTCTGAAGAATTAAAAAAAATGGGATATATGTAAAAATCATTTTTATCGTCAAAAAATATAACAAATTATAATTAACACCCAATGATACATTTCATATGTTAGATCCAAGAAATTCTCTTGAGGATTTAAATAGATTAAGAACAGCTTCAAATTTTCTTGGAATTCTTAATGATATTAAGCGTAGACCTGAAGATGCTGCAAAAGAACTTGATGTTTCATTAGAACTAATTAATTCTATAATTAAAGGTGATACTGATTTACCTCAAGACATCATTGAAAAAGCAATAAAAATTTGGCCTGTTAATAAAAGAGATTTTTTCATAATTGAAGATGATTGTCCTAAAGGAATAAAAATTATGTCCTCTAAAGATTCAGAAAAAACTTCTAGAATTATGTATCGTGCTGGAAAACCTTATTATGAATATCGTGATACTGCGATGAGTAAAAGTGCACCATTTCGTCCAGAATGGATACTTGAATTATGTAATGTAACTGATAATGATTCTGAAAATAATTCTGTACAGTGGAATAACGGTCATTTTTTACATCAATTTACATATTTTATTGGAAATGTTAATTTTTATTATAAAGACAAAGATGGTAAAAAACAAACAGCAGTAATGAATACTGGTGATTCAATGTATATTACTCCATTTGTGCCACATACTTTTGCAACAAGATCTGATTCAAAATCAAAAGGATTAATTCTTGCATTAACATATGGAGGAAAACTTACCGGGGAGCCACAACAAGAATTATCTTCAATGCATAATTTAGGTTCAGAATTTGCATTAGATTTTTCATCAATCAAATCTGCGAGTGGTTCTTTACTAAAATTTAATCGTAAACTATCTAGTATTTCTTTGGAAGAATTAGCTAAAAGAACTGATATTTCTCTCAAAGAATTAGAATCGTTTGAATCAAGTTCAATTATTCCAGAGCTTTCACAACTACAAAAAATTTCTGCTGCATTGACAATTAATGTTAGGGATTTATTACCAAATGACAAAATTGAAAATAAAGTAATAATTAAAAATCATAAAGATACAAAAATTTGGTTTTATCCTGAAAAAACTAAATCTTATGAATTTCGTGAACTAGCATCTACTACTGCACTCCCTTTTTCAAAATCTTTTGAAGTTGATTTACTTAATTCTAATGATTCTGAATTAGATTTAGAATTTGGATTACACCAATATGTTTACAATGTAGGTGATACACCTATCACTTTGAATTGGGAAATAAATGAAATAAAATACAGTGAAGATATCTATCCAAATGATTCATTATACATTAAACCATTCATTAAGCATAGCTTTAGAGGAAATGGAAAGATTCTGATTTTAAGAGTTGCAGGAAAAATACCTGGTGATTCTCAGCGTGAATTATCTATTGTTGGAAAAGAACATACAAAACGTGCTATTTCTGAAACTATGCCTTGGTTTGATAAAAAAGGTAAAAGTTAGATTATGAAAATTAAATACTATGACTAAAAAAAACCTAATCATGATTATGATAGACGGTGGACGTCTAGATTATGCATTAAAATCTAAAATTTTCTCTAAAATTAAATCTAATTCTGTATTTCTTTCTCAATCAATTACATATGGACCTCATACAATAGCTGCAATGCATGCTGTTTTTAGTGGTAGTTATGGAACTAGAACTGGAACTAATAGCTACTGGTCAACTTTTAAATTTAAAAAAAATCAGTTTAAGACACTCACTGAGTATTTACACGAAAATGATTATTACACCCAGGCAGATGTCATAAACCAATTAGTTATTCCAAAACAAGGTTTTGATGAATTTGTTGTGCATGATGAAAATAATGATGATTTAACAAGTAGACATAAAGAAATACTTCATAATTTATCAATATCATCTAATAAAAACAATTTCTTTGTCTATTTACATTATAGCAATATACACACTGGAATAAAAAATGAAGTTCTTGATGTATATAGGAATCACAGTAAAGAATTTTTTGAAAATGTGGATAAAAATAAAAAAAGATATTCTAGATTATTTCAAAAAGCAGAAAATTATATTGAATCAATTTTAGATGAAATAAAAAAATTACAATTAGATAAAAACTCATTGATTATAATAATGTCCGATCATGGAGTTAGTACTGGTGAAAAATTTGGTGAGCATGCTTATGGTGCATTTTGTTATGATTATACATTAAGAACATTCACATATTTTTTAGCAAATGATCTGTCTCAACTTGAAATAAAACAACAAACTAGAACCATAGATTTTATGCCTACTATTCTTGATTATCTGAAAATTCCTATAGAGCAAAATTGCAATAAATTAGATGGTATATCATTACTTCCCCTAATCAACGGTGAATCAATTCCTGAAAATTATGCATTCACTGAAACTGGACATCCTCTTTATGAGAAATCTCCTCCAAAAGAACCAAATGTAAAATCAATTCGTACTTCAAAATGGAAATTAATATTCAATGAATATGATAATTCTAAAGAATTGTATAATCTTGAAGCTGATCCATATGAAAAAACCAATATTATCGATACTGGAGAAAGCATGGAAGAAATTCTTTGGAAAGAATTACAGATTATAATGAATACGCATGATTAATTTGAAAATAGTTTTTCAGCTCTTTTCAAATCTTGCATTGTATCAATTTCAGACCATTTGCCTGAAATAAATACAGGCTCAATTTTTACACCTTGTTCAATTAACTCTTGAAGCATATCTGTCAAATATGCCTTTGAAATTGATGATGCATCATGAAATTTTTTCTTTTCTTTACGAATTGCATTTTCATATTTTTTAATAAAAATATCTCCCCCTTGTTTTGAAAATTTTATTATTCCTAAAAATTCTCCTACATTATTATTTTTATTTTCAATGTTTTTTCTAATTTCCACAATTTCCTTTTTTTCATTAATTAGAACATTCTCTGCTTCTGATTTTGGATGTTCTGTTCGTCCTTCATAATGTTGTTCCCAATTATTATCAATAGCAATTGAAATATTCTTTTTTGAATCTAAAATTTGTTTAATAATTTTGTATTCAAATATGATATCTGAATACAAAACAATGACCTCATCTTTTAAAAATTCTTTTGCTTCCATTAAACTTCCCAAAATATCATGATTTTGATGATCTGGATCTTTAACATATTGAATATCTTTCATTTTAAATTTTTCACCAAATTTTCCTGTCACTATAATAATCTCATTGATTCCAGCTTGTTTTAACGCTCTAATTTGATAATCAATTATTGCTTTACCATTAACATTTATCAATGATTTTGGTATAGATTTTACATATTTACTAATTCGTTGTCCTGAACCTGCAGCAATTATTATTGCTTTCATTTCTATAAATTTTTTATAAATCCATCTTTAATATTTTTAGGCGTTTTTGATATTCTATTTCCTATTGAATTTCCTTTCTCAATTTTTATTAAGATTAAAGTTAGACCTGAATATTTTTTAATTTTATCTAAAATTTTTACTATTCCATTTTTTGTTGATACCTTAAACACATGTTTATAATTACACGCTCTAGCGATTTTTTCAATTGATATTACATCAGAACCTGTAGGCTGTCCACCTGTTGATTCATGAATAGAATTATCAAAAACTAAATGAATTAAATTATTTGGACTAATTTTTCCTATAGTAGCTAATGAACCAAGATTCATTAGAATATTTCCATCTCCATCAAAAATAAAAATTTTCTTTCTTGGTTTTTTCAATGCAATTCCTAATCCAATAGATGAAGCTAATCCCATAGAACCAATCATGTAAAAATTTGTTTTTTTATCTTTGACATTGAATAAATCCCTACTAATGAATCCATTAGCTGCTACTATTGGTGAATTCCCAATTTCACCTATACAAATTTCAATTGCTTTTTTTCTAATCAATAAATTCCCTCGGTATTACAAGTGCACATGAATCTCCATTTTTCATTTTGTTAATAGCCCATGAAGAAAATTTTTTCCAATTATTTTTGTTGATAATTCTAGTTTGCAATCCTATATCTTTCAATAATTTTGGTTGTATTTGTCCAATTTTCTTATGCTCTGGGGCATCATTTTTCTTAAAACCTCTCCAACCAATTAAAAATATTAACGGAAATTTGTATAATTGTATTAGAGATGTTATTGTACTTAATGAATTTGCAAATCCTGCATTTTGCATAAATACTAATGTTGGACTTTTTGCTAGTATCATACCTGCACTAATTCCAATTGCCTCTTCTTCTCTGGTTGTAATAATGATTTTTTTAGATTTTAGTCCGTGTGAAATAAATTGTTTTAATGTTGAATCCGGAACTCCTACAAAATTTTCAATTCCTTTTCTAAATAAAAAATCAAACATTTGATCTTGAAAATTATCTGTCAATTAACATAACCAAGTTTTTTCAATTCTTCTTCTATATCTTTCTCTTTAGTTTTAACATCATACATTTTTTGTAATTCGAATATTTCACTCATAGTTGACATTCTTTCTTTAACGTCTGAAATTTTTTCCACATTTTTCATTTCTTTTAATAATCTAATCATAGATGCATGAGATGCACGTAATGTCTGGTTTGCATAAATTGCCATTTTAATTTTATGTTTTGATAAATCTGAAATCTTCACACTATCATAAGTTGTTGGTATTGCAATAATTGGTAAACTCCCTTTCCATGTATCTGCAAATTCAAAAATCTCATCAGGGGTTTTTTGTTTAGAATGAATTAAAATTGCATCTGCACCTGCTTTTTCATATGCATCTGCTCGTTTAATTGCTTCATTCATTCCTAAATCTGAAATTAATGCTTCCACTCTTGCAATAACCAAAAAATCTTTATCATTTTTTGCTTCGTTAGCTGCTAAAATTTTTGCTACAAATTCTTTTTCAGGTAATAATTCATTTTTCCCCCCTTCAAGCAAACTATTTTGTTTTGGAAATATTTTATCTTCTATGCATATAGATGAAATTCCAGCATTTTCATATTTTTTCACCAAGTGGCTAACATTACTTGGTCCTCCATAACCCGTATCACAATCTGCAATAATTGGAATATTACATGCATCCTCCATACTTGATGCAACATTGAAAAATTCTGTCATTGTTAAAATGCTTGCATCTGGTAATGCATGAGTTGCTGATATTGCAAAGCTACCTGCCCAAATTGCATCAAAACCTGCATTTTCAACTAATTTAGCAGACATCGCATCAAATGCACCACCAACTTTGACTAAGGAATTACTTTCTAATTTTTTTCGTAATTGTTTATTCTTTGACATTCGTAATTTTCATTCAAATTAAAGTATTAAAAAGATTCCACAAATTTACTTACATTCTTGAAAAATTTTCTAACACTTGAACAAATGTCTTCTAATTGATCAACTTTTAAGATTACAGACACACCATAATTTTGAAGTACGACTTATATAATTAAAAAATTTCTTCAGTGCGTGTCTACTGCTCTTATTATCACTACATTAGATGAGGTTATAGGTGTAAAAAATGTGGTACCACGAATAAAAAAAGAATGGGTAGATGAAATTATCTTTGTTGACGGCGGTTCTACTGATGGAACAATTGAAGAAGCAGAAAAGATGGGATTTAAAGTAATTATTCAGAAACAAAAAGGTCTTGGAGCAGGAATAATAGAAGGTGTAAATGCAATTAAATCTGATAACTTTATTCTTTTTGGTCCAGATGGAAATGATGAGCCAGAAAAAATACCTAAAATAATTGAAAAATTTAAGGAAAACTGTGATCAAGTTGCAGCTACTAGATTTGGTAAAGGCTCGATAAACCTAGATGCTGGACCAATCGATGCATTTGGAAATAGAATGTTTGCTTTTTTAGTCAATACATTTTTTGGAGGCCATCTGACCGATTGTCTTGTTGAATTAAGAATTATGTCAAAAAAAACTTTTCAAGATCTTAATTTTGATGAGATGAGTCTTATTGCGATTCAACAAATGTGTATTAGAGGACTAAAAAAGCGTCAGAAAATATGTGAAATTATTGGAAATGAAGGTGCAAGAATTGGAGGAGTTAGAAAAATGAAACCTTTGCCAGTTGGCGCATCACTAAGTTTAGGTATTATCAAAGAATTTATCCACTGGAAAAAGAATTGAATAAAAAAAAAATTATATCTGTTTTAATAATAATCTCCATAATTTCACTTGGTTTTAAATTATCTGTTGTTGATTTTTCTATTCCTGTAAATTCAGATAATTTAGATTATACACTTTTTGCAATTGCTCATACAAACGGTGATTATTCTCAATCAATTCATCGGGGAATGGGATGGTCATTATTTGTCTCTATGTTTTTTAATTTTATTAATTCAGACAATTTCTTTGATTATTCAAATACTATAAGAATACTGAGCATGTCAATCGGAATATTATCAATTCCTGTAATGTATCTAATTGGAAGAAAATTCTTTGATCATCGTTATTCTTTAGTTCTGGCAAGTTTCTTTGCATTTGAACCACATCTAAATTATAATTCCACATTGGGATTAACAGAACCACTCTTTATTTTGGCTATAATTAGTGCATTTTATTTTATTTTAAATCAAAATTCAAGATTTATTATTATTTCATTAATTCTTGCTGGAATTGCATATTGGACGAGAATTAATGGTGTTTGGGTTTTTATTGTTATATCTTTGATCTATTTCCTTACTTACAAAAAATCCTGGAAATTTTTTACAAATTATGGTATTGCAATAGCGGCATTTCTTTTAATAATTTCTCCAATTTTAATTGAAAGGAATGAAGCTTTTGATGATCCATTCTATTCTGTTTACAAAGATGCTGTTTTTGCAGGAAGTTATGAATTAATGTTAGAAGCAATTGGAAATAATGAAAAAATTACTGCATTTGATTACATAGAAGAAAATGGAATATTTTCATTCATAAATAATTTTTTCATTACTGGGTTATACAATGTTTTAGCAGTTACTGCAAGTATGACTCTTCCATATCTAGTGGTTTTCATTCCTTTTGGAATTTTATTTTCATTACGCGCTTTTGATCAAAAATCAAATCTAATAAAATCAAATTGGATTTTTATCTTGACATCAATCGCACTTCTTAGTTTTACAATGGCAATAGTTCCTGATAGGAGATTTGTTTTGTATTTACTGCCATTTTTTATGATCTTTTCTGTAATTCCACTTCAAAGAGTTGTTGAATACGGACTAAGCACTTTCTCATTTTCACGAAAACAAAAAGATATCTTCTTGATAGGCGTAATAATCACCATCATAATTCTATCATCAATTGTAGTTATTAGATTTGCACCTGATTCTGAATTAGAATCAGAAAAATTAGAATTTGGTAATTTTGTTTTAAATAATTTAAACGGTGTTACACTACGAGATTCTGAAGGTAGTTTAGACTATATTAATTATTTATTAATTTCTAAATCATTTGAAAACTATAAGATTAACTCAAGTATAACCAAAATTTCTGATACATCGTATGAATCTACTTTTGCACCAAGTGGAAAAACTATTGAAGAACTACTAATCAATGGTAAAGATCATAATTTGAAATATATCATAAGTAATCAAAAACCTGGATTATTACATCCAATTAAAGACACATTATACTATGATTATCAAAATTATCCATATTTGACTAAAATTTTTGATTCGAATGATGCTGGATTTGAAAAATTAAAAATAAA
>JAOMCQ010000019.1 GCA_028345095.1 Candidatus Nitrosopelagicus sp. | reverse complement strand
TTGCAGATGAAAATTCACGTTCTACAGTTGTAATTGCATTAAACTATCTGGATGGACTAGAAGATAAAATATTCAGAGACACACTTGCAAAGAAATTTAGAATTTTAGTTGCAGGTGGATTTGGAAATCTAAAAGGTAAAGTTTTCAGAGTTGGCTGTATGGGCGAAGTTGATCGTTATCATGTTATGAGATGTATATCCGGAATTGCGTCAACATTGGCAATGATGGGTTATGATACAGATGCACAAGCAGGTCTAAAGGTAGCTGAAGAAAAACTAAAGCCACTTGACTCGCTCTAACTTAATATAAGGAAATTCAAAATCGACTACGTTGACATTCAAAAAAGGACAATTAATTTTACTTGATTATACTGCTAAGATAAAAGATAGTGGTGAAGTTTTTGAAAGCACAAATGAAGAAGAAGCAAAAAAACACTCCATTCATGATCCTAATCTAAAATATATGCCAAAACTTGTTTCTGTTGGAGAAGCATGGGTTCTCAAAGGATTAGATGATGCTTTACCTGAAACTAAGACTGGTGAAAAAAAGACAATTGAAGTTTCTGCTGAAAAAGGATTTGGTGCAAGAGATAAAGGCAAAGTTAGAATGATCCCTCTAAGAAAACTTGGAGAAGATGCAGAAAAAGTCTCAGTAGGAGATACTGTAGAAATTGATAACAAAAAAGGAATTATTCGTTTTATTGGTTCAGGTAGAGTTCAAATTGATTATAATCATAGATTTGCAGGAAAAACAATAGTCTATGATGTTGACGTAAAAAAATCTCTTGATTCAGACGATGATAAAATTTCTGAAATTTTAAAATCAAGATTACCTGTAGAAAATGACCAAATCAATTTCAAAAAAACTGGTAATGCAGTGGAAATTACAATCCCTGAAGAAATTTTTAGAGCAGATGGATTAGCAATCATCAAACACTTTACTCAAATGGACTTGTTCAAATTTGTTCCATCACTTGGAAAAGTAAATTTTGTGGAATCATACGAAAACAAACAAACAAAAAAAGAAGAAAAACCAGCAAAACCTGCTGAAAAAAAATCTAAGTAACTATAAAACGCCTGTACTTTTTGCAAGCTTTAATGCCTTTTCTTCAGTCATTTTAACTTCTTTAAGTATTGTATATCTCTCTGAACGTAATGATTGTGCCATTACAAGTGCTTTAGCTAAAATTTTTGGTTTCAAACCAATCTCTTTTGCTGTGGTTGGTGCACCAGAGTTTTTCAAAGTTTTAACAATCTTTTTCCAATCTTGTCCTTGTAACTTTGCAATCATTATAGAACCTATACCACATTTCTCACCATGTAATCCTACTCCAAATTTTAAATGATCAACTGCATGTGAAAAAAGATGTTCTGCACCTGAACAAGGTCTACTACTTCCAGCTATACATGATGCAACTCCTGCACTGATTAGTGCTTCAACAATTACTCTGACATCTACTCCTTTCTTTGAAAAAGTACCCGCACTTTCAATTAGTATTTCTGCACTCATTGAAGCAAGATTTGCTGAATATCTTCCATAATATTCTCCTACTTTATCACGACCTAATTCCCAATCGTGAACTGCAGTAATTTTTGCCATCAAATCTCCACATCCACTTGCAAGTAATTTCTTAGGTGCTTTTTTGATAACATCTAAATCCACAAATACACCTAATGGGGCAGTTGCCACCAATGAGTGAGGCTTATCGCTTCTTACAGAAACAAATGGACTTGCAATTCCATCATGTGATGCAGAAGTAGGTATGCTGACAAATGATTTTTTTAGATTAAAAGCAGATAATTTTGCAATATCTACAGAACGACCTCCTCCCAATCCTATGATTATGTCGCTTTTTGTTGTTTTGACTTTTTTCTGTATCTCTGTAGTCTCTTTCACCTGATTTGATTTTGCTAAATGCCAGACTGCAGTAATTTTTGAATCTTTTAATGACTGATCAATTTGTTTACCAATTATTTTTTTTACATTTCTTCCTGAGATGATTGAAACTTTTTTTGGATTAGAAAGTAATCTTAAAAATTCTCCAACTTGTTCAATATTCTTTTCACCAACAACGATCTGTCTTGGAAGCTCCATTGTGTGGGACTTTGCCTTCTTGTTCAATACTTCGTTCCTATGACAAAGTTATTTAAAAGGGTCTAATATCATTGATATTATCTCAAAACGAGGTTAATCTTATGTCAAATAATGTTGAAGAAAAAATATTACACGGAACAACCACTGTAGGTATCAAGGCTACAGACGGTGTAGTCTTATGTGCAGACATGAGAGCAAGTGCAGGATATTTTATAGCAAATAATAATACAATGAAAATTCAAAAAATTGAGCAACACGTTGGTCTTACTTTGGCTGGTGGTGTAGCAGATGCACAAAATATTGTTGATGTATTACGTTATCATGCAAATTTACATAGAATTCAAAATCAAGAACCTATTCCAGTTAACTCTTTAGCAAGACTAACTTCTTTGATGTTTCATCAAAATAGAGGTTATCCATTCATTGCAGACATCTTAGTAGGTGGTGTTGATGCAAAAGGTCCTGCTTTATTTAATATCGACATGTTTGGCTCTGTAGAAAATAAAAATTATGTAACAACTGGTAGTGGTTCTCCAGTTGCATATGGTCTGTTAGAAGAAGAGTATAACAAAGACTTGACACTTGAAGATGCAAAAAATGTTGCATTACGTGCAGTCAAAGCAGCCATAACAAGAAATATTGGAACTGGTGATGGAATCAATGTCGCATTGATTGACAAAAATGGATTCCGCCTTTTAACAGAAGAACAAAAGAAAGCTATCCTCCCACTTTAGATTAATTGCAAAAAAAACATCAACAGCAAGTAGATCAATCTAGCCAAAATATAATGGCAACCATACTGACAAGTATACCCAAAGATGCAAATGTTACAAAAATTGACTATGAAGGACCACGTATTGCTCTATATACTGACAAACCAAGATTCCTAATGGAAAATAACGAGATTATTTCTAATTTAGTAAATCAAATCAAGAAACGAATTGTAATAAGAACTGATGAAAAAATTAGAAAATCTGAGGAAGACGCAAGAAAAATTTTAGATTCTGTAGTTCCATCAGATGCAGGATTAGAGGCCACATTTTTTGATACTGCTACAGGTGAAGTTTCAATTGAGGTAAAAAGACCATGGCTGTGTCAAAGAAATGCACAAGAATTTAATCATGCAGAAGTTACTGAACAAACTGGTTGGAAATTAAGAGTAAGAAAATCAACTACCAAACCATCTAATACAATTAAAACAATTAATTATCAATTAAAACTCTCTTCATCAGAAAGAGCAAAACAACTAAAAACAGTTGGTGAAGAAATTTTCCGACCTAGATTAGTACAAAAATCTGAAGTGTCCCTATTAACATTAGGAGGTTTTGGACAAGTTGGACGTTCTTGCATGCTTTTGACCACTCCTGATAGTAAGGTGCTAATTGATTGTGGCATTAATCCTGGTGCACGAACCCCTTCTGAAGCATTTCCACGTTTGGATTGGGCTAATATCTCATTAGATGAATTAGATGCAATTGTAATTGGACATGCACATCTAGATCACACAGGATTCTTGCCTGTATTAACAAAATATGGCTACAAAGGACCAATCTATTGTACCGAACCAACACTTCCTATGATGAATCTAATTCAATTGGATGCAATCAAGGTTGCAGGTGCACAAGGACGAACACCAATGTATGCAGAAAGAGATGTTCATCAAATCATGAGACAAACAATTGGTCTTTCATATGGAACTGTTACTGACATTTCACCTGATATCAAACTTGTATTGGCAAACGCAGGTCATATCTTGGGGTCTGCATCATGTCACTTTCATATTGGAAATGGTGATCATAATTTTGTTTACTCTGGTGATATCAAATATGGAAAAAGCATGCTCTTAGAAAGTGCTGATACACGATTTCCACGTGTTGAAACATTACTAGTTGAAAGTACATATGGTGCAAAAGAAGACATTCAACCAACAAGAGAAGAAGTTGAATCTGCATTTATCAAATCTGTAAACGAAATTCTCAAAGGCGGCGGTAAGGTTCTCATTCCAATTCCAGCTGTAGGACGTGCACAAGAACTAATGATGGTTATTGATAAATATATGAAATCTGGTCAATTAACTGAATCACCTGTTTTCATGGAAGGAATGATTCAAGAAGCAACTGCAATTCATGAAGCACATCCTGAATATCTTGAAAGATCATTAAAACAGAAAATCTTAGAGACAGATGATAATCCATTTGATTCGGAATACTTTACAAATATTGAACATGCAGATGGAAGAGATGAACCATTAAGAGAAGATTCACCATGTATTGTAATTGCTACCTCTGGAATGCTTGAAGGTGGTCCAGTATTAGAATACTTTAGAAATTTTGCACCAAATCCAAAAAACAAGATTCTTTTTGTTTCTTATCAGGTAAACGGAACTCTTGGAAGAAGAGTCATGGATGGTGCAAGACAAGTAACAATTATGGGAAGAGATGGAAAAGTTGAAGTTGTTACAATTAACGCTGGTACTGAAAAACTTGAAGGATTTAGTGGCCATAGTGATTATAATCAATTAATGTCATATGTGCAAAGATTAAGACCAAAACTTCGTAGAGTCCTTGTTAATCATGGGGAAAGAAGAAAATCTCAAAATCTCTCATCAGCAATTAATAGAATGTATAGAGTCACAACTCATTATCCACAAGTTCAAGAAGCTATAAAATTATTTTAAATCATAATCTGGTTTCCAAATTTTTACATTTGGAGGTGTTACAATAATTCTTTCTTCACCTAATCTTGCAATATCTGCTTCTGCATTACGTGCAATTACATACAACTCTTCAACTACTTTACGCAATTTATCAACATCTTTTTGTGCTAACGGTGTAACTCGTAAAATAAGAATTAGTCCTTTTTTGATGTCTTCTTTAATTGAATGTAAATCACTAGGATCACGAATAGTGATTGCTTTCAAGTACGTTGTATTCTCTTGTTTTTGCATGAGCTTAGTGGCGATCTACACCTTCATAAACTCTTTTGATGTATTTAGCCTCAAAAATTACACAGTACACAAGTCTTTTGTGAATTTATGTAAAAGAATAGGGTTTTTTTGTGTTACAATTAATGAATCTTCAATTCGTACACCAAACTTTCTTGGAATGTAAATTCCTGGCTCTACAGTGATTGCCATATTTTTTTCTAACTTTGTAGAACTTCTTGGACCAATTGTTGGTAATTCATGTACATCTAATCCAATACCATGTCCAGTTGAATGAATAAAATATTTTCCATAGCCTGATTTATCAATAATTTCTCTACATGCATTATCAATTTTTTTACAATCTATGTTTGGTTTAACAGCTTTTAATCCAGCTTTTTGTGATTCCTTAACAATTTCATAAACATTTTTTTCCTCAGTAGAAATTTTTCCTATTGCAAATGTTCTTGTTGCGTCTGAAACATAACCTTTGTAACGTAATGTTAAATCTACAACTATCAATTCATTTTTCTTAAATTTTCTATTGGTAACTTGTGCATGTGGTAATGCTCCATTAGGTCCTCCTGCAATAATTAATGGATTTAATGTTGAACGATATCCTGTATCAAACATTTCATTTTCTACTGCATATGACATTAAAATTGCTTGAAGTTCTGATTCTTTTTGCCCTGCTTTAATTTTTTTCTGACAAATTCCAAACATTTCATCAATTATTTTAGATGCCTTTTTTAGAATTTTAATCTCATTATCATCTTTAATTTCTCTTGATTTGTTAAATGGCTCAATTGAATTTTTAATTTTTGGAAATATTTTTTTTAGTGATTGCATTATAGAATAATTTTGACAGTCTGTACATACTTTTCCCTTTAAAAATTTCTTTAATGTTATCAAAGAACTCATTCCACGATCTGATTGAATTACTGTACAATCAATTCCTTCTTCTTTTGCCCTGCCAATTTCTAATTCTGGAGCAATAATGGTTGTCTTACCATTCTTTTCTAAAATTCCAATTGCTTCTCCCCAAAAACCGGTCATGTAAAATAGATTTTCTGGCTCTAATACTACAATCATATCACAACCTGTAATTTCTTTACAATTTTTTAATAATCTTCTTCTTCTTACATTCAATAATCTTATTGCATTCTTAATCTGAATTTATGTCTGATGTCATTGATTTTTTGCATTCAAGACTAGAACCTCCCATGGAAATACAATTTTTCCATCTTTTTTGGTATACTCGAGTGTTTTATCCTTCACCATTTCTCTAATATTGGCTTTTTGAAATTTTGTTAAAGAATCAAATTTTTCTTTCAGAGGTTTTGATAGATGTTTTTTGTAATTATTCCAATACTCTGAAAATGTACCTGGACTATATTTAAAAACAAATTTTTTTACAACAATTTTAATAAATCCTGCTTTTTTTATTGACTTTGCAAATGTCTCTTTTGTTCCAAATCTATCCATCTCTGGATATTTTGGTAAGTAATCTGGAATGAATTTCTTTACTGGTTCTAAAATGCAATCAAAGTATGGAACATTATATTTTCCATGAACTGCAAGTGTGATTGTTCCATTTTTCTTCATCATTTTCTTCATATTTTTTAATACTTTTTGTTCATTAGGAAAAAAGAATAATGCGTACTGACATGTGATAGTATCAAATTTTGTATTAAAGTAAACTTTTTCAGCATCTGCTCTAACAAAATGTATATTTTTAGCATTACCAGTCCATTTTTTTGCTATTTTAATTGCTGCATCTGATGAATCTATCGCATATATCTGGCCTTTATTTCCAACTTTTCTAATCAGTTTCTTTGTAACAAGTCCTGTACCACATGCAAGATCTAAAACCGTATTATTTTTTTTAATTTTTGACATGTCTAATAGTTTCTTTGTAACACTAAATGGACCAACTTCATTTTTTGCCCATCTCTTATGATAAAATGGTGCAACCTCATTCCAAACAGAAATGGTACGTTGTTTGTATTTTAGACCTTTAGATTCTTTTTTCAATGTTTTTACAAATTATTTTAGAAAGTCTCTCTTTTTTAGTTCTTGGAACATTTGTTGTTCCTTTAGAATCTACAATTATTATTTCATTATAACTTGGGTCTTTGTTATAGTTACGACCTATATCGTTTGCAATTATCATATCTGCATTTGATTCTTTTAATTTCTTTTTTGCACGATTAACTAATTCCTTTTTAGAAATATCAGTTTCAGCCTTGAAACCAATGAGAAAAATTCCTTTTTGCTTCTTTTTTATGATATCAATAATTTTTGGTGCTTTTACGAGTTTTACATTAATCTCTTTTTTATCACTTTTAATTTTGGTTGCAATAGAATTTTTTACCACGTAATCTGATGCAGCTGCAGTCATTATTGCAATATCAAATTTTTTCTTCAAACATTCTTTGACTGCTTTATTCATTTCCTCTACAGAATTTACTTGAATTACTTTGGCACCTTTTGGTGGTTCACTTGTTCCTGGGCCATATACCAAAGTAACTTTTGCTCCTGCTGAAACTAATTCTGAAGCTAGTAACGTTCCTGTTTTTCCAGTACTTTGATTTGTTATTATACGAACAGAATCTATTTTTTCTATAGTTGGACCTGCAGTCATTAAAACTTTCTTTCCACGTAATTTCTTTGAACCTCCAAATTTTTTCAAAACAAATGATAGCATATCTTCTGGTTCTGGTGCTTTTGCTTTACCTTCAATCATTTGTGGAGATACAAAATCTATCTTCTTTTTTAGAAAGTCCATATTTTTCTTGACAGCAGCATTTTCATACATTGAACGATGCATTGCTAAACCCATGATTATTGGAATTTTTGAACCAAATGCAACTGTAAGAACTGTTGAAATTGGTGTATCATCGATACCTGTTGCTAATTTTCCTAAGGTATTTGCAGTTGAAGGGTATACGATTAGTAAATCAGATCTTTTGTAATCTGCTAATTCAATATGTTCCATATCTCCAGTTAATTTTGTAATTACATTATTTCCTGTAGCCCATTTCATATAGTCAGGTTTGATTAATTTTGTACTCGCATTTGACATAACACATTTGACATTTGCCCCATGTCTCATCAATAATCTTGCAAGTTCAATTGACTTGTATGCAGCAACTGAACCTGCAACACAAAGAACAATATTTTTCCCAGTAAGTTCAGTACCATTACTTTCTACAATGTCAAGTGATGGATGTGGTAATCCTTTCTTAGACATTTTCTTTCTCCAACTTTTCTAACTCATTTTTTTCCATAGAAAATGTATGTTCTTCTCCAGGAAATTGCTCTTCTTTAACATCTTTTACGTATGTACCAACTGCATTCCTAATTTCCTCTGATAAATTCAGATATCTCTTAGCAAATTTTGGCTTTATTTTCTCAAACATTCCTAGCATATCGTGAATAACTAATACTTGACCGTCACAATCTTTGCCTGAACCAATGCCTATAATTGGAACTGTAACATCTTTTGTAATAATTTTTGTAACATCACTTGTAACCATCTCTAACACAATACTGAATACTCCTGATTTTTCCAAAATTTTGGCATCTTCTATCAATCTAACTGCATCTTCACTTTTTTTTGCTTGAACAGAATATTTTTCTGCAGTTTGTGGAAGTAATCCAAGATGTCCCATTACCGGAATACCTGAATCTTTTACCGCTTTGATAATATCTGCAATTTCTTTTCCACCTTCTAATTTTACTGCATGTGCTCCTGCTAGTACTAGTCTTTTTGAATTAGTTATAGCTGAATCTTCATTTTCATAGGAGTTAATTGGAAGATCTGTGACAATTAATGAATCGGTTTTTGCATTTTTTACAGCAGTTGTAAAACGTACCATATCATCCATTGTCACATCTTTTGTGTTATCATACCCTAACATCACCATTCCAGCACTGTCTCCAACTAGAATTACATCTACTTCATCACACAGTGTAGTCATAGTTGAATCATATCCCGTTAATACTGTAATTTTTTCTTTTGACTTCATCTGTA
>JAOMCQ010000018.1 GCA_028345095.1 Candidatus Nitrosopelagicus sp. | reverse complement strand
AATTTTAATGGCATCAATTTTGAAATCATTTAGTACTGATTCTAATTGGGATTTGATTATATCTGACGGAATTGGTAAAATTTTAGAAATTTTCTTTGTATTTTGGCTGGTTATGGCTGTAATTACTGTAAATCCATACACTCCGTGATTCTCGAATGTTTTGATATCGCTCTGAATTCCTGCTCCAGATGATGGGTCTGAGCCACCAATTGAAAGAACATTCATGTTGATCGTATGTTAAACGATTGTTTAAATCCACCATTTGACAATTTGATATATGGCAACTCAAATGACTTCTGCACGCAGAGGTATAGCTACTGATGAAATGAAACAAGTTGCAAAAGATGAAGATGTTACCCTTGACTGGTTAATACCAAAAATTGCTAGTGGATCAATAATAATTCCTAGTAACAATGTACGTAAGGAAAAAATTCATAATGTTGGAATTGGCAAAGGTACAAAAACTAAAGTTAATGTAAACATTGGTACATCTACTTTAAATGTAAATATTGATGAGGAAGTTGAGAAAGCCAAAGTTGCAGTAAAATATCATGCAGATACTATAATGGATTTGAGTGATGGTGGTGACGTTGGAATTGTACGTAGAAAACTTTTAGAGGTTGCACCAATTACATTTGGAACTGTACCAATTTATGAAGCATATAATTTTGGAGTTGAGAAACACAAAAATCCTTTAGATATAACCGAAGATGATTTTCTTAAAGCATTTGAGAATAATATAAAAGATGGAGTTGATTATACAACAATTCACTCCGGTATAACAAAAGAAATTGCTAAAAGAATTCTAAAAGTTGAGCGGTATGCCGGTGTAGTTAGTAAAGGTGGAACAATTACTGCAGCTTGGATGTTAAAATATGATAAAGAAAATCCATACATTACTCATTATGATTATATGATGGAATTGGCACAAAAATATGATGTCACATTTAGTCTAGGTGACGCTTTAAGACCTGGTTCGATTTTAGATTCTCATGATGAACTTCAAGTTCAAGAAATGATTAATATTTCAAGATTAGCTAAACGTGCAAATGAAAAAGAAGTTCAAGTTATGATTGAAGGTCCTGGCCATGTTCCATTGAATGAAGTTGCTGCAAATGTTAGATTGGCAAAATCACTCATTGGCGATGTTCCTTACTATGTTTTAGGACCTTTGGTGACTGATATTGCATCTGGTCATGATCATATTGCAAGTGCTATTGGTGCAGCGGTGTCTGCTAGTGAGGGTGTTGATCTTTTATGTTATCTAACTCCTTCAGAGCATCTTGCTTTACCAAATGCAGAGGAAGTTAAAGCAGGTCTGATTGCATACCGAATTGCAGCACATGCTGGTGATCTTGTTAAATTGAGAGAAAAAGCAATAAAATGGGATATGAAAATGACTGAAGCTAGAAGAACTCTTGATTGGGAAAAACAATTAGCATTATCAATTGATCCTGAATTAGCAGCTAAAATTCATGGAAGAACTGGTCAACATCCTGGAAATAATGTGCCATGTACAATGTGTGGTGGTGCATGTGTATATCTCATGTTACCTCAACAAAGAAAATATGAAAAGGATCCTGAAAAATTAGAACAATCTAGCTAATACTTTATCTAAACTCGGTACTGTTGTAAAATTATTTAATTTATCCATTTGTATCCATTTTGCATCTGAATTTTCCCAATTCAATTTAATTTCTCTCTTATTACAAGAAAATAAAAATGGATATACTTCCCATTGATGATTTTCATATTGCGGTGACTCAATCAAAATTTTGTTTCCTGCTTTAACTAATGTTATATCTGATTCTATAATCCCGACTTCTTCAAAAATCTCAATTTTTGCACGTTTAACCGGCTTTTCTTCGTCTTCTATAATGCCACTGATACCTGCCCAAAGATTTTTCATACTCTTTACTTTTTCACTTCTTTTAAGAATTAAAACTTCTTCTGAATTTTTTAAAAATGAGGTAACAATTTTTGTCTTATGCATTATTTTTCAATGGTGTTGACCATTTTTGTTAGTTTCTTATATGATTTTTCTATGTCAACATTTTGAGATATTTTTTCTTTATTTATTTTAATATATTCAATTATCTCTTCACCTTTTCCTTCTTGTGCAGATGCAAGTAATCTTCCTATATCTTTCCAAAATTCTTCTGCAACTTTTCGAATTTCTGGATTCGAAATTATACTTTCTATTAATTCTGGGGATTCCGTCATAATACTTTCAGCTAATATTTTTTGAACTTTGAATGTGGTTCCTGCCATTTTTTCAGTTAAAGAAATTTTTTCATCCTTTCCTAGAATATTTGCAAATGCAATGTTGATTAGATGTGTCAATCCTAATATCATGGCAATTTTTTTATCATGCTCAGTGGAATCAATTGTAACAAAATTTCCATCTGGAAATAGATTTTTTGCCACATCTAATTCCTTTTTTCCATCTTTAATTGGTATCAGAATTATATTTCGATTCTTAAGATTTTTCACTCCTGGTCCAAACATAGGATGAATACAAACAGGTAACACCTTTGCAGGAATTTTTCCTAATGCTGTTGCTGTTTTAGCCTTTTGTGAAGTTATATCGATCAGATATGATTCTCTTTTCATTTCTTTTGCAATTAATCTGATTATTTCGGGAGTTTTCTTTGTCGGTGTGGATAATAAAACATAATCTACATTTAATATTGCGCCTATCAATGATTCTGCTTTCTTTATACTTTTTAAAACTGGATTTGTGTTATCAAATCCAGTAACTTGAAATCCTTTTTTTGTAAAATATTCTGAAAACCATTTACCCATTGCACCACCTGCTCCGATAATTGCAATTGTTTTAACCATTCTACATCTATAACCTAGTTTTTAATATGTCCATGCCTTCAATTAGTGTTTTTATATCCAAACATGCTGAGATTCTAAAGAATTCATTATAATCTCCAAATCCTATTCCTGGTGCTATGGCCACCCCATCGTTTAACAATTTTTCAGATAATTCTGAAGTGTTAATTGAATTCTTGCTACGCGCAAAAATATACATTGATCCATCTGGTTTTACAAATTCTAACTCCATCTCATTACAGATTTCTTCCAATTTTGTTAATCTTTCTTTCATTATCTTTCTATTAGTTGATACATCATCATCTAATGACTTCATAGCTGTATACTGAATTGGTTCTGAAACATTTGTTAAACAAAGTGCCTGTAATTTTGTTAATCTTTCAATAATCTTTTGATTAGAAATTAAATATCCTATTCTGTATCCTGTCATGGAGTGTGATTTTGAAAATGATTGTGTAACAATTGATTTTTCATAATTATAAAATAAAACACTTTTCCATTCTTCATTGGAGTAATTACTGTATATCTCATCACTGAGAATATACAATTCATGTTTTTTTGCAATTTCTATAATTTTTTTCTGTAGTTCTTTTGGTAGAATTTTTCCAGTTGGGTTATTTGGATAATTAAGAACAATCATTTTTGTATTACCATTAATGCATGATGAAATTTCATCTAAATTCGGTTCCCACTTATTCTCTAATGTTGTTTTAACACTTCTCACTTTTATTCCTGAATTTATTGCACATTGTCGATATGCTGGCCATGCAGGTTCGATAACAATTATTTCATCTCCTGGATTCAAGAGTGTGGTTATAGCTAAAAAAACCCCAAACCTTGCACCTGGAGTAACCATGACATTATCTAAATTAATTCTACCATCAAAATTTTTGTTAGCAAAATCAGCTAATTTTGTTCTAAATTCTGGTAATCCTTTTGCTGGTCCATATTTACCAAATCCTTTGTCATACACTTCTGATAGTGATTTTTTTACCGTAATTGGAGGTTGAAAATCTGGTTCACCTACCTCTAAATGAATTATTTTTTTACCTTGACGTTCTAATTCTTTTGCTTTAAGAAAAACTGCTAGATGTGTATTTGATTCTGATGATTGAACTTTCACTGATTCATTTAACAAGAAATTTAGGAATTTCAGTGCTGTATTTGAATCAAAATCAATTTCTAGGCATTGTTTCTTTACTAATTCTCTAAGTTCATCTTCTCTTGATTCATTAGAAACACTCATCCCTTGTTGATTTTTTATTTTCCCAATTTCTTGTGCAATTTCTGTTCTTGTTTTTAAGAGAGTTAACATTTCAATTGTAATCTCTTCAATTCTTTTTCTTAATTTTTCTAGTTCAGTCATTTTCACAATGTTGGTTTTATGAAACCACTAAGTAATGCATGATCTGCTATGGTTAATGCAACCAATGAATCTACTACTGGCGGTGCACGTGGCACAACACAGGGATCATGTCTTCCTCCAACTTGTAGTTTAATTGATTTCTTTTTCTTTATATCAACACTTTGTTGAATTTGAGAAATAGATGATGCAGGTTTAAACGCAACTCTAAGTGTAATTGGCATTCCATTTGAAATACCTCCTAAAATACCTCCTGAATTATTAGTTTTTGTTAAAATTTTACCTCCTTTCATTACATATGCATCATTATTATCTGAACCAAATTTCTCAGAACCTGCAAATCCTGAACCAAATTCTACACCTTTTACTGCAGGAATGGAAAAAATTGCTTTACTTATATCAGATTCTAGTGAACCAAAAATCGGTTCACCCAATCCTACAGGTAAATTTGTAGTAATTGACTCTATTATTCCTCCAAGTGAATCTCCTTTTTTTCTAGCATTCAAAATTATATTTTTCATTTTTTGAGCAGTATTCTTTTCAGGACATCTAACTTCATTTGTATAAATTGATTTAAATTCTTTTTTTGTAGCCTCATTTTTCATTTTTATTTTACCTATTTGTGAAGTGTAAGAATTTGTTTCAACTCCAATTGTGTCTTTTAACAATTTTCTTGCAATTGCTCCGCCCATTACATGTGTTGCAGTTAGCCTTCCAGAAAATCTTCCTCCTCCTCTATGATCATTAAATTTTTTATATTTCATATATGCTGGATAATCTGAATGCCCTGGACGCATTTCAGTTCTTAATTTATCATATGCAACTGATTTTTGATCTTTATTCCAAATAATCATTGTAATTGGTGCGCCTGTAGTATATCCTCTAAAAGTACCTGTAAGAATCTCTACAATATCTCCTTCTTTTCTCTGTGTGGATACTAGTGATTGTCCTGGCTTTCTCAAATCTAGCATTTTCTGAATATCTTTTTCTTCTAATTCTAATCCAGCAGGGCAACCGTCTAAAACCGAGCCAATACACTTTCCATGACTCTCCCCAAAACTAGTAAGAATTAATCTTCTACCAATTGAATTACCGTTCAACAATCAAAGATCGTTCACGATGTTTATAATCCTTCTATGTTAGTTATGTTTGCGCCCACGTTTACAAGATCTGAAATAAATTCTGGATATGAAACTTTTACTGCATCTGGGTCTGAAACTGTACATTCCCCTATAAACATGCCCACAATCGAGAATGCCATGAATAATCTATGATCATTTTCTGAATTTAATTCTGCAGGAATTAATTCTGAAGATTTTTTGAGAATTAATCCATCTTCTTTTTCATCCACATCTAATCCTATTTTTTTTAATTCTCTTGAAATGATTGCAATTCTGTCTGTTTCTTTATACCTTGCATGTTTTACATTAAAAATCTCTATTGGTTTTTCTGATTTTAATGCAAGAATTGCAATAGCAGGTAACAGATCTGGTGTATCTGATAAATCAAATTTTCCGCCCTTTAGTGAAATTGGTGATTTTGTTGTGATTATGTCGTCTTCAAGTGTCACATTTACGCCTAATCTTTCTAAAATATCTACAATAGCTTCATCCCCTTGCGGCATATCTCCCAAACTTATCTCAATATTCAATCCATCTCCTAACAAAACATTTGCCGCTAACAGTAATGCTAAATTTGAAAAATCAGAAGGTATTGAAAATGTGGTTGATTTGTAAATTTGATGTGAAACAACATACTTCTTATATTTTTCTTCAGTTTTTATTTCAACACCAAATTTTTTCATAATTGCAATTGTTAAATCAACATATGGTTTTGATACTAACTCTCCTTCTACATTTATGATTAATCCATCTTTCAATCTAGGTGCAATAATTAATAACGCAGAAATGAATTGACTAGAAATGTTTCCATTTATACAAATTTCTTTTCCTTGAATCTTTCCGTTGATGTGTATTGGTGGTTTTCCATTATTTGATTCTGTTTTTACACCCATTGTTTCTAAGGCATCTAAAATGGGTTGCATAGGTCTTTTTCTAAGACTATCGTCTCCAGTTAATGTTGTATTTCCTCCTGATAATGCTGCAATTGCAATTGCAATTCTAATGGTTGTTCCAGAATTTTCGGCATTTATCATTGAATTTTGAACTGTTTCATCAATTGTATTTTTAATTGTTACATTATTTTCTACTTCATCGACTTCAACTCCAAATCCTCTACATGCACTAATTGTCGCAACAGTGTCATTAGAACGAAGAATTTTTTTTACTATACTTTTACCGTCAGATAATGCTGCAAGAAATATTGCTCTATGTGTATAACTTTTATTCGGAGGGCATATTATTTTTCCATTTAATTTGGATTTTTTAATTTTACAATTCATGAACTATTGCCTTTTTATTGTTAATATTGGATGTGAATATTTTTCCCTCTAAACCTGAAAACTCTTTTTGAATTTTTGATCTATTTTTTTTATCACTAATTGCCATTATTGATGGTCCATTACCTGATATTGTTGCACATTTTGCTCCTTTTTCCATCAATCTCATGATTAAATTTGGTTCTGAATTTAAAATTGCTGTTGTTGCAATTCCATTTAATACTGCAGCATTCCAATAATCTGAATTTTTAGATAGTTCCCATGCTTTTTCAAATGCAGGTTTAAATTTTTTTAATTTATTCAAATTCCCTCTTTTTCTTGAATTTGGTAAAAATATTATTGCTTGTAAATTCTCTGGTGCATATTCTCTATGAAATAATTTCATTTTTGAATTGTCGGTCACATTAAATCCTCCAAAATAACATGCACATGCATCATCATATGCTCCTGTAATACTCACTCTTGCTTCTATTGATGATTTAGATCCCAGTTTCAATATTTCCTCATCAGTCATATTATAATCAAAAGCTTTTGCAACTGCCATAACAACTGCCGTAGAAATTGCACTAGAACTTTTTAATCCATATCCTGTCGGTATGTTGGATCTAAAATTTAATTCTAATTTTGTTTTTTCTAATTTTTTTTTTGGTATCATATTTTCAATTACTTTATTGATAAGACGTGAACTAATTGTTTTATTTTCTGAAGTAATATGAATTCCTGTACCTTCTTTTTTTGTTAATGTAGCTTCCACAAATGTGTCAATCCCTAATGTAGATCCTTTTCGTAGTGCAATTGCATTTACTATGGAAACTGCACCAAATACTTTGGCAATAATTTTTGTCATTAGAATCCTCCTAGAATAGAACGTTTCATTACCTCATATGGGGCTTTTTTATCTAACCAAATCTCAAATGAACGTATTGCTTGTCCGAGAAGCATTTCGTACCCAAAAATAATTTCACAGTTTTTTTCTTTAGCCTTATTTATCAAATCTGTTTTTATTGGTTTGTAAACTATATCATACACTGTTGTTTTCTCATTAAAAAATTTCTCTGGTATGACATTTTTTTCACCTTTTAATCCTAATGATGATGCATTCACTATAAAATCAAATTTTGAATCCAACACATCCATTTCTTCAATGTCTATTGATCTAGCATCCAGTCCATTTTTTTTTGAAAACTCTGTCAAATTTTCTCCATTTTCTTTTGTTCTATTTACAATAACAATCTCATCTGCACCTTCCTTTTGAAATCCTGCCACAATTGCTCTTGCTGCACCTCCTGCACCAAGTAAAAGAATTTTAGAATTTTTTATGTTAATCTCTTTTCTTTTTATTGGTTCTAAAAATCCATCCATATCTGTATTAAATCCTCTTAGTATTCCATCATCATTAAGAACTGTATTCACCGCACCAATTCTTTTACAATTCTCATCCACATTGTCTAAATATTTCATCATTTCAATTTTGTGAGGTATTGTTACATTAAATCCTGAAATTTTGATTTTTTTTAACGATTCTATGCCTGTGGCTAGATCTCCTTGAATTACTCTATATGCAATGTATGTACATTCTATCTCCAATTCTCTATATGCTGCATTATGTATTGTTGGAGATAATGAATGATCAATTGGGTCTCCAATCACTGCGAATGTTTTTAGCATATTTCTAATCCAAATTAGATTGATATAACCTATTCATTGGTAAAAAAATTTTTTATGGTAAAAATTAATTCTAGCAAATACTACAAACATTATGCATAAACATGTAATTCTTCTTTTATTAGTAATCGGTGTATCGTTATTCCCATATTCATATTCGGAAGGAATTCCTGATTGGGTAAAAAATAATGCTTCTTGGTGGTCTGAACGGCTGATTTCTCAAAGTGAATTTACTAATGGTCTTGAATTTCTAATTAATGAGGGAATAATTTACATTCCTACAACAGAACCTGGAATTCCTGGGCCTGACAAAATTATTCCTGATTGGGTAAGAAATACGGCTGGTTGGTGGTCTAATAATCAGATTCCAGATTCTGAATTTGTTAACGCTATGAAGTATTTGATTGAAATTGGACTAATTGAAGTTAATGCTTCAAGTCCAGAATTTGTTCAAGAAGAAACTTCAACTATTGTTAATGATGATGTTACAGTTCCACTTCATATGCTATTTGAAGGCTATAATCATATTCCAAATAATGGAAAATTTGCTTTAGATGTAAAAATATTTGATGCAGAAAAATATTCTGGAACAAAATTTGGTGGTAATAACGATTATATCATTGATGGTGTAAAAATTGAATTAATTTTAATTAATGAAGAAAATGAAATTATTCATACTTTTGATGGTATAACTGTTAATGGTATTGTAAGATATGAGGTCTTGCCTACTGAAACTAGCTTAACGAATGGTTTATGGTTATTAAACAATGAGTATACTGTCAAAGTTACTGCATACAATTTTGAACAATCAGTAGAAAAAAACTATTATTTTGTTGCTATGCAATCCGTTAGATGATCTTTAAAAAATACACGCCTTGGTTTTAATTATAATTCCAAGTTAAAATATTATTTATAGGCTTAGCTAAAAAGAACTAGATTTTAATATACATCAATTGAATTTTGAACAGGTAATAAAATGTCTGAACCAGAAAAAACACTAGATGTAAGAGGATTATACTGTCCTTCTCCTGCAATGCAAACTGTAGTTGAACTTTCAAAAATGCAAGTTGGTCAAACACTTCTTGTTTTAGCTGATGATCCAGCCGCTGAAGATGATATAAGTGATTTATGTAGAACACGTGGTCATGAGCTTGTAGAACTAAAAAAAAATGGTACTGATTTAGAGTTCACTATAAAGAAGATAAAGTAATCTTATTTTTACTCTGACAAATATTTATCAACATCAATTGCAGACATACATCCAAATCCTGCAGCTGTAACTGCTTGTCTGTATCTATGGTCATGTACATCTCCAGCGGTGAATACTCCTTTTACACTTGTTTCTGTATTATTTTTTTGAACAATGTATCCATTTTCATCCATCTCTAATTGATTTTTGAATAATTCTGTATTTGGCTCATGACCTATAGCTACAAAAACTCCTCCCATTTCCAAGGTTTTATTTTCTCCCGTTTTTGTATCTTTTAGAATTATTTGTTGAACTTTTTGTTCTCCTTTGATGTCTTCAATTACACTATTCCAATGAACCTCTATTTTCTCATTGTTTAGTGCACGTTCTTGCATGATTTTACTCGCTCTGAATGTATCACGTCTATGAACAATGTGAACTTTAGATGCAAACTTAGTGAGAAATGTTGCTTCTTCCATACATGAATCTCCTCCGCCAACTACTGTGATATCCTGATTCCTAAAAAATGCTCCATCACATGTTGCACAATATGAAACTCCTTTTCCACTGAATGTTTTTTCTCCTTCAATTCCAATTTTTCTTGGTGTTGCACCTGTACAAACAATTACTGCTTTTGCTTGATATTCTTCTGAACCTGTTAAAACTTTGAATGGTTTTTCACGAAAATCAACATTAACCACAACATCGTCTATAATTGAAGTGTTCATTCTTTCTGCTTGTTTTCTCATTGTTAGCATTAGATCTGGCCCCATAATTCCTTCATCAAAACCTGGGTAATTTTCTACGTCTGTAGTATTCATTAATTGTCCACCTGGCAAAAGTCCTGAAATTAATAATGTATCATGTCTTGCTCTTGCACAATAAATTCCTGCAGTATATCCTGCTGGTCCTGCACCAATAATGATTACGTCGTATGATGTCTTTATTTTTTTTGGAAAATCTGGACTATTTGGTTTATCGTTAGAACCACTTTCTTCCATAACTGTTGAATTCTCAACATTTGACATACTTGATTGAATCTATAATTGCAATTTAAATCAATTTAGATTTGATAAGATCTCACTGTGTTTTTTACATAGTTTGTTTATTTCAATTTGTGAGAATAAAAGATCCTTCTGCCAGTGAGCATTATTCAATCTGCATTGAATATCTTCACAAAATGATTCTCCTGTTATATTGTAAAAAATGATTTGTAAGATATATCCTTCTAAAATTTTAGTCAATCTTTCATCATTGTATTCTAAAAATTTATCTTTGTATTTCTCTTTGGCAGGCTGTATTCCTAATCCTTGTGATTTTAACGACATTGCTTCAAAATAGTATTCTTTTGGCTTTGCTGGCGCCTCGATAATTCCTGTGGTAGAAATAATTCCCGGATTTGAACAAATCACTGCTCTTGCATGATATCTTTCAT
>JAOMCQ010000017.1 GCA_028345095.1 Candidatus Nitrosopelagicus sp. | reverse complement strand
ATTATTTTTGATTGCTATTTTATTCAATTGCACGCACAATTCTTCTATGTTTTCTCGAAGAAATTCAAGTTCTTTAGAATTTTTTTTCAACGTAGTAATCTTACTAAACTGAATTGTTGGTGCTCTTGGCTTTACTAATTCTATATCAATTCCTCTTGCAGAATTGAAAATATATCCTCCTGTTTTTCTCCCAAACATTTTATTTAAATCAAAAATATTAATTTCTCTTAGATTTTCTATTGTGTTTACGTTCATTTGGGCAAATATATCCTCTGTTTTTTTACCTATGCCTGGAATCGCTCTTATTTTTAATGGTGATAAAAACTCTTTAATTTGTTCTAATTTTACAGTTGTTAATCCATCAGGTTTTTTATAGTCTGAAGCAATTTTTGAGAGTAGTTTGTTTGGCGTAATACCTATGGAACACGAAAGTTTTAGATTATTTCTTATTTCATTTTTTAATTGCTGTGCATGATGTTCTGCCTTTTGAAAATTATTGTCAGTTTTTGATGTAACATCTAGATATGCTTCGTCTTTACCAACATATTCAAACACATCAGCATATTTTTCAATTATTTTCATTGCCTTTGATGATATGTCTGAATAATAATCAAAATCTGCTGGCAAAAATACTGCATCTTGTTTTTTTAGTTTATTTTTTGCAAGCATGATTGGTATTCCTGATTTAACTCCAAATTTTCTTGCATTGTAATTTGCTGTAGCTATTGCTCCGCTATCTCCTCCTCTATCAGAGAAAATACACACTGCAACACATTTTCCTTTAATTTTGGAATCTCTTATTTCTTCACACTGTGCATAAAAATAATCAAAATCTACATGAAATACAATCTTTTTTTCCATAGTATGTTTTAAAATTCAATTCTTATTACAATTACGTAATTTTATATCTGAATCAAAATTAATTATCTAATAATGGATTCGGCAATTGAAGTAAACGAAGATGGTGTTAAGGTAAATCCTGAAATCATGGAAAATGAAAAATTCTATCATTGTATTTTTAAAGATAAGGTAATTCTAGTTTTTAAGGATCATCAAGAATTTTTGAACTGTTTTGAAATAGAAGAAAAAGAAATAGTAGAAAAAATCAAATCCTCAAAAGATGAAGATGTACATTCTATACTTGAATTGTATATAGAAAAAGAGAAGCTTAAAAAACAATAAACTTGTTGTACTGTATTAATGAGTACAAATTCTGATGCATCTGACATTCTTGATGAAATAATTGAGGATTCCAAAAATCCTGAACCAGAACATACTCCTGAACCAGAACATACTCCTGAACCAGAAAATACTCCTGAACCAGAAAATACTCCTGAACCAGAAAATACTCCTGAACCAGAATCTAAGAAAAAACCATTTAGTCCTGAAGAAAAACCTACACGAAAATTAATTTTGATTGGAGTTAAACCATTAGTCACATATGTAAATTCTACATTAACACAATTATCGACTTTACCCACTGTAACATTAAAGGCAAGAGGTCAACGTATTACTCAGGCTGTTGATGTATCGCAATTTATCATGAAACGTATGCATTCTATTGGGTATAGAATATCTGATGTAAGAATTTCCTCTGATGCATTAGAATCACGAGATGGTAAAATTCGTAATGTTTCTACAATTGAGATTGATATTTCTAAATAATTAGTTATAATTTGACTAGGAAATCTATTCCAAAATAAATTAAAACTATGCTTAATCCAATAATTATTATCTTAAAATTTCTTTTTGAAAGATAATTTTTTGCTTTTGAAGAAAAGACTGCAATAGTAAACAACCATACATAATCCATCCAGATGTGAAATAAAAATAGAATTATAATTCCTACAATTCCAAAATTTTGAATTGATTCTAAAATTAATACTAGACCAATTGTTAACCACCAAATAATGAAAAATGGATTTAATGCACTAAGAAGAATTCCAGCTACTAATGGTCCTTGTCGTGATTTTGTTTCTAAACTGAATTTTTGTTTCGTAACAGTCCTAATTTGTAATAATGCAAATCCAAACAATCCTGCTGCACCTAATACTGTAATTATTGTTCTAATTTCTGGAAAACTTTCAATTGAAAAAAATCCTATTCCTAATATTAATATCAACGGAAATTCTACGATGGTATGTCCCATTGCCATTTTTATTCCGGAAATTTTTCCTTCCCGTAATCCATACATGACATTTGCTGCAAATAGTGGACCTGGAGACATTACACCTGATGCAGAAATTACTATGACTAATCCTAAAAAACCAAATATTTCTTGCATATCGAATTGAGTCTAATCTAAATATTAACGGTAGATGTGGTCGCCCAAATCTTTTGTATTTTCTGTTGCTTGTTTTAGTTGCTCTTCAATTATTTTTGATTCATTTTCTAGCTTTGTTAGATTACAAGATATGCCTGGAATAATTTTAGAAAATGTCTCGCATAAATTTGACGTAGCCTTAAAATCTGGAATCTCCTTATTAGAACTCACTAATAGTACAATAACATCTTGACCTCTGGTTGCACCTTCATTTAGTAATATTCCTGATATACCTGGAATTGTTGCATGGTCTACCATTGTAATTCCATTTTCAACAAGTTTTCCTCTAGCATTTCCTGTTGATGCAACTCCAAATACATCTAATTCATTTGATCCTTTTACAGTGATACTGCTGACAATAGTTGAACATTTTTTTTCTTTTGCCCAATCTAACATCATCCTTGCAGCCGTTCTGTGCATTGTTACATCTAGTGTAAGATACGAAGAAAATATTCCTACCTTTAGATCCCTATTTACAAATATTCTAGTTGCATAATTTGGCATTCCATTTTTTATTATACTAATTGGTGGAAATTTATCTGAATCAATATTTGCTTGTAGTTCAAAATTTGATGTATTAATCAAAGATTCTGTAGCTATCGCACTTGTGATTCCAGATGAAGGAAATCCGTTGACAAGTGTACCTCCTTCCAAATCTATTGGAACGATCTCTTTAATTTGTATATCATTAGTCATACTATTCTCAATATATCATCTGTAAAATAATTTGTCATTCTAGGAAAACTTTAAACTGTAAGTAATTCACAATTTGACGAATGCCTGAAAAAATTAAAGTTGCTTTAGTTGGTCTAGGGAACTGTTTTTCGGGATTAATCCAAGGTATTGAATATTATTCAAAAAACCCTTCTCAAAAAGTCACAGGAATAATTCATGAAAACTTACGAGATTATACTATTCATGATATTGACTTTGTTGCTGGATTTGATGTCGGTGCAAACAAAGTTGGAAAACCAATCAATGAGGCCATTTATGAATTACCAAATATGGTGAACTGGATTGAAAAAAATGACATGCCCAAAGCAAACGGGACCGTTTATGAAAGTCCTGCTTTGGACGGTGTTGGAATTTGGGTTGAAAACAAGGTCAAACCAATAGAAAGTGGAAAATCTGAGTCCCAATTACGAGAAGAAATTATTAAGATCTTAGAAGAAAATGGGGTTGAAGTAATTGTATCATATCTTCCTGTAGGTTCTGAGAAAGCAACTCAATTTTGGGCTCAAGTATGTTTAGATACAAACACTGCATTTGTTAATTGCATGCCTGCATTCATTGCATCTGACAAAGAGTGGGCACAAAAATTTACTGACAAAAACATTCCAATTATTGGTGACGATATAAAAGGACAGGTTGGAGCAACCATAGTTCATAGAACTCTTGCAAGACTATGTGACGAGCGTGGAACAAAGATAGAAAAAACATACCAGATTAACGTTGGTGGAAATACTGATTTCCTAAATATGAAAGAACAGGAACGTCTTGTTAGTAAACGAATATCAAAAACTGAGAGTGTTCAAAGTCAGCTTACTGATAGATTGGATGATGATAATATCTATGTTGGTCCTTCTGATTTTATTCCTTTTTTGGGAAACACAAAACTCATGTTCATGAGAATTGAAGGAAGACAATGGGCAAATATTCCATATAATATGGAGGTACGTCTAGAAGTGGATGATAAAGCAAACTCTGCTGGAATAGTTATTGATGCAATTCGACTCGCAAAAATAGCCTTAGATAGAGGAATGGGTGGTCCAATTATTCCCGCATCTGCATACCTTATGAAACATCCAATACAACAAATGACAGATCCTATAGCAAAAACTGAAATTGAAAAATTTGTGAAAGGTGAATAGGTTAATACGATCTTATTCGTAGCATTACAAAGTTTGTTACCAAAGTCAAAATTACTTGTTCACGTTAATTATGCAATTGAATATATCATAATCTGTATTGGTTCACGTAAAAAAAGTTGAGATCTTTGGCTTCAAATCATTTGGTTTTAAAAACACGATCGTTGATTTTGAACCAGGATTGGTATCAATTTCTGGTCCAAATGGTTCTGGAAAAAGTAATATCTTGGATGCAATTACTTTTGCACTTGGAGAAAACAGGCCAAAGGTAATGCGTGCTCCAAATCTACGTGGTCTTATGCATGATGTTGAAGGTGCAGCTAGACGTGGACCTAAAATGGCTCGTACTAGTGTCCACTTTGATAATTTAGATAGAAAAATCCCTGTTGATTCTGACATTGTTACAATCACTAGAGAGATGAATGACAAAGGGGACAACCTTTACTATCTTAACAAAAAGAAGGTATTACGTTCAAAAGTTCTTGATCTTATGGAAATTGCAAATGCAGGTTTAAATCAAATCAATAATGTCCAACAAGGAACTGTTACAAGAATCTCTGAAATGACATCTGAAGAAAAAAGAGTTGTAATTGAGGATTTAATTGGACTTTCGGCATTTGATGAGAAGAAAAAGGAAGCAGAAAAACAACTTACAGACGCTGATCATAAACTGGAGATTGCAATGGCTAAGATGGGAGAAGTAAAGAAAAGAATTGATGAATTAGAAGAAGAGAGAAATAAAAAACTTCGATATGATCTTCTTGAACGTGAACTAAATCGTTATCGTGCAATATCTGCTGCATCAAATTTGAAAACAATTCAGTCTGAAAAATCATCAAAAGATAAAACTCTAAATTCATTGAATTCTGAAATGAAGCATCTAGAAGAAGAACGAACTACAATTAGAAAAGAAATTTCTGAGATACGAAAACAAAAAACTGAATTCATGGATGAAGTTAATGCATTTAATAAATCAAAATCTGAAATTGAAACAAAATTAAGTTATGAAAGACGAAAATATGATGAGGCTGATAGCCTAATCAAAACAAGTACAAATCGACTAATTGAGATTAATAAAAATCTCCCTAATCATAAAATTAACCTTGATAATTTACAAATACAAAAATCATTTTCTGAATCACAATTATCTCACTTTAAGGATCAAGTAAGAAAACTTCGTGAAACTGAGAAATCATTTGATGATAAAACAAATAATCTTCGAACACAAAAAACTGAAGCATTAAGAAAACAATCTCAAGTGATTACACAAAAAAGAGATGTTGATCAAAAAATTCAACGTTTAACTGATAAAATTACTGCAACTAAACTTGCTGTTGGAGAATTTGAATCTCAATCAACAAATGGAACTGAGAAGCTTTTATCTAACCAGGATAAATTTAATGAACTTGTAAAAAGTCTTGAGACACTTGAGAGACAAAAAATAAAACTTGAAAGAATAATCCAAAATCACAAACATTCTGTATCGGAAATAAATTTAAGAATAAAAAAATTTACTGATGATAAAACGCAATCTGAAAATGATATACATGAACTTTCTGAATTAATTGATGCATCATCTAAGGGTGCAAATAAATATGAAACAAAAATTAAATTTGCAAAAGGAATAATGCACGAGGATTATTCAATATCAAAACTAAAACATAGCACGCAAGATTTTGGAATAGAGGGTTTAGTATATGAAATACTTTCTTGGGATAAAAAATATGAACGTGCAGCACTTGCAGTTTGTTCTGATTGGATTAAAGCTGTAGTTGTAAAGAACTTTGAATCTCTTATTTCACTTGCAGAATTTGTTACCGATAAAAAATTACCAAAACTTAAAATCATTCCTTTGGAAGCAATTCCTGAAATAAATATTGAATCTCCCAACCATAGTGGTGTGTTGGGAATTTTATCCGACTATGTAAACTGCGATAAAAAATTTCTACCTCTAAAAAACTTCCTTTTTGGAAATGTTGTTCTTGTAGAATCAAGAAATCATGCAATTCAATTATCCAAATCTGGATTCAAAACGATTACCATATCTGGTGAATATTTTGAGGCAAAAGCAACTTCTGTTGTAATTGACAATAATTCAAAAATTTCAAAATTAACAAAAATTATTAACATGAGTGATTCTGTTGAGGGTCTTCAACAAATGATTTCTGCATTAAGACATACAGTCACAAAAAAGAAAAATAGAACTAAAAAATTGGATTTACTTGTAAAAAATTATGAAAAAAGACTTTCTTTATCTGAAGTGGGAATGAGTACCACTTCAAACAGTCTTTCTGAACTAAAAACTCGAATATCTCAGATTAGTCAAAATAAGAAATCATTTGAATCTAGAATTAATCATTTACAAAAAATACAACAGCGTATTTCACGAGAATTAATAAATCGTAAATCTCATTTGGAATCTTTAGAATCTCAAATAAAACTTGTCAGGGAAAATTATGCTGAACCACAGATGGATAGAATTGCAAACGAGCTTACATTAGTAAATGAAAAAATTGTTGAACAAGACAAAAATTTGACACCAATACAAAATGAACTAAAGAAAAAACAATCTTATCTTGCAGAACTAATGGCACATGATACTAAAATTAGTAGTGAGAAGAAAAATCTCCAACACACATTTTCTAATATGAATCAAGAAAAATATCATCTAGAAGTTGATACACGTCGTGCGACAAAGGATAAAGAGACAGCTGAATCTGAACTTATCAAATTACGTGATGAAGAACAAGGATTAATTTCTACTTCAGGTACTTCTGTAGAGCGAATGCAAGAATTTGATAATAGTCTTGAGAATCTTAACTCAAAAGAACGTGAACAAACAAAAGAAATTTCATCACGTGAAAGAAGTACTGATACTCTAAATCGTGATCTAACTGAATTACGTCAAAAAGAATCTAAAATAACATCACTTCTTGCAACATTTGGATTTGATATAAGTATTGAAGTTTTTGATGTTGAATCTACAATTTCTTCTCTTGAATCTGAACAAAATCGTATAAAAAATTCTCTAAATGCTGGTGCTCCCGCACAATATATTGAAATTTCAAATGGTTACAAATCATCATCATCTAAAAAGAACATGCTTGAAAAAGAGCGTAATACAATTGTTGCATTCATTGAATCTGTAGAAAAAGATAAACGACAAACATTCTTGGATGCATTTGATACAGTTGATACTCAAGTAAAAGATGCATTTTCAAAAATGACGGGTGGTAGTGCATGGCTTGAACTTGAAAATGAGGATGACATATTTAATTCTGGTTTAAATTATTTGATACAGTTCCCTGGAAAACCAAAAAGAGAATCAACATCAATTAGCGGTGGTGAGAAAACTCTTGCAGCTACTGTATTTGTATTGGCGTTACAAAAACTAAATCCATCTCCATTTTATCTGTTTGATGAGGTTGATGCACACCTTGATGCACCAAATGCAGAAAAGCTATCCAACATTATCAAGGAAAGATCCGAAGGCAGTCAATTCATCATGGTTTCACTCAAAGATTCTGTTGTAGAAAAGGCACGATTGATTTACGGTGTATTTCCAAAACATGGTGTTTCACATGTTGTAAAATACAAAGATAAGCGACTTTTAGCATCAATGTCAAATCAGGAATAATTACTTATCAGATAGTTTCATTATGTATGAAATAATTCCTGTATAATCAATATCTCCAAATCCTGCATCTGCAGCATCAGAGTAGACCTTTCTTGCAATTTTTGCCATTGGTAATTCTGCATTAATTGAATCTGCAGCATCATTAATTGTATCAAGATCTTTTTTTAAATTTGCAAGTGTAAATGTTGGCTCTACCTCATTGTTTATCATTTTGTATGCTTTCCCCTCGCTCATTCCTGTTTTAAAATATGTAGAATTCAGTATCTTGAGAAATAATTCAGGTTCAATTCCAGCTTTTTTTGTAAGTGTAAGTCCTTCTGACAACGATAAAGCAAGCATTGCAATTTGTAAATTCATTGCAAGTTTAATGGAATGTGCCGTACCTGTATCACCTAAGTAAAACACTTTTTCTGCGATTGAATCAAAAATTTTCTCATGCTTTTTAAAAATCTCTTTTTTTCCTGATGCCATTATGACTAGTTTACCGTTAATTGCTACATTTGGTCCTCCCATAACTGGAATTTCCATGTAATCTACACCTTCATCTGAAACTCTTTTTGAAATTTCTTTTGTTGAATTTGGATTAATAGTACTCATGTCTACAATACACATTCCATCATGTTTTCCTAAAATTATGCCTAAATCTCCAAAAATTATATTTTCTACTGCTTCGGCATCTTTGACGACTATGATTACTAAATCTGAATTTTCTGCAACATGTTTTGGAGATTCTATAATCTTTGCTCCTTTTTGTTCAAGTTTTTTTGTTTTTTCTTTAGTTCTATTGTATACATTAACTTCATATCCAACATCCAGTAGATGTAATCCTACTGCTTCTCCTAACATTCCTGTACCTATAATTCCAATTTTTGTCATCTTCTTTCTTCCTCAACAAGTTCCCAATCATCTTTTCCAAATCTTGTAGCAGTAAATTTCAAATGTCCTATCACTCTGTCTCCTTTTCTAACCATTGCAAAATCTGATTTTTTTGTACTATAGATCTTTTCTTTTGCTTTATAACCACCTTCAATAACTTTAACTCTAAATTTTTTACTCGCTTTTATTATTAAACTTCTTGCAGTTTTGACATCGCCCATCCATGATAACATTTCAAATATTCCAAAATTTTCTGTCTTAATTGTATAATCATACAATCTAGCTTCAAATTTCATATCATGTTTCTTTGCTTCTTCATTCATCCATTGTACTAATTGTTCTCCAAAGCCTTTTTCTGTTCCAAAAGTTTCTGAATCTCTCATAAATAATCTCCTATGTTACTATACATGAAGTTATCTTGGTGGACCCCACGTTTCTTCGATAATGGTTTTTCCATCTTTAGTAAAAACAAAATATTTTTTCCCACATCTAAAACACTGCCAGACAAATTTTCCCTCTGTCTTTTTTTGGTATTGCATAGGTAGAAAACACGTGGTACAGTCAAGTGATTCTGGCATATCATTAGAGTCTATTACTGGTAATTCCTTTCTCTTCTCCTCTTCCATTATTTTTCTAACTATGATTTTTAGATATAGATATCTAATTGGTAGAAAAATCATCATTTTTTATGTATTCTATAGGGGACACATTCTAATGTTTAATTCCAAAATAGTACAATGATAGATTGCTTGTGATCATTATTATATTCAAAAAGCAAAAAAAAAAGTGAATCTTATGACTGTTGAATCATCATATCACTCCACAAATCCTGAAATTCAGACTCTAAATGAACAGTCAAAAAAATATGCTGAACAAATCATGGAAATTGTAGATGAGGTTCAAAAAGTCATTGTTGGCCAAGAACAAGTAATAAAAAAATTAGTAATAGCAATGATGGCTGATGGTCATGTTCTATTAGAAGGAGTACCTGGATTAGCTAAAACCAAAATGGTTGATACATTATCTAAAACACTAGGTGCCAATTCTTGTCGAATCCAATTTACTCCGGATTTACTCCCTGCTGATATTATTGGAACAAAAATTTATGATAATAAAAAAGAAAAATTTGTTACAGAAAAAGGACCTATATTTAGTAATTTAATACTTGCAGATGAAATCAATCGTGCACCGCCAAAAGTTCAGTCTGCATTACTTGAAGCAATGCAAGAGAGACAAGTTAGTATACACGGTGATACATTTGAAATAGAAAAACCATTTCTAGTTCTTGCAACACAAAACCCAATTGAAAGTGAGGGAACGTATAGATTACCTGAAGCACAAATTGATAGATTTGCATTAAAACTTATCATTGATTATCCATCAAAAGATAATGAAAAATTAATCATACAACGTAATACTCAAGAAAATAAACCATCAGCTAATAACATTGTATCAAAACAAGTTATCTTAGAAATACAAAAATTTGTACAAAAAATTTATGCTGATGAAAAAATTGAGGAATATGTATCACGCATTGTTGATGCTACTAGAAATCCAAAAAATTATAATCTTGAATTAGATGGAATAATAGAATTTGGTGCATCACCTCGTGCATCGATATGGTTAATCCTTGCAGCAAAAGCTAATGCATTACTTGCAGGAAGAGGTTTTGTTATCCCTGAAGATATTAAATCAATTGCACATGATGTACTACGTCATAGACTAATTCTTACATTTGAAGCAGAGGCTGATGGTCACACTTCTGATGATTTGATTAATAAAATATTAGAAAAAGTTCGTGCGCCATAGAATTCCATTGTCTGAAATTAAAGATCTACTAAAACGCATTCGTGAATTAGAAATCAAAACAAAAGGGTTGGTAGATGGTATGATGTCGGGTAGCTATAAATCCAAAATTCGTGGTAGAGGAATTGAATTTTCAGAGGTTCGGGAATATGTTCTGGGTGATGATGTGAGGCATATTGATTGGAATGTTACTGCACGTACGAACAAATTACACGTAAAAGAGTTTGTTGAAGAGCGTGATTTGCGTGTATATGTTATTTTTGACTATTCTGCAAGCAATGAATTTGGTTTTTCAAAAAGCAAAAAATCAATTGGTCATGAAGTTGCAGCGTCAGTCATATTTTCTGCAATGAAAAATAATGATAGTGTGGGTCTTGGAATATTTACTGATACCCTTGAACAATTCATTCCTGCAAGAAAAGGAAGAAAACATAGTCTTACTTTACTGAGAACTTTACTAACGCATAAAACAAAAAGTAAACAGACGGATATTGAAACCTCATTATTACAATTACATCATATTTTAGGTCAGCATAGCATAGTTTTCATAATTTCTGATTACATCTCACCAAACTTTCTACGTCCATTAAAATTTCTTAAAAATCGTCATGACGTAATTTTGGTAAATTTATCTGACATACGTGAATCTAAATTACCTGATATTGGGTATACAATGTTAGAAGATATTGAATCAGGTGAACAATTACTAGTTAACACTTCGGATATATCATTTAGAAATGCTTTCACAAAAAACTCCTTAGAAAATTCTGAAAAGATCAAAAATGATATCACAAAGCTAAAAGTAGAAATGGTAAATGTTTCAGAGCAAATTCCTTTTGATATGGCCTTGAGACAATTCTTTAATCAACGGATGAGGCGATAGATAATGGATTATGAATTTGGATATTGGTATGTTTTGTTGGCACTTTTCGTATTGCCTGGATTTTATTACTTGTATAGATTTTATACAAAAACAAAAAAATCAAATTCATTAAAATTCAGTAATCTAGAACTAGTTAAAAGCTCAATTTCTTCTCAATCACAAATAAGAAAACACATTCCATTCATTCTGATACTAGTTGCAGTAAGTTTGATAATAATTGGTCTTGCAGATCCAAGAATTCCTTTAGAAAATGTGCAAGAAGGTGTAAATGTGGTTTTAGTTCTTGATGGTTCTGGAAGTATGGCTGCAACTGATTATCCTCCAACAAGATTAGAATCTGCAAAAATTGCTGCAGAAATTTTAATAGATAATCTTGAACCAAATGATCATACTGGAATTATTTTGTTTGAATCTGGTGCAACAACTGTTTCATATCTTACTCCATTTAAACAAAAAACAATTGATGATTTACAGGCAATTAGACAAAGAGATGGTGCTACTGCAATAGGTGATGGTCTAGTTTTAGGCGTGGATATGGCCAATTCAATCCCTAACAAGAAAAAAGTTGTAATTTTATTGAGTGACGGTGATCATAATGCTGGAGTTGTTACTCCAAATGAAGCTGTTCAATATGCATTACAGAAAAAAATTCAAATTCATACGATTGGAATGGGTTCTGATGAACCAGTATTACTTGGAACAAATATCTATGGAAATCCACTCTACGCTGAATTAAATGAAACACAGTTGATTGCTATTGCTACTGCGGCAAATGGAAAATACTACAAATCAGTTGATAAAAATAGCCTAAATGAAATTTTTGAACAAATTACTGATGATATTGATAGAGAACTTGAACAGGTAAGCATCAAAGACTGGTTCTTTATTGCTGCAGCCATAATACTTGCTGCCAATATTTACATTGTATACGGTAAATATAGAATAGTGATATAACTGTGAGAAAAACTTTAGGAATTTTTATATTATTTTTAGCTATTATCCCATTTTTTGGATTTTCTGCATTTGCTGGTGGGGGTTTTGTTGCTCCTCAAAGTTTTAAGGTACTTGGTGTTGATTCAGGATTAATTATTCAGGAAATCGATGAAAATGGAAATTCAGTTTTCATGCAACATGTTTTAACAAATGATCATGGAATTCCCATTGATATCACTGTGTCTAGTTATCATAGTACCGATTTTCTAAAAATAGATGAGACTTGTGAACCCTTGACGTTATTTACAAATCATATTTTGGTCATTCCATATTATCCTATTCCAATTTCTGAACTAGGACGATATGTAATGTTACCTGCATTAGCTGAGTTTACACATCCTGATACCATGGAAAAATCTGAAATTTATCTTGAAAAATATAGTCTTTTACTTGATGATGGACAAAATACTGGATTTACAAACTCAGTTGATTTTTCATGTGATGATGTTTATGTTGCAATAAATCCTAAATATGAATACGCATTTGATGATAA
>JAOMCQ010000016.1 GCA_028345095.1 Candidatus Nitrosopelagicus sp. | reverse complement strand
CAATAATTGATATATCCTGTTTGGAGATGGTTGTGTTATCTCCTGTTTTATATGCAGTATCTTTAACTATATTGATGAATTTTTTATCTGGATCTCTTATTTGAAGTCTATTTGTTTGTTGTAACATCTCAATTGCACCTTGTTTCATTTTAATATGTTGAATTTCATCATAGACTGCACTAGTTGTCATAAAAGAATCATTAGATGTAAATGGCATTCCTGCATAAAATGCAGTTGCATCCAAAACTCTAAAAACCAAGTTTATTCATTTGTCTTAAGCCTTTTTTCTTTAATCGAACAAAAACTGCTTGATTCTTAAATTTTTTAATAGTAATCTTTTGATCAACTTCTGACGATTTTATCATTTGTGCATCCATAACTATATTGCAATCATGTGAACAGTTTATCTCAATTTTTTCATCAGGAACAACAATTGATGGTAATCTATGCACTGGTGCAACGGGTGTTATAATTAATACATCTAAACTTTCATGCAGTAATGGACCGCCTATTGAAAACGAGTGTCCTGTTGAACCACTAGGTGTTGAAATTATAACACCATCCATCTTTTGCTTCACTGTATCATTTTGAAATTTAATCTCAAATTCTGCGGTTTTTGTTAAATTTTTACGATTTACATAAATTTCATTTAATGCTGGTGCAAATTCTTCTCCGTTACATGATGCAACAACTCTTGTTCTTTTATCTAACCAAATCTGATCTTTTGTAATTGCAGCTATTGCATCATCAAAATCATCTAATGTTATCTCAGAAAGAATTCCTCTATTTCCTCCAACATTTATTGTTAAAATTGGAGTTTCATTTCGTAGATTTCTGAAAGCTCTTAATGTAGTTCCATCTCCTCCTAAAGTAATTGCCAAATCTAATCTTATTTTGGATAGTTCTTCAAGAGATTCAACTTTCTGAGCTCCTGATACGCTAACTGGTGAAATTGTGTAAACTTTAATCTTTTTTGCAATTAGTTTTTTTGAAATTGTCTCTGCGGTATCTTCAGAAATCTTTGATCCAAATTTACTTACAATTGCAACTTTGTTTAGTTTCAAGCAGTCTCTTCAAACTTTACCGCATTTAAAAATGATAGTGCCTTATTCATGAATAATTATCATATTATTGACAAACTTTTTCATAATGATCTAATAACGTTTTTAACTAATTGAAAGGATATTAAAGTAAATGTCCCTCTTACTCAAAGATCGTGTTTACACTATGGAGTCACCAACTGCAAAAAGAGGCGTATATCCATTACATGGATTTAAACTTGGTTTGTATCGTTTACCTTTCAAATTAGATGATCCTCTAGAAATCAAATCTATTCATGATGGTTTGAAAAAAGCTTTTGAAATGGAAATTTATGCAGATAGAATATTTGCTACATATCATTGGTCTGAAGAAAACATGTCTGATCAGTATGATAAAAATTATGAAAAAGTTGACTTGAATGTTACAGTTGAAATTGTAACTGGTGAAGTTGTTGACATAATTTACCAGATTTGGCCAATTGACAAATTTGGTGATCCACATTGGTTGAAGGATTATAGAAAGAAGGCTGATCATTTTGCAAAGATGGTTACTGATACAATTCTACGTAATACAATACTTGAAGAAAAATTCCGTGCAGCATTAATGAAAATTGAAAAAATTTCTGAAAAAGAATCAGTCAAACGTTTAGAGGAATTAACTCCACTTGCAATGATTGTTCTTAATGCAAAACCAAAACCAAAAGCTGTAGCTGAAGAAGAAATTGAAGAAATCGATGAAGCAAATATGGAAATACCAGATGGTGCAAAACCTGGTCCAATCGATATTGAGTATAAATCTAAAATGAAACAATCCCCATCGTTCGAAGCTGAAACCGGCCATGAAATCAAAACATGGGGTCGTGTTGGAACTGAAAATGGAATTATGGGTGTATGGGGAGAGTTTGTATCAGTTGATTTTGATATTTGTGTTGCAGATGGTGCTTGTATTGATGCATGTCCAGTAGCAGTTTATGAATTTGTAGAATTTTCTGGAAATCCTGCATCTGACAAGAAACCATTAATGTCAAAAGAACCTGATTGTATTTTCTGTCTTGCTTGTGAGGGTGTTTGTCCTCCAAAAGCCATAAAAATCTTTGAACAAAAGTAATTTCTCTGATTTCAGATATATAGCACCGATACAAGTTTCAAAGTGGTAGACATTGGAAGGCAACCCATTCACTCAATTTGTATTTCAAATTTTCATATTCTGTGCAATTCTGATTATTGGATATACTTGTAATTTCTATTATCTGGCTTTTTTGTCTAGTCGTCGAAAAGACATTAATTCTATAATTGAGGTGGGTGAACCGACAATCACTATCCAACTTCCAATTTATAATGAAAAGTATGTTGCAACCAGATTAGTTGATTCAGTATGTCAACAGGATTATCCTAAAGATAAAATGAGAATTATGGTTTTAGATGATTCTGATGATGATACTGTTGAAACAATGTCAAATACTGTAAAAAAGTATCAAAATTTAGGATTTGATATTGAACACGTTCGTAGAGGAACACGAGATGGATACAAAGCTGGTGCCTTAAAACATGCAATGGAATCCACTACAAGTGAGTTTGTCGCAATTTTTGATGCAGATTTTATTCCTCCCACATGGTATTTGAAAAAAGCAATTCCACACTTTACAAAATCAAATATTGGTCTTGTTCAATGTAGATGGGGGCATATTAATGAAAATTATTCTGCTCTTACACAAGCTCAGGCATTAAATTTAGATTTTCATTTTTTAGTAGAACAAAAAGCAAAAAGCAATTCTAAACTATTCATGAATTTTAATGGAACTGCAGGAATTTGGAGAAAAGAATGCATTGATGATGCAGGTGGTTGGCACACTTCAACTTTAGTGGAAGACCTAGATCTTAGTTATAGAGCACAAATGAAAGGTTGGAAATGTCTATTCTTACCTGACATAGTAGTTGATGCAGAACTTCCAGTTCAAATGAATGGTGCAAAAAGACAACAATTTCGTTGGGCTAAAGGATCTATACAATGTGCTGTGAAACTACTTGGAAATATATTGCTTAAAAGAAAAATAGCATTTGATGCAAAACTACAGGCTTTCATTCAACTTACACGACATATAGTTTTTCCACTAATGCTAATACAATTCATTACACTTCCTATACTTCTTGCATCTGAAGTTAATCTTTACATTGTTAGCTTTTTACCTGCATTAACGTTAGCAACTTATCTTGCTATGGGTCCAGGTGCATATCTTCTTGTCATTAATAAGATGTACAAAAATAATTGGAAGGGACATGCAAAGGCACTTCCATATCTTCTTGTTTATTCAATCGGGATGTCTGTGAATAATACTGTAGCTGTATTTGATGGAATATTTGGTAAAAAGAATGAGTTTCTTAGAACTCCAAAGTATGGAATTATCAAAAATGATGATGATTGGAGAGATAAAGCATACAACTTACCTTTCTCAAAGACTACTTTATTGGAAATGTTCTTTGCTGTATATGGAATTCTTGGAATATTCATCGCAATATTTTCTAATAATCCTATATTCGTGCCTATAATTGGATTACAGGCTGTTGGCTTCTTTTACATTTCGTGGCTAAGCTTCTCTCATACAAGATATAAAAGACCACAATCTACCAAGCATAAAATAACAAAGGAAGAAAAAATGGCTAATCGTTTCTATAAACTCGCACTCGTTGGTATCTTTACAATAATTGTAATAGGTGCTTATGCATCATTTGCAGGTTATGCAAGTGATGTATATCCTCTTGATCAATCGGTTGGTTTCTTAGATAGAATTGTAGCGACATCTGATCCACAATCAATAATCAATGACATTAATTCAATTAAAGCAAATCTTCCTACAACTGGAAACCCTGTTTGGATATTTCCAACTGATTCTACAAATTTTGTAAGAATTCAATCTGATCTTGATACAATGTTGATAAGTGCGGAAAAAATTGCAGCAGTACCTACTGATAGCGCTGCATATCATACTGGCATGCTAGATCTTAACAGTCGTGCTGTACTCATACAAGAAAATATTTCAGATGCTATACCTTACATGTATGTTAGTTTTTCAAATATAATTTTCAGTTGTATTTGGATTGCAGCAATTTTAGGAATATTTGCTATACTAAATAAAAAGAAACAAAAAATGAATGAATATGATGTTTCACAGGATGTCTAAGATATATTCAACTCATTTCTAATTTCATCCACTGCACGAATTCCAAAAATATCTCTAACTTGAGGAACTCTAATTGCTTCCTTTAGTAATTCTCTGCCCAAATTGTCTATCAATATACTAAAAACTTCTGAAAATCTTAATTCCCATTTATCCGCACAATCAAAAATTTTACCTACTGCCCATCGTCTAACTTCATATGGAAGTGGAATTTTATCTTCTGTTTCAATTGATAATTTATCAAACAAATTAATTAATTCAGTTGTTTGAGTTGCCATTTTTTCAACATCTTTAATATCTCCATATTTTGATTCAGCTTGCATTCTAATACTTGATTGATACTCATTGAGTTTGAGAATTGCCATAACTTCTTTAGAACTGTCATCTGAGGCCTTATTTGTGACTCCTTTGATACTCTGTAATTCGTGCATAACTTTGTCTGTTTTTTGATGAAATTCTGATGCAATTTGGTCTGAACGATTAATCATATTTGAAATATTTGATATTTTCTCTTCAATTTCTGATTTGAATGTCTTCATTCCATCTCCTACTAAAGAAGAAATTTTTGGACTAGAAACTAACCCTCCAATCTCATTTTTTAAATTGGACATATCTTTTCCAATATCTCCTGTTCTACTAGTGATTGATTTTATATTTTCTCTAAGTTCTTCAATCTGTGATGTAATATCTCTTCCAACTTTTGGTTCATCATCAATTTTATCTTTTACTTCATCTATTCTGTTTGCAATTTTCATAATCATTTTTGAATTATTTCGTATGGATTCCTTACTTTCTGAAATTGTTTTCATAATTTCGTTATTTTTTGGTAGAAAATTTTGTTTCTCATCTATCTTCACAATTTTTTGATCTAATTGATCTGTTTGCTTATTTAATTTTGTAATAAATTTTTCATGAATCTTTACTTGATTTAATCCTGTGAATAATCTCTGGGTGTCTTCTTCAATTATGTTGATTTGTTTTGCTTGTTTTTGCATTTGTGTCATTGCTAAACTTATTGCTTGCATCATATCGCTCATTGATACCAGAATCTTCTGATTATCTTTGAATATCTTAGCCATTCCTTTAATTTCCTTTGATAATGCTTTTGTTGATTCTGAAACTGCGTTTACTTTATTGTATACTTGTGAAGGACTTGGATCTCTTTTTGTTTTGATTGATTGTTTTTTTATACTACTCTTTCTATCTACCATTATATTCTGAAGTTACACTGCTGGTTTAAAAAGTGAGGTATGAAAAAAGAAAAACGTAGAGACTACTTGTTGATAATCTCTGGGTCATGTAATAACTGATGAAATGTCTTCTCAGCTAATCCATTTTGGCTTTCAATAAAGCCTCTATTGCAGTATTCGCATTGTATCATGTATACCGTATAGTACCGTACCATATATAACGAGGGTTCTATTCAAATAACCATTTCTGGTCAGATACCCCAGAGATTATTTCTTCACAAATCAGACACTCTGATCATCATCCCAGACATTATAGTGAAAAATTTATCAAAATAAAGCCGTATCCTGAAAATTGTTTTAAATTCACTAATACATCATAGATAGATGCAAAATATTTTCCTTCAGTTAGGTACTGGAAATAGTGAAAGCTCAATTGAAGACGGAGTTTGGAATCTGGTTGATAAAATCAATCCTTTACAGATGCCACATGACACCTTTGTAACTGATTTGGCGGTGATAATGATTCTTGCAGGTATTGTTACACTTGCATTCTTCAAGATACGACAACCCCTCATCATTGGGTACCTGTTTGCAGGAATGTTGATTGGTCCATTATCTCCTCTTTGGACATCTTTTCTTCCTGAAAGTGGAGAAAGTGGTGGTGATTATGGTGGTTCAATCGGAATACTTTCAGATATTGCGGCACTCAATGTTTTTGCTGAGATTGGTGTTATCTTACTTTTGTTTGTGATTGGGATAGAATTCCCATTTGCAAAAATACGTTCTATTGGAAAAGTTGCAATTTTAGTAGGATCACTTGGACTATTTGTCACTTTAATTGTAGTATTTTATGCATCTACACTACTTGGACTAGGATTCATGGATTCATTATTCATATCTGCTGCATTATCTATCAGTAGTACTGCAATAATTGTAAAGGTTTTAGAAGAAACAGGGAAGATCAAAAGAGAATCTTCTATTTTGGTTTTAGGTATATTGATTGTAGAAGATGTTATTGCTGTAATTTTAATTGCATCGTTAGAATCAATTGCATTAGCAGGAACTGTCTCAATTGAAGGTGCAATTGCTGTTGTGGTAGTTGCCACTATTTTGATAGTTGGAACATTTACTATTGGAATACGTACAGTTCCAAAATTAATCGATAAGGTTGCAAGTGCAGAAAATCGAGAGATTTTATTACTTAGTGTTTTAGGTGTGTGTTTTGGATATGCATTATTAGCAAATATTGTAGGACTATCCGTAGCAATTGGTGCATTTCTTGCTGGTGTATTAGTAGCTGAATCAAAATCTGCTGAAGTTTCAAAAATTCTATCTAGCCCAATAAAAGACATGTTTGTTGCAATCTTCTTTGTTTCTGTTGGTGCTCTAATGGATGTAAGTCAATTAGAAAACTATATTTTCATTGCAATTGCACTAATTGCAGTCGCGCTTGGTATGAAGCTTGGAGGAAATCTGCTCGGAAATATTATGCTTAAACAACCAAAACCAAAATCACTCCGTTCTGCTTTTACACTTGCAGCTCCAAGGGGTGAATTCTCAATTGTAATAGTCAAGGTTGGAGTTGATGCTGGAGTTGTTAGTGCATTTTTGTTCCCATTGATAGGAATAATTGCAATAATTACAGCATTTATCACACCTTTCTTAGTAAAAGCTGGTGATTTTATGATACCAAAATTGTTGAGGAAATGATTTGACAACCAATGAATTAGATGAATTTTTGAAAAATTCTCATAAAGATTTGTCTGTTGAAGATTTTGAGGGCAAGAAAGTTCCATGCATTGGATTTGAAGGAAAAAAATTTGATTATATGTTGAATAGGATTGCAGGAAAACCGTTGTCTGTAGACACCAATCTGAATATTTTGCAAGATGGTTTAGGTCATGTTTTTGTTGAAATGTTTTTGACATTTTCACATGGTGGAATAAATGAAAAAATTGTGATAAACGCAGATAAAAATCTTGAATTCTTTGAATCACTTGCTAAAAATACTATGCTTGCCATTGCTTCTGTAAATCATCCAGAAAAAATCTTTATGATACAATTACCAAAACCAGAACGAACTAGAGATGCACTTAGAATTATAAAAGATGGATTAGAAAGAAAGCCTCGGGATTGAATATAGCTGAACTTCAATCTATCATATTGAAAAATCTTAAATCAACTACTACAAACACTATTTTATGAAGATAGTACAATTATCTGATATTCATTTCGGATCACAATTTCGCAATAATATATTTGATCAAGTAATTACTGAAGTAAATGAATTATCCCCTGATGCCGTAATCATTACCGGTGATCTTACTAATGAAGGTCTTAAAGAAGAATATGAAGGATGTAAAGAATTAATCTCAAAAATAAATACAAAAAAAATTATTGCTATTAGCGGAAATCATGATTATCGAAACACTGGATATCTACATTTTAAGAAATATTTTCCATTTCAAACAATTAATGAATTGAATGATGATGTTGTAGTAGTTACTCTTGGTACTGCACGACCTGATCGTGATGAAGGTGAAGTTGGTTACAGACAAACATTATGGCTTGAAAGAACTATGAAAAAATATGAAGATAAAATTACAATCCTTGCAATGCATCATCATTTGATAGGTATACCAGATACGGGTTCTGATAGATTGACAATCATAGATGCTGGTGACGTTTTACGTGCAACCCTGGATGCCAAAGTGGATCTTGTATTATGTGGTCATAAGCATAGACCTTGGATGTGGGATTTTAGTAATTTACTAATCGCTAATGCTGGAACTACTTCTTCTAAACGTGTGAGAGGGTTCTTTGAAAATAGCTATAATATAATCACTGTTGAAAATGGAAAAATTCAAGTTGATCTTAAAGTTGTAGGTGGAAAACGAACTCCTTTACAGGATATTACAAAAAATTATGCTAGGTTTGAAGATGATTAACTTTTGTTAAAATATTCATGTCATCACATTTCCAAGTTATACTAATTAACCAACGAAATACACTCAGTTTGAGCGGGGGTCGCCTAGCCCGGTATGGCGTGAGATTGCTAATTTCATGTTCGCAAGAACTCGTGGGTTCAAATCCCTCTCCCCGCGCCAGCTTTAATATTGACTTAATCATTGTATAATTTAGAAACAAAATGGGACGTAGAAAAAGTCAAAAAATAGTCAAAACAGGACCAAAAAATGTCACAACTGGAATGTGTCCGTTGTGTCAAACAATTGGTAGAATCTTCATTATTGGAAGTGTTGGAGAAGAAAGAGCTAAATGTCCTGCTTGTAATCAAGAATTCGATTTATAGCTAGAGACTAACTATAACCATACCTTTTTAAAGAATTTTTCTAATATGAAAATATGAGTTCTGAAGGAGAAGGAACAGTTTACGATAGAATCGAAAAACTTGAAGATGAAATTGCAACTTTAAGAAATGAAATTGATGTAATCAAAAATGCATTTAGAAATGAACTGGCACGTCATGAAGTTAAAATGATTAAAAAAGGCCATGATGTTTCATCAATCATTGATTAATTCTATCTCTAATTTCTCTAATTAATTCCAGAACATAATCCACATCTTCAGAATTTGGTTCCATTTCCAAGTATTTGTTAAGAAATTTAATTGCATTATCATAATTCTTTAATTTTTCTTCCAAAATTCCCATATCTCTAATCTCATCTGATGACTCTGGCATGATTCCTAAGATCATTTTATTACACATTCTGGCATTTTCATAAGCAAACGAATCTGTGTATGAATTTTTTAAATTTCTTAACATTCGGATGATTATTTTTTCATCCGAAATTTCATTTAGATACTCAGCTTCAAATTCTACCGAATCACCATAATTTTGATATAATATCTCTTGTAGATCTTCTAATTCTAATAATCTACCTCTGTTAAATGGGTCTAAAATCATTTCTTCTCCATGTTTGACAATAACATGACTTGGAAATCCTACTATCTTCAAGTCTAAATTTGTATATTTTGCAATTTCTGTGTATAGAATGCATAGTGTAATTGGTATTCCTGATTTTTCTTCTAAAACATAATTAAGAAAATTATTCTTAGGATTGTAGTAATCATCTAAATCTCCCTTAAATTCTTCTATATCAAATAGAAATTCGTTTAGTAGTGAAATTACATATGTAGAATTTTTTGATTCTGTAATTCTATTTCTGAATGATATACCTAATTCTTTGATTTTTTCTATTTCCTTTGATATGTCTAGTTCTGGATATTCAAGAATTTGTGCCAGCTTTAAAGATTTTTCAATTAAACTATAATCTATACTATTTACAAAAGAATTCCATTCTGAAACAAGTGATACTTCTTTCTCATTCATTGCATGTGTTTTGAACCTGTAGATAAATCCCTTTTCAAATAAAGTTCTGGTTCTTTGAGCTCTCTTGTACTAGGCGGTTTTTCAATCAAAAATCTGAATGCATCCTTTCCGAATTTTTGATAAACTTTCTCTGTTAATTCTTTGCCCATATTTTTTCTCACTTTATATGATGAAAAATCAGTTCCCATGAAAGTTGTTAAATAATTTTGAAAATCATCATCATCTTGTAGAATATTCTGAACTGCAAATTCTGCTATACCTTCCATTGTAGAAAATGCTGCATGATGTGTTTGAATTGGTAATAACCATCTCTGGTAAATATCTGATAATTCAGGTACAATTTCTGAAATTTTAGGATCAATCTCCACATGAGAATAGGTCATGACATCTGGTCCTAATACATTTACAACAAAATTATCTGGATTTAACATGAAAAATAGATTGGCACGTTTAGCAATTGGAAAGTTGTCTGGAACTGTTTGTAATTGTAAATAATCATAAAGACTATTGGCTGCATTCACTTCTAAATTAAGAATTATCTTAGCTAGTTCTTCATTAATTGAATTTACATTTGTAGCTGCATTCTTGTTATCTTCTTGTAAATTATCTTGTGTAGAGTGAACTATCTCTTCTACCATTGTCATTTTGATTGCACCTTTGTAACCTGATTCAACTTGTTCTCTTCGCAAGTCGTATGGTTGACCCTGTTTATACAGAATAATTTTTGGATAATTTGATAGAATAAACTTGTTAAGATATACACAAGAATCCAAATAATCCCCATATGTTGTTGAAATTTTTGAAATGTATGATTTTGCATAGGTAGAATAAACTAAAAATTTCTCAGTATCTTTTTCAATCAATTCTGCAATACTTTTTATATCTAAATCTGATACTGCTGAAAACAATTCATCTACAAAATTTCTTGACTGTTTTGTTGCAAACACCTTCTTTCCCTTTAATAATTTGAATTCCTTCAGTCCAGGAAATTCAACTCTAAGATTTTGTTTTACTGGAAACCCAGTAAAATCTTCAACTTTTTTAGAAATCTCTGGAAATATGATTTTAGAAAATGACTCCAATTCTGTAAATTGATTAGGAAATTCTGAGTCATCATTAATTTTTTCTGATAATTTGGCAATTTCTTTTTCTTCATCAATTTCGACTGAAATTTGATCTAAAAGTGCTTCTGCAAATTCTGTAAATTCTCCCATACAAAAAATAAAATAAAAACTAATTTAATACTATCTCAATTATTTATTTTACCTTGATTATTGACCTAAAATAGATATCCTAGAAATATTTTCTTCTAATATTGAATAGAAAAAATTCTCAATTTGTATTTTGTGTAAAATGTAAATGTGCTCTAACTCTTGATGTATTTGATGAAACATCAGAAATTAATGAAGGATTTTTTTTATGTAATAATTGTAATTTAAAATTCCCAATAATATCCAAGATCCCTATCCTAGTAGAAAATTTATCTCACTTTCTATCAAATCGCTCTTCACTAGGTGGATTACTTTTTGAACAATCTCTCACAAAAACAATGAAGGACTTCATCAAGAATATTATGTCAAAAATGAAAAAAACCGAAAATGATTTTTTTCTAACCGAAAAACGTTGGACCAATATCTATCTATCAAATAGAAAATCATCTTTTTATAAAAATATAAAATTTCATATTTCAAAAATACCTACAAAAAATTTTGTCGTAGAATATGGTTCATCTATTGGAATAATATCAAATACACTTGGGTTAAAACATAAACATGTTTTTGGAGTTGATACATCATTTTCAGCCTTACTCCAAGCTAAAAAAGAATCTCCAAAAAATTGTGAATATTTTTTGGCGGATATACTTCAAAATCCTTTTGGTAAGAAAAAATTTGATCTGATTCTTGCATTAAATATGTTTGAACTAGTTGAACCTTCCCTTTTAGTAAAAACTATTTCAAAACAAATTTCAAATGGATTTATTTTTTTATCTGATCCTTATGATTATGTTAGAGGGAAAAATTCTGTAAAAAACCCTCTCAATGAAAATGAAATTCGTGAAACTCTTTATCAAAATAATTTCCAAATCAATAAGATTACTAAAAACCCGTCAAAATTAAACTGGAATTTAAAAATAAACGATAGAACTCAATTAAATTATAAAGTTGATATCATACTTGCTAGGAAATTCTCTTAAAATTTAACATGCAGTCACCGGGATTTGAACCCGGGTCACTAACTTGGCAAGCTAGAATAATAACCAAACTATACTATGACTGCTCAAACGTTTAAAAAAAAGTTGCATATTAAAGCCTAATGATTTAATATCAATTTTTTAATTCAACTAATGTATTAATCGTATATGGATGAACAAATCATAAAAATTCTTGAAAAAAAAATGAATGAAATAAAAAATGAAGATAACAACACCAAGCAAATTAATGATAAATTCCCAAATTTTGATTCTCTCTCATTTTCTTCAGGAATAATGATTGGACGACTATCTAATTCATTTTATTATCAACATAGAAGAATTCTAAAACGAAATCCAACTGATATGGAATTTAATGAATTTCTTGAATTTTTAAAAAAGAAACTAGGATGATTTTTCTAATTTCTTATTTTCAAAAAAGTTGATTGATGGGGTTCCAGGTAATTTTACACAAGCTTTTCGTAATGCACTTTTTGCTGCTTCAAGATGTTCTTTATCTACATTCATTTCCATTATGACTTGTCCTTGTCTTGCTCTTACTGCAAGACTATTTGCTTTTCCAAAAGCACGTCTCATACCTTCTGAAAGTCTGTCTGCTCCTGCTGCTGCAATAGTTTTATTCTCTCTTAATCTAACATGTGGATAAACTCTTAGACGTGAATTGTATCCTGTTTCACCAGTAGTTTTTTCTAAGGTTTTATTTGCAGCAAGTCTAGTTGATTCAAGTGCCATGTGTCTAATCTGAACTTTTTCATTAATCATTAATTGTACACAATATTCAAATTTTCTTTTCTTATTTCCACTGTTAAATTTTGCAATTTTGATCTGAGGTTTGCCTTTGATATGCCTTGTGTTGGCATATGGTTGTCCATTTCCTTTTCTATAACATGCTCCGTGCATAAGAATGAACTTTCAATAACCCTATTTTAACGATTAGCATAAGAAATCTCTATTTTGTATAATTTTTAGTCTATTATGTAGAATTATTATATTGTGATGGTTCTAATCGAGGTATGTCATTTGATTTTGAAACAAAGATCTCTGCAAAATTGATAAATGAAAAAATAATTGTCATTAACCCAAAAATGCAAAATATCTTGACAGAACGAGGATTTGGCGAATCTGAAAATAATGTTCTAATTTTAGATTTATTTGAGACATTATATTTATTGTATAACAATAAACTTGAATTAAAAAAAGTAAACAAAAATATTATTTTTGATGATTTAATCCAAAAATACATTCAAAATAATAATGATATCTTAACACGATTTTTACTTTACAGAGATTTACGAACTAAAGGTTATGTTGTAAAAGATGGTTTTGGATTTGGTTCTGATTTTAGAGTTTATGAGCGTGGAAACTATGGATTAAAGGATGCCAAATTTCTAATTTTTGCATTTAATGAAGGTACACAACAAAAGATTGGTAAACTTTACAAAAATATTGAAGAAATAACAAAAATGGGAAAAGAGCCTATTATTGCAGTCATTGAAAGACGTGGAGAAATAATTTATTACAAAATAAATAAAATGGATTTTCTAGAAAATAAACCTGAATTTGAAATGAAGGATTTTAATTTTAATTAGGATTTATTGCCCATTCTGAAGAATATTTTAATAAATTATTTCTTTCAGCATATTCAAAGTCATAAATCTTCACTGATGATGTTTCATCTAACCATAATCTTTCAAAATCACTAATTTTTGTCTCCACTCTTGATTTATCATTCCATGATGTAAATACATCAATAGTCTCAAAATTTGTACTTTTTTTAGCAAACATCACGCTTGATGTTCCTGAAAAAACAACCGAATCTCCATTTGTGTCTCTAAAAATTCCAATTTTTTCTGAAAATGTTCCATCAATATCTTCTGAACTTGGAATTCCAATTTTTAACATTAGATTACCATCGTTGACTAATCTTCTAATTTGTTCTAGTTTTACATTTTTTATCAATTCTGGATTAAAATTCTTCCAACCATTACCGTTTTTTGAAAATAACTTTTTCATCATATTCAAATCTTTAATTCCAAATTGATGTCCTGAAATTAGTCTCATTCTTGCATTTGGTGTGGAATTATGAAATCCTAATGATAATGTAGTTAGACCTCTTAATGTTACAAATTCAACTGCTCTGTCATATTCAATACAATTGTTTAAACAAGGAATTAAAAATTCTGAAACTATATCATCTTCATCTGATCTGTATTGTTCTTTTAATTTTAATTTTCTAAGTTCCATGATATTGTAAAAATGTACTAGGAGTTATAATTTTGTTATGATGGTGCTCCCATCGGGATTTGAACCCGAGTCACTGCCTTGAGAGGGCAATATGCTTGGCCGGACTACACTATAGGAGCTGTTTAGACGAGAAATTTGTCATAATTAAACGAATCCGCACAATGCCTTGTATCTAAAATAAATTAAAAATTAAACCATATTCTCAAAAAAGTTTTGAGTAATGAAAATAATTACTTGTTAATAGACAATTTATTATGAATCAAGATGAAATTCTCAAAATTATTGGTCCAAATAACTTTCCAATTGCATATGGGGGTTCCAATTCAGATAATTTTGATAATGATTGTGAAATATACAATTTAGTTATTTTTGATGGAAAAAACATTTATGATGAAATCACCACGCATGGAAGTAATATTCTTAAAATTTCACATGGCAATCTTTTTGAAAATAAATCTGAGTATCTAATTCAATATGAAAATCTTCAAATCATCCAAGATGAAAAATGGGAACTTAAAATGTTAATATCTAAAATACAAGAGAAGAAAAATATCTTATTTTCTGCATCAGCAAAAAATGCTCTTGTTGAATCTCAACTAGCATTATCAAAGGCAAAAAATGCTCTTGAACATGATGATTTATTTGCCTCATGTTGGATAAAATGTGGTGTAATTTCACTTATTGATTCAATTCTATTTCAAAATCAAATTCTACCAAGCCCTGCTAATGCATTATCATCAATGCGAAATCTGAAACAAAAAAATACAAATAATTTCACAGATAAAATTATTTCTGAAACAGGAATTGAAAGAGCAACAACCTCATTGTTATCTAGAATGTTGAAATCAACTTGTGGGTTTTCTGATATGGTTGAAAAAAACCAAAATTCAATTATTATTGAAAGAAAGGCAAATCATTTAATTCAAAATTCTTTACTATCTGATTGTTATCTATATCTTAATTATCAAAATAAAAATAATTTCTATAAAATTAAAAATACACTTAATACAAATTTAGATAAAATTCATGTTCTAAAAACTGCATTTGATCTTACAAACATTTCTTCTGAATTACTTTCATCAGTAGAATCCATGTCTGATGTCACGAATATGTTATTGGCGCTCAGCCACCAATCCTAATGAGAAAATCTGGATAACTTTTAAAACTAAGTTTAAAGTTATAGTTCTATGACAGATCAAGCATGCGGCTGTGAAGCAGATTCAGGCGATCCAGATTATTCATGTGATTGTGCAATGCAAGGCCATTGTATATGTAGCCATGATTGTAAATGTGGAACTGATGTCTGCAAAGAAGCAGTATCACAACTATCATAAGAAAATAACATCATTTTCTCTTTTTTTATTTTATTTAATTATTGTAAAATCTATCAAACATTAAATATACTCATAACAGTCTGAATCTTGTGAAACTACCTATTATTATAGCAGCATTTGCATTATTGCTATTAATTCCATTAGCTTCTCAAGATTCATTTGCTCAAGTTAATTCAGGTGGGTTTCAAGCAGGTGGTGTAAACATTGATGGGTCTTGGTATGTTGGTGAAGGTCTCAAAGTCGGTGACTATTACAGTTTCAATTTATGCCATGTTGATTATTTAGATTG
>JAOMCQ010000015.1 GCA_028345095.1 Candidatus Nitrosopelagicus sp. | reverse complement strand
TTAGGCTTGCCAGATAATTGTTTGTATAAAGTAAATGCTTGTTCAACATTATTACTTCCGTGTACAATTGAATGTACAGCTTTTATCATAGCAACAGGATTATCAGATTGCCATATGTTACGTCCCATATCTACACCAACAGCACCTGCTTTTAGTGCATCATATGTTAGTTTGAGAGCATCTTTTTCAGGGATTTTTTTACCACCAGCAATAATTATTGGTACAGGACAAGATTTTACAACTTTTTCAAAGTTTTCACAATAGTATGTTTTTACAATATGTGCACCTTGTTCCGCTGCAACTCGACATGCAAGAGATAGATAACGTGCATCTTTTGTTCCTATTTCTTTTCCAACTGCAGTAACAGCTAATACAGGAATTCCATATTCTTCCGCTTCGTTAACAAGTTTTCCAAGATTTACAATAGTTTGATATTCATATTTTGAGCCAACGAAAACAGACATTGCTACTGCTGCAACGTTTAATCTAAGTGCATCCTTGATGCTAACTGTGATATCCTCTTGAGATAGATCTTCACCAATTATGCTAGTTCCTCCAGAAACACGTAATACAATAGGTACAGGATAATCTGGATTAACAGATGTTCTTAATGCACCACGAGTAATCATTAATGAATCACAATGTTTTGCTAGAGGAGCAATTGTTTTTCTCAAATCTTCTAGTTTTTCAGTTGGACCTAAGAAGTAACCGTGATCAACTGCCAGCATTAACGCCTTATTATCAGCAGGAGAAATTATTCGTGCAATTCTATTTTTTAAACCCCAATCCATTTTCTTATTTTTTTGAAAAAAATTTACCTTTCTTAAGCCTTTGCTAATTTTCAATAATTATCTTCATTGCATTTTTACCAGTTTTTGCATGCTCAAATGCTTTTTGTGAGTCATCAAGAGAATATTTGTGCGTTACGAGTGATTTAACATCTACATTACCTGATGAAATTAATTCTAATGCATTTTTAGTATCCATATCAGATGCAGCATAAGTAGTAATAATACTAATTTCTTTTGAATAAACCACACTCATATCAATTTCAGTTGTTGACCCTTTACTTGGTACACCAAACATTACAACAGTTCCACCTTTTCTTACAAGTTTGATTGCATCTTGAAATGCATGTAAACTGCTAGTAGCAACAATTGCAACATCAACACCAATAATAGTTTCATCATGTACTTTTTGAATTAGATTTTGATCGTCAGAGCGAATAGTTGTGACATCAAATTTTTTTACAAAGTCTAATCTAAAATCATTTAAATCCATACAAAATATTTTTGAGAATTCAAATGATTTTGCAAGTAGAACATGCATCATTCCAGTTGGTCCAACACCTAAAATTGCAACAGTATCATTTTTTTGGTGTTTGAATTTCGACCAAGCACGTACACAGCATGCAAGAGGTTCAATTAATGCAGCTTCTTCGTATGAAACATTATCTGGTAATTTTAGAACCCCTCCATTACTCACATTCCATTCTGGAACAATGTAATTATCAGCTAATCCACAAGGATTAAGATTTGATTGATAATATTTCTTACACATAGTTTCATTCCCATGACTGCACTCATGACAATTTTTTGAATAACATGCAACATGATGATGAGTGAATACACGATCGCCGATTTTAAAATTAGATATTTGACTGCCAATTTTTATTACTTCACCTGCAGGTTCATGGCCTAATCTCATTGATGGTTGGCCATATTTTCCAAATACTTTTTCAACGTCAGAACCACATATTCCACAAGATTGCATCTTTATGAGTAATTCATTTGGTTTAATTTCAGAGATGTTAAAATTTTCAATTTCAACTTTGGAATTTCCTTTTACTATAACAGCTTTCATGTTGATTAATGATTAACTCTATATTTATACGCCAAGTATTTTTTTGAGCATTACTCTATAATCAACTTCAGATTTTTCACTTCCAGATGCAGGAAGAGCAAATACCAAAGGAGTTGATTGCTCAGATCTTAATTTTGTGAGTTTATCATTGATCTGTTCAGTTAAATCATCGCTTACAAGAACTAAACCGACTTCAGAATCATCGTATAGTTTTTTGATTTCTTCAAAAGCAGTATCAGATGAATCAACAATTTTTCCTTGAACACCTGCAAGTTGGAAGCTTGTGACAAATACTCTACTTCCAACAGTTACTACCTTCATTAAATCTGATTTTTAAGACATGCAATTTAACCGTTTCAAAAAATTCAAAGACTAGTAATCTAGTTAATAATATGGATGACATAAAAGAGATCGAATCAGTGTACTGGGATGAGAAAAGTAAGTCATGGAATACAAAACTTGTCAAAGTAGAAGAATATCATGGATTTACAGAATGTCGATATTGTCAAAGACCAATGTCACATAACATAAAAACCAAAGGGGAATTCAAAGTGGTTTATGTAAAATGTGCTTGTTCTAGAAGTTAACTGCAATTTTTGATACAAATGAATGCAATTTCTTGTGTTCCGTCCATACCATGTCTATTAGGAACAATACCTACACGATATTGCATTTCATCATCATACTCAATATCAAATTGAGTTGTAAGAGTAACGGCTTTTTGAGGTTCCAGATCGACTAAAGATAATTCAGTTTCACCATAACCAACAAAAATTGGACTGAAACGTGTGTTTGAATCATCATAAAGATGTAATTGACCACCTGTTAATCTTACAATTTCAGTCCCTTTATTTTCAGCAGTTACTTGAATTTGGAAATAAGTATGAGTTGGTTTTTCATTAGATGCCTCAATTAATCCCCTATCAATTTCACCTTGTTCAGCTATTTTGAATTCCTTAGTCTTTCCAAGAAATTCAAAATTTGCGACATATTGTACATCAAACATTACATCACCAACTTGTATAGGCTCTCCAAAAGAAGAGACCTTGACATCAGTCAAAACTTCACCAGAGTAAAAATAAAATGAAACACCAAGTACAGCAAATATACCTGCAATTACAATAATTCCGCCGACTCTAACCAATTTAATTTGTATTAGATTATTCGACTATAACTGTACCTTCCATCCAAGGATGGACCATACAGAAGTAAGGATAAGTTCCTGCATCAGATAATGTAACATCAAAGCTTGCATTTGCCATGATTAATGATGTGTCAAATACACCATCTGGACCGTTTGCTGCAGTACCACTTGTTGATGTGTGTGGAGCCGTGTCAGTGTTTGAAAAAGTTACAGTTCCACCTGCAGAAATTGTTGCAGTTGATGGAGAATAACATTCAGGTTCACATCCAGGTGCGCCAGAACCTTCTACAGGTTCGATAGTTACAGCCATTGGGGCTTTAGCTGCTGCAGCTGCGGCTGCGGCTTTATCTGCTGCTGCTTTGTCTGCTGCGGCTTTATCTGCTGCTGCTTTGTCTGCTGCGGCTTTATCTGCTGCGGCTTTATCTGCTGCTGCTTTATCTGCTGCTGCTTTGTCTGCTGCTGCTTTGTCTGTTGCGGCTTTATCTGCTGCGGCTTTATCTGCTGCCATCATTGCTTCATGTTCTTTTGAATCTTCAGAATGACCCATTGAGTGTCCGCCAGATTTGTAACCTTCACCGTAAATCATAATTTTTTGTGAGTTTGCCATAAAGTCAATTGTTAATCTTTTTCCTACTTGAGTAAATTCAACTTCTTCACCATCAACAGTAACAAAGTATGTTCCATCATCAAATGGAATAACTGAATCAGATGTTAATGTAATTGTTAATTGACCGTCAAGTCTTGAATCCATAATAATTTTTACTGCATTGTGATTCTCATCTTTATCAATAGAATCAACAATACCACCACGAATTGTATATTTCAAATTATCACTTGATGAAGTTTGTGGTGCTGCCTGTTGAGCTACACTAGGTTGTGGTGCTGCAGGAGTTGGAGGTGGCGAATATGTTTGTGCAGGAGCAGTAACGCTTGGCGTTGAGGTATTATCAACTTGTAACAGTCCACCCATAATAACAATCATTGCTGCTACAAAAGCAATTGTAAAGATTACACCAAATTTGTCTGCACTAGTCATGTTGTTGGTTTTTACAGGTATTTTAAATATCTAATGCTTTTTTCCGATCTAGATTTATTTGCGGAATTGACTTATCTTAGATATGACGGATGTAGATTCAAGTAAGAAGATCTATCTCTTTCTTCACGGAAGGATGGACCTACATGAAAAAACACTGAATGCATTAGCAAGTAATGGATTTCAAAAAGAGAATGTAGTGATGGCAGACCCAAAACAAGCAGGTGAAGTTGGAGACTACATGGCAATGCTTTGGATGCCACCAAATCCGGACCATATTAAAATTCAGCAAATCACAGCTGTAGAAAATTGTGAACCTGAAGGAATGATTGGTGTTTGGAAAGGGGTTGCAAAAGATGATCTTTTTGAGATTAAACTAGAATAAGTTACAAATTGCTAACAATTCCAGAAATGAATGATTCGTATTCATCATCAGCGAATTCGATAATTTCAAATTTATTTTCTTTTTTTGCTTTAGAAATTGATTTTACATGATAACATGGATTTTTGTTTTTAATCATACCAAAATAATATCCCGAACAAGAACAGAAATTAGAATTAGGATCAATCCAGTGTTCTTTTTCTTTTCCAATAATGGTCCAAATTTCTCTTTTACTTGGTTTAAACAAATGTAGTTTAACACGTCTTTCATCAATTATAGAGTTGATTCTATCCTCATTGACAGACATAAGGAATTAATCTAAGACGAACGTATAATCTTGATGGTAGTTACAAGAATAATTGATTCCGAACCTGCATTAATTCTTGAAGAAGTAAAAAAAAATTTAGTTATATCTGATCTTCATATTGGGTTTGAACATAAATTTTCATCAAATAAAAATATAGTTGAAAAAAATTCTTCAATTAATGAAATTATTTCAAATGTTACAAAAATTATTAAAAAAGAGAATCCAGATACATTAATTCTTCTAGGAGATATCAAATCAAGTATTCAAACTATAACAAAATCTGAATGGAGAGATATACCGTATTTTTTTGAAGAAATAAAAAATTCATTAGATGTAATATTAATTCCTGGCAATCATGATGGAAATATTGACAAATTAATTCCAAATGATGTAACGTTGATTAGCTCAAAAGGTATGATTATAGAAGATGTATTGTTAACACATGGTCACACAATGCCATCAGAAAATTATTCAAATGTAAATAACATCATAATGGGACATATCCATCCAGTTTATTTTAATGAAAATTCTTTATTGAATGGAGAAAGAATTTGGATTTCAATAAAGGCTCAAAAATCTGAAATTTTTTCATCAGCAAAAGGAAAAATTAACATTACAATTATTCCTTCATTCAATCCATACTTTTATGCAACTCAAAAAAAATACTATAAAAAATCTATTTCTCCCATAATTGAAAAAATCAAAGAAACAACAATAGCAAAAATCGTGACTTTAGATGGAACTATAATTGGTAATGAATCAATCCTAAATGATTTAATCTAATGTTCATAAGGTTGTAGAGGTTTTTTGGTAGTTTCATTTGTTTGGAGCCATTCTAGAGTTTTTACAAAAGATTCCGATAATTCAGGAGTGGTTAAGACAGGAATTCCTAATTCAAGAGATTTTCTTCGAATTTGATACTCATCATATAACATTCCAACATATTTTTCTAGAGTAGAGGTACTCGGTATGTTTACAATAAAATCAATTTTTCGTTCATGTAAAAGATCAGCAATGTTTGGTTTTCTATCAGGCTCACTAATTTTGTGTACAATTTTCACATCACCTAATTTTTCTTCTAAAAATTCAGCAGTATGTTCTGTAGCCATTAATTGAAATCCTAGTTTTTTTAGTAATGCAATTGTAGGGAGTAGTTTTTCTTTGTTTTCTGCACCACCGATTGTGATTAATGCAGCTCCGCTTTTTGGTAAATTATATCCGACAGAGGTTAATCCTTTTGATAACGCATCATAGAAACTATCTCCAAAACATGCAGCTTCCCCAGTAGATTGCATTTCCACACCAAGTACAATATCTGCACCATCTAATTGCATAAATGAAAATTGAGGAACCTTGATTCCATGAATTGGAATTTTTTGCCATTTGCCAGGAGGAATTTCAGGAAGAGGTTTGCCAAGTGCAGCTTTTGCTGCAAGAGATATCAAATTAGTTCTAGTAAGTTTTGATACAAATGGCATTGAACGAGATGCACGAATGTTTAATTCAATTACATATTCCTGATCATTATGAATTAAAAATTGAAGATTAAATGGACCTTTGATTTTAAATTCTTTGGCAATTCTTATTGTGGAATCAGTGATGTTTTCAATTATTTTGTTACTTAAACGCCAAGGAGGAATACACATCATTGCGTCACCAGAGTGAACGCCTGCACTGTCTATATGCTCGACAATTGCACCAATAATTACTGTTTCACCATCAGATACACCATCTACATCAACCTCAAGTGAATTTAGCATGAATTTTGTAATTACAACAGGATAATCAGGTGAAACGACAGCAGCGTTAGTTGTGAATTCTTTTAATTCTTCTTGAGACCATACGACTTTCATTGCGGCACCGCTTAGAACATACGATGGTCTAACCAAAACAGGGTAACCTACATCTAGCGCAAAGTTTTTCGCATCATTAATGTTAGTGAATGCTTGCCAAGAAGGTTGTTTGATGTGAAGTTTATCTAAAATTGCACTAAATTTTGAACGATTTTCTGCGCGGTCAACATCTTCAGCGCTAGTTCCAATCAGATGAATTCCGTTTTCAGCAAGTTTAGGAGTAAGATTATTTGCCGTTTGTCCACCAACAGATGTTACAATACCTTTTGGATTCTCAAATTCAGATATATCAAGAATTCTTTCAAGAGTTAGTTCTTCAAAGTACAATCTACTGCAAATATCATAATCAGTAGAGACAGTTTCAGGATTGCAATTTACTACACTGACATTTTTTTCTCCATTTTCTTGTAATCCCCAGACCATGTTGACAGTTCCCCAATCAAATTCCACACTACTTCCAATTCGGTATGGACCAGCTCCCAAAACGATTACAGCCTTGTCATCATCATTCAGATGTACATCATTTGAACCTCCGCCATATGTCATGTAAAGATAATTAGTCTTAGCAGGCCATTCTGCAGCAAGAGTGTCAATTTGTTTTACAGAAGGAATTATTCCAAAATTTTTTCTTATTTTACGAATTTCTTCATGAGAAGTATCTTTTGCTCGTGCAATTTGATTATCAGAAAATCCCAATTTTTTTGCATTATGTAAAAGAGGTTTATCTAATTCATTTTGTTTTAATTTCTCTTCAGTATTTACAATATTTTTAATTTTTTCAATAAACCAAGGATCAATTGCAGATAAATCATAGATTTTTTGAACAGAGATTCCTTTCTTCAGTGCAGCCGCAACATAGTATAGGATGAAATCATCATGAGATTGTAAATGTTGTTCAATATCTTCTTCATCAAATTTTTTCCCATTGGCACGGTTTAGTACAAGACCGTCTTTTCCAATATCTAACATTCGAATTGCTTTTTGTAATGATTCTTCAAATGTTCTACCTACCGCCATGACTTCACCCACGGATTTCATTGTTACACCTAATTTTCTATTTGCTAATTCAAATTTTTCAAAATCCCATCTCGGGTGCTTACATACAATGTAATCTAAAGATGGCTCAAAGCATGCAGTGGTAGACTTTGTAATTCGATTTACAAGTTCAGGAAGTGAATACCCTAACCCTATTTTTGCAGACATGTATGCAAGAGGATACCCTGTAGCTTTGCTTGCTAGTGCCGAAGAACGTGATAATCTTGGATTAATTTCAATTGCAACATATCGGTCAGAATCAGAGTCTAATGCATATTGTATATTACATTCACCAATGATTCCAACATGTTTTGTAGCACGTAATGCTGCAGAACGTAGCATGTGATATTCATGGTTGTTGATTGTTTGAGATGGTGCAACAACAATATTATCACCTGTATGAACTTTCATCGAAAGAACATTTTCCATATTACAAACAATTACGTTGTTTCCACCATAATCCTGCATTACTTCATATTCAATTTGCTTCCAATGACCAACATACTCTTCAACAAGAATTTGACCTACAAGACTTGCAGCCAATCCACGCCCAGTAATTTCATGTAATTCAATCTCATTGTGAGCAATGCCACCTCCCTTTCCACCTAAAGTGTACGCTACACGAACAATTACGGGATAGCCTAATTCATCTGCCACTTGTTTGGCATCTTCAAAAGTGTTGACTGTCTTACTTTTCAAGACTGGAACACCACAGTTTTGCATATTATCTTTGAATTTCTGCCTATCTTCTGTTGCCATAATTCCCGGAATTTGTGTTCCCAATACCTTAACATCATATTTTTGTAAAACATCCATCTCGTCTAATTTTACACCACAATTCAATGCCGTTTGTCCACCATATGACAACATGATTGAATCTGGACGTTCAGATTCAATTACAGATTTAACATATTCTGGATTAACAGGTTGAAGATAAACCTTGTCTGCAAATCTGGTATCAGTTTGAATTGTTGCAATGTTTGGATTAATCAAGACACTTTCGATTCCATCTTCATGTATTGCTTTTAGACATTGACTTCCCGAATAATCAAATTCTCCTGCTTCACCGATTTTTATTGCACCACTTCCAAGTACAAGAATTTTCTTTAATGATTCATTTTTTGGCAATTTTTTATTTCTCCATTAATTTTTTTAGTTCATCAAAAACATATTTACAATCAAAAGGGCCAGGTGCTGCTTCAGGATGAAATTGTACAGCAATACAGCTTTGCGTTTTATGTTTTATACCCTCAACTGTGTTATCGTCAGCATTTGAAAACCATAATTTAAAATCAGATTTTTCTAAAGATTCAGGTTTAATTCCGTAACCATGATTCTGACTTGTAACATAAACTTGATTTGTCTCTAAATTGATACAAGGTTTGTTTTGTCCACGATGTCCATACTTTAATTTGTATGTTTCAGTATTTCCTGCAATTCCAATAATTTGTGCACCCAAACAAATACCTAATGTAGGAATATTATTTTCAATTAATTTTTTTGCTGTATCAATAGTTTCAGGACAGTTTTGTGGATCTCCTGGTCCACTACTCAAAACAACCCCCTTGGGATTATATGACATTACTTTATCAAACGAAGTATTCCAGGGAACGACTATTGCATTGTATCCTAGTTCTCGAATATTTCTAACAATTGCATTTTTTGCTCCAGTATCAATAACAACTACAGACTGATTATCATCACCATAGATTTTTTCTTCTTTAGTAGATACAATGTCCATGAATTTTTCAGAATTATATTTTGTAACGTTAGCAAGTTCTTTTTTGACTTTTTCAACATCGATTTCATTATCAGAAACAACTAGAGCAGCCATCATCACACCGCTACTTGTAAGATTCTTGGTAATTTCTCTAGTATCTATTCCAGATATACCGGGAACTTGTTCATTATACATCCACTCATCTAAAGTCATTTTGAGATTCCAATGACTTGCAGTCTCAGACAACTCATGAACTACTAATCCTCGAATCTGCATCATATCAGATTCAAAGAATTTTGAAATTCCATCTTTATCGACCTCAGTTGAATCTGGAACTCCATAATTTCCAACCAGAGGATATGTTAGCGTAAGAATTTGACCATTGTAAGATGGGTCTGTTAGAGCTTCTGTGTAACCCACCATGCCGGTGTTGAAGACAATTTCTCCAAAAACACTAGTAGAGTAACCAAAACCCATTCCATCTAAAATAGTTCCATCAGAAAGGATCAGCTTCCCAAACTTGTTTGCATGTTTGGATTTCTTTGTAGTTATTGTGACCCTCTACAAGTTCCTTAGAATCAGGATTTAAAAGCTTCTTTGTTGATCGATGTTAGAATCGATCAGAGTGCACCGAATGCTTCACTCCATTTATGATATGCACGGATATTTTCTATGGAGACACTTGGTTTTCGTCTAGCTTTAATATCTTTGAAGTCAGCCATAGTTAGTTCACGAGGATCTTGTGGAATTTCACCATCAATTGGTTCATGGTAAGTTGTAGATCTAAATAATTCATTTACAACTAACAATTGTGCACCTTGACAAACATCTTTGATGTCACTTGCACTATACGCGTCAAACTGTTTTGCAAGTGTTGAAAGATTGAATCTAGATGATTTCTTTAATGGTGCAGTATATTGTTCGAATAGTTTTTGTCTTGCGTCCATATTTGGAAGTGAAACATATATTCTTTTTTGGAATCTTCGTAAGAAGGGTTCATCAAGACTCCAAGGTTTGTTAGTTGCTCCAATTACATACATCATTGTATCTTTACCTTTTCCATTTACACCATCTAGCTCAGATAAGAACTGATTTTTTGCTCTAATTTCACCACCGACCTCACTATTACGATCTCCAAGAAGAGAATCAACTTCATCAATGAATAGAATTACAGGTTTTCCAGATTCTTCATTATATTTTCTAGCCATTTTAAATAATTTTGACACATTCTTTTCTGCTTCACCAAGCCACTTACTCATCATGGATGCCGCATCAACATTGATAAAATATCCATCAAGTTCATTTGCAGTTGCAGCAGCAAGCATTGTTTTTCCAGTTCCCGGTGGACCATAAAGCAACATTCCACGTGGCCATCCTAATGGAAAAAGATCTGGACGTTTGCTTGGATAAACGATTGATTCACGTAATGCCCCTTTTGCATCATCTAATCCAATAACTTCAGACCATTTTACATCAGGTTTTTCTTTCATTATCAAATCATTAAGGTCATTTTCACTATCTTTGTGAGGTTGAGCTCGTGCCAATGCCTTTTTTTGTTCTTCAGGAGATGCATTAGGATCTACAGCAGGTTCAATATCTCCACGTGTTTCTCTTAGAGATTTGATACGTTCCTGATATTTCTGATAACTAGTCTTGTAGATTTTGTTTACACTACTAGTAGGATAAAGTCGAATTAATTTCAAAAGAGTTTCAGATGCATTTTGGTAGTCAGTTATAGCCATACCTACAGCACCTTGTGAATCAGCTTTGATAGCAGCTGCCGCATATTTACTAGCACTTTTTTCTAATTCTTGTGGAGCCATACTCATGTTAATTCACTAATGAATTCAATCATGATTTGACTAGGTATTAGTGAGAGTAAACTGCTATCGAAATTTTAGTGAAATTAATTCAACTGAAATCCATGCCGACGCCTACATTAATCTGACATAAGACTAAATATACAAATTTGAACAAATTTTCATGATTGATGAAAAATTAAAAGAATTATCAATACAATTGCCAACACCTCCTAATCCAGCAGGATCATACATTCCAGTCGTTATTACAGGAAATCTTGCTTTTGTTTCAGGACAAATTCCAATGAAAGATGGAAAAGTGATATTCGAAGGAAAAGTTCCAGAAAAACAATCATTGGATTCAGCAAGAGATGCCGCAAAGATTTGTATATTAAATGGGCTTGCACAATTAAAACTAAATTTAGGATCATTAGATAAAATTACAAAATTTGTCAGAATTTCTGGATTTGTAAATTCAAATCCAGATTTTATTGAACAACCAAAAATTATCAATGCAGCATCAGATTTGTTAGTAGAAATTTTTGGAGATATGGCAAAACATTCTAGAATTGCAGTAGGAGTAGCAAGCCTTCCATTAAATTCTACAGTTGAGATTGATATGATTGTAGAAATTTCTAATTAATCTTAGATACATTTTTTTCTAATTCATCTACAAGAGATTCATAATGTAAACGAGTTTTTCCTAGTTTTTGGAGTTTTTTTTCTTCTATATCATCTAAACTCTTATCAATTTCATTTGCAGTTGATTGTAATCTGGTATCAGCCATCATGAATAACCGATTATTTTCTTTCCACAAATGTTCAGTGACATGTTTGACATAGAATTCCAAGGTTTCTATCAAATAAGCAGAATCTCCATTTTCAAGATATTTTTTTGATGCTAAACCAATGTGGGTAGCAATTTCTTTAGTTCGCTTATGTTCAATTATCATCATATGTATTGGACCCATACTTGTAGGCATTCCAGATTTTTCAAGTGCAGGAAATAATGCCTCCTCCTCTTTACCGTGATGACAAACGTCAGTAAAATTTTGAGTAAAATCAAGTGTTGGAAGTAGTATTTGTTCAGGAATTTGTTTTCCATTCTTTAGAAGTTTAATTGTGGTATCTAACGCTTGTAACACCTTTTCAATTAATTTATGATCTTTTCGTAATGATTGTGTAGACAATTTATTTTGTTAAAGAAGAATTTAATGTGTTTATGAATTTAGTGATTTTATCTTTAGGAATCGAAGCACCACATGCTTTATCATGACCTCCACCAGATCCCCCAATATCATTTGTAATTTTATTTATTAATCTTCCAAGATGAATTTTACATTGTTTTGAACCTCTTACAGAAACTGCATACACACCATAATCAACTCGTTCTTTGTATGCAACACCTACATTTTTTCCAGATAAACCAAGAACAAAATTAACTGCACCACTTGCACCCGAATCAGTAATTTCCATATAACCCAAATTCTTTTTTAATTTCATATTTTCTTTAACTTTAGCAATAATTGATGCAAGTTTTTCGACTTGTAATTGAGCAAATTCAAATGAATTTGGAATTTCATGCGGATATTTTGATTCACTAAGTTCATCTACAAGGTACAATAAATAATCAGGTTCTTTTTGATGTCCAACGATATTGTATGTCATAACAGTTGCACTAATCAAAGCAAATTGTCTATCAAATATTTGAAGAAGTTTTGAACCAAGTGGTCGATCTTCCATATAATCAGTTATCGCAGCACATGCAGCAATAAATGGAGCATGATCATTTAGTTTTCGTTTGTACGTATCGTAAACTTGAACAGATGCACATTCATTTGTATCATGTACCACATTGACTTTAATTTTTTTTAATTGATTAATAATTTTTTTATCAAGATCATGGTGATCAATATATGAAATTTTTACACTACGTTTTCGTAATTGAGTCAACAGTTCAACAAAATCAGATTCATTTTTTTTATTTAATCCAAGATCACATATGTATAATTCTTTTAATTTTTCATCATTTCTGAGAGGCTCCATATCATCCATCATTCCGGGATAATCTGTAAGAATTGTTTCACCTCCAAATGCTTGTTTAATTAATGCCGCTGAACTTATACCATCAGCGTCTTCTCTATGAGAAACACACATAATTTTTGATTTTTTTATTTTGACTGCCATTTATAATAAAATTGAATACCCACATTTAAACCAAAAATGATTATGTGGTTTATTTTGTAGAATCATTTAATTTTAAAAAATAAATTGAAATGATATGAATAGAATCGAAATTACTAAAATCGCATTAATTACAGGAACAATTTTAGTACTATTTTTATCACCTTCTATGAATATTTCATTGGCTCTGGAAACTAATGATATGCCTAAGGCATACAAAAAAGCAAATGAACATTTCATGCAAGGAGAGTATCATCAAGCAATTGAATTGTATGATGAAATTTTAGAAATTTCTCCTACAAACATAAAATCATCATTAATGAAAGGAATTGCATTGAGTAACCTTGAAAGGCACAAAAGCTCAATTCTTGAATTTTATAATATCAATAAACAAAATCCAGAAAATGTTACAGCATTAATTGGATTAGGAATAGGATTTGGGAATTTTGGGGAGTATAAACAAGCACTAACATATTTTGAACAGGCTTACAAATTATCCCCTGAAAATCATATTGTTAAAAACTATTATGAATTTGCAACAAAAACAGTAGAAAAATATCCATACAATGAAGTTGAAAAACCAGAGATTTTCACATTAAATATTCCACAAGTAATTCCATCCTGGATAAAAAATACTGCAGGATGGTGGGCAAATGATCAAATTCCAGATGAGGAATTTTTAAAGGGAATAAATTTTCTGGTTGATAATGGCATACTAGTAATTGATTTACCAAATATTGAAGAATTAACAGAAGATGAAGAGAGAATTAATGATAGAAATGATTGGGAATTTTCTAGATATATAGATAGAATTGAAAAAACAGTAAGCAAAGATAAGAGATACATAGAATACCCAAACCCAAGTAATGATGTTATTAAGAAGTTTTTGAGAGATTATGTTAAATGGAATTATGATCAACAGATTGAAATTGGAAATAAGAATTTTCCAAATCCAGAGTATAGACTAATAGATAATGTATATTATTTAGAATACAAAATTTATGTAAATGATCAACCAGATGCATTACCACTAGATCATGTGAGCACATTAGTGAATTCATTCAAAGTGTGGGAAGATGAGGAATTTGAAGCAAAGGATGGAAAAAAAGTTAAAATAAATTTTGTTACAACTAAAACAAAAACAAATGCAAATCTTTGGGTAACATGGGTTGTCAGAGATATGGGAGAAGGAGTTTTAGGACATGCAAATCTTGGAAAAGGAATAGTAGAAGTAGCATTAGGCGGTTACGGATGTGACGGTAATTTTCAATTATTCCATGTTGACACTGTAGAGTATATTATGACACATGAATTAGGTCACGGCATAGGACTGCCGCATAGTGAGGATAAAAATAGCATAATGTTTCCCTCGATGAAAAATACACAGTACGCATATTGTATGTTAGATGTCGATAAAAAAATAAACACAGGTTCAATAATTTTGAAAAATGATTAGCCTAGTGCTCTAGAATGTTTTTGTGTGTGAGGACGTTCGCCTGAGAATTTACGTCTCATGTGTCCAGAAGGTCTACCATACAATAATTCTAAGAACCAACTTTCATGTTCAATTTCTTCCATAAGTATATCTTTTGCAATATCATATGTTGCAGGATCTTTATTGTATGTCATTTTACATACAATATCCCAATTTACAATTGCGCCTTGTTCTGCTTTAAGACATTTTTCTAAAATTGCCTTTATGTCAGTTGGATTTTTTGGTAATTGTAAAAATTCACATCCGGACATTTTGGTAAATGCTTGTGCATCATTCGGTAAGCTTCCACCCAGTTGAAAAATCCTTTCAATACAAGACTCAAAGTGACTTAGATCTTCAAGACGTGCATCTTCGATGATTCCCTTGATTCCTTCACCTTCCATCCCAGTACAATGCATTCTTAGATTTGTAAAATAATAGTAAGCAGTGAATTCAACAGACGCGTTTTTTATAAGTTGTTTCACAAGTTTGTCTACATCTAATCCATTTTTTTTAAGAATTTCAACACCAACAACTTTTGGTTTTTTTGTTACCATAATTGAATTAATTTCAGGGATGAATAAAGAGTTTCGCTGTTTAATCTAGAAATATAGAATTAGTCCACGAGTAAGACATACAATTAACCATAAGATTAGTTGTGAAACGATATTAAGTTCAGATACAAATCATAGATAGTTGAAATCATCTAACGAACAAAGATGTCCTTCCTGTAACAAAACCACACTAATTACAGATGACAATTCAGGAGAGATTTTTTGTAAAACATGTGGAATTGTGTTATCAGAAGCAAGCGAAGCATCAGGACCAGAATGGAGATCTTTTGCAAATGATGGAGTAGATAAAAGTAGAACAGGAACTGGAACATCAATCACAATGCATGATATGGGATTATCAACAGTGATTGGTGCAGTAAACAAAGATGCAACAGGTAAACCCCTTTCATCAGCAATGAAACAATCATTTGACAGAATTAGAACGTGGGATAGTAGATCACAAGCACATTCATCAACGGATAAAAATTTGAGACAAGCACTAAGTGAGATGGACAAATTGAAAGATAAATTATCATTAACTGATGCAGTGATTGAAAAGGCGGCATATATTTATCGAAAAGCAATTGAGAAGAAGCTTGTCAAAGGACGTTCAATTCAAGGTTTAGTTGCAGCATGTGTTTATGCTGCATGTAGAGATACCGCAACACCTAGAACTTTGGATAATGTTGCAGATGGCATAAACATTAGACGAAAAGATGTAGCACGATGTTACAGATTGGTCTTTAGAGAATTAGATCTTAAAGTTCCTGTTGCAGATCCAATAAATGGAATTCCAAGAATTGCAAGTGTTGCAGGATTAGGTGAAAAAACGAAAAGAAAAGCAGCTGAAATTCTAAGAAAAGCAAAAAAAATCGGGGTTGTTGCAGGAAAAGACCCCACAGGATTAGCAGCTGCTGCATTATATCTTGCATGTATTACGGAAGGTGGAAATAAGACGCAGAAAGAAATTTCAGAAGCATCAGGAGTAACAGAGGTAACAATTCGTAATAGATGTGCAGGCCTCAAAGTATTTCTAGAAAAATAGAACTAACCTAATTCATCTAAAGGATTTTTTTCACGTCTACGCATTATAGCAAATATTCCAAGTGTCATACCAAATTGATACATAACATACAAAATAATTTGGAATGTACTTGGTACATAATCAGTGAATCTTCCTAGCATGGCAATAATAAAGACAATTACACTGATTGTGAAAATGAAATATCTAGATAATCGATTTAGATCTGCAAATCGGAATAAAAGTATTAGTGTAATAGATATGAAAATTCCAGTTACAGCAATCACTCCTGCATTTAATCCCAATACATCGATTAGTAACATAAATGCAGCCTCAGGAGTTTCAGGAATTACAAATTCAGTAAATTCAACTTTTGATGGTTCGGCAAATTTTGAAATATTTCCAGCCGCATTAATTGAAAAAAGTAACAAAAGAATTATGGATACTCCTTTTGCATATTTTTTCAGTTTTGGGAACTTTTTTCGTATACCACGAGCAAGAATTGCACCTTGCAAAAGACCAATTGCAAACACTACAGCAAATGTATAGTAGTAATACTCTTCAGCTAATTGTAATATATCCAATCTACATTATTTTATTCAGGTCTATTTTAAAGTCAAAGATTGGAATAAACAGACTAGGTATAACGTATTAAATAGACTTTTCAACTCATAAAATAAGATAGTTTTATGTCACAAGATTTTAAGATCGATACACCGTATTTGCCAGGAGAAAAAGGATGTAGAATTACCTGGCTGTTTGCTGATGATGATGAAAAAACACTGTATCTAAGACATGAAGATTTAATGGAAATTATTGAAATTTTAGATCATGGCTCAACTGCAAAAATTGAAATGGAAGATGGTGCAAGTTCGATACTAGTAAATTCGGATTCTACAGATTTTTTTCTTGCAGGTCAAAAATCACAAAAAATTGAAACACTTGCTTTGAAAATTGCATTAAAAGAATTTATGAAAAATAATCCAGATGCATGAAATCATGCATTAATTAGATTTCGTGATTTTCTAATTCTGGAATAGATTAGAAACCCAATATTGATCATTGGAAATATTTCTATCAAATCAACGCCGTACATGAAAAAATCAAGTACTGGATGAACATGACTAATCATTCCTGCTTCCAAGTAAAGGTCTGCGTTCCAAATCATATGAGGAATTTGGATATAGATAATCAAAGCAGTGATGGCAAGTGATTCGGTAATGTGTCTATCATACCAAGCCCAAAATCTAGTCCATGGGGATTGTTTTTCTTTCATTTCTGTTTTCATGTCTTATAATACAACCCTAGATTAATAAAGTGTATTTTTTTTAGGTTTTCCTAACTTTTTTTATAAAAATTAGTTAGTTTTACCTAATTTATTGTAAATATTATTAGTCATACCT
>JAOMCQ010000014.1 GCA_028345095.1 Candidatus Nitrosopelagicus sp. | reverse complement strand
CTTTAGATGCTAGTTCACTAGTTAAAGAAATACTTCCAATTATTGAAGGGCAAAATGTTGTAGTAACACCTCATTCTGGTGAATTCAAAAGAATTTTTGGTGATCCGATTGATAATGAAACTAATTCTCGAATTGCCACTTGCGAAAAATTTGCAAAAAAGCATTCAGTTACAATATTACTAAAAGGACAAGATGATATTATTACAAATGGCGACACAACATACACAAATTCAACAATTACTCCATGTATGACTGTTGGTGGTACTGGTGATGTCTTATCTGGTTTAACTGCTGGATTTCTTTCTCGAAATAAAAATATAATTGAGTCTGCAGCTACTGCAACCTTTGTTAATGGTCTTGCAGGAGAAATACTTCAAAACGAATTTGGTAATCACATTCTTGCAAGTGATTTGATATCAACGTTACCTCGAGTTCTAAACTTATTTGATAATTAAAAATGAATTATGATAAAGCACTAAAATTTATAGATAAAAATAAAGATTCTCTTCTTGAAGATTTACAAACATTAATCCGTCAACCAAGTATTTCTGCAAAAAATGAGGGAATTAAAGAATGTAGTATTCTTGTGTCAAAAATATTAAAAAAATCTGGTATATCTTCTGAAATTTTACGACTAGGGAAAGACGCTGCACCTCTTGTATATGGAGAAGTAAAATCAAAAAATAATCCAAATACTACTCTATTATTTTACAATCATTATGACGTTCAACCTATTGAGCCACTTGAATTATGGGATGATCCACCTTTCAGCGGAAAGATAATTGGAAATAAAATTTTTGGTCGTGGTGCATCTGATGATAAAGGTGAATTAATTACTAGAATCAAAGCAGTTGAGTCGTATTTGAAAACATATGGTGACGTTCCATGTAATATAAAATTTGTAATTGAAGGAGAAGAAGAAAATGGAAGTGAAAACATTGAAAATTATTTAAAAAAATACAAAAAGAAATTTTCATGTGACGGTGTTGTATGGGAGTTTGGTTACATTGATCAAAAAAATCGACCAATTATTGGACTTGGAATGAAAGGTCTACTGTATGTAGAATTAATTGTAAAAGAATCTATAAGAGATGTTCATTCTAGTTTCGCCGTAATTATTAAAAATCCTGCATGGCGGCTAGTTCAGGCACTAAATACAATGCGTGATGAAAACGGTAAGGTACTGATCAAAGGTTGGTATGACGACATTACCCCATTATCAAAAAATGATATAAAATTAATTAAAAATGAACCATTTGATGCTAAAGGCTTCAAAAAAGAATATGGAGTAAAAAGTTTTGTTGGAAACAAAAATTCTCTTGATGCAAAGAAAGCTTTGGTATCTGGAGTAACATGTAACATTGCAGGTATTGAATCTGGTTATACTGGTGATGGTGCAAAGACGGTTCTTCCAGGAAGCGCAAAAGTGAAAATTGACTTTAGATTAGTTCCAAACATGGATCCAAAAAAATTAATTAAATTATTACAAAAACATCTACGTGTAAATGGTTTTAGTGATATATCGATCAATGTTTTGAATGCCGAAGCAGCTGCAAGAACAAATCCAAATGAAAAAATTGTCACAACCGTTTGTGAAAGCACAAAAAAAATTTTTGGTGACTATGTTTTGAACATTTCTAACGCAGGAACTGGCCCAATGCATGCATTTACTCACATTTTATCTGTTCCATGTATTTCTATTGGCGCGTCATACATTTTTTGTAGAATGCATTCGCCCAATGAATTTGCAAAAATCGATCTTTTACACAAAACAACAAAGAACATTTGTGTGTTGTTAGAAAATTTTTCACGATCATAATTTACAAAATCTACTTGAATAAATTACACAATGTGTGTGAAAACAAGTAACTTGTATAGTATAACACTGAAAAGATCTGGCAGAATGTTATGGCTATGTCTAAAGCTAAGAGAAGCGCAGCAGCTAAAAAAGCAGCACGCACTCGCAAAAGAAGAGCAGCAGCCGCAGCAGCAGCAGCTACAAAGAAGAGAGCTTCTGCAGCACGCAAACGTAAGCGAACCGCCGCAAAGAAAGGCGGAGCAAAACGTAAGGCAGCTCCAAGACGTAAGGCAGCAAAACGTAAAGCACCAGCAAGAAAAGGTGGTGCAAAACGTAAAACAGCAAAACGTAAAGCAGCTCCAAAACGTAAAGCAGCAAAACGTAAAGCACCAGCAAAGAAAAAAGGTGGTGCAAAACGTAAAGCTCCAAAACGTAAGGCAGCAAAACGTAAAGCAGCTCCAAAACGTAAGGCAGCAAAGCGGAAAGCAGCTCCAAAACGACGTCGTCGTTAAACTGATCGAAATTACTGTCAGTAACGTTGACCGCGTGTAACACGCTGATGCGTTCTCGGCAATTGACGATCTACCATTTTTTAGATATCACCCTAACGAAAAGTATTCACAAATTTTTACTAATCCTTTTATTGTCTATTTTCTGAGTGATATTATGAGTTACATGCCAGGCGCAACTGCTGTTGGTATTACATTTGATGAAGGTGTGGTATTTGCAAGTGAAAAAAGAATTGCATACGGAAATTTTCTTGTTAGTAAATCTACAAAGAAGACTTTCCCGATAACTCCAAAAGTTGGAGCGACTTGTGCAGGTCTTGTGGCTGACATGCAATTATTATCATTACAAATTTCTGCATTAGCAAAAATTAGAAAGATGGATTTGAAACGTGACGTTCCGCCAAACACTATTGCAAAAATGATGTCAAACATGATGTATGAGCGAAGATATTTCCCATTGTTAACTCAAGTAATTGTCGGTGGAATGACTGACAAACCTGTAATCTATACTCTTGATCCTCTTGGCTCTGTTTTACCTGATGAATATGCAGCAGTTGGAACTGGTGCTGAAATGGCATTAGGAGTTCTAGATCCTCAATTTAAAGAAAACATGAATGAAAAAGATGCAGTTGACCTTGCTGTGAAAGCAGTTCGCTCTGCCACCATGAGAGATTCATTTAGTGGTGATGGAATTGATATTCTAGTTGTAAACAAAGATGGAATTACTGAATTCACTGAAGACGTCAAGTAATCTATATTGTTTTAGAAATTTCCCACGATTTATCTGAAATATAGTGTAAATTTTTCAATACTTCTCCTTTCTCCATGTCTTCTAACTCTGAACTATCTATTTCTGATTTTCCTACTGCGAGGAATTTATTCTGGGATTCTTCTACAATACATACAATATCATTTTTTGAGAATTCTGAAAATTTTTTAATTCCTGGTCTCATTAGATTTGCTCCATTACACATGAATTTCACTGCACCCATATCTACTTGAACATATGGAAATTTCATTAATGTTGAAATTTCACTAAGAAATGGAAGATACTCTTCTTTAATTTTTAAAATTTTAATTTCATCACCTGTGATTAATTGGGTTTCATTATCAATTTCATAAACTTTTAGATTTTTTATTTTAGGTATGCCAATTTTCCATTTTTCTGACACAATTTTTAGTAATTGTGCTGTCTCGCTTTTTGAAATTAGATTTGTTTTCAAGATTTTGTAATCTCTTTTCTGATATCTATTAGGTCCCGTAATATTGCGCTTGCAGTTTCTGTTCCTCCTGCACCTCTTCCGATTATTGTTTGAGTACCTGAATGCTCAGATGTAAATGAAATTGCATTTAAGGTTCCATTCACACATAATGGATCATTGGTTTTTATCTCTACAGGTGATACTGATAATTTATTATCACATGAGGCAATTAATTTTACAGCTGAACCATTTTTCTTTGCATTTTTGATGTCATTTGTATCAACTTTGCGAATTCCTTTTTTAATTATATCTGGCATTGTTACTTTCATACCCATTATCCAGTTTGCTAGAATGACAAGTTTAGCTGCTGCATCTAATCCGTCTAAATCAAGTGATTCATCGGCTTCAACATAACCTCTTGATTTTGCATCATTCAATGCATCATCAAATGACATCCCTTCTGCCATGTTTGTTAGTATGTAATTTGTTGTGCCATTAAGAATTCCTTGAAATGATAATATCCTTTCACCTCTCAAACTATTTTTTGCATAATCTAAGATTGGTGTACCGCCTCCAACTGTACCACTAAACCTTAACATCACTTGATTGTATGTTGCTAACTCCATCAATGAAGGAAAAGCAAGTGCTAATGGCCCTTTGTTAACTGATATTACATGCATTTTTCTTTTCATTGCAGAAATGATATGACTCATTCCAGGTTCTGCATCATTATAATTACTAGCAGTAGTTTCAATTAAAACATCTGCATCAAGATTGTCGATCATTTCTTTTCCAGATAATTGTTTGATTAATTTATCATATCCTCTTACTGTACCTGATTGTTTTTTTATTTTGTTTAATTTTTTTAAATCCAAACCTGCTTCGTTATATGCACAGCCTTTACTATCAAAAACTCCAACAATTCTTGGTTTCAATCCAAATTTGGAATAAAGATCATGTGTACGAGATTCTAAAAGATTTGAAAAACTTTGTGCAACTACACCAAATCCACACAGTATTATTCTCATAGTATCGTAAAATCCAATGGATTATTTAATTTGATTTGTCCAATTTGAGAGATAATGAGTTTATACAGTATCGAAGTTTAGTTGAGGTTGGTCCATCATCAAAAACATGTCCTAGATGTGATCCGCATTTTTTGCAGTTGACTTCGACTCTGATCATTCCAAAACTTTTGTCCTCGATGTATTCTATGCGTTCATCATCTTCAGGTTTAACAAAACTTGGCCACCCTGTACCTGAATCAAACTTTGCATCTGAAGAAAATAATTCTATTCCACATCCTCTACATTTGTATACTCCTTCATCTTTACAATCCCAATACATTCCTGTAAATGCACGTTCTGTACCTTTTAATCTACAAACTTCAAATTCTTCTGAATTAAGTTCTTTCTTCCATTCTTCATCTGTTTTAGAAATTTTTTCATTCATTGTTTGTTCCTTTTTGCCTCTGTTCTCTTTTCTGATTCAAATCTTTCTAATTCATATTTATTCATGTCTACAAATTTTATTATCTTACTTAATACTGGATGTTTTTTGTTAATTGCTTTGTACATTTTTTGTGCAACAATTCTATAATCTTGATGTCCTTGCGGAACTGTACGTAATTCAATCATATGCACAGCCTCTCTCATATTCATTTTCATCATGTATGGATAATTGTATGCAAAATTTACAACATATTGGGCTTGTTCAGGAAACTTTTTTTGAATTTTATTGAATACGTGCTCTGTATTATTCATACATTCTTTGAATTCTTTTTGCATTCCAAGCTCTTTAATCTCTTGAGGCATATCATATCCGTGAAACGTTGTCAGTAACTGTCTTTCCAATGTTAATGCTCTATGTCTATGAAAATCTCTAAACATTCCAAAATTTGTGACTAAATCAAATGTATATTCTGCCATTTCAAATGCACGTGATGGTCTATGTCTCCTATTTTTTCGTATATTTGTCATTTCTGAAATAATTTTCTTTTTTGATATCTCGGGCATTTTTTTTACATATTGTAAAATTTTTTCAAATGAAATTCCTGACGACTGTTCATAAATTATTGCTGAAATAACGCTATTGATTGCTTTTGATTCCGTTTCCACTTCTGCAAGTTTTACCAAACTTCCTTTTTTTGTCACGCCTAGATGTGATACTTTTGTAACATTTTGTGCTGATTTTTTTATCTGATTTAGATAATTTTGTAAAATTTTACCATATTTATCATCTGATCTACGAACAAATGATTTGATTGTAGTCTCAAGTTCATGTTTCATTTGAGATGATAAATTATTTTCTTCTTTTAATTTTGATGCAAATAATATTGATAGTAGATACTCAAATGCTCTTCCATTTCCTGTGACTCCAACATTTGTTAATGTTGATGCAGGAAGTAAACTTCTTAATGCATCCAGTGCTTTTGCCTTAGTTGCTGCATTGTATATCCTTATTGATGATTTAATTATTGTATCATCATTTATTGAATTAAATTTTTTCTCTTTACCATCTTTATCTTTGAATTTGTAATTATTAATTGAATCTTTTTCTCTAATTAATTTTAACATAGGTGTTATATTTTTAGAATAAACATCAAAATCTAAATTACATGCATTAACATATTCATCTGCAAATTTTGTTTTCATAATTGTTGGTTCATAAAGAAATTTGTATTTTCCTTTTACTTTTTTATCCCATGATACATATCTTGATGATTTTTCTAAATATGAAAACCCTATTCTTCTGTCTTCAATTTTTTTAACTGCTATATTTGACAAACCTTCAATTGCAATTTGTGCAATACCTAATTCTGCAACTGAATCATCTCCGTACTCCAGTAAAACTCTGTCATAAAATTCTTCTCCACGATTTTTATTTTTTAAAAATTCATCTAAGAAAATTTTTCTCATACTTTTGTCGGTTCTACTATATCGTGACATTAATGCTCCACGATCAACTTGTCTAGGTGTGATTACTGCAAAGACATTTTTATCTGAATTTGAAAAATGTTTTTCTAAAATTTTTCTTTCGTTATTAGAAAATTCGGGCAATAATATTATTTTTTATGATTAGTTTTATCTTTATCTTCTACCAATTTGAATTAGATCGGGTGATTTTGTTGGAAGCTCGGTTCCTGTTTGTTGACCTTTTGCTTGCCATCTAGTTAGAACTTCACGGAATGCTTTTTCCATCTCTTCATCTTCAATATACATTAAAGTTGTAACCCATCTTCCTTTGACGCCTTTCTCATTTCCGACAGGTCCTCCTAATGATTTCATCCAAAATTTTGATGGAAGAATTTTTAGTGCATCGTTATCTGGTTCATTTTTCAATTTTTCCCAATATTCGGATACAAATTTCATAATTTGCCCTAATTCATCTTTATCAATCATATTGTTTTTCTATTAAATTACAATAATAAAATTACGCTTAGTCGTGAACTCTTAATTTAGTTAATTTCTTTGTACTAAAATCATTAACCTTGTTAACACTTGAGCGGTTATACAGATCTGAACATTTCAGTCATGAGCAACTGTGAAGTTGAGATTATTGGAAAGCCCGTAAAAGACATGTACGGTGCACCAATGGGCAAAATTTTAGGTACCTCAACTGATGTTGACGGTTCTATACAGACAGTCGGCATTAATTGTGGCTCTGAAGGCTTAAAACAAATTGCTTTTGATCAACTAGTAGTTCAATCTGAAGTAGTAATTTTCATTCCAAAGTGGAGATTGGATTCACAACGTTTACTAAAACAAAAAGAACTTGTAATCCGACGTCTTAACGCCTTGATGGAAATTGTCTCTGACAACGACAACATGAAGTCTGATGCAGAAATAATTCATGAAAAGTACAACACTAAATTAATGACACTCCAACGTACTGAATTTGAAATTAATTCTGAATTAGATAATAGAGTCGTCGAAATTGAAGAACAGGAAAAATCTGTAAAAGTTCTTTTGTTTGACGCAAAAGTTCAACTCAAAAGTAACGAAATTTCTCAGGAGACCTTCGATCATGTTCAAAAAGAAACAGACGAAATGCTTCAGCACATGAAACATGAGAAAGACGAGATTTCCAAAGTTAAATCCAGACTAACAAATCTCTCTCTCGAAGATATGATTCCCTCGGTATCTACATCAGCGATGCCAGGAACTTATCTATCAGAACCTTCTGAAGGTGAGCCAACTGAGACTCGTTTGCCAGAACCTCCTAGCAGTGAGTCCTCATCTTCAAAGTCATCCAAAACTCAATTAATGACAATTCCACCACAAGAGACATCTCAGCCAGAACCTGAATCTGACTGGATTAAAAGAATGAATTCTCAATAATTATTCAAAATTCTTAAAACATTCATTATTCAAACATTCATTATTGCATTCTGAAAAATTTGAAATTGGTTTAGGTAATAATGACTCTTCAATTAGAGATTCTGCAAAAAAAGACTCTTTATCATTTTGGGGGGAATGCTCAAAATCTTTGTTTTGGTTTGAACCATGGTCTGAAATTTTACAGTGGAATCCTCCATTTGCTAGATGGTTTGTAGGTGGCAAAATCAACGCATCTTACAATACATTAGATATTCATCAAGAATCAAAATCTGATAAACCTGCAATTTTGTGGGAAGGTGAGGATGGAACTGATAGAAAAATTACTTACAAAGAAATGTTTGAACAAGTCAAAAAACTTGCTAATGTCTTGAAATCATTAGGAGTCAAAAAAGGAGATCGGGTGACAATTTATCTTCCAATGATTCCTGAACTCCCAATCTCTATGCTTGCATGTGCACGAATTGGTGCAGTTCATACTGTAGTATTTTCTGGATTTAGTGCTAAATCTCTTTCAGATAGAGTTGAAGATTCTCAATCAAAAGTCATAATCACTGCTGATGGCGGATACAGAAAAGGCAAAATCATCAATCTCAAAGAAATTGTTGATGAATCCGCATCATCTATTAAATTTGTTAAAAATGTAATTGTATATCAGAGAACTGGCCAAGACGTTGAAATGAATGAAAAAGATCTGTTATGGTCTGATGTTATGAGTTCTTCATCTGATGAATGTGATGCAGAAAAACTTGACAGTAATGATTCATTATACATTTTGTATACTTCTGGAACTACTGGAAAACCTAAAGGTGTGTTACATGGAATTGGTGGTTATCTAACTCATCTGTATTCTACATACAAATGGGCATTTGACATTAAAGATACGGATATCTATTTTTGTACTGCCGATATTGGTTGGGTAACAGGTCATAGTTATGTTGTTTATGGTCCATTGTTACATGGTGCAACACAGGTAATGTATGAAGGTGCTCCTGATTATCCTGATTCTTCTCGAATGTGGGATATAATTCAAAAGTATAGTGTTACAATTTTTTACACAACTCCAACTGCTCTTAGAATGTTAATGAAATTTGGCGATGAAATTCCTAATTCGTATGATCTTTCAAGCTTACGTTTACTTGGAACTGTAGGTGAACCAATTAATCCTAATGTGTGGAAATGGTATTTTGATGTGATTGGAAAAAACAAATGTCCAATTATTGATACGTGGTGGCAAACCGAAACTGGTGGAATGTTAATCAGTCCTCTTCCTGGCATTGAAACAATTCCATTAAAACCTGGGTCTGCTACATTACCAATTCCAGGACTCAACATTGAAGTTGTTGATGAATCTGGAAATGAAGTTGATGCAGAAACAAAAGGATCATTAATAATTAAAAATCCTTGGCCAGGAATGCTTCTTGGATTGTGGAATGACAATGAAAAATACAAAGATGTTTACTGGTCAAAATTTGAATCTCTTTATTATCCTGGAGATTATGCTATCAAAGATTCTGATGGATATTTGTGGTTACTTGGTCGTTCTGATGATGTTCTAAAAGTTGCAGGCCATAGAATAGGAACTGCAGAACTGGAAAGTAGTATTGTATCTCATAATGATGTTGCAGAGTCTGCTGTGTGTGGTATTCCTGATGATGTAAAAGGTGAGTCTATAATTGCATTTGTTGTCTTGAAAGAAAATACTACCATCTTTGAAGATAAACTTCGTTCTGAATTGCGTGATACTATACGAGCACAAATTGGTCCTATTGCTACTCCAAGTCAGTTTTACATTGTAAATAAACTACCAAAAACACGAAGTGGAAAAATCATGAGAAGGTTGCTCAAATCAATTGCAAAAAATGAAGTTATTGGGGATGTCAGCACTCTTGAAGATGGCGCTGCGGTAAGCGAGATTCAATCTGCGTTTGATGACTTGCAAAAAAACATTCAAAATCAAAAACAATAGGTGTTATTTTTAATTATGTCAAACTTGTTCATTCTGAACTGACAAATTTTACAATCTCAAAATATTCTTTTTGTGTTATGTTGTCTTCGAGCCATTTTTGACCATTCATTTTCAACCAATCTGGAATGGAATCTTGTTTTATTGGTTCAATTTCAATCACTTTCTCTTTGATCAGATGGTTTATTTTATTTTCATACTGATATGTGGAGATTTCATTATCCAACCATTTCTGTGTATATGTCTTGAACCAATTGATATCAAAATTGGTGATTTGCACGTACATGTGACCTAATTTTTCTCCGTCAAATTGAGCTGATATTACATAAGTTCCATTCTCAAAACTATTGCTTATTGGCAAACTGTATGAATAGTATCCCCATTTTGCTGTACTTGCCTCCTCTTTTACAATTTTTCCATCAGGATGTAAGATTGTGAATTTCACTGTGTCATAATCGTTGTATGAATAATTTTTAATCAAACCCATCACATTAACTGTAATCAAATTTCCAGATTCTACAAACATGTCTCTAGAAATTTTAATCGGTTTTGAGTCAAATTTTGTAAAAATTGATACAGGTTTGATTATAAGAAATTCTGATTTTCCAATTATTTTCTCATTATTTGATGCATGAATCTCATGAAACCCCTCTGAAATTGAATCATCTATTAATACAGTTCCAAAAAATTCTCCATTTATTTTTGAAATTACTTTGTATTTTCCAACTGGTTCATTGTTTTCATAAACCACCAGGTTAACATTCCCTCTAGAGTAATCAGATACTGTTCCAATTACATCAAGTGGTACCCCTCCACGCACTAACGGTAAAGCCTTTTGTGATATATTGAATTCATTTGTTTTTTCATATAACAATTCAGGGTTTGCAGTCTCTAACACTTGGGATAAAACAAACAGTTCTTCATGTATTTTTTCTTTTTTTATTGTAAATTCGCCGAACTTTATGTTATCATTTTGTTCAAAAAATGATAATATGTATTTTCCTTCATCCCATGAGTTTTCAACAAATAATGAAATTGAGAAATTTCCTTGTAGATCTGTTCTAATATTATATGTCGAAGTGGAGCCATCTGGTTTTTCAAGTGTTACCGGAAGTCTTTCAAATCTTGTAATCTCAGAATTTGTAACAAAATTTAAGTTGACAAACTGATTTTGATGTGAATCCTTTTGAATGATTTCAAAACTTTGTATGTTTTGTTCATTAGTTATTGGGATATCATCTTCTATGGTGATCAATTCTTGTTCTGGTACATCTTCTCCTGCAACAATAAATGAAAGTGTATTCACCATTGAATCTCTATACTTTACAAAAATATCGTATTCTCCTGGTAACCACTTTTCATCAATAATTATTGGAGCTGAATAATTTCCATTTTTTTTCCCAAATACTGAAAATTCTTTGATATCTCCATCATCTCTAACTATGGAAATTTCAATTGGTGTTCCTATTAGGTATGAATCAATAATTCCAAATACATTGATTTCTTTTGGACTGTATTTTTTAATTTCCAGTTCATGTTCAATTTCTAAAAACTCAATTTCATCTTCTGTTGAAATTAGTACTCCTTGGTTCATATCTGTAATTGCGGTTCCATACTCTGTTATCTTAAAAATTGATGAAATATCATATGGTTCAAGTGTTGCAGAATTTATGATCTCTATGTTATAAGTCCCCTTTGGCCATTTTAATTTTTTAGTATAATCAAATAAAACAAGATTTGTTTCATACTCACCAGTTGATTTTACATCGCTATATGAGATATTCATCTCTTCATCATCTTTTAAAATTTTAATTCCAATTATTTCTGGAAGTTGTTGTCTTTCAAGTTTTCCATTAATCAATAAAATGTTGTACTGATTAGATTTCTTTACATCTAGATTTATTGTTCCCATCAATGAATCATTTTTTAAGAGACTGTCCTTGTTGAAATTTTTTACTGTGAATTCATTTCTTGCAAATTCTTTCCCAAAGAAATTCCCTGTAATGATATATTTTCCAGTTGGCCATTCCTTATCGATAATAATGTTGGTATCAAATTGTCCTGATTCTGTCATTCTAACATAGTTTGTCATACTTTTTGGTCCATCTATCATTAGTTTCAACTTCCCTTTCTGTCCACTTGAAAAAAATTCTCCAGAAATTGATAAGAATTCAATTGTAGAAAATTCAATATCAATATTTTTTTTAGATATGTCAATGAAAGATTCTTTTTGAATGTATAATGGATTTAGATATTTTGAATAATCTTCTTCTATCTTTTCTTTTCCACCAAATTCTCTAAGTACATTGAACTCAATTTCTGGAACATTTTTGTTAGCATAATCCAATTTTAAGAAATAAGTTCCACTTGAATAATTTTCATTTATGTCTAAATATGTGAAATAACTTCCTGAATTTGATTGTCGAAGCTGAATTACATCGACAATTTTATTGTCAAGAGTAGTTAAAATTTTTGGAATTATCTTTGGGTCATGATTTTCTATTTCAATTGTAATTGGAATGAGAAGATTATTTCCTCGATAAACTGTGTAATCTCCACCCTCAAAGTTTAGTACCGGGATTGGCTCCTCGGCAAATGCTGCATAGGTACCGCTAGAAAAAATCACACAAATTGCTAAAACCATAGCAATTTTCATTCATTATTCCAAGACTTTAGAACACTTAAGACTTGGTGGTGCCCAATTAGATCCTCTTGTTAATCGTGCCTAGAATGGCATTATTTTTTGGAATTCTCCTAATGGGAATTTTACTTGTACCTGGAATTAGTGAGGTGTGGGCTGACTCTACATATGTTCACAGTGTGGGTACCGACAAAAACCCTGCACGAACTTTATCATATTTTGCAAATAATGGATATCAGTGTCCTGATGGAGATGACAATTGTTATTTTCGTTCACCAGTAGGTCTTGCAACAGATAATTCTAACAATGTGTATGTTACAGATTATTATGATAATCATGTTGTAAAATTTGATTCATCTGGAAACTTTGTCTTAGAGTTTTCAACTCCTGCAAATCCATATGGAATAGATGTAGATAGTTCGGGGAACATCTATGTTGCAATTCGTTCAGCTTCAAGTATTTACAAATATGATTCATCTGGAAACTTTGTTTCGTCTTTTTCTACTAGCGGACAACCATTTTGGATAGAAGTTGATGGTTCAGGTAATGTGTATGCAGTAATTTACACTAGTAAACTTGTTCAAAAGTATAGTTCATCTGGAAGTCTTCTGTATACCTTACAAAATCCAGAATCTGGTAATAACCAGTTTACAAATCCAAAGGGTGTAGCTGTAGACAGTTCAAACAATGTTTATGTTTCTGATGATAGCGGAGTACAAAAATTTGATTCATCTGGAAACTTTGTTTCAAAACCATATACGTCGTATGCAACTTATGGTAGTATCCACGACCCTACTTGTGTGGGTTGCTATGGTCCATTAGGAGGAATAAAGATAACAAATTCTGGAGATATTGTTGGAGTTGCATCAGTTCAAACTGTGAATCCTGGTTGGGGATCCGTTTTTTTCAATAATGATCCTCTAGAAGACTGTCAAGCGAACTTAGGATATATGAATCATTGTGGACCCATACTAACTGATGCAATTGCTATTGATAGTTCTGGGCATGTTTACGTTGCAGACTCAAATAATTCACGTGTTGTTAAAGCATTATACACTGCACCTCCTCTAGCACCCCCTCCAACTCCAAGTGGAATTATCTCTACTGATGGACTAACTCTTAACGCAAATGATGGTGGTGATTGTTCAACTGTTGGAACTTGGGATTCTTCTTCAAAGACATGTACACTGACAGCTGATATTACTATGACTGGAAATGAAAATGCAATTGCAATTCCATATGCTACTGGAATCACTTTGAATGGAAATGGTCATACCATCACTGGACCTGGAAATGATACGCATGGAAATAATGGGGTCTATGTCAGTTATTCAAATGATGTTACAATAACAGGATTGATAGTTCAGAATTTTAAAAATGGAATTGAGGTATCACAGACTACCAATAGCGTAATTATCGAGGGAAATACCGTCAAAGATGTATTTGCAGAAGGTATCCGAGTCTATCATTCATCTACACTAACTGGAACATTTAACATCATAAATAATGAAGTAATAAATGCAGGAATTAATCCTGGTAGTGCAAGAAATGCTATTTCCTTAGTAGGACTAGTTGGAAACGGACAGTGCTCCGGAATCGGTTCTGTATTAATTAAAGGAAACACAATTACATCTGGAGAAGGATGGGGAATACAACTTGATGCAGAGAATGGATGTGTGACTCAAAACACTATTTCTGAAAAGGGATCTGGTATTTACGTCTACGGACCTGGGTACAGTGAGGGTCAAAGTAATAACAATATAATCTCAAACAATGTCATATCATTTACGGGATATGGAATATCAATTGTAGGTTCTGGAAATACTATAGATTCTAATACTGTAACAAGTTCAATTGGCAGAGGTTTTAATTTTGATTCACGCTCACAAAATAATATTATAACAAACAATGTTGCAAATAACAACAACAATTACGGTTTCTACTTTAATGATGAATCTAAAGGTCACACCTTTACTGGAAATACCGCAACTGGAAATGGCATAGCAGACATAGAAGGGTTTAGTACCGGTCCTGTAGGTCCATTTACAATTTCATCATCAGGAGGTGACTGTTTAACAATTGGTACATGGAACCAAGGAACTAAAACTTGTACGCTAAACACTGACCTGTCATATACAATTAACATTTATGATTCAGGAATTACTCTTGATGGAAATTCTCATACACTTGATACAGGAGAAACTCCAACAGGTTCAGGATATGGAGGGGTTTTAAATTCCGGTTCCGGTAATACAATCAAAAATCTAACAGTAAAGGGATTTACTACAGGAATTATAATAACGGGTAATACTGCTACTGTAAAAAATAATATACTTGATGGAAACTATCAAGGATTCCAAATCTCACCAAACAATTTGGGTGATGGTAACAATCTGTTTATAGAAAATACAGTCAAAAACAGTCTTTGGCATGCATTTTCTATGACAAATTCCAATAACAACCAAGTTTACAACAATAATTTCATCAGCAATGCAAAACAAGGAAATCATGTTAATGGAAACAATAACATTTTTCATCTTGATGAACCCTATGGCGGAAACTATTATGAAAATGAGGGTCATTCCAGTACCAACTATAGTACTTACCCATTGAACTCTCAACAATATGGGCATGGTTGTGATATGGAACGACATCTAACTTGGGATGGATTTTGTACATCTGGCGCGGGATTTGGTTCTGGAAGTGATTTCATTGTAGATGATAGAGCATGGACAACAATGAACGGTTGGGTAGGATTTGTGCCTCCATTACCAGAAACGTGCTTTTCAGCAGGCGGTTATTCGGGAATAATGTTACCAAACACAGGTGCCAAATACCAAGATCCAATGGGCAGTTTCACCATGGTTGATGTAGAAGAACAAATGGTAATGTTTACAGGTAAACTAGCCCCAAAGACTGATGGTCAATGTACTTTATCTGACTCTATTTTCCTTCCTGGAAAGACGGTAACATTTACTGCAACAAAAGATGGCGTAACAAAAACTGCAACCATTCATGGCTATAACAATAATCCTGTTACCACCTCAGTTAGCGATGATGGATATGGTGGATTTTTCCACTTCCTAGTTCCATTTAGTAACGCAGGAGATGGAGGAACATGGACATACACATACACGTTCCCAGGTGATAGCGAATATGCAGAGGTTTCTACAACAAACACAATAAACATTCCAGAACCTCCACAAAAAGATGAAACATGTTTCAATCGTAGCGGTTATTCTGTTGCATGGCTAGATGCTGGAGGACGAGATGTTGATACTTCATCTAGAGATGTTACATTTATCGGAAAATTATCTCCAAAACAAAATGGACAATGCATGACTCTTAACGATGCATACTTCCTACCTGGAAAATCTGTCACCGTACTTGCTGAAAAAGGAACCACAATTGGAGCTGGTGGTGAACAAAAGAGCGTAACTGTAACAACTGGTTCAGATGGTTCGTTTACCCCTACATTATCATTTTCAGAAGATTCTGATGAAGGACAATGGAAAATTGTGTTCAGATTTGCCGGAGATGAAGATTACAATCCTGTAGATGAAAATTATGCGCCACATTTCACAATAACTGTTCCAGCACCTCCAGAAAATCCTATTCCGATAGTTACTGTACCTGATGACATTACTGCATACTCTGGAACAGCAGACTTTAGCTTTGTAGCAGATCCAATTAACGTTAACAAATACTCTGGAACTACCATCTACACCTACTATCCACAACCAACTGTAAGCATGACCGGAGTTGGTCCTGTTGTTGTGAACTATGCTGTTTCTGCAAGTGATAAAAATTCAAATGGCTGGGCTTCAGAATTTAGCGGTCCTACATGTGACAAGTCATCCGGGTCTATGTTTGATATAGGCACTACCACTGTAACATGTACTGCAACAGATACTGATGGTGGAGTTGGAACCGCAAGTTTTGATGTAACAGTTATTGCAAACTCTATAACTGCTAGTCCAACATGTACGCCTTCTTCAAATTCTCAACTAGCAGTGGGTTCAACAATTGTTTCATGTGAGGTTACAAGCGCCAATGGTGTATCGACATATTCTGATAGTTTTACCATAAAGGTAACACAAAAAACTCCATTAACAGATGCAGAATGTAAGGCAGCTGATGGTGGTGCAAGTGATCCTAACAGTGTGTTTGTTTGTCAATATCCATTTGATGTTACTGTAGAAGAAGGGCAGGATTTGGTTTGGATTGACACCCAACCATGGCAGGGATTCTACCGACATTCGATTACCTCAGTCGATGGACTCTTTGATCATTCTGATACGGGTAAAGCAGGCATGTTACCATCTGCATGGGGTGGAATTGGAACTTACAAATTTTATGATAAATTACATCCAAATGCACCAAGCTCGATGCAGGGAAGCATAACAATTGCACCACGTGATACTACTTCTCCAACTGTTAATGTTCCAAATACATTGACTGTATCAACTGAAGATGCAAACGGAACTCCAACTGTTACATATTCTGTAACTGCAACAGATGATAGAGATGTAATTAGCGGTCCATCATGTAATAAACAATCTGGCTCGTCATTTCCAATTGGCACCACCACTGTAACATGCACTGCATCTGATGCTGCAGGAAATACTGGAACATCCAGCTTTAATGTTAAAGTAGAGTATACATTTGTAGATGAGACTGCTCCGGGATTTGCACCATATGACGACATTTCTCAATCAACTACCAATCCTGCAGGAACTACCGTATCATTCACGCTTCCAACTGCAACTGATAATGTAGCAGTCACTAATGGTCCTACATGTGATGTAGATTCTGGTTCAATGTTTAATGTTGGAAATACCGTTGTAACATGCACTGCATCTGATGCTGCAGGAAATACTTCAAGCATGTCATTTAATGTTGTAATTACACAAACCTTTGTCGATAATACAGCTCCTGCAATTACAATTACACCTCAAACTGCTAGAAGCAATCTTATCTCAGATGGAGTTGATTCTGCAACAGTTTCCGCAGGTAGTTCTGCAGGTGGAACATTTGCGTTTATGGTCAGCGCAGTAGATAACATTGGGGTAACGGTGGGTCCAACTTGCTCTTCTAATGGAAGTATGATTTCATTGTCATATAATGCTGCAACCAATTTACATTCTAGTCAGCCACACTCTCCAGGAACTTTGTTTCCGTTAGGTACTAGCATTATTTCATGTACTGCATCTGATGGTACAGGTAATACTGGAACTGCACTTTACATCGTTAATGTAATGCCCTCGGATACAACTCCTCCTGTAGTTAGTGTTCCATCTAATCAAGAACTCGTAACCCCTAATGCAAACGAATTCCCATTATTCACATGGGATGTAACAGCAATAGATGATGTAGGAATTTCAAATGTAAATACGTGTAACCCTGATGGACCTTGGTATGTCAATACAATAGGAGGAGGCGATGGAACAAATCCTGCTCATAGCATTCAGTTCCCCGTAGGAACTACCACTGTAACTTGTACTGCAACTGACACCTCAGGAAATATCGGAAGTGCAAGTTTTACTGTAACTGTTGCAGTCACTTCTGAACTTGACTGTACATCTACATTTGATGACAGAGATGTTGAATGGCTAGAAGCATGTAAACCAACACTAAACGCTTCTGTATATCTAAACTCTACATCTCCTACCGGAAGAACACTTGATGTCAAAACTTCATCTGATTTCTATCAGGGCGGTGTAATCTTTGGTTGTGATGGATTAGGTCTTCCAAATTGTACCTCAAGTGATCTAATATTTAGTGAGCTTAGTGAAGGTGTTAGTCGAAGTCATAATATTGGATTTAACCGTGGAGGAGATGATTATACTTTCACCAGTAGTAATTCTTGGAGCGTACCTCTTCCAGAAATTGTAGATGCTGGAACATACACAATCCCTTGGACATATTCCACTTCTATGCAGAGTGGGAAGCCAACCATA
>JAOMCQ010000013.1 GCA_028345095.1 Candidatus Nitrosopelagicus sp. | reverse complement strand
GATGTACAATCTTCCATGTTGGCTTTTTAATTAACACAAATGTTGCCCTACCTGGAATTATGATATGTTCTCCTGTGAATGCTTTATTGTCTACTAACATTCCTTTTTGTGTTAATTCTAGTGCAACTATTGCAGTATCTCCAAAAATACTAACTTTCACATTGTTGATTATGTAATCATAATCTGAAATACTAATGAATCTTAATTCTTCTAACGCTACTGTTGTTGAAAAATCTTTTAGATCATATGGTGGCACATCACTAAAACTTGAAAAGGATGAATCATTAATCTGAATATCTTTTAGAATTTCTAATTTTTTTGATTTTCCAATTTCAAAAAATGATTCTACAATTTTTATAATTTCTTCTTGTTCAGACATATTACATCACTTCTAAAAAGGAAGCCTTATTAGTCGATCCCCTGATTTTGATTCATTGCAACAACAAGCAACAATTAGCACTTTTGATATAACATTGTTAGTTGACCTGCTGCTCTAAACTGTAGCCAATTTACCGATTTAAATTAGGATTATGACTGATAAAAATAAAATGGAAAATATGATCGGCGCAACTGCGCTAATGAAATCATTGGAAAAAGAAGGAGTAAAGGAAGTCTTCGGTCTACCGGGAGGTGCGAACCTTCCAATGTATGATGAGTTGGGAAAAAGTAACATTCGTCATATCTTAGTAAGACATGAACAATCTGCAGCACATATGGCAGATGGTTTTGGTAGGGTAAGTAGAAAACCTGGTGTATGTTTTGCAACTTCTGGACCTGGTGCAACCAATTTGTTAACTGGAATTGCAACTGCACAAGCAGATTCTGCACCAATGGTTGCAGTAACTGGTCAAGTTCCTGTAGCAATGATTGGAAAAGACGCATTTCAAGAAAGTGATATTATCGGCATGGCTAATCCTGCATTAAAATATTCATATCAACCACGAACTCCTGAAGAAATTCCAACAATGGTTAAACAAGGATTTTACATTGCAGAAACTGGAAGACCTGGCCCTGTATTGTTAGATATTCCTAAAGACGTTCAACAAAATGAAGGTAAGTTTACTTTTCCTGATGAAGTAAGAGTACCTGGGTATCATCCTTGGGCTGATCCTGATATCACAAATACTACACGTGCAGTTGAATTATTGTTATCTGCACAAAAACCAATAATCCTTGCTGGTGGAGGTGTAATCATTTCATCTGCATTTGCCGAATTACAGTCAATTGCTGAATTATTAATGATTCCTGTAGTAACTACCTTCAAAGGAAAAGGAGCGTTTCCTGAAAATCATCCATTATCATTAGGTCCAATTGGAATGCATGGACATGCTGAAGCTAATAAATTGATGACTGAAGCTGATTGTGTTTTAGCAATTGGAACTAGATTTTCAGACCGTTCTGTTGGTACATTTGCAGAGTTTGAAAAGAATTTGAAAATTATTCACATGGATGTAGATCCTGCGGAAATTGGAAAGAATCAAACAACTTCTGTAGCTGTGGTAGGGGATGTACGTGCTTCATTACGTATATTTGGAAAAATGTTGATGGATAAAGCTGTACGAACATCTGATGATAATCCTTGGTTAAAACATGTAAAAGAAGTAAAACAATATTGGCGTGAAAATTTGAAAATACATCCTGGTGAAATGGGTGCAGCTAAAATTCTTAGAAAATTACGAGAATTACTTCCAAATGAATCTATTGTAACTACAGAAGTAGGTCAACATCAAATGTGGGCATCATTATTCTTTGATGCAATACATCCTGGAACTTTCTTCAGCTCAACTGGTTTGGGTACTATGGGTTGGGGATTTCCTGCAGCAATTGGTGCAAAAACTGCACGTCCTGATGTTCCTGTAGTTGACATTGCAGGTGATGGCAGCTTTAACATGACAGAAAATTCTCTTGCAACTGCGGTATTAGAGGACTTGCCTGTAATTGTATTTTTGATAAATAATTATTCATTAGGAATGGTTGCACAATGGCAAAGAACATTCTATGACCGACGAATGGTTGGTGTTGATCTAAAAAAATGTCCTGATTATGTTAAATTAGCTGAATCATACGGTGCACAAGGATTACGTGCACAATCAATGGATGAGCTTGACAGTGCAATTAAGACTGCATTGAAAAGTGATGTTGCAACTGTAATCGACATACCGATAGATCCTGAAGAAGATGTATTGCCATTTGTTGCACCGGGAACTGGATTAAAGGATATGATCTTACCTTCATAATGTGATAGAAATGGTTTGGGCAATTTTATCAATCAAAGTGGAAAATAAACCTGGAATCTTGTTTAAGGTTACACATCTTTTTAGATCACGTAATTTCAACATCGATAGTATTTCTGTAGGTGTTACTGAAGACAAAAAATATTCTAGAATGACTATCACTACTATTGGTGATGAAAAGCAAATTACACAGATTGTCAAACAACTTGACAAAATGATTGACACAATTGAGGTTCGTAGGTTAGATGTGAATAACTCTGTGTATAGAGAGTTGGTAATGTTTAAGATTAAAGTAAACAAACCAGAAGATAGTATGGAAATTAACAAATTAGCCAGTGCATACTCTGCAAAAATACATGATGCTAAAAAAGAGTCAATTATTGTAGAAATGACTGCAACACCTCATCAAATTAGTGCCTTTGAAGAATTGGCAAAGAAATTTGGATTAAAAGAAATGGCACGAACTGGTATAACTGCATTAGAGCGTGAAGAGCATGAACATTAGAATCTTTGATACAACCTTACGTGACGGAGAGCAATCACCTGGTGTTTCATTATCCCCTGAAAAAAAATTAAACATTGCAAAAAAACTTGATGAATTGGGTGTTGATGCAATTGAAACTGGTTTTCCTGTTATCTCTGAAGGAGAAAAAGAGGGTGTAAAATTAATTGTTGCAGAAGGACTTGATGCAGAGTTATGTGGATTAGCGAGAACAAACAAAAAAGATATTGATGCTGCTGTAGATTGTGGGTTAAATTACATACATACGTTCATTGCAACCTCTGACATTCATTTGGAATACAAATTAAAAATGTCCCGTGATGAGGCTTTGGAAAAAGCAATCGAGGCTGTTGAATACGGAAAATCACGAGGATTACAAATAGAATTTTCTGCAGAAGATGCAACTAGAACTGATCGTAACTTTTTGAAAAAAGTTTTTGGTGCTGTTGCTAGCGCAGGTGCTGATAGAATTGATATCCCTGATACTGTTGGTTATTCGACTCCACAATATATTGGTGAAATAACTAAAGATGCGATTGAGGTATCAAAGTTACCAATTAGTGTACATTGTCACAATGATTTTGGTTTAGCTGTTGCAAATGCAATTTCTGGTGTACAGGCAGGTGCATCATGTGCACATGTAACAATTAATGGAATTGGTGAACGTGCAGGAAATGCATCTTTAGAAGAATTTGTAATGGCTTTGAGTAGCTTAGAATTTGAGAAAAAATGGGAAACAAACATCAATACAAAATTAATTTATGAAACCTCACGGTACATATCTAAATTAGCTGGAATGTCGGTACAACCAAACAAAGCAATTGTTGGTGAAAATGCATTTGGGCATGAATCTGGAATCCACACTCACGGAGTATTGAATAATCCTTTAACATATGAGCCAATCAGTCCTGAAATTGTAGGAAGAACACGTTGGTTACAGGTAGGAAAACACGCTGGAATTCATGGCATGAATGCAATGCTTAAAGAATATGGAGTTGAGCCAAATGAAGAACAAACAAAACAAATCTTAGACAAGGTAAAGGCATTAGGTGATCAAGGAAAACAGGTAACTGAAGTCGAATTATTATCTATGGCTAATGAAGTAATTGGTGAGAATAAATTAAAACGAATTGTTCAATTAACCGGATTTTCTGTGTCTACTGGAGTTGGAATCATGCCTTATGCATTTATCAAATTAAATGTTGATGGTCAAGAATTTACTGCAACTGATTATGGTGTTGGTCCTGTCGATGCAGCATTAAACGCTATACAAAAAATTACAAGTCAAATTACTGACGAGGTTAGATTAAAAGAATATAAATTAGATTCTATATCTGGCGGTGCTAATGCATTATGTGAAGTAACTGTAAAAGTTGAGGATGCACGTGGTAATATCATTTCATCAAAATCTGTCGGTGAGGATATTGTTACAACAAGTGTTCAAGCAATGGTTGATGGAATTAACCGTATAATGTTGAAGAATCTTCTAAAGGAAAAAAAGATTTAATCATTACAATATTTTAGGTGATTATGTATGTATAATATCTCGTTAATTACTGGTGATGGAATTGGTCCTGAATTATCCGAATCTGTAAAAACTATTTTAGACACAATTCATGACAAATTAAATGTTAAATTTGATATTATATCTCTTGCAGCTGGTGATTCCGCACTTGAAAATACGGGTAACGCATTACCTGATGATGTTTTTGAATCTATCCAATCATCGGATGCATGTTTAAAAGCTCCTGTTGGAGAAAGTGCTAAAGATGTAATTGTAGCATTAAGACAAAAATTAGATTTGTATGCAAATATTCGTCCTGCAAAATCATATCCAAACACCCCTGCATTAAGAGATGATATTGATTTAGTGATTGTTAGAGAAAATACTGAAGATCTTTACACTGGTCAAGAATTTCAAATTGATGATACTGCCGTCGCCTTGAGAATAATTAGTGAAAAAGCTTCTAAAAGAATTGCAAAACATGCCTTTGAAACGGCAATGGGCAGAAATCAGCAGAAACGAGTTACATGTGTTCATAAATCCAATGTTATGAAAATGACTGATGGCCTTTTTGCTCGTGCATGTGAGGATGTATCAGAAGATTATCCTGATATCACATTTGATCAAATGTATGTTGATGCCTGCTCAATGAACTTGATTCGTTCTCCTCATGAATTTGATGTAATTGTGACTACGAACTTGTTCGGTGATATTTTATCTGATGAATCATCTCAGGTTGTAGGTGGACTAGGTATGGCTCCAGCTGCCAATTTGGGAGATGATTTTGGTTTATTTGAGCCAGTTCATGGAGCTGCATTTGATATTGCTGGAAAACATATTGCAAATCCTTCATCATTTATCTTATCCACAAAAATGATGCTTGATTGGTTAGGCACAAAAAATAATGATTCTGATTGTATTTTTGCCGGAAAAAAACTTGAAGATACAGTCTTGGATTTGATAAAATCTGGCATTACCACTAAAGATATTGGTGGAGAAAAATCCACCCAGGAATTTACCAAAGAAATCACTAGTAGATTATAGATATCTAATAATTATTTTCTTCTAGTTTCCCAGCCTTTTACTGATGCATAACTTCGTTTTAGTGCTGCTAGATCGTGATTTATCCATCCCAATTTAGCTGCTCTGCTACGTTCTTCAGTTGTCATTCTAATTCAGAACAAAACGATTTATGAAATATTTCACTCTGTCACTATTGTTTGTTTTTTTAATCTAATTTTTTTCTATAAGATTTATGGTTTGAGCCTATCTGGATCCCTTGGATACAAAACTACCTCTCTTACATTGTCAATTCCAATCAAAACTGTCATCAATCTATCTAATCCCATGCCCCAACCTGAGTGTGGTGGCATTCCCCATCCAAATGTTTTCAAATGTTCTTCAAAATTTGAAGGATCTAAATCTTGTTCTTTTAATCTAGATTTTAGCTGCTCTGGATCATGCAGTCTTCTTCCTCCTGAAGATAATTCAAGATATCCATACTGCAAATCAAATGAACGTGAAAGTGTTGGATCGTCATCTTTTTCATGAATGTAAAATGGTTTTAGTTTCATAGGCCAATCTGTTAAAAAGAAAAATCCGGGATGCTTGTCTCCTAAACTGCGAAGATGTGAGTCCTGCAAATCTTCTCCAAACTCTAATTTTATGTCCATATTGCCTAATTCTTCTAATGCTTGTGTGTATGTTACCCTCTCAAATGGGGAATTTGGAATCTTAATCTCATGTCCAATTTCTTCTTGTTCTGTTTTTGAATTTTCTGCGGTATTCTTGAACACATCTACCACAATTGATTCTAAAACATTCATGACATCCGTATAATCCATCATTGCAGCTTCGATGTCTACACTTGTAAATTCACTTAGATGTCTTCCAGTATGTGATTTTTCTGCCCTATAAAACGATGATATCTCAAATACTCTTTCTAATCCGATTGTCATTTGTTCTTTGTATAGTTGTGGACTCTGAGCCAAATATGCTTGCTTTCCAAAATAATCAAGATTGAATAAATCTGCTCCTCCTTCACTTGCACTACCAATAATTTTTGGGGTATTGATTTCAATGAATTTTCTTTTGATGAGAGTCTCTCTTATTGATGCTAAAACTTGACTTCTTAGTTTAAAAATTGATGCGGTTTTTTGGTTTCTCATGTCCAGTGCTCTTGAATTTAGCCTATTATCAATATCACTTTCTAATCTGCCAATTGGATCTATAGGAAGTGGATACTCTGCTTTTGCAAGAATTTGAATCTCAATTGCTGAAACTTCAAAATCAAAATCCTTTGCTTTACTTGCTTGTATCTTGCCTGAAATTCTTACAACGCTTTGTCGATTTAATCCTTCTAGTAACGCCATGGAATCACCTTTAACAATTACTTGACACATCCCTGTAACGTCTCGAACCGTCAAAAATGCCATCTTGCCCAGTTTTCGAAGATCAACTATCCATCCTCCAAATAGAACATCTTGTCCTTCCATAGATGAATTTAGATCTTCAATAAGATGCGTTCTTGAAATATCCATGTAATTATGAAAATATACACAAGTAAAAACTTAATCTAAGCTCTTCTAAATGAAAATATGTCTTTCATCTCCGTTGAAAATTTGACCACTCGTTATAATACTTCAAAAGGATTGGTACATGCACTTGAAAATGTTAGTTTTACAATTGATGAAGGCGAATCAATTGGAATTGCAGGTGAAAGTGCATGTGGTAAAAGTACACTTGGATTATCTATTATTCGGATGATTTCAAATGGAAAAATTTATTCTGGAAAAATTCAATTTGACGGAAATTCCTTATTAGATGTTAATGATGATGATTTTGATAAAAATATACGGTGGAAAGAAATCTCAATGGTTTTTCAAGGAGCTATGAACTCACTTGATCCTGTTTTTGCAGTTCAACAACAATTTGAACAAGTTCTAAAACAACATAATTTCAAAGGTGAGATGAAGAAAACAATCATTGAATCATTAACTTCTGTAAACCTTGATGAATCTATATTGAAAAAATTTCCTCATGAATTAAGTGGTGGTATGAAACAACGAGTTATTATAGCCATGGCTTTAATTCTGAAGCCAAAATTTGTTATTGCTGATGAACCTACAACTGCATTGGATGTATTAATTCAAGCGCAGATAGTTAATTTATTTAAAAAATTAAAAAAAGATGGACAATCATTCATGATAATTTCTCATGATTTAGCTGTTCTTTCTGAAGTTGCAGAGAAAATTGGAATTATGTACGGAGGTCAAATGGTAGAATTTGGTGATTCTTCTGAAATATTTCTTGAACCAAAACATCCTTACACAAAAGGTTTGTTAGAATCAATTCCTGTTTTATCCAAAGATAAAAAACCCAAATTCATTCCAGGAATTCCTCCGAATTTAGTAAATCCGAAAGAAGGATGTAAATTTTATGATCGATGTCCAGAAGCTATGGATAAATGCAAAAAAGATCCTCCAAAATTTAAAACAAATAGTGGATATGTTTTATGTTGGATTTATGAATAAGGTTAAATCTTTCAGGGAACATTCTATTCACTTTTTAAAAATAAAAAATTATGTGCGAATGATAAATGTCGATATTATTGTAATTCCACATAAATTCACAATTTATTTTCAACATCAATATTAAGCATTTACTCGTTTAGGACGTCCATCTAGAAAATCTTAACTAAAATGTATCTCTGTAGGAGTCTAAACTTTCTTTTCAAAACAATTTTTGTATGTATTTGGATTTGTTTTAAGCTGTATTTCCATAATCCATTTTGAGAATTTATGTACTTTTATCATGTGTTCTGTAATATCGTCACAATCTGTTTTACAGCTTTTACATATGTACTTGACCATATTTTTTCTCATTATAGCTAGTATAGAAACCGATCTATTCTTAATGAGAGATTTTATGTATAAAATACTTGATTCATCCATGAATGAATCATTTTCTTAATAAACCGTCAGCATGCCATACATGAGCTTAGGCATGTATGGTCTTATAGCCGACATTAATGATTTTTTAGCATTGAATTTGATTGTTTCATTAATTCATATTAATAGGGTATAAAATAGTCAAAATTAAGATGGAAACAGGAACCGTAAAATGGTTTAACCAAACTAAAGGCTTTGGTTTTATCGAACGTGAAAATGAAGACAAAGACTTGTTTGTTCATATGACAGAAGTCCAAGGTCAGATTAATGACGGCGATAAAGTTGAGTTTGAAATTGGTGAATCAGAAAAAGGCCCAGCCGCAAAAACAGTGAAAAAAGTAGACTAAGACTAGTAATTTAAAAATTAATTTTCTTAACAATCTATTATAAAGTAACTACTATTTTTTTATTTTATGAATATCGTTTTACAATTGGTAGGCATGAATCAATAATCCTAAGCATCTCTGAACGAATAACTTTTTTGTCGATTGTGATCCAAATTCTTTTTGAGGAAATAGCAAATGAAATTGTTTGAACTTTTGTTCTTTCTTCCCACACGAATTCGGTATCTCCTAATTGTCCATCAAATTGTTCTTCAAGTTCTGTTTTGATGGCAATCTGTGCAAATTGATATTGTGTCTTTTTTTGATCCAATAATGGGTCTAAATCTTCTCTCCTGTAATATGAAAGAAGTTGTCCGGTTTTACTAATTACGCCAATGAATCTTATGTATGGACTGATTTTTGAGATCAAATCTGCAATTTCATAGTTCTCATTTTCAGTCAATAATCTAACAGGCATTCTCGAATATTTTAATGATTAATCGAATTACATTTTTTTATATACGGTTGCGAATTTTGTAATCTATTGGATCTTTGGGACTTCATTCCATTCTTTTCCTCCGAAGTTGGATATCTTGGTCTTGCGTTAGTTAGCTTTTTTGGTTCATTGATCCCTTTTGTTCCAATTCCATCTTTCATCTTGTTAGTCACAATGTCCGTTGGTGATCAATTTGATCTTCACATCCTTGCAATAATTGCAGCTATCACTGCAACTGTTGCAAAACAAATAATTTTTGTAATTAGTTATGGTGGCAGAAAAATCATGTCTGAAAAGACAAAACAGCGGATGTTGCCATTCCAAAGATTAGTTAAAAAATATGGTGCAGCAGCTGCATTTGTCGCTGCAGCCACTCCTATTCCAGATGATATCGTATACGTTCCTCTAGGATTGGCAAAATATAATCCGCTACGATTCTTTATTGCAACTTTAACTGGAAAACTAGTATTATGTTATGTAATTGTTGTATTGGCTCATTATTTGAGCGGTCCTGTTGTTGATCCAATCTTTGAAATGTTTGGAATTACTGAACCTGAAGATTTGGATGATCCTACTCCAATAATTATTGGAATTGTTGTATTTGGTGCTGCAATGACAGCTGTAGTTGTACTAATGTTGAGGATGGATTGGAGTCGTATATTAGGACGTTTTCTTCCTTGGACTCTAGAAGATGATGATAAAGATCAAAAGTAATCTTTTGGGTTGATACTAAAATTCCATTCTTTATCTGTTGCTTTTGAAATTCCGATTCGTGATGTTTTTTTAATTTTCTTTGGTTTAATTCCTTCACTTATGTAAATTGCTGATTTTTTTGTTAAATCAATATTATTCTCTTTCATTGAAATATCCATCGCTATTGTTAATTTTCCTGGTCCATTTGTAATTTTTTTTAAGTCTTTGATTCCTCTATTGTTAGTCATAATTTTAATTCCCTCTTGTGGATAAATTCCTCTGATTAAAACTGCACCAGCATTTTGTTTTTTATTTTTTGCTACAACATTAAGCATAAAGTACATTCCATATGTAAAATAGACATATGACATTCCAACTGGTCCAAACATAATTCTATTTCTATTTGTTATTTTTGTTGCTGCATGACTCGCAAGATCATCTTTTCCTCTATATGCTTCAGTTTCGGTAATTATTCCTGTCAATTTGGTATTTTGGATTTTTCTTGTTAGTCTTTTTCCAATCAATTGTTTTGCAACTGTGACAGTTTCTTGTTCATAGAATTTTCTGTCTAAAATCATCTTCTCTTAATTACTGTGAGTACGTCTTCGTCAATTAAAATATGATTTAAGCCAACTCTTTGTCCTCCAAATTTTACACTTTTGCCCCAAACTAATCCAAATCTAAAATCTTTTTTCATATTCCTATGTAATTTGTTACAAATATCTGCCACCGTATTTCCTTTTCTAGCAATTAACGGTTCTTTGAAATCTGTTTCACCACCTTTTGGTCTAAGGTAAATACGGATAAATTCTAATTCATTGTAAATTCTCTCTTTTAATTCATTGATATTTTTATTCGAGTCTGCGGATGTTGGTATAAAATCAGTTTTTAGTTTTTTTGATACCTTCTCTACAAATTTATCGTCAACAAGATCAATCTTATTCAAAATGGTAATTCCTTTTGCGTATGTTTTATTTCCATTTATAAAGTCAATAAGCTGTTCTGATTCAATATCCTCTCTGATGACAACCCGTGCACTTGTGTATCCATACACATTGAGAATTTCTTTCAGTAATTTTTCTGACATTTTCTTTAATTTTACTTGTTGTGCAACTGCAATTCCTCCTGTTGTTGATTTTTCAATTACAATATTTGGAGGTGTTTGATTTAGCCTAATTCCAATATTTCCTAATTCATTAATTAAAACATCTTCATGATATGGTTGAAATACATCTAACACGAGTAATACTATGTCTGCACTTCTTGCAACTGAAAGAATTCTTTTTCCTAATCCTTTTCCAGTTGATGCTCCTTTGATTATTCCTGGTAAATCTAAAATTTGTATTCTTGCACCTCTATAATTCATGACTCCTGGTACTACTGTTAATGTGGTAAATTGATATGCACCTATTGCTGATTTTGAACCTGTTAGTCTATTGAGTAATGTGGATTTACCTACACTAGGCAATCCGATAAAAACTACTGTGGCATCTCCTGTCCGTTTTACATCGAACCCATCTTGTTTTTTAGCACTCTTTTTGACCTGTTCACTTTCTTGTTCTCTTTTTAATTTAGCAATTTTTGCTTTTAGTAATCCTATGTGATGCTCTGTGGCTTTGTTATTTTGTGTTCTAAGTATCTCATCTTGAATTGCTTTAATTTTTTCTGGAATTCCCATTATACTCAATTATTAAAAAATCTGCCATTATGAAAGGTTTCTTAACGCTTTACTCATTAATGGTATCAAAACCAAAAGATCATTGAAGAAAAAAGTTTTGGCTGTGGATATAGATGGTACAATTACACTAAATGGATTTGGAAAAATTCATTTAAAGGCATTAGAGAAACTACGAACTCTGAAAAACGACGGCCACCATGTCATATTTGTCACTGGCCGTTCATCAATTGAAGCATATTTTTTATCAATATTTGGTGGATTAACCTTACTTGGTGTTGGCGAAAATGGTGGTTGTATTACTCATGGGGAACTTATGACACATGAAATGATTGGTAATAAAGAAGAATGTCTTAATGCATTTTCTTATCTGAAAAAAACAATTGATGAAACTATTAAAGAAAAACCAGTCTTCCCTAGACTAACTGAAGTTGTTTTAGATAGAACTTTTGATATAAAAAACGCACAAGATGTATTGGATGAAAAAGGATTCAATGTTGGTCTATTTGATAGCGGTTACGCATATCACATTAATTCTCGTGGAGTTGACAAAGGAACTGGATTGCTAAAAGCCCTTGAAATGCTTAATGCTGATCTTGAAGATACTATTGCTTTGGGCGATAGTGAAACAGATGTGCCATTATTCAAGACAGTCAAAAACAATATTGCTGTTAATAATTCAATTCCTGAATTAAAGGAAATAGCTAAAATTGTAACTACAAAAAATTCAGGTGAAGGTGTATTGGAAGGCTTAGATATGATTAGTTCAGAATTCTAACTGTATGGTTTTTCTAGAATTACTTGAAAATATACAAACGAAAACCTCTGAAATTTTAGACTCTAAGAATTATGCTCCTGTTTCATTCTCAGTTGAAGCCGCCAAGCCTGGATTTGGGGACATCACTTGCAATGTCTCATTTTTACTCTCAAAACAACTCAAAAAAAGTCCTCAGGAAATTTCTAATGAATTATCAAAACTATATCAATTCGATAATCTTCCTCAAATCAAAAATGTTGAATCGCATCCTAGCGGATACCTAAATTTCAGTATAGATTACACAACATTCAATGACATTGTTATCCTTTCATCTCTTAAAGAAAACTATGGCTCTCTAAATTTAGGCAACAATGAAAAAATTATTGTTGAACATACTTCTGTAAATCCAAATAAAGCTTTACATGTTGGTCATATACGAAATGTGATCTTAGGTGACATTGTTTCTAGAATTTTAAAAAAAGGAAATTTTAATGTTAAAGTACTAAATTATGTAGATGATTCTGGACTACAGGTTGCTGATATTATAGTTGGTTTCACAGAACTTGGTTTCCCCCAAGAACCACCTCACAATGAAAAATTTGATCATTATTGCGGTGATACAGTATATGTAAAAACTACTGAAAAATATGAAACTGATAAACAATTAGAAGAAAAGCGTCATGAAATTCTCAAGCAAATTGAAGATAATACTAGTAGTGTCTCAACAATGGCACAAACTATTACCCGAAGGGTACTAGACGAACAACTAAAGACAGTGTGGAATCTAGGTGTTTTTTATGATTGTCTTAATTTTGAATCACAAATAATACATTCAAAATTATGGGAGAAAATCTTTGAAAAATTAAAATCTGATAATCAAATAAAATATGAAGATTCTGGTGACAATGTCGGATGTTGGGTAATTCCTGCTGAAGGTGAAGATGATAAAATACTAGTTAGAAGTAATGGTGTTGCGACATACATTGCAAAAGATATTCCATATGCTGCATGGAAGCTTGGTCTGGTTGAGGATCCATTTTCATATAAAATCCATTCAACACAAGAAAACTCTCAAACACTTTATGAAACAACTTTGGATGAAATATTTGATCATGATGAAGATAAACTGAATTTTTCTGGAAGCAAAGTAATTACTGTTATTGATAATAGGCAAATTCGTTTACAAAAAATTGTATCAGGATTAATGACTAAATTCAAAGAGGAAGGGGCATATAGACATCTTGGTTATGAGTCTGTCACTCTAAGTGCTGATACTGTCAAATCTTTAGGGCTATCTCTAGATGGCGATTCTGCACAAATGTCTGGGCGTAAGGGATTATACGTTAATGCTGATACTGTTCTTGAGACTCTAACAGAACGTGTGTATAACGAATCAAAAAGTCGAAATGAGGATTTAGATGAATCTGAACTTCAGCAAATTGCTAACACTGTGGCAGTTGGAACCATCCGTTATGAAATGATAAAACCTGATTTAGACAAAATCATTACATTTGATTTGAAAAACTCACTTCGATTAGAAGGCGATACTTGTAGTTACATTCAATATTCATATGCACGTGCTTCTCGCATTCTTGAAAAAACAAAAATAAAACCAAATTTTGATTCAAAATTTGAATTATTATCATCTGAATATGAAAAAAATCTTATTAAAAAAATTGCAATGTTTGATGTTCAGATTAATGATTCGGTCAACAATTTATCTCCAAAAGTGATTGCCAAATATTCATATGATCTTGCGGTTACATTTTCCTCATTTTATGAACATGTTAAAGTTTTAGCCTCTGAAACGACTGAATTACTAAATGCACGATTATGTCTTGTTGTATCATTTCAAAAAACTCTAAAATCTTCTTTAGGTTTGCTTGGAATAGATGCACCTGAAAGAATGTAGTTAGTTTTCTTTCTCTTCACTTTTGTATCTCTTTAAAAGAAATGCATGTTGGACTGAATATTTATTTTCTTTTGCATCTTGCTTTAGCAATTCTGCATCTTTTAACCTCACACCTTGTGCAGCTAAAAACGCATCATCATCTCTTCCTAATTCCTTGAATGCTTCTGATTTTTCAATTGCAGCTCTAGAAAAGTCTGGCATAATTTGTTGCACTGTATCATAATATGGAATAGAATCTTGATATCTTTTTAAATAACTTAATGTTACTGCCATATTCATTAATGCATCCACGTTAGTTTTGTCTAGTTCTAAAGCCAAATCATATAATGTTAGAGCATCTTCATGCTTTCCTGTTTTGTTTAATGCGATACCTTTTGTAACTAATGCATCCACGTCCTTATCATTTTTTGACAATAGAATTTCACAACATTCTAAAACTTGATCATGTGACTCAAGCTTTTCTAATGCACGCATCTTGTTTTTTACTGCATGTTCTTCATTTGGATCTTTTTCTATAATTCTGTCACAGCATTTTATGGTATCTTCATATGCACCTACGATATAGTATGCCGTGCCTAGATTCTGTAGTGCGATAGGGTCATTTGGATCTTTTTCTAGTAGTTTTTGGCAGAATTCAATTGCCTCATCAAATTTCTTGGCCTCAAAGAACTTTTTTAATTCTGTAACTGGATCAAGTGGTGATATGTCTTTCATTTCTAACCTCTCTTTGACTCGTGAATTTTTATACTATATCTTTTGATAAATTGTATGGATACTCGTATCAACATTGCTGTGATTGTTGGTGTTGTATTTGTTTTAGCCTTTGCTGTAACTCTAACTCAATATGAGAATCAAGCTGAATCTCAAGATGCCGAATCTGAAATAAGTGATGAGATAATCACTCCCTGGATAGAAGAATTTGATCATACAGAAAATATTATCTCGGTTACCGGCACTGCATCTGCATCTTCTGAATCTGATACACTAATCGTAGTTCTTGGAGTAGAATCTGAGGCAAAAACTGCCAATGAATCTTTATCTAAAAACTCTAATTCCTTAAACTCTGTTATCTCGTCATTAACTGGCACTGGAATATCTGAAGATGATATCCAAACATCGAATTTTAGAATTTATCCATTATACGACAGCATAAAGGATTCTAATGGAAACTATCAACAAATTCTAATCGGTTATCGTATTTCTAACATATTATCTATCCAAACTGATAAAATTAATTTAGCTGGAAATATCATTGATGCCGCAGTATCTTCTGGCGCAAATCGTGTTGACACTGTATCTTTTCAATTATCTGATGATAAATCTCAAAAAATAAGTGATAATCTAATTGCTAATGCAATAACTGATGCCACGCAAAAAGCCGAAAAAGCACTTGCTCCATTGAAACAACAAATAGTTGGAGTGAAATCTGTAGTTATACATGATAGTGTAACTCCATACTATGATAGTCCTATGAGAGCATCATTTGATGGAATGGCAATGGAGTCGTCAATGAAATCTGCACCAATCATGTCTGGTGATGAAGAAATTACAACTAACGTAAGTGTAATTTTCTATATTGCACCCGTGTAATCATTCTCCCTGACCTTCAATTTTTGTCAATGTTAACGTAGATCGAATTTTCTCAATTTTACGGATTTTCCATGTTATAGTCTCTCTAATTTTCTCAATTGAATCTGATGATACTTTTGCAATAATATCATATGCACCAAATGTACCATGAATTTCTTTGACGTCTGAAAATGTTTTCAGTTCTGAAATAATTTGCTCTTCTGAACCTAACTCACAATTAATCAGAACAAATGCTTGTGCCATGGTGTCATTACGTTCTCATTGCAGTTAAATTTTTTTTCTAAAATCTAATATACCTCATGATCTTCTGTCCTAACCCAATGTATGAAAATTTATGGTTAATTCCATTAGGATTTGCAGCCGGCATATTGGGTTCTATTGTTGGACTTGGTGGCGGAATAATTGCAGTACCTGCAATGACTTTTGCCGGATTCCCTCCTGCACTTGCTGCAAGTAACAGTCTTTTTGCAGCTTTCAGTAATTCTGTGGCATCAACTATATCTTATACACGCCAAAAACGTGTTGAATTTACAATTGGAATAAAACTTGGTTTGATGTGTATCCCTGGAACTATCTTGGGTGCATTTGTCTCTGATGTGATGACACCTGTAGCATTCCAAATTTTATTTGCATTTGTATTGATTGCTTCTGCAGTTTACATCTTTGTCAAACGTGCAACAGATGAGAAACCATACAATAAAACTATCTTGATGATGGTAATATCTGCGAGTGCAAGCTTTTTTGCAGGAGTAATATCTAGCTTATTTGGAATCGGTGGTGGAATTATCTTTGTTCCATTGATGGTAATTGGAATAGGAGTTCCTATGAGAAGGGCCGCTCCTACTGCACAATTAATTTTGATGTTTGCATCTCTTAGCGGTCTTTTAGTGCACTCTGCATTAGGTCACCCTGATTACTTACAGGCTTTTTTCTTGGCTATTGGTGCATTTTGTGGAGGACTTCTTGGTGCTAGATTATCATTAGAAATCAAGGAAAAAAAATTAAAAATTCTTGTAACAATAGTTCTTCTAGCGGCTGCAGTAAAATTAATTATCGATTCAATGGAGGGTCTTTTTTAATTCTATAGATGTTTTTCTTTGATGTCAAAATTAATTCTCCATCTTCAAAGGTAGCTTCAAAATCAACACTAATCAAACCATATTCTTCATCAATATCTTTCTTATCTGAAATTATAAATTTTAGTCGTATAACTTGATCTGTATAAAGTGGTCTTAGAAATCTTGTTTGTCTATTTTTCCATTCTTCATCTCCATCTATTCCGTATAACACAATATAGTTTCCATAAATTTGTCGTAATCTTGTAAACTCCCCTTCCATTCTTGAAATAATTGCTCTTCCTGAAACAACTCTGTCTTCATCTTTTCCAGAATCTATCTCGAACATTGCATTTTTTATTCTTGAAAATCCAAGATATTCATCTAATTCTTTCTTTGAAATACTTGTTGTTGATACAAATGTATTCCCTATTTTTAATGTTGAAAATTTTTCCATTTTTTATCTTGATTCATCTGGACAGAAAATTACTTCTGCACTAGATCTTGAATCATCAGATATCAGATAATTTACTGCATCTGTAATTCTGGTGTTGTTTGGTTCTTTACCATCTACTGTTCCTGCTAATACTAGAAATGTCCTGACATTTGATTTCAACACATCACTTAGCTCTTGGTTTACAGTTGTAGCAAATGGTCTAAGGGCTCCTCTGAATACCTCCACTTTTGCTCTTTCTCCGCCACTAATCTTTCTTCCATATGGGAGATCTGGACCAATTATTATGATGCGTCCTTTTGCATCTTTGAAAAGTCTTGGGTCATCTGAGCCATTAGGAACAAAAATTCCCATTGCATTTTGACTGACAGTAGCTGGAATGTTGATGAACTTATTTGTTAATTCATCCCATTCGTTTCTAGATAATTCAGTTAATTTTGAAATGGATGGAAGTTTACCTGTTATGTGAATGAATATCTCTATACTCCCTTTTGATTTTGCAGTATTAAACCATCTTGTGATTTCTTCATTGTTTGAAAAATCTATTACATGTGAATGGAACTTGTTTGATAATGAATCCTGAATTTCTTTTGGGCATTTGTTTGAAATAAAACAAATTGCTTGACCTCCGTTTGATTGAACATTTGTTGCAATCGCTTCTGCTTTCTTTGCATCTTCCTCATCTGTAGCATCAATTGTTAATACTGCAATTTTTGATGAATAATCATGTTGTTTTACAGTTTCTGGAACTGATGTAATGTGTGATCTAACTGGATAGAAAACTCTGTCTCCTGGGATAATTTTTCCATTTAGAATTTTTGCTTGATCATCATCTGATAATGTTAATACTGTAGTTGCAACTTGATCTTGTGATAAGAATTGTTGATCTGGAATCATTGTTGATGTATTCTTCTGAATTTTTTCAGCAATACTTTGAACTTTGTTTAGTAAATTTGTGAATGTAGCTTCTTGTTTTCCTAATTTTTCTGCAGCATCTTTAATTCCATTCTTGATTGTGTCTTCATCTTCCCCAAGCAATCCTACAAGCTCTTTGTTTGCAATCTCCACTTCTGTAGGTTCCAAATCTTCAAATCCACTTACTCTAAGAAATTCTGATGCTGCTTTTGGATAAACTGTTTTGTAAATTCTGTCTGAATGAACTGGTCCTGGATTAGTTCCAATTGAAATTATTCCTTTTTCAGTTAATTCCCATGACATTGCTTCTACTAATCTATTTTTTGCACCTTGTGATGCTGTGTATGGACCTCTGAATCTATATGGTCTCTGTTCTAATGGTCTTTCTTCAGCAAAGAATGTTGAAATTGTAATAATTTTTCCTCCCTCTTTCATAACTTTCAATGCTTGTACAGATGTCCAAAAAGTTCCTGTGAGATGAATGTCTACTGTACTTCTAAACTCCTCTAATGATGCATGAGAGAAGCATGTTACTGGTCCTGAAACTCCTGCATTATTTACTATAACATCTACATTAATGCCATCATTTTTCAATGAATCAAACATATCGGTAACTGATTTTTCGTCACTAACATCTACTCCTGAAAATATTTTCACAAATCCTTTTGAATTTTTTTCATTAATGATTTTAGTTAGCATTTCTGATGTACTTTCAAGTGGTTCTTTTCTTCTTCCAAGGATGACAACACTAGCACCATTTTCTACAAATTTTTTTGCAACCGTCATTCCTATGCCGGTTCCGCTACCTGTGATTAAAACAACTTTATTCTCAAACTTCAATCTGACAAAAATTTTGACTGATTTGCAATATTAATTGCTTACCACTAGAGAATTATCTTTATTTGTGGGTAATTTTGAAGATAGCTAATGCATGATGCCGAACCTGAAACATTTGTTATTCAATCAATGCCAGAAAAATTCTCAGACATGTTAAAAGAGATCGCAATATCTTCTACTCCAAAAGAAATTGCAACTGATGATGTTGAAAATGATGATTATTACAGTAGAGTGTTTTCACAAACAACTCGTATGGTTACAAATAAGGGCTGTTTAGATGTCACTGGTACAAACATTGATGTCATTCAGATAATTCAAAAGGGATAATCATGCAGGATCCAAATCCACTTCCATGGGGGGCACAAGACCGGTTTCAAGCTCACTTTATTGTTAGAAAACAATCTGAGAAATCTGTAGACCTCACTGCCAGAACTGTTTTAAAAACATCTGGACATTTTGGCTCAAAAAAAATTACTACAGTTCAATGGCAAGGTGGAAAAATTGCTGACACATTAAACGCTGATTCTATACTAAATGATCTTATTGCACAACAATCTGTTGATGATGCTACAATCACAATTGATCCTACTTCAAAAGGCGTAAGAATCTATGGAAAATGGAAAAATAGTTTTGAATTTAATGTCTCAAAAGTACAATTTGAGATATTTGATAAAATAGCTGGTCACATTAAAAGTTTCTAGGCTTTCCACCAATCAAGTGCAACATAATCTACTTTTTCTTTTCCTGATGGAATTGCTAAAATAAATTGTTTTTTAACACTTGTAGCTAATCTTCCTGCTAATACAATATCTGTTGATGTCACATTTTCATTTCTATTATACACTTGAACTAAAAATGGTGCATGATCAATTCCTGGTCCTTTTTGATACACCGCAAAATCACATCCAAATTTTATTCCTGGATTAACAATGTAACCTTTATCTCTAAAGTCCTTGTAAACCTGAAATTTTTTTTCAAAATTATGATGCTGTTTTTGACAAATCTCAAACATCTTTTTTGTTGTAATTTTTTTCTTATTTTTGTAAATCTGAATCTTTGAGTAACTCATTAGATAATACCCTTCTATTAGATCTAAAATTAATGGGACATTGATTTCATCTAATTTTGGTTTTGGAATACCAATAGGTTTTCCATAGTATCCTTCACCAAATAATTTTTTAGAATCATCTAAATTCCATACAATCAGACGATTTTCTAATAATTCTGTCTTCAAAATTATAAGCTCAATGCCAAGAGAATGAATGAATCTGAAACTTCTTGACATTTGTCTGCCATTTCTTCAATTCCTTCTATGGTATCTTTCATCAATAACATTTCACTTGTAGTGGAAATCTCAAGTGCTTTTAATACCATTTTTCTATATTTGATATCGATTTCTCTTTCTAGTTTTTGTGTATCTTGTGCAAGTTCGATGGATTTTGCAGAATCTGAATTAAGACTTCTGATAATCTCATTTAATTTGTAAATTTCATCTACAACTAACTCAATCAATTCTGTAAGATCTCCATCGAGTTTTGATGATTTTAGGGTGGTCGCTTTGATATTTGATAATTTAAAAGCAATTCCTGTGATATAGCCTGCAATCTCATCCATAGTATATGCAGTATTTAGTAAATTTTCACGGTTTAGAATTAAACCACCTACATCTGCTACATCTCTTGTAATCTTTCTTCTTAAAGTCTCAACTTCTTCTTCTAATGAAGCAATTTGTTCTAATGCATCTTTAATACCTGCTTTATCTTTTTTAACAATTAATTCCGGTAATTGTGAAAGACTTCGTCCTGCATTTAAAATTCTATTAATTTCATCTTGCAAAACTGCAACTGCTTTTCGTTTTGCTTGTACTTCTAATTCCCCACTGTACATAACGAATTTTATTACATTTCAGACTGAATATTAAGGCTTGGTTAACTGAATTTAACCTAGTCTTGATTTACGGTCTTTTTCTGTACTTTGTAGAGTGCAATAACTTCTTCGTCTGTTGATGCATCTTCAGAATTTTTTTCTGTTCTAATCTTACCTGTGAACTTTGGAAATCTTAACGCTAATCCTGTATTTTCTTTAATTTTATCTAATGCTGTTTTATGAATTGGACTTTGTGTTATTTCTGATGCAACTATCTCTATAACTAATTCTGGTTCAAACCATACATCTGCCTCCATTTCACTAACAATTCTTGGATTTTTTTTTAAAGTGACTTTTGGCGAAAGAATTTGATATAATTGATCTAAACTCTCATCTGTGAAGCCCGTACCAACTTTACAAACACTTGGAAACGTGTCTTCTTCATCATTATACGTTGCAACTAGTAATGTTCCATATTTTCCAGTACGTCGTCCTTTTCCAAAAAATGCACCAATTACAATTAGATCAAGACTATCTCCAAGATCATTCTGGTATTCTCTTTTCAGTTTTAGCCAATTACTTCCTCTAATTCCTGCTCTGTAAGTTGAATTCAACTGTTTTAACATCAGCCCTTCGCATCCAGAATTAATCGAATTTTCTAAAACTTCTAAAACTTGTTCT
>JAOMCQ010000012.1 GCA_028345095.1 Candidatus Nitrosopelagicus sp. | reverse complement strand
ATCTGTATGTCCTCCTTACAATGCTGACTTTGATGGTGATGAAATGAATCTTCATGTACCTCAAAGTGAAGAAGCACGTTCAGAAGCAATTCTACTTATGAGAGTTCAAGATCAATTAATTTCTCCAAGATTTGGAGGTCCAATAATCGGCGGTCTACGTGATTTTATCACTGGTGCGTATCTGCTTACCAAAGATGGAACTACATTGTCTAGCCAAGAATTTGCAAATCTTGCTATGCTTGGAGGATTTACAGGAAAATTACCAGAACCTGATAATAAAAAAGAAAATCTTTACACCGGAAAACAACTCTTTTCATTATTTCTACCTGAAGATTTCAATTATGTAATGACATCAAAATGGTCTAAAGGAACTAAAGGTCAAGAAAAAGATGTTGTAATTAAAAATGGTGAATTAATTAGTGGAGTAATTGATAAATCATCAATTGGTGCAGAAGAACCAGAAAGTGTGTTACACAGAATTGCTAAAGATTATGGAAATGAAAAAGCAAAAATTTTCTTAAATTCTGAACTCATCATAATCAAACAATTTATCACTCATTACGGATTTAGTTATGGATACGGTGATTTGGAAGTCCCAGAAAAAGATCGTAATAAAATTAAAGATGATACTCAAAATACATATGATGAAATTCATGATTTGATTAGTCAAGAAAAAAAGGGAACACTAAAAGCAATTAGAGGAATGACTTCAAAAGAAACACTTGAAGCATACATTATGAGTAATCTTGGTAAATTAAGAGACAGAGCTGCTACTGCTGCAAATCTATCATTAGATGATGATAATGCAGGAAAAATAATGGCTACTACTGGAGCAAGAGGATCTGCATTGAATGTAGGTCAGATGGCAGGTGCATTAGGACAACAAGCAAGACGAGGAAATCGTTTGAACAAAGGTTACAGTAACCGAGTTTTAACACATTTTGAAGAACATGAAAATGATCCTGATGCACACGGATTTGTGAAATCTAATTATCGTGATGGCTTGTCTACCTTAGAATTTTTCTTCCATGCGATGGGTGGTAGAGAGGGTCTTGTAGATACTGCTGTAAGAACACAACAAAGTGGTTACATGCAAAGACGATTGATCAATGCATTAGAACACATTAAACTTGAATATGATGGAACTGTTAGAGATCCTCATGGTCATATTATTCAATTCTTATATGGTGAAGATGGAATTGACGTTGCAAAAAGTGATCATGGTGAAGCATTTAACATTGATAGACTAATTGAATCTGAAAGTATTGTAGATTCTGGAAAGGCTGCTACAAAAGATGTGATTGAACCAATCATCAAAAAATATACAACTGCATTCAATCCACGTTTATCTAAAGCTGTAAGTACTTCCCTAGAAAATTCAAAATTAAGTAAAGATGGTATTGAAAAAGTAGCAAAGAAAGGATTATCACTTTATAATAATGCACAAGCAGAACCTGGTCAAGCAGTAGGAATTGTAACTGCACAATCCATCGGTGAACCAGGAACACAAATGACATTAAGAACTTTTCACTTTGCAGGAATTGCAGAAAGAAATGTTACTTTAGGTTTACCAAGATTAATTGAATTAGTGGATGCAAGAAAGAAACCAGTTACACCAACAATGGATATTTATCTATCAGGTGATGCAAAAACTGATCAATCTAAAACCGTTGAAGTAGCACGTAATATCTTACAAACTACTGTTAGAGATTTGATTCTACCTGGTAATGAAGGAGCACAAACTGATTTCAAAACAAAGATTACACTAAATCTAAATGAACGAAAACTCTCTGATCGTGGTTGTACAATTGATGATGTTGCTACTGCACTCGAGTCAAACAAAAAATTCAAGATGGAAACAATGGGAACTTCAATTGTACTAAATTTGGTTGATGAAGAAGCTGATGCACCTGCTGTTATCACAGTAAGGAACAAAGTTCTTAAAACAACTGTAAAAGGTGTTCCTGATATTGCACGTGTCACAATTGTCAAAAAGAATGATGAATATGTAATTCAAACAACTGGTTCTAATTTATCTAAGGTCTTAGAAGTTCCTGGAATAGATAAAAACAATGTTAGAACAAACAATGTTTCTGAAATAGCTGAAACACTTGGAATAGAGGCTGCAAGAAATGCATTGATTAATGAATTAAGCAGTACTTTGGAAGATTCAGGATTAGAAGTTGACCAAAGATATCTTATGTTGGTATCTGATTTGATGTGTCATCGTGGTTACATGCAACAAATTGGGCGTCATGGAATTGCAGGTACTAAAGATAGTGTATTAGCTCGTGCAGCCTTTGAAATTACTGTCCCAACAATTGCAGGAGCCGCACGAACCGGTGAAATAGAACAATTAAGAGGAATTACAGAAAATGTAATTGTTGGAAGTCAAATTCCAATTGGAAGTGGAACTGTAGACTTGTACATGCAAGTTGCAAAGAAACGTGGTTCTGACAAATCCTAAAAAATATTAAGTAAGGATTTTCTACAAGATTATGTTAGAAACGTGGGTTGATAAAATTAGAACAAATGATCCAAATCAAGTAGCATCATTATATCATGATGATGGATTGCTACTTGGAACATTTTCTGATATAGAAAGAAAAGGATATGATCTTATCTTGGAATACTTTGAAAATTTATTCAAATCAAAAGTTGATGTTGAAATTGTTACACAACACAAACATGGTTATTCTGATTCTATATTATCGAACTCTGGTCTTTATAATTTCATTGTAGATGGTAAAACTGTACATGCAAGATTTTCATTTGTTTTTACAAAAACTGGCAATGATTGGAAGATCATATCACATCACTCATCAGTTCTGCCTGAAAGTCACTAAGACTTTTAATCATAACATTCTTCTGAGAAATATTGGTTAAGAAAGATCCTGATTATAAAAAACCACAAGACTCAAAAAGTTTTGGAGCATTCCTCAAAAAAAGGGCTCCGATATATCTTGGATTAATTGGATTATTTTTATTGTTTGTATATCCTGCATTAACTGAAAAAGATCTTAATTCTATACTTGATGATTCGTTTGAAGGAAATGAACAAATTGCTGTAGACATGATTAAATTTTATTCTGGATCAAATGATACTGGTATTACAATTTTAGAAGTAATTGAAGAAAAAATTAATGAAAAACATTCTGATCAGAAAATCTTTGAACATAAAGAAACATGGGCAGAATTTATTGTAGAGAATATTGAAAATCGAAATGAAGGATTTACTCATGAGGTGGTCTTTATGTTTAATGCTGAAAATAATCGGTCAATGATGTATGGCTGGTATGTCAATATTGAAAATGGAGAAATCTCTCCTATCGATGCTACATCTAAAAACATACAACAAACAGTTGATTATTTTGATTAGTTCTTTAAGTATTAATTATCAATAATCTTTCAATTTTTATGAAAACACGATTAGGCGTATCATTTGAAATTGACTTTGCTCATACTTTGAGAGGTCATCCAAAATGTGGTAAACCTCATGGTCATACATCTAGAATTATAGTTGAGGTCCAAGGTGATGTCAAAAAAGGTGCTTCATATGAAGAAAATATGGTAATTGAATTTGATAAAATGAAAAAACTTTGTTGGGAAACAATTGAACAACTTGACCATAGAAATCTCAATGACTTGTTTGATTTTCCAACATCAGAAAATATTGCTGAATGGATATTTGAAAATTTGAAAAATAAAATTCCATTACATTCTGTAAAATTTTTTGAAGGAACAAACAAGTATTGTGAAATTACTTCTGATTAGAAATTATTGAATTAAAATTTCTGTTGAAATTACACCAGTTAATGGAATTGCACCTTTAATTGAATCCCATACAAATCTGTCAATAGAATATTTACCTGGTTCATTAGGAGTCCATGAAATTGACATACCAAGTTCTTGAGATGGTATTACTTGTCCTGTTACCCACGATAATGACACAACATCATTTTTCTCATTTTTAATTTGAACAATATATGCAAAATCGTGTGTGTAATCTAATGTGTTCATTATTTTAGAAAAAATCATTCCAGTTTGTCCTACATCTAATTCAATAATTGATTCTCCATTTTGTGCTAAAATATCTAAATCATCCATGACTAATCTTTCAGTTGTAGGTATACTTGAAATAATAATTTCTTGTGCTAAAATATCTAAATCATCATTAGTATTGTAGGGTTTTGGTAATGTTCTATCGGTATATTTTGCAGTAATTTGTGAATCTGGCAAAGCATACAGACGTGTTCCACTTGATTGATTATCTTTTGTTATAGATATTATACCTTCAAAAACTCCAGAATTTTCTGTAATCTCTGCAATTTCTATAGTTACTCCTGCAATATCGTCTTCAGAAAAAACATCAATTGTTACAGTATCAATACTTTCTGGATTCAGATTCATATCTCTTTCAAATAATTTTATTTTTGCTGAATTTTCTGTCACATCAATTATTTGTAAATCCCCTTTATTCCACTCAATTTTTGCAGATTCAGATAAAACAACTCCATCTGCAAATTCAAATGATACTGTAATTCCAGAATCTTCATCATTTTGTAGGTATCCACCATTTGGCCCTGTACCCATTGTTCTTGGGTTTGTATCATTTATTCTATCTCCGTCTACATCGTGAAGAAATCCAGTAAGAATTATTTCACCTGTAAAAATTCCACTTGTAGTATCCGTCTCGTATAGTTTATACTCCTTTAATTGATGATTATTCGTGTAAATATTTACTGCATAATCTGGATCTCCTCCTATACTGTCAATTAGATTCATTCCAGTGTTCCAACTAGGAGCGATTATCATAATCTCAATTTTTTCAGTCCAACTGTAAATTGGTTTATTAAAAAAAATTGGTGCATACGGCTTATCATAATCTGGAATCTCTTCTGCAGAAACTAATTGTGAAAATGGTATCAAAAGTAATAACAAAAAAATGAGTTTTAACATATTGTTAATATGTTTTAATATTATTTATACAAGAACAATTCAATCTACATTGAAAAAATCTGAATTAAGAAAACTTCCATCCAACTATTCACTACTAAAAATTAAATCAAAAAAACATAATGTCTCTGCACAACTAAAAGAAATAGAGCATTAGATATTTTCATGAAAATGGCAGAAACATATATGATTATATTACTTAGGTCAAATCACCATCTTTGAGTTTTTGAAGATCTAAAATTCTAACACATTCTTCAAGTTCTTCAGGTAGATGATCATTTATTGGTCTTTGACAATTTTTACAAATTGTTCCTTCCATATCTGAATTTGGTTTTGCCATCATAATTATCGCCAGTCCTTGGTATTTGTCGTACATTTCGGACATTTAACTCCGTTTGTTACTGTGCCACATTTGTTACATTTTGCTGAATACCCAATCATATCATTTTTTCCAGTTTTTGTATATTTGAAAATTAATACAAATGCTGTCAAAATGCCAATTGCTGCTCCAACTACCCATAATAGCATAAATATCCTATGAACTTAATTCAATTAAAAACTAACTATAATCTAGAATTTTCTTGAATCGCCTTCAAGTAGACCTGGGCCTATATGCAATTTATCTATGTGACTAGATAATTCTTCTTTATCCTCGAATTTTGATTCACAATAAGGACATGAGTGTTCTTCCATACCACTACTAGCATTTTACAAAATAAAAGGGACATGGAAACTTGTATTTGTACAAATTTATTCTATCTTTTTGGTATATCATCTTCAGAACTAAATCTTGATTCAACTGCTTCTGCTTTTACAGATAATTCTTTTGTATCTCCAAGTTTTTGATAAGTTAATTTTTCTAGAGTTTCTATAATTGTCCTTGCTGCTCTATATTGAGGAATTCTAGGCTCTAATAATTCTCCATAAAGTCCTATCCCATTAATTCCATTCAATTTTGCATATCCTAAAATTAATCCATTAAAACCTGTAATCACTGATTCGGTAGGAGTAGTTTCTATACCTAGTTTTTTAACTAATTTCAAAATATCTTGTGATGTTGTTGTAACATATGTTGTAGGGCTTTTTCCAAATGATCTTGATGTATGATACCCACCTACAGTGTAAATGAATTTTGCATCATACCTCTTTGCAATATTTATCACATCTTGGCATAATTCATTTAATTCTTCATTTTCCTGTGGTTGTCCTCTACCTCCTCCGAATACTATGATGTCTTTTCCAAATCTGTATTCCCATTTTTCTTCAGGAATCTCAATGTATCCACCTTTATCATAAACATATGGTGGTCTAGATGATGTTGCATGTCTAAAAGATACTGTACCTAAACTCTTATTGATGTGGTTTACAACTATGCTTCCAACATTTCCCATGTCTTGCATTGCTGCTATAATTAGAGGTTTATTCACATCTGCAATTTTTGTATCTTCAAAATGCATATCACTTAATGAAATTTCTTCTTTAAAACATGTTTGTATATAATGAAGAAAATACATATTAGCACTAGGTTTTATTATTAGCCTTGGTTAAATATTTGAATTATTCTAAAATAAATGAAGACATCATGACATCATGCTAGGCGTTTCAACAACATTACAGCTTATGACTTCAATGTCTTCATATTATACTACAAACTTAGTGTTAAGTTTTTATCAAACGTCCAAAATTTTTTTTCTATACCTAATCAACAAACAGCTTCTACAAAGACAATCTTTATCATCAATTACATCTTTTGATAATTTAGGAAAATCTGCACACCAACATGAGATATCATTCTCACACGAAAAACTGTCTCCACATTCAGCACATTTTTTGTTCATCAGTTATCTGTAAGTATACTTAAGACCCTATTAGGAATATCTGGCAATCTACTGACCGCTAACACTTTGTCATAACCTAAATATTTCAAATTACTTGCAATCGATGTGGCACTAAATGTGTCTCTACCTACTCCAATTGCAGTCATTTTAATCCCTATTGTTCTATATGATTTTAGTATCAATTTTACCGCATTTGCATCAGCTGGTTCTCCATCTGATAATGTCAAGAAAATATCAGGTTTTTTTGATGTTAAAACAGGAAGCATTCTATCGTATACCTCAGCTAATGGCGTCCCTCCATTAGCTGAAATTTGTGCAAGTCTTTTGGCCGCTGAATTATTCCATTTCATTTCTGATGGTTTTACTAACCAACAAACAACTTGTCTATTTACAGTATTGAAAGCATAAACTGAAAAATTGATCTTAAGAAAAGCTAAGACTTCACAAAGTCCAATTGTTGCTTTTTTGTATTCTATTTGTTGATCAGATACACTTGAAGAATGATCAAGTAAAATAACAATTCTTGATTTTATTGATTTTTTAACATCTGTAACAAATGGTTTATGAAATCCTTCAAGATATGCCTCTTCATCAAATTCTTCACCTGAAATTACATGCTCCTCGTTCCATCCTGTTTTCCATTCACGAAATTTATTTTTTAAATTACTAATCAAATCTTGATCATAAATTTTTGTTTCATCTATATTTGTTGCATTTGGAATTTGAATACCTATAGTTTCTGGCATCAATCCTTTATTTTCATTCTTTTTTGTTTCTTCTTTAATTAGATCAAATTCTTTAGCAATTTCTTTTCCTTCAATTGTTTTTCTTGGATCTATTTTCCCTAATTCAGACTCAAGATTCTTGGTAATCTTTTGAATTGCTTTTTCAAAATCTTGTGGCATCACCATCATACCTGGACCCTTAATTGGAACTGATAATGGAATCGTAATCAATGGATCTATATCCAAAATTTTTAAGATTTTTGGAATATGTTTCTCAATCCATTCTGTATTGTAATCTTTTTCTAATGCTTCATCTAAAACCTCTTTTGCATAATTTGCTGCTTTTACAACTCGTTCAAAATGACTTGGCTGCATTTCTCCTTTCACATCTCCAAATAAGAAATATTGGTAAAATCCCTCGACAATTTTCGATTTTCCTAAAAGATTACTTAAGAGTGGTCTGTAAATCCATTGCCAAGAATAATTAAAAATTAATTCTTCATCCATTCCTTGCCAAATTTTTCTTCCAACTAATTCAACTCTACGTCTTTCAATTGAATTTAATAAAAAACCAAATGCATGATCATTAGACAAAATTTTTTCACAATTTTTTATTTTCATACTTTCATACCATGCAGCAGTTCTGAATTGTCTATATCTTGAAAATTCATCTCCATTGTAATCTATTACTGGAGTAAGAATTACTTTATTTTCTTTGATTCTAGTTTCATTAACTTTCTTTGGAGACATTGTTACAATGATTTTATTATTTTCAGACCATCTCCTAATTAAAAATGTAGAAATCTCAATTAGTGTATCGTTCCTTAGAGCAACTGATGACATTAGCTCTCATACATTGATGTAATAATATCATTAACTTTTTGTAATTCGATATTTCCCCATTGTGCATATACATTTCCAAAGACTATTTCAGCTGCTTTTTTTGGTGACATATCTCCATCAATCAACTTTGCATATGCTATAGTTTCTCTCAATGATGGTGAATAGTATAATTCTTCAACTGATGCTGCTTGTCTCAATGTGTTTGCAAGTTTAATTCCTCTTTCTAATGATTTATCATCTGCTTGTGGAACATGTTTCTTTACAATTTCAAGTTCTTTTTCTTCAGGTGGATAATCCATTCTTAATCTAATAGGAAATCTACTCAATAGTTGTGGCGGTAATTCTTTTGTTCCAACATGATTTAATGGATTAATTGTTGCTATCACAAACCACGACTTACTAGCTGTAATGATTTCTCCATCAGATTCTTTTAGGACTACCTGTCTTCTATCATCTAATGCCTCATCTAATCTTAGCAAAACATCGGCTTCTGCTGCATTAATTTCATCTAGGTATAGCATATTGCCTTCTTTCATCGATTTTATCAAAATTCCCTCATCAAATTGGATATTTCCTTCTGAAAGACTTTTTGAACCTACTAGATGACTTTCCCTAGTTCTCAAACTAAAGTTAATTGATTCTAGTTTCATTGATTGTTTCTTTGCAAATTCTCTAACCAGTGTTGTTTTGCCCGTACCTTTCGGACCTATCACTAAAACAAAAATTCCTTGTTCATGAGCTTTTTCTAAAATTTCAAATGAATTACTCCAATCTAAATAATCTGGAATCTTTCCTTCAAATTCTGATTTTCCTTGTTCTTCCATCAAAGTATAATTGTTTGATCTTCTACTTTATTTAAGACTAGATCTATGCTGCATATGATGCTATCTTGATATATGATTCATCTAATGTCTTATGCAATTTTTTATTCCATTCATCAAATCCTGATGGATCTTTTGGATAATTGTAATAATGATCAACTAACCACTGATTTTGACCTGATGTATATTTGAGTCCACTAGCCACAGTCTTATTCATTGCACCTCTAATTATCATTCCAATTTTTCCAAGACCTGTGAAGTCTGGATGTTCTCCTTTACTAATTGCCTCAACATCGAGATTTCCCAAAAAGTGTTTCATTCCATAACTAATTTGTTCATTTGTCATTGTCTGAACTAATCTTCTAAATAATTCTAAACCAGCTGTTTTGTAACCATACTCTTTAATAAAATCTATATTGTACTGCCACAAATTTGCTTCTGAAACATCATTTGCTTCAATTGCTTGTGCAACATTATTGCCGAGAATTGTTCCTGCAATAAGAGCTGGTCCAATTCCTCCTGCATCTATTGGTTTTGGCATCCATGCTGAATCTCCTACTAACATGTATCCGCCTGAAACTAAACAATCATTTTGTCTTCTCACTGAAACTTGATAAACTCCTGTATTGTTGTGTATATCACCTTCATCCTCCGATAATTTTGCATTTTTAATTGCCTTGTTTCGTTCAAGATATTCTTTCATTAATGATGCAACATTATCTGATTTTCCTAATCTTTTATTTCGTTGCTCTAGAATTGATTTTTCAACTCCTAATCCGATATTGACTTTATTATCTCCTTTTGGAAATACCCATCCGTATCCTCCTGGTGCAATATCTTGATCTAAATGAATTATACAATAATCTGGATCAAATTGTGCTAAATCATTTTCACCTGGTTCAAAATACATGATATGTCTTCCAGTAGATTCTACATCTCTTCTATCAATTTTTCTTTCCACTTTTGTAGTGTTTTCTATTTGATTTCTTAACATAGATGTAATTCCTGTTGCATCTACTACTAATTTGGTAGTTTTTTTGTATGGTTGTTTTGTTTTGTAATCAGTACCTTGTATACCTATTACTTGTGCTCCATCATAAATCAATCCTGAAAGATTAATCTCAAAATCAAATTCGACTCCCATTTTTTTTGTTCTGGCGTTTTGTATCTCTGGAAGTTTTTGTCTATTTAGCATATATCCTGCACCATCAAATGGAATTGCAGTTTCATAGTCAGGGGAAAATGCCATGACTCCTTTTACATCGTGTTCAATTTCTGGTCTAGTCCACGGAATCTTAATCCTTTCAGTCATATAATCAACTGCTTCTTTTGAACATGCATCTCCACATGTCCATCCTGGGGCTGATTTTCTTCCAGGTAAATGTTCTGGATTTCTATCTACTACAAGAATCTTCAAATTTTGTTTTGAATAATAAGAAATTGCTTGTGCGGCAATAGTTCCTGTTAATCCTCCACCTGCAACAATTACATCATAATCTATTTCCACAAATCATTGTTTTTTCTATCAATATTTAAAACAATCCGAATTAATTATCTGGGTCGGTTCGTCGCGGCGTCATCAGAGTTTGGCACTCAGACTGGAGCGGCTTTTATTTCCTCATTCCCTTTTTTATTTACGACTAAATATTATTAAATGATCTAACTAAATCAATTTTTCATTAATTCTTGATAAATTTTCTTCGTCTCATTTTTAACGTAAACTGGCGTATTGATATTAATTTTAATTGCATCCTCTTTTGATATCGTCAAAATTTCTGAAATTAACTTTTGTTTACTTACACGTAAATTCAAACCAGATGATATTACATAATCTTCAACATTATCAAAAATCTCATGATAATCCGTTTTTTTTATCTTTGAAAAAAATACCCTCACAAAATCATGTGCAGATTTTTTTTTTAATTTAGATGAAATTAGCAATATTGGATTGTTGAAATGACCTGGAATTTCTTCAATTTGAAATTTTTTTTGTTCTATATTAAAAATATTTTCTAATTTTTCTAAAACTTTGTTTTTATTCTCTGTAGCATGAAGAATTAAATTAATTTTTACTTCTAATTGCATTTCTAAAACATCAGTCTAATCTGCTTGTGTTTTTTTACTTTTTGCCTCTAGTAAGACTGTTTGTGCAGATGCTGTTTTAATTAATTTCACTTTTTCTAATCCAACATGTCTTAATTTTATAACTTTTTTTGCAGCAGCCATAATATCAGAATTTATTTTTCCATAACATGTTGCTTGAACAAATCCATCAATATCCATAGTTGGAACTGTTTTTTCAATAACATCTTTTGCAATTAGGCGTAATTGACGTTGTCTGGATGTATTCAACTGTCTATGTGTTAGAGCAAGCATTTTGATTCTAAAAACATAGTTATCTTTTGTTGCAATATCGATAACAAAATTTACTTTGGAAGAACCTCTTCGAATTAAACTTCTTAAAAATTCCTTTGAATATTCATATCTTTTGAAAACTGTTTTTGCTTTGATATCTGTAACGTTATCTATCTGAAAAATTATTTTATACTGATGTTGTGAAGGATCTCCTTTGAGAATATCCCATAATGTAACTTCCAAAATTCTTCCTTTGGCATTTTCATCATCAGTAATTGGAACATAACCAATGTTTACATTGTTAAATGAATCTGGGGCAACAACATTTACCCATTTCTTTTCTTTCCATTTATCTTTGATCTTGCGAGCTTTTCTTGCCAATTATTTTCGACGACTGTTTTCTGAATATAAACTGTTCTAGATTATATCATATTGTCGCCAAAATATTTTTGTAAAGTTTTTGGGATTTCTATATGTCCATCTTTAGTTTGATTATTTTCTAAAATTGCAACCATTGTTCTTTCTATTGCTACTAGTGTACTATTCAAAGTGTGTATGTACTTTGTATCCTCATTACTTTTGTCTCTATATCTTATCTTTAATCTTCTTGATTGATAATCAATGCAATTGGAACAAGATACGATCTCTCTATACGAATTTTGACCTGCCATCCATGCTTCAATATCATATGTCTTAGCTGAAACCTTGCCCATGTCTCCACTTGATAATAACATTAGTCTATATGGAATCTCTAATTGTTGATAAAATTCTTCTGTGTTTTTAATCATTTTTTCATGTTCTTCCCATGATTCTTCTGGTCTGCAGAAAATGAATTGTTCAATTTTTTCAAATTGATGAACTCTGAAAATCCCTTTTTGATCTTTTCCATGTGCTCCTGCCTCTTTTCTGAAACATGGACTAATTGATGCATATCTCAAAGGAATTTTGGAACCTTCTAAAATCTCATTATAATACATAGAAGCAATCGCATGTTCTGACGTGCCAATTAAAAATAAATCTTCATCTTGTACTTTGTAGATTACATCTTCGAAATCATCTGCTATTACTGCTCCTTCCATAGATTGTCTGTTTATCATGTATGGAGGTTGAATCAAATTATAATTTTTACCTGAAATAAAATCCAATGCAAATGCAGTTAGAGACTGTCCTAATTTCACCAATCCATTTTTTAAGTAATAAAATCTAGCTCCTGCTGTTTTTGAAGCTCGTTCTAAATCCACAACATCTAATTCTAATCCAAGATCAATGTGATCTTTTACCTTGAAATCAAATTTTGGAATTTCTCCCCATATTCTAACTTGTTTGTTAAATGATTCATCTACACCTTTTGGAACTGAATCATGTATCAAATTTGGTATTGAAAAAGAAAGATTATGATAATCGTCATCAACTGTTTTACGTAAATTTTCTAGCTCGTCTAATTTCTTTGATATCTCTCCCATCTCTTTCAATAATTCTGAGGCATCATTTCCTGCTTTTTTTTCACTTCCAATTTTAACTGACATTTGATTTCTTTTCTGCTTTAATTCATCAGATTGTAACATCATCTCTTTTCTTATTTTATTCAATTCTAGCATTTTTTCAAAATCAAATTCCACTGCTCTATCTTTTAACATCTGTTTAATTCGATCAGGTTCATCTTTGATTATTTTTGGATCTAGCATTATTTTATTACCTCTATAGAAAGATTTACGTGTTCCAATACTTCGTCAACGGTAGAAATTAATTTTCGTAAATCTCCTTCATTTGTAAAACAAAATATGAGTTGATTTTTCTTTTCATTAATTGTCAAACTCAATCCTTTAGGAAAATCCACATTATCTGGCTCTAATGCCTTTTCGATAACTCTGGCTTTTTCTTTAGAAATATTATTGATTACTATCTCTATCTGGCATTTTGGTAACATTGCTTTCAAGATAATCTAAAAATCCATCTAATTTGTCTTTAGTTATTTTTGCTCCTGCAGCAGCTTCATGACCTCCGCCAATTCCATCAAATTGCTCTGCGCCTCCTCTCATAAGTTTACTGAGATTTATAGAATTTTTACAACTTACAGACTTACGTGATGAAAATTTGATTGTGCCCTCTGAACCGTCTGTTCTTAAAATCACTATTTTTCCTGAATTTTTTGGTGATCCTGCAATTAAAGATGAAATAGTTCCTGTCATTGTTTCTGGAACCAATCCTTCTGCATTTACCATCACACAATTTTCTATATTATTTGTTCTCCATCTCTCATTTGATAAGACGTTCATGTAATCTCTAATCATACTTCTATATTCTGACAAAATTTTCTCACCTTCTTGTAACATTGTATTTCTATCACCCATACAAATTGCAATTCCAACTCCTGATTTGTTGATACGACCACAGGAATTTAACATGGTGGAGAATTCTCTCCCATCTCTCAAAAAACTCCTTTTTTCTTCACTTGGGAATGTGTATGTATATCCAATTAATTCTTCCAATACTTGAGTAGCGTTTTCTCCTTGGACAAATTTGCTTATTGATTCAATAATGATCTGTTTTTCATCTTGTGTTAGATCTGCTGGTACTCTCCACCTTGCTCCATCCTTGAGCTGAATTTTTGCATTTGTCAACATTGCAATACAGGCATCTCTATTCCATGTTAGTCCTTCAATAAATGGTTGAGATGTAAACGCAATCGCATCTGGAAGCGGTCTTGTTTCTCTACCTACTAACAACAAATCTAAATCAACATTCACCAATCCTAATTTTTTTGCGGTTTCCACAATCTCTAAATTTTTCCCGGTGAATGCTTTTTTCTCACCTTGATCTTGTCTGTCTCCTAATGCTGATACTATTGCAACTCTCGACAAATCTTCATTTTCACCACTAAGTGCATTTGATGCTAAATATGCCATTCCGCCTGCACAAATTTCAACTCCTCCATTCATTCCAAATTTCCATGCGTTTATCACACGTTCATTATCTTTTTCATCTTCTGAAATTTCATGATGATCTAACATAAGCCAATTATCTGATAATTTTTCATCAAGTATTTTTCCAAAACCTCCTCCCAAGTCGGTAATTACATGCAAATCCCTTGTCTCTTTTTGCATTCTTTCAACTAATTTTTCAGTAAATTCATTAGTTGTTCTTACAGTACATTTTGCTCCATATCTGATTAGTGCTTTTGAAATTATTGAACCTGATGTAATTCCATCACAATCTATGTGAGTTGTAACAAGAATATTCTTTCTCGTTTTTATTGCGTCTGAAATACGATCTGAAAAATTAGATAATGATTCTTCTAAAACTTTCCCCATTACTCTAGCTGAGCTACTACAGACTTATATTTCCATTTTTGATCTATTTCACCTGTTTTTTTGTAGTGGGTAGATAATCTGTGAACTTTTGCTTCCACTAGTTCTAATGCTCTTGTATTTCTGTTATCCGATCTATTTTCTTTAAGATGTTTTTGTAGGTTAACTGCCTTCATCACAATGTTGTTCAAATCGTCTGGAATTTCTGGATTTAATTTATTTTCTATTAAAACTTCTTTAATTCCCTTGTTAATGATTGGTTTCACTAAAGGAATTGCATGTTGATCTCTAAGTTTTATTCCAATCTGGCTAGATGTCATACCTTCTTTTGCATATTTGATAATCAATCCCTCAATTTCATCATTAGTTTGTTTAACCCACTCTGGTTTTTTTGGATCGATAGGTCTGATTGAATGTGACTTTCCATGATTGTGTGTGTGAAGTCTTCCCATTTTTTTGCCTAAATTACGTACGGAATTAAATGTATCTGGCTAATATTTTGAAAAAAGTTAAATAATAACGATAGTTCATTCAAATTTAGATACAAATGAACAAATCAATAGTATTAGGCGTACTTCTAGCAGGTGTTTTCTCACTGCCTTTAATGTTGGCTGGTCCAGCATTTGCTCAATACATGGGTAGTGGTGGAGACGGTGGTCAAGACGGTGGACATCCATCAATGTCTTTAGAGGCTACTTTAGAACTCGCAAAGAGAAAAGTTGACTATGCAGCAGATAATCCAGGCGCAGGTTCTGGCACTCCATACATGGATGCTGGTGGTGTACTAGGTGCATCTGCTATTGCAGCCGCAATCTTTGGTGGTATTGCTGGTGCCTTCTTCATAAGAGGAAGATCCGGAAAATATGCCAAACCAGGAACAGGATAATCTCCTTCCTTACTTCTTATTTTATTCCTAAACCTTAGCATTGGCTGATCTCGGCTTCTCATAATCAAAAAAAATCTTTATATCGACCTCTGAATTCAAAATATTGATGATTCCTGTATTCGGAACAATCTTGAGTATATTGTCTAGTCTAACTGGACAACTAGGTCCAAACTATGACCCACTATTCTTCGATGTTATGGTATACATCTTTGGAACAATTATGTTCACAATATTCCTACTCGCACTGATTGCGTACTGGGTACGTATTCACGGATGGGGATACAAAGATAATCGTGAAAGATGGGTCGATGAACTTGACAAACACTTTGAGAATGAGGGCATCGGTTTAATTCCAGATAATGGAAAATACTGGTAAATTCAATCTCTTTCTTTTCTATTTTATTCATCTTTAGTGTTAACTTAGTTGAAAAATTTTCTAGAATTCTTTTAGATTGAACTTTTGATATTATTCTGACTTAAGATTTTTCTAAAGATCTGGAGGCATGAAGTCTGCATCTTTTGATGTATCGTAGTCTTTTGAAGTAAACTCAGCTCTGTAGGTATTTCCGTCAACTAGTAACTCATTGATGAAATAAGGTGATTCTTTACCGTTAACTATGATCTTGGATTTACTTTGTTCCATATCTCTCATAGGGAACTCCCATGACCATAGAAAATGACCTATCTCAAATGGATATTCTTCTGTCCATTCTGCATAGATAGTTCCATCATCTGTTAATGTGTAAAGCGATCTTTGGCAGCCATCTTCAAATCCGATATTTGCAGGAATTTCTGCTCTCTGTTTATCGATATACAATTCCAATTTAGCTGAAATTACATATTGTGTATCTCTATCATTTATGCAAACTTTGAGAGGATCATTTTGACTTATCTGACCTTGAATTAAACTACTTCCTACTCCTACTGAAATTGCAATTATTGCAGTAATTGCTAAAAATTTTAAAGTCTTTTTTCGCTTTGTTGGGTCTCCCATTCCTGGCCAAATCATAGGAAAACTGAACCGGTTTGGAATAAAGTCTTTTCTAAGCCTCTGCTAAATCGTCGATTATTTCTAGAGTGTCAAATTGGTCTTGATGGTCTGCTATGAAGAATGTAATTGGCGTAGAGTCTACTTCTACCCATTCGGATTCTCCTTCAAATGGTAGAAAATCTTCAACTGCCAGATTATTAGGACCTGAAAACCTAACTAGAATTTTTTGCTTCTTTTTTAATTTGAATGGAAGTTTGAGAACTTTACCTCTTCTTTCATCTTGTATGTTGATTGTATATTCATCTCCTCGAAATTTTACTTTGCCTTTGAAATAACTTTCATGAATATTTAGATGATCAATTTTGAATACATGAACCATGATTGGTATGCTCTTTCCGAAGATAAAAGTAAATTGTCATTTTTAATCATGACTAAATATTAATCTATACTTAATTTTTAATATAATAAATTAAGTAAATGAAATTTTGTGTATGAATATACATTTTAAATTCAATAAAAGGAAAAAAGAGTGAGTTTAGATTACTTGCCAAGGTCGTGTAGCGAATGTGATTACATAACCAACTGCAATGATAATTGATTGATATGCAATGTTGGTGTATGGAATTGGTTTCATAATTGGTTCACCTTCTACAACGACAGTTTGTCCTGGTCCAAGTCCTGGTCCGACGTGTTCAATATTTAATTGAGTGTGGACGTGGTAAACTCCTGGTTCGAGAGCACGTGCTGAGATTTCATAATCTACAACATCATTACCTGGAATGTCAAAAACATTACCTGGTGGGTCTCTTGCTAGAATCTCCCATCTGTTACCTGCGTTAGTTGACTCTGAGAAAATTGATGACCATGCACGCATGTCTGAATCAATCAAACTTACAAATGCACCGCTCAAAGTCAAAACTTCACCGGTTTGGAGGGATTGTCTATTGAATGTCTCATCCTCAATTCGAATGAAACGACTTTGCAATTGTGCTTGTACACCGTGTCCTTCAGCAGTTTGAATCATTGTTGCTACATTAGGTCCAAAGACTCCGACTACGAAAACGGCTGCAAGTGCAAATGCCATAACTTTTCTATCTACCATGTTTATCCCTTAATAATAATCGACAGAAATGAGGAATTTAAGTTTTAAGTCTATTATCGATCCACGTTATTTTACTCATGAATTATTTTAATGTTAATCATTAATGTTAATCATTGAATCTAAGTAAAAAAACCATCAAAGAATTACACTTTCTTAACTAATTAGTATAAAATTCACAAAATTTTAACTAAAAAAAATCATTTATTTTGAAAAAACTGGTAGATCATTAACCTCGTGGCTTATATTCCAAAAAGTACGTATAGTATCTATGGCACAAATGCCGGCATTACTCCCAAAAGAAGTCGAAATCCAGAGATTAAAGAAAATCTGGTTAGTAGTCATCGCTATGGGATCAACAGCCGCATCCGTAGAAGTCGACAACTTTGTCGATGGTTCACTCCATCAAACTTCTATTAGAGATTCAGCATTCACTCCAGCACACTGGTGGTTATACTCTCACTTTGTAGCATTACCACTCGGTTGGGGATTCGCTGCTATCTATGATAGAAAAGTTCCAGTATTGAGAGGACCAAACAACTCTATGAACACAGGTCTAAAGATGACAATCTTAGGTTATCTTGCAACCATGTTTACAATTGGTGTTAACGAGATGTGGCACTTTTGGTTCGTCGAAGAAATCTTCGCAGTTCCAAACCATTGGATGTTTAACATGGGTGTCGTCGTAGCCTTCATGGGTGCTCTAGCTTACGTAGTTAGGGTCTATGCAAGACTCGTCGAATTAGGTGCAGAAACACCTGGTGAAAACCCATATGTTGCAGAAATGTACAAAATGGCCCTTGAGGGTAAATTGTACAGCAGATCCATACCATAATCAGGTACGAATTCCGTACTTTGTTTTTTTAATTTTCCTACCTAGTGGTAGATCGGTCTAGTCTCGGTATTGAGGAAAGATTTAAAAAGATTCTGCCGGATGAATATTCAATATGACACTTCCAAAAGGATTTGGTTCAGGTGGCGGAGGCGGAGCAGGTTCTGCTGACGTCGAAAAAATGATTGGCCGTCGTGTTGAAAACATGACCGGAATGATTACCGCTTCATATCTCGCAGCATGGCTTGCAACATTTGGTGGTACTGCAGCAGGATATTTTGTATATCCTTGGGCATATCCAACACCAAGCGGACATTATGCATTTATCGTCCTGACCATTGTAGAAGCAATTGGTTACCTCTTCTGTGTTAAAGTAATGGAAGAAGGAACAACTAAGAAAAGTAACGGTATACTAGGTGCAACTTTGGGTGGAACAACCATTGGAACTATCTTGATCGTTATGTTCGTAGGTAAATAATCAAACTCAGTCCTATAGGACTTTTTCCTTTTTATCTTATCTAGTCACGGTTACGTACGCACGATCTCGTGCATTTCCCAAATTTTTATATACTAACCGACAGGAATATTTTCATGGTCTGGCTTAGACGATGTACTCACTACTTATTCATAGTAGTAGTCGCAGTCAACTCAACTTTGCTAACAATCAACGCAGGGGACTACATCTTCTATACTGATTGGGCCTGGACATCGTTTGTAGTATTCTCAATATCTCAAACACTTATGCTCACTGTAGGTGCGTGTTACTATCTCACCTTCACTGGAGTTCCAGGAACCGCAACGTACTACGCATTAATTATGACAGTCTATACTTGGATTGCAAAAGGTGCATGGTTCGCATTAGGTTACCCATATGACTTCATCGTTACACCAGTTTGGCTACCATCAGCAATGCTGTTGGACTTAGCGTACTGGGCAACAAAGAAGAATAAGCACTCTCTGATACTGTTCGGCGGAGTCTTAGTTGGAATGTCATTACCACTATTCAACATGGTCAATTTGATCACAGTGGCTGACCCTCTAGAGACTGCATTCAAGTATCCAAGACCGACGTTACCACCATATATGACCCCAATAGAACCGCAAGTAGGTAAGTTCTACAACAGCCCAGTTGCACTAGGTGCAGGTGCTGGTGCAGTGCTAGCTTGTACATTTGCGGCTTTAGGTTGTAAACTTACAACTTGGACATACAGATGGATGGCCGCTTGGTCAAAGTGGGATTAAAAAAACCCATTTCCTCTTTTCATTTTATTGAATATCATTTAGGCTATGCCTTATGGATGAAATTCATCAAAAACGAAATTTGTATTTAAGCTATTTCACACAAATCAACTAAATCTTCACACTTGGTGATCATAGATTCACTTGTCTAGAGAAAACCTCATTACGAAAGTAATGAGCCTTGGCACAAGAGTATAGACAAATTACAGTATCTGAACCAAAGCCATTTGTAAAATGGGTTGGAGGCAAAAGACAACTAATGCAAGAGTTAGAGAATAGATTCCCAAAACAATTTGGCACTTATCATGAACCATTTCTAGGAGGTGGTGCTGTCATGTTTAATCTGTTAACAAAAGAGCCACGATTATCATGCAATGTTTCTGATTTTAATTCTGATTTGGTTTTGGCATACGTGACAATTCGTGATAAATTAGGAAAATTAATTGGATCATTAGAAAACCATGCAAAAAATTATCACAAAGATTCAACTGAATATTTCTATGAAGTTAGAAAACAAGAACCAAAACAACAAATTGAGAAGGTATCTAGATTACTGTTCCTTAACAAAACCTGCTTTAACGGATTATATCGTGTCAACAAAAAAGGTCAGTTCAATGTACCATTAGGGAGATACACAAATCCAAACATAGTAAATAAAGAGAATCTAACTGCAGTAAGCAAAGTTTTACAATCCAAAAAAATCAAAATATCTTGTAGGGATTTTGAAGCTGTTTTAGATGATGCTAAGAGGGGTGATTTGGTATATTTTGATCCTCCATACCAACCAGTTAGCAAAACAGCAAATTTCACAAGTTACACCCATCGAGATTTCACAGAAGATGATCTTGAGAGATTGGCTGATCTTGGAAATCAACTAAACTCAAAAGGCTGTTACATTCTACTATCGAATTCTAATTCAAAAATAGTCAAAGATTTCTTCTCAAAAAAACATTGGAAGATTTCCTCAATTGATGTTAATCGTGCAATTAACTCAAATGCTCAAAAGAGAACCGGACACAAAGAAATAATCATTAAAAATTATTAAAGCTTCGAGCGGGATCTGAACCCACGACCTTTACATTACCAATGTAACGCTCTACCAGACTGAGCTATCGAAGCATAAATTTTTCAATATCTGGAATCCTTATAATTCTTGATTACTTTAGTCTCAACATCAACTGTTAAATTTCTCGCAAATTGTTGTTTTTCTAGTGGAGGGGTAGTCAAGCCTGGCCAAAGAAAGCATCATGCTTTTGGACACGCGGGACTTAAGATCATAATAATGGGTGATCCCGTCTCTCAGGAGTTCGAGGGTTCGAATCCCTCCTCCTCCACTTTATTTGTGATTTCTGAGACCTTTAGAATTTAGTTTTTCATAAATTTCTGGTATTGACCAAACATAACCGATACAGTGACAATCTTTTGCCTCACATAATTGGCAATACAATTCTCCTCTTTGCAGAACCACTTCTGCAATTCTATTTTGAATATTATTTTTTACGATTACTCTATCATCTTCAATTGACATTAATTCTAATTTTGGAGCATATTTTGCAAATGTCTTATCCTTTAACATGGACCCCTCTAACATGTATGTGATATATCCTGCAAAGCTATTCACACCTTTCATAGTTAATTTTTCTTTATTTTTTTCGTAAACGTCAAAGAACTTTTCATAAACTGTTTCTGAAATTGTTATTGATTTGAATCCTGGTTTTGGCATTTTACTTTCTCTTACCGTACTTTGAAGTACCAATATATAATGTTTTATCCGTGAAATTTGTTACTTTATGCGTAAATCATTTTTTATTATAATTAGACTTTATACGATAGGTATCTAGTATTTTCATATGACTCGTGGTTATGATGAGACTGAAGTAAAATTTCGTTTGATAAAATTACTTCATTCATCAAAA
>JAOMCQ010000011.1 GCA_028345095.1 Candidatus Nitrosopelagicus sp. | reverse complement strand
TAGTTTTTTAATTCATTTAGCTACTCATAGAATAAAAAATATTGATTCTATAGAGACTGAAATTGGTACTTTATCATTTATTGTTCCTAAAATTGTTAAAAAAGAGTTAGAACATCTTACCGGAGATCCAGATAAAAAAATTATTTCAGAACAAACGTTAGATTTTATTAAAAATTTTAAAACAAATGATATTGATGGTAATAATGCTGATCTAGCAATTCTTGATTTTATTAAAGAAAATAAAAGTATTGTAGCTACGATGGATAGGGAATTGAAAAATGAAATAAAACAAGCAGGAAGTTCAATTCTATCTATTCATAATGATAAGATTGTTCTTGAAAACTAGAAAACTTTATTTTAAAAATAATTATTCAATGAAATATGTCTGAATTCTCTATTGTCTGTTCTGATTTTGATGATGGTGATACTATACCCAAAAAATTTGGCTATAAATTTGAAAATGAAGAACCAAATATCTCATTTAATCGCCCGCCACCTAGTACCACCACTTTTGCGTTAATCATGGATGATCCGGATGCAATTGCTGCTGTAGGAAAAATTTGGGTGCATTGGTTACAATATCATAATCTAACTGAAACATCTCCAATAGAAGGTAAAACAGATTTTGGTGAAACTGGTTACGGTGGACCTGCCCCTCCAGATGGAAAACATACTTACATTTTCAAAGCATATGCATTAGATATAGAATTAGAACTCAAAGAAGGTTTTTCAAAACAGGAATTAGAAGATGCAATGAAAGGTCATATTCTTGCTGAAGCCAAACTAACCGGAACTTTTGCACCTTAGTGCAATAAACTGTAAATAAGTATCAAAATTGAATTGAATTATGGTTTCTAATCAGAAATTATTCACAGTAGGAGATTTTGATTTTAGATTACAACATTTGTTAATTATTGGAGTTTTAGCACTCTCAGTTTCAATTTCTATGTTAATTCGTGCTGCACCTGCATCATTTGGGTTTGAATTATTTGAATTTGATCCTTTTTTTAATTACAGAGCAACAGATTTTATTCTCAATAATGGTACTCAAGAATATTTTAATTGGATTGATGAAAAATCATGGCATCCATATGGACGTAATATTTCTGAAACATCACAAGTAACTCTTCATATGACCACAGCAATATTGTATCAGTTATTTGGATTTGGTGCTTCATTGTACAATTTTACTATATTATTTCCATTAGTAATTGGTTCACTAACATCAATTGTAGTCTTTGCATTTGTAAGAGTCTTAGGAGGAACTACATCTGGTTTGTTTGCAGCATTAATATTTTCTATTTCAATGCCAATCTTTTCTAGAGGTCTAATTGGCTGGTTTAAATCAGAACCTTTAGGGCTATTTTTTGGATTTATAGCTGTATATCTATTTGTTTCAGGAATTAAAAATAATAAAGGAAAAATTTCAATTGTAAAACTAATCTTTGCTGGATGTTTTTTATCTCTAGGATTGTCTGCATGGGGGGGAATTTTATTTTTCTTAGTAGCCATAGGTCTTTTTATTTTTAGTATACCATTTATTAAAAATGAAAAAAATTTTATGATTTATGCAATTCCTATATTCTCATTCTCATTTTTCATATTTTCTTTATTGTTTGAAAGAACTAGTTCCTTTACGTTGGGTTATGGAGGAATTGCAATTCTTATGCCTACAATTTTTGTTGTAGTTTCAGAAATTATTAAAAAAGTTAGTAATCCATCTAAACATATTCGTAATTGTTCCATTTTCTTAATATCCATAATTGCTTCTTCAATTGGAATCTTTTCTATAGGTGCAGTTGGATTACCAACTTTTCGTTATCTTAATGCTGTAAATCCTTTCTTAACAACTCAGGATCCTTTAACCGACTCTGTAGCAGAACACATGACCGTACAACTATCTCTATCTTTTACTTTCCTTTCTATTTTTATGGTTTTTGCAGTTATAGGAATTTGGCTTTTGTTTTCAAAGAAATCATCATTTCTAAAAAATGATATGAGGTCATTTGCTTTGATTAGTAGTATTATTGGAATATACATTAGTTCTGCATTTGTTAGATTGGAATTATTTGCATCTTATGCAATAATCATTCTAGCTGGCATAGGCCTCTCACTTTTATTAAAACAAGTATTACAACAAAATGGTAAATCTATTGCCAAATTTACTTTTGTAACAGTTGTTTTAATTTTATTTATTGTACCTGTGATCTTACCTGAAAATAGAAGCTGGACATCTTGGGCAGAATTTCCTCCAACCATTCTTAATGGAGGTTCACAATATACAGAATTCTCGTCTAATGATTGGATTGAGGCAACAAATTGGTTAAAAGAAAACACTCCTAAAGATTCCATAATTGCATCTTGGTGGGATTATGGTTATTGGATAACTACATTAGGCGATAGAACTACTCTGGTAGATAATTCAACATTGATTGATTGGCAAATAAAAAAAGTTGCCTTTTCATTAATTGCACCACCTGATCAATCTTGGAAAATTCTTAATTCTGGTTATGATGTTGATGTATCTGATGTTTTAGGTGATGATCTTATCTTATCATTTGGTGGTTCACTATCTGAATCAGAGAATTGTCAACAAGTATTCAAAAAAGAAGCTTATGAGTTTGGTTTGATTGAAAATACATGTAATCCTGTAGCAAAAGGACTAGATGCAGATTATGTTTTAATCTACATCTCTGGTGAAAGATTCAGATACAACGAAAATTTGATGCTTCATACTCTAGAAGGCGGTGGGGATGAATCAAAAAAAATCTGGTTTGCAAGAATTTCTAATCAACAAGTTTCAAAATTTGTTCAGCAGGATGGTATAACTCCAACTGACTACTTTATGCAAAATTCAACATTAGGAAAATTAATTCCTTTTTCCATTGTTAAATTTGTTGAACCAAATACCGGAAGAGCGTTTGATCAATATATTCCTGGTTCTATCCCTGTCTATGCAAAAAATATAAAATATCTAGATCCTGAAAATGATCCATTCTATCTAGTTTATGCATCTCCTAGTTTCTACTCTGAAATTCCAGGTCCAATGTCGACAGTTTTAATCTATAAGATTAATCCTGATTACAATCCTTAATCTAGTTTTAATCTATAAATTAATTCAAATATTTCTCTTTCAATCTTTTCCATTCGTTTTTTGCCCATGAAAGTTCTGCGAGTTTTCCTGGCTTCACGTCTGAAACATAACTCCAATATTTTGATTTTTTTACAAACTGTTGTTTTTCCCACTTTGTATTTTTACCCGCATTTGGAGCATCATTCACATTTGCTAAAATATCAGCAATTTTTACAAGTTTTGCTTTTACACTTGAAGATTTTAGATCTTTTGTATATTTTATTTCCCTTTGTTTTTTTGGTAAACGATTATCTTTGGTAACTGATACCACAATTTCTGCAACATTCTTACCAAATCTATCTTTTATAGAATCAAAATCGGTATCTGTATCTTCTATTGTATCATGTAACCATGCAGCACAAATGGTATCCTGATTTGTAACCTTCATTTTTTTCAAATTTTTTACTACATCTTTTAGATGAGAAAATGTTGTAGTTTTTCCATTTTTTCTCAATTGACCTGCATGTTTCTTTTTTGCAAATTTTTTAGCATCTATAACACTTGACACAATATAATTATAATAAATTGAGTTAAAAAATCATCTATATTGTATTACTCAATATAATATTCATGGGTAATATGCTAAAAGCCATGTCAATGATGCTTATCTCTGTAATTGGTATTGGAATTGTTGCATATTCTATTTCTACCACTCCGCCTGATACCTCAATTAATTGTGATGATCAAATTTGTACTACAGGTACAATTGCTCAAGTTGTTGACGGTGACACTGTAAAATTTCTCTCAGATAATGGTGACGAGATTGTAATCAGACTTGCACTTGTAAATGCAGCAGAACGTACAGATGTTGGTGGAGAAGAAGCAAAAATATTTGCAGAATCACAGTGTTCTGCAGGAAGTGAATCTGTTTTTATCTTAGATAGAGGACAAAAACCATCATTTGATAGAGAAGTTGGTCTTGTATTCTGTAGTGAGATTTCATTAAATGAACTACTTTTAGAAAATAATTATGCAGAAATTGATCCAAGATTTTGTGGAAGAAGTGAGTTTGGTGGACTAGATTGGGCTATAAAGTACGGATGTGATTAGTTATCCTAAAAATTCCTTGAATGAACTTGGAAAAATTATATCGTGATATGCATGTGGTACCATCTTTCTATTCATCAATAATAATTCATGTGCTGCAGAGTCTAAGACATATGTGTCTGCCCAGTCACCATAATCTCTAATTGATCTTCCAAATCCTTGTAGCAATTTCATAATTGCTTGTGCTTTATACCACAAAGGATACTTTTGCATCTTTATCTTTGTTCTAGTTTCAGACAGCATTGGATAAGGTGCTTTTGCAATAATTTGAAACCTTGACAAGTCTTCTTTTAGATCAACTCCTTCCCATAATGAAGATGAAAGTAAAACTCCGTTTGTACTATCCACATGTTCCTCTACAACCTGATCTTGTGTCTTGCCATTTGGATTAAAACTATGACAAATTCTAATTCTTTTTTTATTTTCTTCAGAAAGATTTTCTAAAATTTCAATGCATCTTGACTTTGATGATGTTAACACTAATCCCTTTTTATCAAAATATTTGGTCATAATCTCATCAATTCTTTTGATTACTAGTAATTCGTCATCACGTGTTGAATTATAATTTAGTCTTTTAACATCTGAAAACTCTACTTTTCTATTCTCGATTGGAAATGGTGAGACTTGCGTATCCACAATTTCTACTAATCCTGGATCAAATCCTGTATTTTCACAGAAACTTTCTTTGTCTATTGTGGCAGACATAAAAATTTGAACTGGATGTTCAAAAAATGTACTAACGTATTTTGAGATATCTAATGGTTTTACAGAAAGTGATCTAAATTTCCCACCTTCGTCAAAGTATGGTTTGTTTAAGATGAAATTTTCTTTATTAGAATAAATCTCAGAACGTGCTTCTGCATATTTTTTGTATTTATTTTCTAGCGTCTGAACTACTTCATAGTCTGGGTTTTCAGCAAAAGCTCGACTGTCTTCTAAATTACTAATTTGTCTCGCATAAGATTCTGATAAACCATCGGATAATTTCATCACATCATCGATATCTTCTAAATTATAATTCTCTACATCAATTTTACATTCAGCCAAATTTCTCTCATAGATGTCAATTCCAACAAACTGAATTATTTGGTCTTCAATTCTATGTGCTTCATCAAAAATTGCAACTTTTTTGTTCAGATATTGTGCATATTTCTCTTTTTGATATTTCATCATCTGAAAATAAGAAGCATAATTCCATATGGAATGTGAAGAAATCAAACTCTGATACTTCTGTAAATAGTATAAGCAATCATCTGGTTTTATTTTTCCTTCTGCAACTTCAGCAAGTTTTGGTTTGTATTTACATTCTCTTTTTGTTTTTTTATCAAAACATGTACCCATGTCACATGTCCATTTGTTTTGTATAGCAAAATCAGTCTCTGTTAAATCAATACCATGTTTTTCCATCATTTTATGACATGCAAAATTTGGCATTCCTTTGTTTGGCCTAAACCATGGCATATCCTTGGTATACTGATCTTGTAGATGTTTTGAAGCAGTTACAACAAATGAGTTCCCAAAATATCCTGCAATACTTGCAGCAATGAGTGATTTACCAATTCCTGTTGGAGCTGAAAGCAAAATAACTTTTGCTCCTGAATCAATTTTCTCTTGAATTTCACCTATGAGTTTTTTTTGAAGTGGTCTTGGCGCAAAATTCTTTGGAAATGACTTGATAATTGTACTTTGAGAAGACATATTCTAAAAAAATTTTAAAACTACTAAAGTTAAATCTATTTCAGCTATCTTGATTAACCGTTTGTAAATAATACTGACTGTGATTACTGATACTTCAATCCTAAAATCACTAAATGACTATATTTCACGTAGAATTCAAGAGATACCATTAGAGATCAAAGAAACATTTCTAGAAACAAAAAAAGTTTGGAAATGTGATGATGAACTAGATTTTCTTTATGGGTATTATGTAGGAAAAATTGAAGAGGCTACATTACATTATCTCTTAAAAGCAACTCGAGCATCAGCTGGTGGCTATGTAGACACATTTGAGATTAGGGGAATAATTGAAGAGCATCGAGATACATTGTATAATGCAATAAAAAATGCATTGAATTGATTGTAATAATTTTTAATTTTTTTGTGGTTTAGAATGTGCTTTAATCATATTTACCACTGCCCAATCTTTTCTTTACTTTTTGTGGTTTAGAATGTGCTTTAATCATATGTCTCATTGTTCTTTCAGGATCAGAAAATTTCATATGACATATTTTACACACTAAATCGGTCGTAGTTTTAGATTTTTTTTTGAATAAATCCAATTAATCAATATAAAATTGAAGTGTATATAATGTTTGGAAGTTTATCCTATATGTCATATGTTGTAATTCTTTTGAGCTAAACGATTATTCTAAATTATGATAAATTTCTAGTAAAATAGATTGTCTAAAATAGAAACTATCTCTCTTGCACAAAATCTGTCAATTTGTAGGATTTTAAACGGAATGTGGCAGGTAGCTGGTGGACATGGTCAAATTAATCATGATTCAGCAATCTCTCAAATGTTAGAGTACAATGAAAATGGATTAAACACTTGGGATATGGCAGACATTTACGGACCAGCTGAATCATTTTACGGAGATTTTAGAAATGAACTAGAAAAGAAAAAAGGAAAAGAAGAACTAGAAAAAATTCAAGGCTTTACAAAATTTGTTCCAAATCCTGGACCTATGACTAAACCAATTGTGGAACATTACATAGAAGAATCAATGAAAAAGATGAATGTAGATGTAATTGATGTAATACAATTTCATTGGTGGGATTATAATGATGCAAGCTACATTGATGCACTTCATCAATTAACAAAACTTCGTGATAATGGTAAGATTTCTCATCTTGCATTAACTAATTTTGATACAGAACGAATGCAGATAATGAATGATAATGGAATAGAATTAATTTCAAATCAGGTTCAATATTCAATAATCGATCAGAGACCTAACGTGAAGATGGCGTCATTTTGTAAAAATCATAATATGAAACTATTAGCATATGGAACTTTACTTGGTGGATTACTAACTGAGAAATATTTAGATACAACAGAACCAACACGTGCAGATCTTAATACATACAGTCTTCAAAAATATATGAACATGATTGATGCTTGGGGTGGATGGCAACTCTTTCAAGAATTACTTGTTGTATTGAATGAAATTGCAAAAAAGTATAATGTACAAATTGCAAATGTTGCAACACGTTTTGTTTTAGACAAACCTGCAGTTGCAGGCACAATAATTGGTTCAAGATTAGGATTATCTGATCATATTACACAAAACATCAAAACATTTTCTTTAAAATTACAAAAAGATGACTATGATCAGATTAAATCAGTCACATTAAAGGCAAATGATCTTTTTGCATCAATTGGTGACTGTGGTGGAGAGTATAGGTAATGATTCATTTACTGATAGATTTTTAATAAGTTAATGAGGTTTTGCCCAAAATGTGATGATAGAATGAATGGAGATCTATGTACCACATGTGACAAAAAGAAACTACCTGAAAGAATAAAATTTTCAGATTATTCAAATCAAAAAATTAATAGTTGTGATAAAGGATGTGGAGGAAAGATCTACTTTGATCAGGATTTCAAAACAGATGATGGAAAATTTATCCCAATTGACAAAAATACTGGTCGTCCTCATAAATGTAAACGAATTCCAGTACGTAAGAAATAATTTTAGAAATGCTTTAGATCATTTTTATTTATCACTGATGTGTATAATTTCCAATGTTGTGGGGAAATGTTACACCATTTCAAGTAGATAAGCTATGGTCACAAGTTGTTCATTATTATATTGACAAGAAAAAAATGTCAAAAGAAGAAGCAAATAAAATTGCAGCAGCCATTGTAAAAAAAGAAATTGAAAAGAATACTTGTCAAAACATAACATGCCGACACTTGAAATCAAAACATATTGAACACTTGAAGCAATGTCTCGTTGATACTTGTCCATGCTCAAAATTTATAAAAAAAATATAATCTATATTTTTTTTATTTGAATTAAAAATTTTTTAGAGTCGTTTTTAATTTGTTTCTTTCTTTCTTTTGACATTTTCTTTATATTTGAAAATGTAGTCCAAAGTCTTGGATTATTTTCAAGTTTCTCTCTGTTTGTTAAAAAAAAATTCCAGTAAAGATAATTGAATGGGCATGCATCTTTTCCTTCTTTTTGTTTTACATCATATTTACATTCTTTACAATAGTCTGACATTTTGTTAATGTAATTTCCACTTGCAGCATAAGGCTTTGTTCCAAGAATACCTCCATCTGCATAAAGAGTCATTCCATGCGTATTTGGAAGTTCAACCCATTCAAATGCATCTGCATACACAGATAGATACCAATCACAAACTTGTTTAGGATCTATTCCTGCAATTAATGAAAAATTTCCTGTAATCATTAATCGTTGTATGTGATGAGCGTAGGCATCTTGTATTGTCTGTTTCAAACAATTTTTCATACAATTCATTTCTGTTTTTCCTGTCCAATAGAATTCTGGAAGATGATTTTTAGCATTAAAAAAATTTGTCTTTGAATATTTTGGCATTTCATGCCAATAAATTCCTCTGATGTATTCTCTCCAACCTAAAATTTGTCTTACAAAACCTTCAATAGATTCTATCGAAATATTCTTTTTTTGTAAAACTTTGTTAATTACTTGTTTAGGTTCTAATAATCCTATGTTCAGGTACATCGATAAAACTGAATGATATAGAAATTTTTCATTTTGTACCATAGCATCCTCATATGGTCCAAATAATTCTAATCTATTTTCGATAAATTCCTCTAAGTTTTTCATTGCATCTTGATTAGTCGTTGCAAACCAAAATGGTTCTAAATCACCAAAGTGTTTTGAAAATTTCTTTTTTACATCAATAATTACTTGATTTGTAATTCTATCTGGTCTATGTTCTAAAAGTTGTGGAATTTTTGGGTGACTTTTCGGTAATCTTTTTCTATTTTTTACATCATAATTCCATTTTCCTCCTTGAGGTTTTCCATCATCATCAACCAATATATGATGTTTTTTTCGCATCATACGATAAAACGTCTCCATTCTTAATTCTTTTTTATTTCCTGCCCATTTCTGAAATTCATCTATATTACAAAAAAATCTATTATCTTCAATTATCGATACTGGTATTTTTAGAATTTTTTTCCACTTTTTTATTTCCTGTAAGACTCGGTATTCTCCTGGATGTACTATTACAATTTTTTTTGGTTTTATATTTTTACAATGTTTAACTAATTCTTCAGTAAATGTATTAGAAGAATTATCAATTTTTGAATAAATGATTGGATATCCTTGTTTTTTCAAATTTTCCGCAAAATGTCTCATCGCACTAAAAACTAAAACTAATTTTTTTTTATGATGATTTACATATGATGCTTCGTTTACGACCTCCATCATCAAAATTTTATCTTGTTCTTTTCTAAAGTTTTTCAAAGATGCAATATTTTGTGATAATTGATCTCCAAGAATGACACAAAGATTTTCAATCATTTTACTATTAGAACTGGAACTTTACTTTTATCCAAAACATATTTTGAAACACTTCCTAGCAGTGCTCCTTTGACTGAACCCCTTCCTCTAGAACCTATGATCACCATATCTACATTCATGTGATCATCATTTGCCATTTTTTCAATAGTTGTTTTTACGTCTCCAGTTCTAATCTCGGTTGAAAATTCAACATTATTTAATTCACATTTCTCTCTCAAAGTTTGAAATGTTGTTTTTATGATCTCATCTTGATGTCCAGAAAATACATCTCCATATCTGAGAGAATCTACAGAATGAGGTTTCACAAATAAGCCTATAATTGATTTTTTACTATGTTTTACGAGACTAATTGCTATATCTAATCCCTTTTCTGAATGCTTTGATCCATCAAATGCAACTAGGATTTTTTTAATTTCCATATTATATTATATATTTTAGAAAATAAAAATGACAAACATTTTTCCTTTTTTAGTCACTGGCTTAACTCAAAACTAATAAGCTAATTATTGGCTTTTTACATATTCAGGTCATTGTCACAAAAATCTATAATTTTTAAATTAAAACATATGAAAATTTTATTATTTGTTGTAGGAATTGCAGGAATTCTTGGTATTTTAGATGTGATGGAATTCTACATGCCTATGGAATTCCAAGACATGTCTGTAAATAGACATTCCTTGTATGTACATCTAGATCCTGTTTGGAGTAGCTATCCTTCAAACATTGTATTTGATGTCACATCTACATGGAATAAATCAAATGCTGTATTAGATGAGTCACAGAAATTTATTCCATTTGATGAAACTATCCCCAAAAATTATGGTATAAATGAGCTAGATTCCATGCATGATAAATCATTTGTTCGTTTATCTCACCAAAATAATCAATGTCAGTATAATTTCCAACCACATCACTATCGTTCCACAGTTGATGTAATAAGACAAAATATCGAGGTTGCTATGGGTCTACAACTAACAAACGATCCATACAACATTCAATTTAAAAATACAAAAAATACTTCATATTCTGATATTCAACAAGAAACAAAACTACCTGATGCATTTGCACATTTTATTCCAATTTGTATGATAAATGATGTATCTGATTTTGATTATAGTATTAGAATTGATGATAAAGAAATAGGTGCGAATCTATACTTTATTCCATCCATTTCTGAATATGAGAGCTATAAACAAACTGGAACATTCTTTTATTATACTGAACCTGGATGTTTTACAAAAAATTTAACTAGTCACTCAGGAACATGTTCTACTGTCACACAAGGTAGTGGCATAATGGTTATCATTCCTGATAATATCAGTCGTTCTCTTGTTAAAATAACTTTGAATATTTATGAACAATAATATTATTTTTCAGCAATCCTATATCTAAGATATTTATCATCTGGAGAAAATTTTGCAGGATGAACACTTTTTGTATTTTGATCACATTTTTTACACATTTCTTTTAGTGTATATGCTCCACATTCAGTACATTTTCTTAATTGAAAACGCATTATCCTTCACCAATCTTTATTGATTCTTCTCGTGTAAAGACATAAACTCCATTTTGCTTTTTTACACTTTTCTCAATTTTCTCTAAAATTGGTTTCAAGGATTTCTCAGCGGTTTTAAAATCTTGAGAAACTAAACTTAATCTATATTTTGGTGCACCCAAATATGTTATCTCTATTTTAGCATCTTCAACATTTTCTGCATCTGTTAATGTTTTTTTGATTAGTTCAACTCCATTAGATTGATTATTTGAAATTTCCAGTATTCCTCTTAATTCTACTGATGGAAGTTTCATTTTTGAACAAATATCTTCAATAGTAGTCATCACTTTCTTTTGTAGTTTCAAATCTTCTATTTCTGCACTTCCTTTGATTGCAATATTCAACATTGCATCATAAACTGAATCATATTTTGATAAAAATTTATCTTCTAAATCTTCAATTTGTTTTGTAGTTAATTCTGATTTCTCTTGAATATTTTTTAAAATACCCTGCTCTTTTTCAAATCTTTTGACATCAAGAAGTTTCTTTTTTCTTTGATCCTTTGAAATTTGTTTTAATGATAGATCAATTTCTTTTCTACCACTTTCAACTTTTTTTACTAGTAATACTTTTTTCTCTCCTTCTCTTACATACTTGTTTACTTTACGTACCCATCCTGGAGCAATTTCTGAAACGTGCAAAAATCCTTGAATTTTATTATACTCATCTAGTGTGACGTAAGCACCATGGTCACTAATTTTTGTCACTGTTGCAATTACAATTTCACCAGTTTCTGGTAATTCTTGTGAATCTGATACCATTTCTAATTTTTCTCTATCTGCTAAGGTTAAAAATCAATTCCTTTCTTTGCCTTTATTCCAGATTTGAACGGGTGTTTAATCTCCTTCATTTCTGTAACTAAATCTGCTAACTCGATAATCTCTTCTTTTACATCTCTTCCTGTTAAAACTAGATCTAAACTAGAAGGTTTTTCTTTAATTATTTTTATTATCTCTTGTACATCTATCAAACCTAAATTGATTGCATAGTTTACCTCGTCAAGTATAACTACATTATATTTTTCTGAAAAAATTTTCTCTCTACAAATTTTTAATGCTTCTACAGCATATTTCTCATGTTCTTCTCTTGTACTATTATCATCTAATATTCCGACAAATCCTTTTCCTACTGCAATTAATTCAAAATTTGGTTCTAATTTCTTTGACGAATCCATTTCACCATAATGCCATGATCCCTTGATGAATTGTAACATGCATACCTTATGCTCATAACCAATCGCTCTCATTGCAAGACCTAATGCTGCAGTAGTTTTGCCTTTTCCATTTCCTGTATAAACAATTACCAATCCCTCTTTATTCATATCTACACAAGAAAATCATCTAGTAAAAACATTGTAAATATTCAATTAAATCCATTTAAATAAAAAACAACATTAACAAAAGAAATTGAGAGTTCCAAGATTAGTAATTGCAGGTTCCACCAGTGGTGTTGGAAAAACATCAATTACCAGCGCAATCATTTATGGTTTAAAAAAAAGAGGTTTTTCAGTACAACCATTCAAAGTTGGACCTGATTATATTGATCCAAGTTACTTGAGTTCCATTTCAAAAAATGAAACAAAAAATCTGGATGTTTGGTTAATGGGAAAACAGGAATTAATTCAAAGCTTTACAAGAAATTCTAACTCTGATATTTCAATTATTGAAGGTGTAATGGGTTATTACGATGGTTTTGGCGGAAAATCAAATCTTGCAAGTACCCATCATGTTGCAACATTATTGAAATCTCCTGTAATCTTAATTCTTGATGCAAGTAAAACATCTCGTTCAATTGCTGCAACCGCATTAGGATTTACTAAATTTCATAAAAATTCAAGAATTTCAGGAATCATTTTAAATAAAATTGGAAGTAAAAAGCATGAAGATTTGTGTCGAAGTGCACTTAGTAGTCTAAAAATTCCAATAATTGGTATAATCCCAAAAAACCCATCAATTAATTTGGAATCAAGACACTTAGGATTAATTCCTGTAAGAGAACAAAAACAACTTCATAATAAAATTAAACAACTTTCAAAAGAAGTTTCTGATTATCTTAATTTCGATCTAATTGAAAAAATTTGTAAAATAACATCTTCTTTGGAAAAAATAAAATCTGTTAAAACTAAAAAATCAAAAATTTCTATTGCTATTGCTCTTGATAATTCATTTAATTTCTATTATCATGATAATATTGAAGCATTAAGGAGGGAGGGTGCAAAAATAAAATTTTTCAGTCCAATTAATGATAAGAAAATACCTGATTGTGATTTAATCTATCTTGGAGGTGGGTTTCCTGAAATCTTAGCATCATCTTTAGCAAAGAACTCATCCATGAAGAAATCTATAAAAAATAATGCTGAAAATGGAATGCCAATTTATGCTGAATGTGGCGGACTCATGTATCTTACAAATTCAATTACTTATGGAAAGAGAAAATCAAAAATGGTTGGTCTATTTGATGTAGATACTATAATGACAAAAAAAATGACATTAAATTATACTGAAGGAAAAATTAATTCTAATTGTATTATTTCTAAACCGCGTAATTTTCGTGCACATGAATTTCACTATTCAAAAATAATTAATGTACCAAAAGATTCAAAATTTCTTTATGATTTAAAAATTGGTGAAGGAATTTCATCACATAAAGATGCAATAAGTGAATATAATACAATAGCATCATACTGTCATCTTTATTTTGATAGTGCAAAATTTGCTTCAAATTTAATTGAAAATACTTTAAAAATTTAGTTATTTCCTTGTCTTAACAATTTGTATAATGCATTAATTATTGCAGATGCACAAGGACTTCCTCCTTTACGACCAATATTTGTTATAAATGGAATTTCTGTTTTTGACAACTCGTCTTTTGATTCCACTGCTGAAACAAAACCTACTGGCATGCCAACAACCAATGCAGGCTTTACCAATCCTTCTCTAAACATCTCCATTACTTCTAAAAGTGCAGTTGGGGCATTTCCTACAACAACAATCCCTCCATCAATTTCTTTTTCAGCCACTCTCATAGACATTTGTGCTCTAGTTTTTCCTGCTTTTTTTGCAGATTCCATTAAAGATGGATCTGAAATATTACAAATCATATTATTTCCAAAATCTTTTGGATTTTGTTTATTCATTAATCCAATAACGCCATTTACATCTGCAACTATACTACGTCCATTTTTTAATGCATTAATTCCATTTGAAATTGCATCTTTATGAAAAAGAAGCTTATTTTCTCTAGCAAAATCAAAATCTGCAGTTGAATGAATTATTCTTCTAACAATTGGCCATTCCATTTCATTGTATGGGTGAGAACCAATCTCACTTTCAATAATCTGCATACTTTCATCTTCTATCTCTTGTCCCTTTCTAGTTTGCATCTTCTACCTCTTTAGCTCTTTCTAAAATTAAATCAATCATTTTCTCATCTGTACCTAGATGTTTTGTAACAAATACTTTCTTTAAATTTGCATTGTCTAACGCTGGCAATAGATCATTATTGACATCTAATTTTACATGAGCGCCTTCATGTAAAAAGTAAAAAACAATAATCAAAACTTCTGGATCATTCTTTTGACATGCTTGTATTCCTTCTTCTATTGTAGGTCCTTCAATTTCTAAATAACATCTACTAACATTTCTATAGAATGGCTTTAGCTCATCTACAACATAGTCGATAGATATTCCTGAATTTGGATCTTTACTTCCATGACCAATAATTAAAACATCCACATTTTCTTTTGGAATATCTACTGAATTTTCTCTTAATGCGGTAATTACTCTATTATCTACTAACTCTACTAATTTTTTATGCATGGTCATTGGTTTTGTAACTAGAAATTTGATCTTTGTATCTTTTTGATATTTCATTGCATCAGCTACTGCAATCTTCACTTTTCTTCCTGGATATAGAAAATAGGGAACTATTGTCATTTCCTCTACATCTTTTTTCAGGCATACGTCCATCCCATCTTCAATAAATGGTGGGACAACTTCTAAAAAACAAAACTCTGTAAAATCATAATTACCTTTTTCCTTAACTTTTTCACAAATCATTTCTAACTCTTCACCAGCTTCTCTTTCTCTACTTCCTCTATCGATTATCATTAACCCTCTTTTCATTTTACAATCCTCGCTATGGCTACTGTTAGATTAGGTGGAAATTTCTGTTTTTCAACTATTAATTCACCTTCTGATGATTTTATTGCAGCAGCTTCTGAAACACTTGCGGTTCCTTCAAACGCTTGAACTGTTTTTGAAGGATTTGGTGCAGTAATTGTTGCTAACTCTTTTCTGTCAATGTATTCTATTGGTATGTTCATCTCTTTACCCAATTCAATTAATCCTATGACATCTTTGTCTTTTTTAATAGATACAAACCTAGCTATTTTATCTTGTTTTAATTCGAATTTTTCTAATGTTTCCTTTACTCCGTTCAAAATAGTTTCTTTAGATGTATCCCAGTGTAATCCTATTCCTACAACTAAATTTGGAACTCTATATACTACAGAATCTTTCAATACATCTTCATCATTAATTTGGTCATTTGTAATTATCAAATATCCCCTAGAATTCGAATCTTTCAAATCTTCTATATTTGAAAAAAATGTAATATTATCTGGAAGTTTTCCTTTCCACCATTCTTTTTCTCCTATGTTTTGAAAAATTCCAATTTTTTCTTTGTTTACCATAAATGCACTAATTCTAGTTACATTACTGTCATCATCAATTTTCCAACCAAACTCTCTTCCAACGAGATCTACTGCTATTGTTTTGTTAACATCTGCTGCTGTAGTTATAACTGATGTAGAACCAATTTTCTCTGCAATCTCATTTGAAAGTTCATTTGCTCCACCTAAATGTCCTGATAAAACACTAATCACAAAATTACCCTTATCATCAATTACAATTACTGCTGGATCTGTTTTTTTATCTTTGATATGTGGTGCTAACAATCGAATCACTGCACCTAATGAAAATAAACAAATTATTCCATCATTATTTTTGAACAAGTCAACAATCTTTTGAGTTGTGGAATCATCATACCATTGAATTTTTTCATTATCGTTTGAAAATTTTACTGGTGCAAATATCTCAAAATTAGAAAAATTTTCTTTTAATTTTAAACTCATCTCTATACCATTTTTTGTAATTGCTAAAACAGCTATTTTCTTCATAATGTTAAAAATTCAGAATTAATTAAATGCCTTACTCTTTTTTATGTCTAGATAACACTTTTCCATCAAAATCAAACAATATCACCTCTATTGGAATTTTCTCTTCAGAGTGTTGTCTCATTTGTTTTGATGCTTCCTTTGTAACCTCATCAAAAAATCCATCCACTCTATCTTCCATAATGATCTCTTGAACATTTCTAGCCGTATTTGCACCTAGAATTTTACTTATAGTTTCTGACTTAGCATTACATCTTTTTGCAAGTTCTGAAAGAAATTTCATATCCACTTTTCCACCTTTTACATGAGTTTGTTTTACACCTGCTGCCATTTTTGCTAATTTACCAATGAATCCTGCAACATATGCTTTCTTCAATCCTTGTTTTGCACATTGTTTAATTGTATAACCTGAAAAATCTCCCATTTGAATAAATGAATGATCTGGTAATTCTATAATTTCTCTTGCAAAATCTTCACTTCTTCCACCAGTTGTTAGGACAACGCTATCATCGTTCATAGTATCTACAACAGAAATTTGTTGTCGTATGGCGGCAGCAAATGATGCAGTTGAATATGGAATTACAATTCCACTTGTTCCTAAAATAGAAATTCCTCCAATAATTCCAATTCTTGGATTATCTGTTTTTGGACCAAGCTCTTTTCCTTTTGGAACAGAAACTTTAATGTTGATTCCATTTTTTTCAAGTAATTCTTTTCCTACTTCCATCACATTTTCTAAAATCATTTTTTTTGGTGTAGGGTTTATCGCTGCACTTCCGATTTCTAACCCTAATCCTGGTTTGGTAACTCGCCCAACACCTTCCCCTCCATCAATCTCAATTTTTCCAACATTATTTGTTAATTCGATATCTACAAAAATTTCTGCACCATGAGTAACATCCGGATCATCTCCTCCATCTTTTATTACAGAACATATTGCTGAATTAGTTGTAAACTCACATGAATTAATTTTAATATCTAATCTAGAACGTTTTGGTAATATGATATCTATTTGTTCAATCTTCTTTTGATTGATAATTGATAAAATACCTGCTTTTGATGATGCAGTTGCACAACTACCTGTTGTAAATCCAGTACGTAATTTTTTTTCTTTTTTAGTATTTGTATCCACGTGAAAATTTTTAATTTTTTACGTAATAACTTTTGTTAAAAGCGGATAATTTCATTGAGAATAATCCATAATGTGACAACGCCTAATCCTCCATAAAGTAACAAATGTGTTGTTTTTTGTGATATTGGTTTTTCTCTGTTATGTGTTTCCTGATTAAAATCTCCTCCAAATTTTTGATTTTCTCTTCTCAATTCCTCAAAATTAAATCTCATCTCATCGCCCATCTTTTCTCCCTGTGCTTTCCAAAAATTTTGATAATCTTCTCCTGAGACCTGTTCATCTTTATTTGATTGATTTTTTCGATGAGATTTTAGATATTGATATGCTTCTGTAATCTCTTTGAATTTTTTACTAGCATTACTTTCAGTATTTTTATCTGGATGATATTTCAAGGATAATTTTCTATAGGCTTGTTTGATCTCTTTATGACTAGAATCTTTGGTTACTCCTAAAATCTCCCTACATTCTTGTGCATTCTTACCAAATTTGATATGAATTTTTGTTGTCATGTATTACCTCTGGATATCTTTAAAATAAAATATTTTATCATTTTATCATGTGCACTCAAATTATTGATCGTATAGTTATATCTGGCGCAAGGGGATTCGTTGGAAAAAACCTACGAAAATTTCTTTCTGCAAATGGGATCTCATCAATTCCAATATCTCGCCAAAATTTTAAAAAAAATCAATTCCCTTCATTAAAAAATGCATCATATTTTGTCCATCTTGCAGGAGTTGGATCAGAGTCTGTTGATCATGATTCATTTGTACAAGTTAACATTGAACTAACAAAAACTGTGATTAATCTTTGTAAAATAAATAATATTCCAAATATTATTTATTTTAGTGGTCTTGGTGTTTCCAAAAATTCACGCTCTTCATATTTTATTTCTAAATTTAACGCTGAACAATTAATAAAAAATTCTGGTCTTCAATATACAATATTTCGACCATCATACATTCTAGGCGATGATGATTATCTTACAAAAAATATCTTGAAACAAATTCAACAAAAACAAGTACTTCTACCTGGCTCTGGAAACTTTCTTCTTCAACCAATATCTATTGATGATGTTTGTAGGTGCATAAACACTGCATTACATTCATCAAAATTTTCAAATAAGATAATTGATCTAGTAGGACCAAATGAAATAACATTTCAAAATCTTATCAAAAAATCAATTTCTTCTAAGATAAAAATTAAAAAAATAAATCTTGAACTGGCATATAAAAAAGCATTAAATGATATTAATTTTGAATATGGTGTCGAAGATTTGAATATACTAGTTGGTAATTATGTTGGAAATCATAAAAAATTACAAAATTTATGTGATTTTAAATTCAAAAAAATTGAATCATTAAATGCCTGATTCTGTTTTTAATTTTTCAGCCTTATCTGTTTTTTCCCAGTTGAATTCGGGCTCATTTCTACCAAAATGACCATATGCTGCTGTCTTCTTGTAAATTGGTCTCTTCAAATCTAATTGTGATACAATTCCTGCTGGTCTCATATCAAAATTGTTTCTAACTAATTCTTCAATTTTATCTTCTGTAATTTTATTTGTACCAAATGTATTTACCATTAAAGAAACTGGTTCTGCAACTCCAATTGCATAAGCAACTTGTACTTCACACCTATCTGCTAAACCTGCAGCAACAATATTTTTTGCAACATATCTGCACATGTAGCATGCTGATCTGTCTACTTTTGATGGATCTTTTCCTGAAAATGCTCCACCACCATGTCGGCCCATTCCGCCATAACTGTCTACAATTATTTTTCTTCCAGTTAATCCAGCATCTCCATGTGGTCCACCAATTTCAAATTTACCTGTTGGGTTTACATGAATTTTTATATCTTCATTCCATAGATTTCCGCAGACCGGTTTGATTACATGTTCAATTAATTGTGATGTTATCTCTTCATTTGTTACCTCTGGAGAATGTTGTGTAGATAGTACTATTGCTTCAATTGCTTTTGGTTTATCATTCTCATATCTTACTGATACCTGGGATTTCCCATCAGGTCTTGCCCATTTTAGTTCATTACTTTTCCTGACGTCTGTTAATTTTTTTGTTAATTTATGAGCCAAAAGTATTGGTAATGGCATTAACTCTACAGTTTCATTACTAGCATATCCAAACATTAAACCTTGATCACCTGCGCCTTGTTCTTTTTCATCATTTGCAGTAACTCCTTGGGAGATGTGTGGACTTTGAGGATCTAATTTTATCATTACTTCACAAGAGTGTGAATCAAATTTCAAATCTGGGTTATCATAACCAATTTCTGTAATTGTTTTTCGTATAACACTTTCAATATCAAAACTTGCTTTCGATGTAACTTCTCCTGCTACTCCTACAAAATTAGTTGTTGTCATTGTTTCTACTGCAACTCTTGAATTTGGGTCACCTCTAAGATACTCGTCTAAAATTGAATCTGATATCATATCACAAACCTTGTCTGGATGACCTTCGGTAACAGATTCAGATGTAAATAGATAATTTTTAGTCATGATTATAAAATTAGATTTCGTCTTCTAATTTTATGAATAGTACGTTGTTGCCTCTTAAAATTGCTCTAGCAAATTTACCAACTGTTTTACCATTAACTAATTCTTCAGCCTCAGTCATAATCAAATTCATGTAAGAATCAACATTTTTCATTTTACCCTTATACTCAACTTCGTTCTTTAATCTTACAATTACAGTTTTTTTTACATTCTTTTGTAAAGTTGTAAGTGGTCTTTTAGCAGCTGTAGTTTGTGACATAAATTTTCTCTTGTGATGAATCGAATTTCTAGAGAATATAAAGTCTTGCTTAGATTAGAAAGAACTTTTTATTTTTATTATTTATTATTCATTATATGATTTCCTCACAGATCGATTCATTAGATAAAATTTTCTCAGGTGGACTACAAAATGGAATAATTACCGAGATCTCAGGTTTTCGTGGAACTGGAAAAACACAACTTGCTTTACAATTTGCAATTGAATCGTTAAGTGATAATAAAAAAATATTATTTATTGACACTACCGTTGAATTTAGACCTGAGCGATTTCTTCAAATTGTACAATCCAGAAATTTATCTCCATCTCTACTTGAAAATTTACATGTTTCACGTGTAACTAATACCCAAAAACAAATTGAAGTTTTAAAAAATCTTGAAAATGATGATTTTTCTTTAATCATAATTGATAACATAACTGATCTATTCTCATTTGAATATACAAAAAAAGAACACTTAATTGAAAAAAATATTAATTTTGGTAATTATATGATCAAACTTTCTAAATTAACTCAATCAAAGAATATTCCAATTATAATTACTAATCAAGTCTTTTCTAACGATGACATTAATTATCAAAGAATGCGTATGCATCTTGAAAATTATATTCATCAAAAAATTCAACTTGAAAAAATCAAAAATAAGTATATTTGTAAAGTTTCATCTCCATTTATTGACGAAACAAAATTTGATTATAAAATAACAAATTCTGGAATAGAAGAAACTGAATCTATTTAACGTCGTTTGAATAAATTGTAATATGGCAGATATCTTTGATTCTATTCCTACCATTACTGTAATTTTATTAGCATTAGGTGTTGCAGGTGTGATGATTTATGAACGAACTAGACTTAGACAAGAAGAAAAACAAGATACTTGATACTACAATTTCAAAAAAATTCAAGTCAATAGGATTTGAAACTTTAACTGAAATTCAAAAAGAAGCAATCCCCAAAATTCTAGAAGAAAAAAATTGTTTAATTATTGCACCAACTGGTTCTGGTAAAACTGAATGTGCAACTATTCCAATATTTTCTAAATTAAAAACTAGAAAAATTCCAAATAAAATAAAAGTAGTTTACATAACTCCATTACGAGCTTTAAACCGAGATGTTTTTAAAAGAATCATCAATTATGCTGAAAATGAAGAATTAAAAATTGAGATTAGACATGGTGATACTTCACAAGCAAACAGAAAAAGAATTGCAGATAATCCTCCTGATATTTTAATCACAACACCTGAGACACTTGTAAATTTATTATCACAAAAAAAACATCTTGAATCATTATCTGATTTGGAATGGGTAGTTGTTGATGAAGTTCATGAATTACTTGCAAGTGAAAGAGGTTCACAGTTATCTCTTAGTCTTGAACGGTTACAAATAAAATCAAAAAATGAAATCCATCGTATTGGATTGTCTGCTACTGTTGGTAATCCTGAGGAAGCTGGACATTTTTTGGTTGGTTCAGAAAGAAAATTTGAACTAATACACGATACATCTCTTAGAAATTATGATGTAGATGTTGTATTTGTTGATGGCATAATGGATGATGTTGCTGTTGAAATTATTGAATATGTGAAAAAAGAACAAATTACTTCTCCGGTTTTATTATTTACAAACTCACGAGGAGAATCTGAGCGTCTATCATCTATTTTAAAACAAAAAACATTACTCAATATTGAGTTACATCATGGTTCACTTTCAAGACAAGTCCGAGAGGAAACTGAAGATATTCTTAGAGAAGGAAAATCTGGCATAGTTGTTTGTACTTCATCACTTGAATTAGGTCTTGACATTGGTTCTGTAGAATTAGTTATTCAGTATGGTTCACCAAGACAAGTCTCAAAATTTATGCAGAGAATTGGAAGAAGTAAACATAGTCGAGGTGATTCTGCTAGAGGATTAATTATTACTGAAAGTGCTGATGATGAATTTGAGATTCAAGCAATAATCGAAAGAATAAAAGAAGGTTCAATTGAAGAACAAAGAATTCACAATGGATCATTAGATGTTCTTGCACATCATTTAGTTGGATTATCTATGCAAGTAGGAAATGTTCCTATTGAAGCTGCGCTTAAATTAATAAAACAAGCGTATCCATTTCGAGATATTACAATAGAAGAATTTCTTGATGTTTTAGAAATTCTTTCTTCACGTGAATTAATATTTTTTAATCAAGATAAAACTGAATATAAAAAAAATAGTGCTTTCTTTGCAACAAAATATCATTTTCAAAATTTATCTACAATTCCAGATATTCTAAAATTTAAGGTAATTGATACAATAGAGAACAAATTCATTGGGACATTAGATCAAAGATTTGTTGGTGATCTTGATAAGGATCAAATTTTTGTTTTACGTGGTTCACAATGGAGAGTTTTAAACATAGATGAAAAATCCTTTAAAGTGAATGTTATACCTATTCGATCCTCACAAGAAATACCAGTTCCTAAATGGGAAGGTGTAAACATACCTGTTGATTACAAAACTGCTAACAAAGTTGGAAATTTTAGAACTAGAGTTCGTAATGGTTCAGTAAAAATGATAAATGATGTTGTCTCAAATTTAGATTTTATTAAAATGCCAGATGAAAAAACAATTGTTATAGAATCACATCGTCTTCCACAACAAAGTGTATTAATTTTACATTCATGTTTTGGTACAAAAATTAATTCAACATTAAAAATTATTTTAGAGACAATGTTAGATGCTTCTTTAGCCTCTAAAGTTAAATCTAGTTCTGATGCATATCGAATTCTTTTATCTGTTGAATCTAGATTTACAAAAAAACACATTACGGATGTATTCTCTTCTGATTTTGATATTAATGAGATAATGTCAGTAGCCTTAAAAGGTAAAAATGATGTTACTTGGAAAACATTCTGTGTAGGAAAGAAATTTGGTTTTTATGATAGAAGTGACATCTACGTAAAAAATGAAGTTAGATATGATTTTGAACGAAATATCAATACACCTCTTGTAAAAGAAGCATTTAGAGAATTATTTCATGAAAAATTTGATCTCGAGGGTACTAAAAAAATTATTGAGTTAATTAAACAAAATAAAATTGAGATTGAATGGATTGATGTTGATAAATTCTCTAAATTAGCAGAACCCGTATTAGATCAAACTGTGATGTCGTATACAAATCCTGCAAGTATAGACAAAGAAATGTTACTAAAAGTTAGAAAACGTCTAATGGAAACCAAACAACGATTAATCTGCGTAAGATGTGGACTCTGGCAACGAGTTATGACTCCTAGTGAAACACATCCGCTCAAATGCAAATATTGCAAGGGGCAACAGATTACCTGTACTTATGAATACGATCATGAACTTGTAAAGACAATCCAAAAAAAACATCAAGGAAAAAAATTAACTCCTGACGAAAAAAAGAACTTTGACAAAGCCTGGAAAGTATCATCATTATTGTCTAGTTTTGGAAAAATAGCTTTAATTGTTATGGCTGCTTATGGAGTTGGTCCTGATACTGGAGCTAGAATTTTAAAAAATAGAGTAGAAGATGACGATGATTATTTGATAAAACAAATCATTATCGCAGAAAAAACTTATACTCTAACAAGAGGATTTTGGAAAGATTAATTTTTCTTAATTATTTTTGAATAAGGTGTCAATACCAAATCTAATTTTCCTTCTAGTCCTGGTCTTGCATTAACTCCTAAAATTGTAATTATATCTCCTAGCGTAAAACTATCCATCAAGTCTGCTTGTTGTCTCCATCCTTTAATCCAGACTTGTCCACTATCATCTTCAACAAACATTTCAGATAGTTGTATGTTGTCTCCCTTTTTAGTTTGAATATCTTTTCTTTCTGGTGCTTTTAGAACAATTGCCTCTACTGAATAATCATTACCTTCACTAACTTCTGTAATTTTTGTTCTAATTTCTGCTACGTTTGGAACTGTTTCATCATCAATTTTTCTTACAAATGAATCTTGATCAATTTGCATTGTATTTCCAAAAATCTTTGATGGCATACATTCTAAAATATCATCTTTAACAAAACTACCAATTGTATTTGCAACATCTGTAATTCTGACTAATTTTTTTGATTTATCTATGGCTAAACCTGTTGTATTACCTACTTGATCCTTTTCAATTGCTAGAAGTCTTACTATTGTTGGTTGAATCTCTAAATCTCCTTCAACATCAATTATTGTTGCATCATTTCCATGAATTTCTAGTCCTTGCATTCCAGTTTTTGTTCTAACTCCAAATAATTTGACTTTTGCATCTTGAATGATTACTTTTGGAAGAATTGATTCATCTTTTCCCCAAAGCACTACGTTGACTAAATTCTTGTTTTCACCTCTTAATCTAAATTTCAAAGCCTTTGAAGGTTGACCTTTTGAATTTGTAAATTCAAGTAGACTCATTGCGCTACCTAATGTTCCTGAAACAATCAAGTCTCTTTCATCATCTTTAATTTCACTCACATTTGTAATCCTTGAATCAATTGAAGCAATATCACTTTTTGATTCCGATGTTTCTATTGATGCACCTGAACCAATGTTTATTGTAGGTGCTCCTGTTAAATCAGATTTTACATATGCCTTGATAATTTTTATCAAGTCTCCAGGTTTTAATTCTTCTAGTCCTGGAAGATTTGCTTTTTCATCCCAAAGTTTGACACTTGCAGTTGAGTTATTATCGTAAACTGTGATTGTTCTCAAAGAAAACGAGGAACCATCTTTTTTGGTAAATTGTTTTGTAGGTGAAATATTCAAAACTCGACTTTCTAACGTTACTTCTTTAGCACCAATATAGAGATCTTTTATTGTCACTTCTGGATTTTGTGATTGTTCTAGTGATACTCCTAAATCTGCTGCAACTAGAAAAATGGCTCCTTGATCTGTCAAATAACCCGCACCTACTTTTTCTTTTTTATCATTTATTCTCTCTTCAATTACCGATCTTGATAACTCTGGAACTTTTTCTAATAATTTTGATATTAATTCTTCAAATTCTGACAATTACAATCATCAGAAAGGGATTGTTAATAAAATTATCATTAAATACATTAGTAGTTCGTTTGAAGATCTAACTGTGCTTTGTATACAAACCAGTAATCTAACAAAGAAGTATGGTTCATCATTAGCAGTTGATGGAATAGATCTTGAAATTAAATCTGGTCAAGTTTTTGGATTTTTAGGTCCAAACGGTGCTGGAAAATCTACAGTAATCAAACTTCTAACTACACTTATGCCTCCTACTAAAGGAAAATTATCTGTTTTAGGAATTGATGCTGCCAAATCGCCATTAGAAATTAGAAGAAAAATCGGAGTTGTTTTACAACAACCTAGTTATGAAATGACATTATCTGTTGAAAATTCGCTAGATAAATATGGAATGATGTGGGATGTTGACAAAAAAATTAGGAAACAAAGAACTGAGGAATTACTTACCTCATTTGGTCTACAAGATATACGGAAAAAGAAAAATGATGATCTATCAATTGGTCAACGAAGAAGAGTTCAGGTAGCTAGAGAATTTATGCATGATATGGAATTATTATTTTTAGATGAACCAACTGTAGGTTTAGATCCTAGTGCAAGAAGAGACTTGCTTGATTTTCTTAAAAAACAAGTTCAAAAAACTGGTTTGACAATATTTTATACAACACATGTACTTTCTGAAGCAGAATATCTTTGTGATAATGTTGCAATCATAAATAAAGGAAAAATTTTAGCTGTTGATTCACCAAATGAACTAAAAAATAGGTTTGGTCGTGAAAAAACTATTAAAATTAATCTTTCAAATACCTCTCTTTCATTAAATGAACTACTTTCAGATATTCCAGATTGTAAAATTGAGCTTGAACCTGAAACAACCATAACTATCAATTCATCAAATTCAGAAATTGTATTGATGAATATTTTGAAAATTCTAAACCAAAATAATATTACAATTAATGATCTTTCTGCGATTCCTACGAATTTAGAAGAAATATTTCTTAAAGTTGTGAGTGATTCTAATGAACCCGATAATTAGACTAGTCTATAGAAATCTAACAATTTCTATTAATCCTGGTTTTATAATTTGGCAAATCCTATTTCCACTAATCTATATTTTTGTTGCAGGATATGCATATACTTCCTTAATTGAAAATGTTCCATTTGGAACTAAAGATTTGAGTTATCCTGCATTTCTTGCATCTGGTATGATAGGATTCAATATAATGAATAGTACTTTGATTTCTGGAATAATTATTTGGAATGATCGAAGACATGGTATGTTTGAACAAATTATGTCTGGTCCATACACACGTTCTGATTATATTCTAAGTAACATTGTAACAATTGGAATAATTGGTTTAGTTAGTGCTGGTTTAATCACAGCTGTTGGTTATCCTGTATTTTTTGAATCAGTTGACTTTTCTATTGTTACTATTCCATTGCTGATATTTGCTTCAGTAGTTGGTGCAATTTTATTTGGATCGATTGCATCTATAATCTCAACTAGGTTACGTTCAAGTGAAGGATTTAACGTAATTATTAACACAGTCTTTCTCTTTTTTGCATTTGCAAGTACTGCGTTTTATCCTGCACAAGGTGCACCTCAACCACTTGCAACCGCATTTTACATCAACCCGCTTTCATATCTAGTTGATATTGTAAGAGCTGGAATATTTGGCCAAATTACTGATTTTGTAATTATGGAAATGATCTTTCTAATTGTTTTAGCATCAATCTTGTTTGTTATTGCAACAAAATTACTGACAAAATTAGATTTCTAAAAAATAGTATAGCCCAGCCCGGACTCGAACCGAGGTCAAAGGCTCCAAGGGCCCCTATGCTTGCCGCTACACTACTGGGCTTCTAAATAAAAAAACAATCTACCCCTATAATATTATTTTATAATGATCGTATTGTTCTTAAAAGAACTTGGTATGGATCTTCAAATGATGTAACTAATTTTTTGACCTTTTGCTTTCTTTTCTTTATAATACTGGTATTATTTAGTGACTGGTAAATTTCTCTTGAAATTTTGTATGGGTTTTCACTTCGAACAATTATTTTCTTTCTAACCAGAAAATCTTCAATTCTGTTTGGTACTGCATTTAAGGAAATGGTTGAAATTCCTAATAATCCTGCTTCTGCAGTCATCGTACCTCCTGAACCAACAAAACAATCTATATTGTTTAACAATTTTTCCCCATCAACTGGTTTTGATAAAATAAAAATATCTGTCCCAAAAATTTTTTTTAATTCATTAGTTTGATTTTTGTATCTAGATAATACAATCTTTTTTTCATCAGGAAATTTCTCAATAATTTTTTTAATAATCTTTACAGTATTACTTTTTTTGTTAATATATGCTGCTTCAGATTCTTCAGGACGAATTAGGATTGTTTTTTCATTGTTTAATTTTTTATATCTAATTTTCTTATAATTTCTAATAATTATCCCTGCATCAATTGCTCTATATTGTATGATATTTTTTGAATCTATTCCGAATTCTTTGAAATCACTTTTTGGAATTATCCATGGTGTTAACAATTTTGTAACATAAGGAAGTGATAGTTTCATTACTGCTTTAGCATGTGGTGAATCCGAAAATGCAATATGCGGAATACCTAAACCATATGCAACTCTAGAGGCTTCTGGAGAACAAAAACTAATTAGTAAATTTGGTCTAATTTTCTCAATTTTTTTTGCCAATAATCTACTTCTATCTAAACTTGCAAGTAACTTATCAACATTATTTTTACCTCCATGTTTTCCAATAATTATTGGATTTATTGAACCGAATTTTCTAATTCCATTCACTTGTTGATATTTTCTAGATGTAGAAATAATTTTGTGTTGTTTTCTAAGTTTTTGAATGAAATATTCAAAAAACAAGTATTGTTTTGGTGTTAAAATATCAAACCAGATCTTCAAGTCATCAGCACTTCATGTATAACTGCAATAAGTATTTCTTAGTCTTGATATTAGAGTTGGTAATGGCAACAAAAGTTGTAATTTATGGTTTAAGTACTGAAGGTTATTCTCTTGCATGTAAAATTGCTCTTAATGGTGGTGATGTTCAAATTATTGATGAATCTACTCCTTCTGCAATATCGATAAAACAAGATATTGCAAAATCATACACTTCTGTTCAAGCACTAAAAGATGACGAACCATTACTTGCTATGACATCAATTGATGCTGCAATATCTAAAGCACAAGTACTAATTTTTGCACCAAAAATTAGAAAAACTGGTCAAGATATTAAAATTGAGATAAATTCTAAATTCAAAGATGCAGTTTCATGTGTTAAAAAAGGATGTATTATTGTTAATGCTCTAGGAACAGGATTCGGTGGAAATTCTGAAAATATGTCATTATTAGAACATGTTACAGGATTAAAAGTAGGAAAAAATATTTCATATTTCTATTATCCAATATCTAAAGAAGTTACAAAAAAATCATACATAGGCTCATCAGATGGCAAAGAAAATGAAATTCTAAAGAACTTACTTTCTAATGATAAACAATTTAATTTTTTAACACTAAACTCATCAGAATACTTTCATGCTATAGATGTCTTGAAACGATTTTCTAATCAAACAAGTATACTTGAAATTTGTAAATTTGCTAAAGACTCAGTAACTAAATTAGATCTAAGCTCAGAAAAACTGGGAGAAATTTTTCTTGATGATCTAATTGAGGGTCTGTTTGATTTAAGATCTCTTAGTAGTTCATTTGAAGGTGCAAGTAGTCTGATGTATTTGATTAATGGAAGCATGAAAGGAATGGATGGATACATTAAACGATTGATTGATGAAACTAGATTAATTTTAAAGAAAAATGAATTAAAGGCAAGTAGAACAAAAATTCTATTATTATGGACTCTTGATCAACATGAAATGAAAGGAGAAAAAATTGAAAAACTTCATGAGTTAGAAACTAAACTTAAAGATTACATAGGTGATGTTGAATCAATTAGTCAACCTATTGACATATTTCAAAATGATAAAACTACAATTGTTGTTGTTTGCTCAAAACATGATCTTAATTATATAATGAAAAATAATAAAGATAATGACTTAATCTTACTCAAGGCTAATCCCTTATGCCAATTAATATCACAAAAATAATATGTTAAAGAATAAACTGACCTATAATGTCTGATTTACCTGATAAAGAAAAAATCAATGAGATAATTGAACAAGAAGTTGCAGAGAAGCTTGAAAATATGAAGAATTCTTATCAAGAACAGATTGATGATCTTACAGATAAATGGCAACGTGCATTAGCTGACTATCAAAATCTGGAAAGGAGAACACAAGTTGAAATATCTCAACGGGTTTCTAGTAAAACCAATGATCTACTTTTGAATTTTATTAATATTTACGAAGATTTTCTTCGTGCTGAAAATTCTCTATCCAAAGAAAATATTGATACAAGTGGAATACAGGCTGTAATAAAAAATATGGAAAATCTTCTTGCTGAAAATAATATTACACCCATAAATGCAGTTGGTGAAATCTTTGATCCACAAGTTCATGAGGCTGTATCAATTGTTGAAGATAATACTCTTGATGATGGCACTATTACTCAAGAAGTATCTAAAGGCTACATCTCTGGCAAAGCTATTTTAAAACCATCTAAGGTTATTGTATCAAAGAAATAAAATTAAAAAATGTGAGAAATATGGCTGAAAAAATTATTGGTATTGATTTAGGAACAAGTAACTCTGCTGCTTCTGTTATACAGGGTGGAAAACCAACCCTAATTCCTGCAGCAGAAGGTACAACTGTAGCTGGTAAAGCATTCCCTTCAGTTGTAGCTTTTTCAAAAGATGGTGAATTATTAGTTGGAGAACCTGCTAGAAGACAAGCAGTAACAAATCCTGATAATACTATTCGTGAGGCAAAACGAAAGATGGGAGAAGATTTTTTGTACAAGATACAAGGAAAAGAATACAAACCTCAACAAATTTCTGCATTTATTCTTCAGAAAATTAAACGTGATGCTGAAGCATTTACTGGTGATACCATAAACAAGGCTGTAATTACAGTTCCTGCATACTTTAACGATAATCAAAGACAAGCAACAAAAGATGCTGGAACAATTGCTGGACTGGAAGTTGTAAGAATTATCAATGAACCAACTGCTGCATCACTCGCATTTGGATTGGATAAAAGCAAAGAAGATATGAAAATATTAGTTTTTGATTTTGGTGGTGGTACTCTTGATGTAACAATCATGGAGATGGGTGGAGGTGTCTTTGAGGTAATGAGTACATCCGGAGATACAAAACTAGGAGGTGCCGATATGGATCAAGCAATAATTGATTATGTTGTTGATGAATTTAGGAAAAAAGAAGGAATTGATTTATCTACTGATAGTACTGCCATAACTAGAATTAAAGAAGCTGGAGAAAAAGCAAAAATTGAATTATCTACTGTTATGGAAACTGATGTAAATCTTCCATTCATTGCACAAGATCCATCTGGTGCAAAAAACCTTGAAGTTAAAATCACAAGAGCGAAACTTGATGATTTAGTTAATCCAATTGTTCAAAGATGCAAATCATCTATTGACAAAGCACTAGAAGATGCAAAAATCACTACATCTGATATTACAAAAATTGTTTTGATAGGTGGTCCAACACGTATGCCAATTGTCAAAAAATTTGTAAGTGATTCTGTTGGAAAAGAGGGTGAATCAGGTGTTGACCCTATGGAGGCTGTAGCATTTGGTGCAGCAGTTCAAGCAGGAATTATTGCAGGTGATGTGACTAGTGATATTGTATTACTTGATGTTACACCATTAACTCTTGGAATTGAAACATTAGGTGGTGTAAGAGAACCAATTATAGAAAGAAACACAACAATTCCAACATCAAAAGATAAAACATTCACAACTGCTGCAGATAGTCAAACTGCAGTTACCATTAATGTTGTACAAGGTGAACGACCAATGGTTGCAGATAATGTTTCATTAGGTACCTTTAATCTAACTGACATTCCACCAGCCCCAAGAGGCGTACCTCAAATCAATGTAAAATTCGATATTGATGCAAATGGAATTTTGAATGTAACTGCAAAAGATTTGGGAACTGGAAAAGATGCTAAAATCACAATTCAATCTACAACAAAAATGTCAGATGATGAAATTAAAAAGATGCAAGAAGATGCTGAAGGTCATGCTGAAGAAGATAAAAAGAAGAAAGAAGCAGTTGATATTAAAAATGAGGCTGAAAGTTTCATTTACACTACTGAAAAATTAGTAAATCAAGATCTTAAAGATAAAATTCCTCAAGAAAAAGGTATTCAGATCACAGATGCAATCAAAGAACTAAAAGATTCATTATCACAAGAATCAGAACAAATCAAACAAAAACTTGAAGCATTGAAAACAATTG
>JAOMCQ010000010.1 GCA_028345095.1 Candidatus Nitrosopelagicus sp. | reverse complement strand
AAATATTGTGGTTGATGCAATAAATACAGAAACATACCTTGAACTTGGTTTTGCTTCTGTAGAGGATATAGTAGATGATTCCCCAATGGTCACTAACGATGCACCCGAGGTATTCCCACTTGGAGAAACAATTGTAACTTGGACTGCAACTGATAAATTCGGTAATACTTCCTCATCTATTCAGACAATATCTATACAGGTATGTGGTGATTCACCATCGAATTATAATATGATTATTGGTTCTGAAGATGATGATATATTGTTTGGAACTACACTATCTGATCTAATATTTGCAAATGGCGGTGATGATATTATTTCTGGTGGCAAAGGAAATGATTGTATAATGGCTGGTGATGGAAACGATATAATTTTTGGCAATGAAGGAAATGACAATATTTCTGGTGAAAATGGAAATGATATAATTAAAGGTCAATCTGGTGAAGACTTTGTATTTGGAGGATTTGGTTTGGATGTAATTGATGGCGGTGATGATATTGACACTTGCAAAATTATTGATGAACAAAACAATGATGTTATAATAAAATGTGAATTAGAGTAATCATTTTCTTAATATCTAACTCAAGAAAGTTTTTCTAACTTCTTACTAAATCACAACCAAATCTTATATTTTGGGATTTATTGCTGGCTTAGAATTAAAAAGGACTGAAACTATCGCAAAGTATGGATGTAGTACCACAATCTAGAATTGATCTCTTTGCAGAGATGGAATCTCATTATGAAAAACAAGACACTGAATATTTTGTTAAATTATTGGAGCATGAAGATTATGTTGTCAGATGTAGAGCCACATGTATCATAGTTGATCTTGGTGGTGAGGATAAAGTCCAATATATTGCAAAAGTTCTCAAAGATGATCCAAATGAATTAGTTCGTCATGAGGCTGCATTTTCACTAGGACAGATGTGCTATAGTAGTGGAATTGCACCACTTGAAGATGCTACTGCAAATGATCCTAGCATGTTTGTTAGACATGAAGCCGCAGTCGCACTAGGAGTTGTTGGTTCTACAGGTGAGCCTGAGGTTTTAGAAAAAGCACTAAATGATCCTGAAGAATCTGTAAGACATTCTGCAGTAGTTGCATTGTCTAATCTTGAATTCATGAAAACATTGTGTAAAAATGAAAAGTTTGGTAAACTTACTGGTGGCTAAAGTAAACTAACTACTGTTCCATTAATAGCCGATTCAAACTTGTAAATATTTTCTACAGACGAGTCTTCAAAAATTTCTGCATCATGTGAAATAATGATAAACTGCATTGAAGCATTCTCCCCTCTAATGTTTGCTAACTGAGATAATACTTCAACTAGTGCTTTTCTACGTTCACTGTCTAGATGTGTTGTAGGCTCATCTAATATCATGAAATTAAGATTTGAGGAACCTAAGAGATGAGCCATTCCTAATCTTAGCGATAATGCGATGCTTACTTGTTCTCCACCACTAAGTGATTCTAACTCTAACATGGTTGATCTAGCATAACAGGTAATGTTGACATCTCTTGTCTTTTGTGAAAGTGAGATTCTCTGAATTTTTGTATTTAGTTTCTCTAAATACTCTGATGCTTTTTCTGAAATTATTTCTAATGCCCATGAACGTAAACTTTTTGCAACTGGTCCATCTATACTGTAGACATTTTTTTGTATATTTTCTAACTCTATAACATATTTTCTTACTTTATACAACGCATCTATTGAAATCTTGTTTTTTTCAAGTTGTTTTTGAGCATTTTCTATTCTGTTAGATACTGCACCAAATTCTTGATCAATTTCTTGTAATCGTTGACGATTATTTGCAAGTTCACTTTTCTCTGCTAAAAATTGTTCTTGATTAAATTCACTTGTAGTTTTTTCAATTTGTAAAATTTTTTCATACTTCATTTTTGCATGTGTGTCAATTGTCGATGCCTCTAAAAGATGTCCTGAATTAATTGTAATTGGTATTTTCTTGATTTTCTTTATTTTTTCTTTAACGGTCTCTACAATCTGCTCTAGTTCTGTTTCATTCGAAATATTGTGTGTTTTTAATTTTACATCTGCATTTTCTGCTTTTCTTAATCTATCTGTTTTTTCTTGAATTAAATTTTCTAGTTCTGATTTTTTCTCTTCAAGCTGAATTATCTTTTCACCTAGTGTTCTAATCTCTTCTTCAACATGCTCTTTTTGAAATAATGGATTCAGATGATCCACTTTAGAATCACAGACTGGACATTTACCATCTCTTAACTCTAGTCTGTTTGCAAGTTCACTTTGCTCTTCAAAACGAATCTTCTTTTTTCCATATTCGTCTACGTCTTTCATTATTACCGATAATTCTAAATGAAGTTTTGAAATTTCAATCTCTATTTCTTCTTTTTCACTAGCAATTGAAAAACAGTCTTTGCATTCGTTAACTTTTCTTTCTTCTTCCATAACCTCTTTTTGAATTTTTTTTATTGCATCTTTTGCATATGATACTAATTCTTCTTTTTGATTTTCTAATTCTACTAGCTGTGACTCTTTCATACTATCTTTTTCAATTTCTTGTTCAATTCGTGATATCTCTATCTCTGTAGTTTTTTTCTCTTGTTCTAGCTCACCTATCTTTGGTTTTGAATTCAAAATCTCATTTTCAAATTCGCTCATTTTATTTTCTAGTAATTCAATTTGTGTATCATCGAAACCATGTTTATTTTGTGTGTCTTTTCTGAATTCTTTTAGAACTTCTTTCATCGATTCTACTGCAACATCTAATCTATCTATGCCGATTATTGTATTCAATAATTCTTTGAACTCTTTTGGTTTTGCTTTTATGATTGAATTAAGTTCTCCTTGTTGAACTATTGATGCAATTTTTAATTTTTCAAAATTCATTCCTAAAACTTTCTCTACTTCATTAGTCATGGATTCCCCGAATTGTTTTCTTTCTCCTTCTGCAATAGGAAGAAATTCTTCTCCATTTTTTTCTAAAAATTGTGCGGTTAGTGCACCTTTTGCATCGATTTGTCTAACAGTTTTGTATTTTTTCCCGTTTGCAGAAAACTCAACTTTAACTAATGCTTTGTTTGCCCCTCGTCGTATCAAACTCTTGTTATTCTTTCGCATATGTGAGCCAAACAGTGAAAATGTAATTGCATCAATTATGCTTGATTTACCTGCTCCATTCTGACCAACAAATACTGTCGCATCATTGTTAAACTCTAACTTTGTATCATGATGTGCTAGAAAATCAATTAGCTCAATACTATGAATCATTATCTTCTCCAGAAAAATTACTAAAATTTTCTACAACAACTTGTGTTGCATTGTCTACTTGTCTTGTTGATAATAATGGTAATAATTCATTAATTGCAAAATGTGCTAATTTTTCTGATTTCAAAGAATTTACTGCGAGTTTGAATAACTCTTGTTCAATTTGTGCAGGTCTGTTTAACAATACGGATGATTCATTATCATTTTGAAAGATTTTCCATGAAAAGTGTAATGATTTTATGAGTAAATCTGCTATTTTTTCTTCTATAGCATCACGTTCTAAATTTTCTCCATGAATTTTTATTTCAATTATTGGTTTCTTTTCTAATCCTGAAATTTTCTCGTTTAATTCTTTAATTGCTGAATCAATATTTTCAAATTCAGTTTTTACTGAAATTTGTGGTCTTATATCGAGTTTTATCCATTCTGGCTTTGCCTCGTCATCAGAAATATCGACTTTGAAAAATCCTTTCTCTGTTTCTTTAATCCCTTCACTAGTGGTCATTTCTGTAGATCCAGGGTATGCTAATGGTCCTTTTAGATGATCATATTGTTTAAGAAATTTATCATGAAGGTGACCCATTGCATAATATGTAAAATTCTTTGGAAGATCTGTAGAATTAACTTCTCCAGCAAATTTGTTAACTTCGGTAATTCCTTGATGTAGTACCAAAATTTTATGTCCTTTATGATTATTAGCTAAAGATTCCACGTGTAAAAATTTCTCTTCTAACCCTGCCATTTCATTTTTTCTTATCTTATCGAAACCTACAATCATGACATCTTTGTAATATACCGGCTCTCCTCTTCCCACATATTTTGAAAATTCTAAATTATGATACACATATGGAATTGGGGTAGAACGTACTCTACTAATATCATGTTCACCTAAAACAAAAAAAGATTCTATCTCATTTTCTTTTAATCTCTTTAATGCATTTGCCATTTGTAAAATTGCAGTTCCACTTGGATTTGGAGTATGAAAAATATCTCCTACAAAAATTACAAAATCAACTTTATGTTGTATTGAAATGTCTATGGCTTGATTAAATGAATCATAAATATCCTGTTCTCTTTCCTCTAATCCATATTGGATTAGTCCAAGATGTGTATCTGAGATATGTGAAAATTTCATTTTAATCTAATAACAGATCTTTTTGTACTGTTCCTTGAGCCTGTCCTTTGTTTTCATCCTCAAATTTTCTTGCAATCGTCCATTGATCAACTGCATTTTGGTCTGAACCAATCACTTTACCTTTCATCTCATCAATGTGAATTATTGCTGGTAAGTTGACCCATTGACCTACCAATACGGCATCGCCAACATTCAATGATGTTAATTGAGCAATCAAATCCCTACTAATTGATTCTGATGCAGATGCAATCTGATGTTGGTCATCTTCTTGAACCATTTTCATTACAGCTAAAGAGCCCATCTGACTGAGAATGCTAGGCTCAATATTCCGTGGTCTTTGTGAAACTACGCATAATCCTAATCCAAATTTACGACCTTCTCTTGCAATCTTTGTTGCCCAATATTTTGCTCTGACATCTTCTCCTTTTGGAATGAAGACATGAGCTTCTTCAATAATGACAAAGATTGGACTATTGAACATGTAATTTTTCTTTGATTTACTTTTTGCACTTTTTGCGTTACTTGCGGCCTTTCTATCATTAAGTAATTCTTGAAGATAATATCCTAATGCAACATTTGCTTGTTTGTCACTAAATTCTGAAACATTGAGAATGTTGAGTCTTCCTTCTTTGATTAATCCTACCGGATATACCATGTCTGGATCTAAAATATCTGCAAATCTATTACGTGCATCATCAATTTTATCTTGAACTCTGTCTGCTGAATGTCTTTCTTCTTTTCTTTCCGGATCACTTCCGATGTATTGTACTTGTTGATCCAATGCTTCCCAAAAACTAGAAGATTCTTTAACTTCTGGTGTGAATGCTTTTCTCAAAATTCTTTGCTGAATGTCTGCACCTTCTCTAATCTCTAAAACTTCTGATAAGGTTTCAGCATCTAATAATCTTGGATTAATTTTTGCATCAATTACATTAATTTTTGGTATGTCTAAATCTGCATAGTCATTATGATAATCAAAAATAATCACTGTTCCGCTTAATTCTGCAATTTTAGATGCAAGTAGTGAAACAAGATTACTTTTTCCCATTCCAGTCATTGCCAAAATTCCTAAATGTCTTGAAACAATTTTGTTTAGATTAATTTTTGCATCAATATCTTGATTTCTTAAAAGATTACCAATTTTCAACCATTCATTTCTTTCAGGAGCAAAAATATCTCCAAGATCCGCTTTTGTTGCTTTGATTACTTTGGTTCCTGGTAATGGTGGAATTGCAGGAAGTATTGCTTTTCCTTTTCGTAACATTTCTAAGAATCCCAAAATTAAAATTTTTCCAGTATAACTTTTATCCCGTTTGTTGAGTTCAGCAAGTTCAATACTTTCTTCTGCTTCATCAAAATTTTTCACATCTGATAATGCTGCACTTGTAACAAATGATGTTTCTACTAGACCTACAATTTTACCTTCATCAACTTCTATTATGACATATTCACCTATTGGAAGTGCTCTTGATGACTGTACTGTTACTACATTTGGCTTTGATTCTCCTACCACAAATCCTAGACTCATCCTAAAACCTCCCTTGAACCAATCTCATTTGATAGTCCGTGTATACTTGCTAGTTTTACAAGATCTTTTCCTGAAATTTTACAGTTATTATGAGCCAGTTTTAGAGAATATGGATATCCACTGATACTATTTTTGTAAATTTTATTCAATACTTGTTTGAAATCTTCATTTGTATATCCTGTTCCAAATAGTTCTACTTTGATTAGTGGTAATGAGTCTGCTAATCTTGCAAAAATTGATGTAATGATTTTATCTTTCCCAAATTTTGAATCTTCAAATATCTTACTAAATCCTGGTGTTCTTGCGGCATGATTATAATAAAAAATATCTCCTGCAATTGCACCCAAATCTTCAAATTGTTTTCGTGTGTTAGATGTTTTTGAAATAAATACAACATTGTTTCTTTTTTTCATTGCATTAACCATTGATTCTGTTAATGATGCTTGTCTTGTCATAAATTGTGAATAAAGTGATCCATCCATCAAAACTAAGTCTGCATTATCAATTGACATGTTACATGCATCAATCTCCATTTTACTTGCTAATGATGCTAATACTGGATTTGTATCCAATCCAAAATCGTGCAAGTCTGCAATTATCTCTCCATCTGTTTTTATTGATACAGCTGTCACTGCCCATAATTCTGCACCCTGAAATTTTGTGCTATTGAAACTACTATCGATACCTGCAGAAACTACTTCTTGTTTTTCTGGTGTATAATCAATCCAATTTTGTTTTGCTTTTTGTATAATTTTTTCATAATTTGGTCCTTTGAGAATGGATAATGTCTTTTCACGGTTAATTATTGCATCTTTAAAAACTGTATTGAGCATAATGTATAATTCTGGTTTTCATGAATATGAACATTAGGGTAGAAAATAAGCTGGCTAATTGCCAACTACAAATCTTTTTGGTAGATTTTTTGCCTGAAAGTTATAGTTTATTTATGATCTGTGGAAAAAATACGCATGAAACGTATTGGTTTACTCGGTTGTGGTTCAATTGGTACTCAAATAGCTATCGCTATTGATACTGGACAAATCCCTGCAAAATTAACACATATTTTTGATACTGATAAAAAAAAATCAGAATTACTTGTTACTAAATTAAAACAGAAACCTGAAATTGTTGAAAATGTCCATTTATTGTCTTCTAATCCTGTAGATTTGGTAGTAGAGGCGGCTTCTCAGGATGCAGTAAATGATAATGCATTGAGTATTTTACAAAACAGAAAAGATTTAGTTATTATGAGCGGTGGTGCACTTTTAGATGAATCTGTTTATGAAATAATATCTGATGCTTGTAAAGAATTAAAAAAATCTGTATATCTTCCGTCTGGAGCAATATCTGGTCTTGATGCAATTAAATCTGTAAAAAATGAATTAGACTCTGTAGTTTTAACTACTACAAAACATCCAAATTCTTTAAAGGGTGCACCATTTTTTGAAAATTTTAAAATAAATCTTAATGATATAACTGAACCTTCTACAATCTTTGAAGGAACAGCAAGTGAAGCGGTTAGATTGTTTCCAAAAAACATCAATGTATCTGCCCTGTTGAGTCTTGTTGGTTTAGGAAGTCATGAAACAATCGTAAAAATTATTGTGGATCCTAATACTACTAAAAATACCCATATGATAATTTCTAGTGGAAAATTTGGAAAAATTTCAACAATTGTTGAAAACACTCCTGATGAAAATAATCCCAGAACTAGTAGGCTTGCAATTTTATCTGCAATTGAGACTCTCCGCTCAATTTGTACTAACGAAATTAGAATTGGTACGTAAAATGGCAAAAATTACCCAATTATTAGATTTTTGTGTATTTTTAAGTAAAAAAATAATACTTTAAATGATTATTGGAGTGAGGTTTTTGGATGTTAAAAGATAAGATTGAAGAATTAAAAAAAGAAAAAGATATTGTTATTCTTGCACATAATTACCAAATTCCTGAAGTACAAGATGTAGCTGATTTTGTGGGTGATTCTTTAGGTCTTGCACGTCAAGCAGCAAAAACTAATCATAAAACAATTTTATTTTGTGGTGTTCATTTCATGGCTGAAACTGCAGCCATAATTAGTCCTGAAAAAAAAGTTCTCATTCCTGATACGAATGCAGGTTGTTCATTATCCGATTCAATAAATCTTCAACAATTAAAAAAATGGAAGCAAGAACATCCAAATGCAATTGCAGTTGGTTATGTTAACACTACTGCCCAAATAAAATCTGAATTGGATTATTGTTGTACCTCATCGAATGCTGTAAATGTTGTAAAATCAATTCCAGATGAAAAAGAAATTTTGTTTTTACCAGATATGTTCTTAGGTTCTTATGTTGCAAAGATGACTGGTAGAAAAAATATGTTAATTTGGGCAGGAGAATGCCATGTTCATGCTGGAATAACGCCTGATCATGTAAAAGAAAAATTAAACTCTCTTGCTAATGCAGAATTTTTAATTCATCCTGAATGTAGTTGTACTACTCCTATGATGTATGATGTTGCAAATGGTAGTTATAACTCAAACCAAGTACAAATTTTATCTACTGAAGGAATGATGAATCATGTTAAAACCTCTAAATCAAATGAATTTGTTGTTGCAACTGAAACTGGAATTTTATATAGAATGAAACAACAAAATCCTACTAAAAAATTTATTCCTGCATCGGAAAAAGCAGAATGTGAATACATGAAAATGATTACATTAGAAAAAGTCTATAATTCATTATTAAATGAGACAACTGTAGTTACTGTTCAAAAAGATATTGCAGATAAGGCAAGACTGGCTATTGAAAGAATGCTTGCAATTAGTTAAGAAATTTCTAGACTTAAATCTATACCATTAACTGAATTGGTAATATTTCCTATCGAAATCATATCCACGTTTGTTTCTGCATATTTTGTTATATTTTTTGAATTTATTTTTCCTGATGCCTCTAAAACAACTTTATTTCTTAATCTGAGTTCACTTAATTTCTTTATTGTTTTTCTAATTTTGTATGGAGAAAAATTATCCAGCATTATTATATCCGCACCTAATTTTGCGCACAAAATTGCATCTCTTTGTGATTCTACTTCAATCTCAATTCTTCCTTTTGTTTTCTTTGCTTTACATAAAATGCTCACAATCGATTTTTCTACTGCTAAGTGATTATCTTTGATCATGATCATTTCATTAAGGGTCATTCTATGTTTCTCTCCTCCTCCAATTTTTACAGCTTCTTTATCAAAAAATCTTAAACCTGGCGCAGTTTTCCTTGTAGCGAAAATCTTTGATTTTGAACCTGTTGATTTAATCTGTTTTTTAAGATTGTTTGTTTGTGTTGCAATTCCGCACATTCTTGAGAGGAGATTTAAGACTGTTCTCTCACATGTTAAAACATCTCGTGCGTTACCATTTATTTCTAAAATAGTTTGATTTGCTTTTGCTATTTTACCATCATCTTTATGAATCCTAGTTTTACATTTTTTTAATGCAAAAATTTCTTTCCCAAATTTTGTTCCTGCAACAATTGTTTCTTCTCTTGTAATTATTTTTGCAACAATTTTTTTCTTTTGTAATAATTTACTTGTAATGTCACCTTTTCCAATATCTTCATCTAAAAATCGTTTTAATTCTCTTTTTGGAGAATATTTCAATTTAAGTTACCTTTAATGCGTATTTACCTGGTTTATTAATTCCCAGTGTATTAGCAATCTTTGATCCAGTTGGTTTTACAATTAGTACTATTCCATTCCAATCTGGTGAAAGGTCAGTTGATTTACATGCTGGACATACTTTAGATACCGTGACACATTTACATTCTCTACATGCTAATTCTTTTGCCAACTACTTTTCCTCAACCGTAATTTCTTTTGTATCAGATTCTTCACTGTTGGCTTTGTTAATTTCTTCTTGAATCCATTCTTCAGTACCTAAAAATGGTTGTCTACATGTAATTCCAATTTTTCCCATTGTAGCTGCTTTACCTAAAGATACTGCTGTAATTCTTGTCCTAAGCATTGCACCAACTTTTAATGTTCTTCCACTTTGATTTGCAATTATCATTCCAGATGCTACATCACTTTTTAGGTAATCATCCATTACTTGTGACAAATGTAACAATGCGTCAGTTGGTCCAATTCTAACAAATGCACCAAAGTCTGTAATGTCTACTATCTCGCCTTGAACAATTTCTTGCAATTTTGGATAAAATGTTAATGCTTGAAATTCAACTCTATGAAATGTACCTCCATCTCCTGGGATCATTTTTCCCATCGGTTCCACTTTGGCATCCATCACCATGATGATATATCCTAATTCCTGATTGATCATACTTTCATATTTTGATTTTAAAATACTCTCTGCGGCTTTTTTTAATGTTGAACCAAATAGACTAGGCGGAATTCTTACGATATCCACTAATGTTGATACAGAAAACAATTGCAATTTTTTATCCGAATTTTTATTTATGAGTCTTTGGGTAATTTTTGCGTTTTTTTTGAAGAAATTACATTTTTTTTAACTCTATTCATCTCTATAATCGTAATAATATAATTAGTTTGGACTAAGTAAATCATATTTTAAATAAACGTAGGGCAATATCTGCATAATGGTAGGAATAGATCAAATATTAGAAAAATTGGCAACAGTAATCGACCCTGATTTAAAAAAAGATATCGTATCTATGGGAATGATTAAGGATTTAGAATTGAATTCTGGTGATCTAAAATTTACTTTAGAATTAACAACACCCGCTTGTCCATTTAATGATGAGATTGAAGCTGATGTAAGAAAAGCTATTGATGACATTGATGATATTGAAAATTTTGACATGAAAGTTACTGCAAAAGTAATGGAAGGTCGTTCACTAGATGCAGATGAAGCAATGGCAACTGTCAAAAATGTAATTGGAGTTGCTAGTGGTAAAGGTGGAGTTGGAAAATCTACTGTTTCCCTAAATCTTGCACTTGCATTATCTCAAACTGGTGCAAAAGTAGGATTACTTGATGCTGACATCTATGGCCCAAGTATTCCTTTAATGTTAGGAATGAAAGATGGTGCAATGGAAGTTGAGGATAACAAATTACAACCTGCAGACTTTAATGATCTTAAAGTTGTATCTTTTGGATTTTTTGCAGAACAAGAACACCAAGCCGCAATTTATCGTGGACCAATTATCTCTGGAATATTAAAACAATTTTTGGTTGATACTAATTGGTCAGATCTTGATTACCTAATAGTTGATCTTCCTCCAGGTACAGGTGATATTCCATTGACATTAGCACAAACAATTCCAATTACTGGAATACTCGTTGTTACAACCCCTCAGGATGTTGCAAGTAATGTTGCAGTAAAAGCAATTGGTATGTTTGATAAACTTAATGTTCCGATATTAGGTGTTGTTGAAAATATGAGCTATTTCTCATGTCCTGATTGTTCTAACAAACATTATATTTTTGGTAATGGTGGTGCAAAAAAGATTAGTGAAAAACATAATATTCCATTTCTTGGAGAAGTTCCACTTAATTCTGGAATAATGGAAGGTTCTGATTTAGGTAAACCTGTTATGATGACTGATACTGAATCTCCTAGTGCTGATGCATTTAGAAGTGCTGCAAAAAATGTTGCAGCACAATGTAGTATTGTTGCAGCAAAATTGCAAGAAGAAATGCGAGCTGAAACTCAAACTGAGTCAACTGCAAATTAGTCTCTTGTTTTTACCTGAAAATCTCCGCAATGAATTAAAAATTCCATTAGGAAAACTTATTCTTAATTCTTCATCTGAAAAAGAAAATTATATTCGTAGTGTTTATTCTGAAAGAATTGTAATTACTGTAGGTGACGCAACTTCCGAATTGCTCTTACAAATGGGGTTAACTCCATTATTACACATAGTCGATGGTCAAGAGAAACGTCAAAAACGTTCTCCACCGTTAGCGAATTCAATAACTACTGAATTAACTTGTAAAAATAGTCCTGGTAAAATTGAAGATGAAAATTTTGATCTCATAAAAAATATATTTTCTAAAAAACCTCCAATTCGATTAATTGTTGAGGGGGAAGAGGATCTATTGGTTTTACCTGTATGTCTATTTGCCCCTGAAAATTCTGTAGTAATGTATGGTCAACCTAATGAAGGATTGGTAATTGTTGAAATTACTCCTACAGTAAGAGACAAAGTTCAAAAAATAGTAAATCAAATGAAATAAGGGATGATGAGACGGTGGCTGTATGACTTGTGATTACAACACTAAACTCTGACCATCTTTCACAATTTACCAAGTAAGATTTGACATTCTCCAATAAAGAACAAAACTCCAAAAACAACTATGAAGTTAGATGATGAACTTCGATTAGTAATATTGGAAAAAGTAGGAATATATTCAAAAAGATTCTCAATTGACGAGCCACAGGTGTTTCTTACAAATAAGGAGGTGTTGGCAGCTCCAAAGGAAATAACTGAAGGACGTAGAACTACTGCTTACAAGTATTATGGTGTATCGTACTTAGAACAAAATTCAATTTTCATAAATGTAAAAAGAATTCCTGATGACAAGACTTTGGAAAATACAATTGTTCATGAACTTATACACCAGCGTTTCCCTTATCTGAGTCATGGTAAAAGATTCAACAAATTAGTTCGTCAGGGGCTGCGTGGAACGGCATTTGATCCATATCAGAAAAGAAAATCTTCTAAATTCTCTTGTTGATTTATATTCTCAAAACATTCGTTTTTCAAATATAAGATGGCTATTCAAGATACATTTCCTTTACCTTTAGAGGTCATTTTACCTGTTATTGCAGCAATTGCTTCATTTTCAGTTGCTGGATTATATACTGCTTGGGTTGCAAAACAAAAACCTGGTACAAAAGAAATGCTTGAAATCTCAGAAGCTGTGAGACAAGGAGCCGCAGCATTTCTGAGACGTGAAATGAGAATTATTGTTCCAATCGCTATTGGGTTATCTGTTATTATTGGATTCTTTATTGGTGCATCAAATGGAATTGCATTTGCAGTAGGTGCAACACTTTCTGCAGTTGCAGGATTTATCTCATTAAAAGTTACTGTAAAAGCTGCTGTTAGAGCAGCCAATGCAACAGGTTCTGGTTTAGGAAAAACATTTGCGATTGCATTTAGAGGTGGTGCAACTGTTGGTCTAGCAGTTCCTGCTATGGCACTAGTTGCAACAGCAATCTTGTATATGATATTTCCAAACCCAATTACTATTGCAGGTGTTGGTATTGGTGCAAGTTTGATAGCCTTATTCATTAGAATTGGTGGTGGAATATTTACAAAAGCCGCAGATATGGGTGCCGACTTGGTAGGAAAAGTAGAAGCAAACATTCCTGAAGACGACCCACGAAACCCTGCTACAATTGCTGATAATGTGGGTGATAATGTAGGAGATGCAGCAGGTATGGGTTCTGATGTTTACGAATCTTACATTGTAACAATTTTGGCATCATTATTAATCGCAGCGCTAATTGGCTCACCTGAAAACTTTGCATATCCTATCTTAATTGGTGCATCTGGATTAATCGCATCAATTATTGGCACTGCTACAATTGGTACAAGACAAATCACGGATGTCATGAAACCTCTGAATATTTCATTTTACATAACAGCTGCAATTGCAATTGCATTAAATTTTGTATTCACTTATCTGATTCTAGGAACAACTCCAATTGCGTATGCATTATTTGGTTGTTCAGTTATAGGTGTAATTCTAGTTCCAGTTATACAAAAAATTACAGATTATTATACAAATGCCAATTCCAAACCTGTTAGAGAAATTTCTGAATCTGCAAAGTGGGGTTATGCATCACTTACACTAATGGGAATTATCAAAGGATTACAATCAACTGGACCATTTATGATTGCACTAGTTGCAGCAATTATCATATCATTTGCTATTTCATCTTCAGCTGCACCTGAAGGTTCTGACCCATTACTTTATGGAATATTTGGAACCTCACTTACTGCAATGGCAATGTTGAGTTTAGCAGGAATTGTTCTTGCTATTGATGCATTCGGTCCAATTGCAGATAACGCTGGTGGTATTGTTGAAATGACCGAGATGGGTGAAGAAAATCGTAAAATTACTGATGAAATTGATGCAGTTGGAAATACAACAAAGGCTGTAACCAAAGGATTTGCTATTGCAAGTGCTGCACTAGCTGCATTAGCGATGATCCAAGCATTCCAGTTTGAGGCTTCACACTATTTCAGCGAAATGGTAATTGATTATGGTTTATCAAACCCTTCAGTAATTGTTGGTCTCTTAGTTGGTGGATTAATTCCATTTATTATAACTGGTCAACTAATCAGTGGCGTAGAAAGAGCTGCAAAGAAAATGGTCGATGAAGTAAGAAGACAATTTAAGAATGATTCTGGAATTTTAGAGGGAACATCAAAACCAGATTATGCAAAATGTGTTGATGTTGCTACCGTTGCATCATTAGGTGAATTATGGAAGTCTGCATCAATTGCAGTAGCTGCACCAATTATTGTAGGAATTTTACTAGGTCCTTCTGCAGTTGCAGGTCTATTGATGGGTGCTGTTGTAACTGGAATTTTCCTTGCATATCACTTGGCAAATACTGGTGGTGCATGGGATAATGCTAAGAAATTAATCGAGATGAAAGGTGAGAAAGGTACTGAAGAACATAAAGTTGCAATTGTAGGTGACATTATAGGTGATCCATACAAGGATACTGCAGGTCCAGCACTAAACACCGTAATCAAACTTCTAAATACAATTGCAATTGTATTCGTACCTGTATTCTTTGCAATTATAGTATTATAGAATACTTGAAAAAATCTAAAGAAAAATAAAATAAAAAAAGATTATAGAATTAGCAACCTTCCATCTTTTGGATGAAATAGCCTTTTTCTTTAATCTCAGTTTCTACTGGTTCTGGTGCACCTTGTGTGTGACAGAATTGGCATTCCTCTCCTGTTACAGTAGCACCCTCTTCCCCAACAGTTGCTAGCCATTCTTTTGCAAATGCAATTGCTTGATCATGATCTTGCTTATCGGTGATAACATCGAAATGCATGGTATGACCATCTTTGGCTTTAACATAAGTGTCGTAGACGTGTATGTCCATATCCATGATTCAAAATAAGTTCTATTTAATTCAACCAACTTATTATAATTTATTGGAAAAAATGTCGTTCCATAATTTTGATTTTTATCTCTTCCACGTCTTCTTTTAGAATGAATGCTTTAAAATCTGTGGTTAATCCTGAAAAAATAATCCATGGAATATCTCCATTTAGCCTCATGAATTCTCTATCAGTGTTAGATGGTAATGCAATTGATTTTGGATGAGAATGAAAAATACCTACTAATTCTAAATGTTTTTCTTCTGCATGTCTATATCCTGATAGAAGTTCTTCTGGCGAGATTGTGAATTCTACTTCTGGATTTCCATCTACATTTTGTGTTAGAAAAATTTCTTTAACATTCCATTGTTCTTCTTTTTGAATTCCAAGTAACATTGCACATGATTCATTTTGAGCAGATTTTATGGCATGTTCTGTAAGCATATCTAATTGAGACTGATTTAGAATTATTTCTTTCACTATTACTATTCTAAAGACTCTTCTATAATTATTGTTGAGACCATCCATGGATGTACAATACACATGTATTCGTATGTTCCAAGGTCAAGCTTGTTAGTGTCCAATTTGTAAGATTCTCCTGCATTTAGTAGTCCTGTATCAAATGTTTCTCCAAAGTCTACTGAACTTGTAGCAGTATGTGACATTGCATCGTCGTTTACCCATTCAATAATGTGGCCCTTTGAAACTACTGCTTCATCTGGTTCATAGTCTGGAGCACCTTGTACATCTGAACCTGCTAACATTGAAATTATGAATATTGGTCCTTCTGGAATTGCTTCTTCTACAGCTTCTTCTACTTCAGAAACTTCTGATGCAATCATGTAAGGGTCTGGTCCTACAAATCCGAATGCCATGTAAAGTCCAATTCCTGTACCAAATGCTAAAACAAAAATCACTCCAACTGGTTTTGCGTACGTTGGTATTTTCATTGCCATGTATGAAATTACAATTGCTGGAATTGCAATCATAATCAATAATCCTATAAATAATGGCAATGTTGAATTTTCTGTCATTGTAGTTGCAAATGTACCGAATCCTAATGAAATTGAGATAATTGCTAACACTGTTGCTTTTGCTCTATTTGAAGTTGAAATTCCTCCTTCCAAAAGGCCTGCAGCTAAAATTATTAATCCAAACATGAAGAGTAATCCTGTCAATGCATGCATTCCATCAATGAATGTATGGGCAATTCCTGAATATGATGTGATAAGCCCCACAAGACCAATTGCAGTTAGTCCTCCTCCTGGCATTATTAGATCCCAATTACTCAATTCTGCTTTGATGCTTTCAGAGTATTATTTTATCCTTATGTAACAATGTAGATCGTCTATTAGAAGGGAATAAATTCGATAAATCAAAAATGTGAGTATATTGGGAATAAAAGAAATAATTGAAATTTCAAAACCACGAATTGTTGTTCTTCTTGTAATTACAGCTGTTACATCGATGTATGCAGCAAGTAAATTGATTGGACCTGAATTGGATACCTGGGGATTAATTCATATAATTATTGCAGGAGGTTTGGCATCAGCTGGCTCAAGTGCATTGAATCACTACTATGACCGTGATATTGATCCATTAATGGAAAGAACCCGTATTAGACCAATACCTTCTGGAAGAATAAAACCAAACTCTGTTTTGATTTATGGTTTGACTGTAAGTGTAATTTCTGTTGTCTACGGTGCATTAGCATTGAATTACATTTCAGCATTTTTCATTGCACTTGGAATATTCTTCTATGTGATAATTTACACAGCATGGTTAAAGAGATTAAATTCATCAAACATTGTAATTGGTGGGTTTGCAGGAAGTGCGGCTTCTATGGCTGGATGGTCTGCAGCGACTGGTTCTATGGATATACTAGGATTTTTAATTGGATTTCTTGTATTCGTTTGGACTCCATCTCACTTTTGGTGTCTAGCGATGAAAATGAAGGATGAATATTCTGCAGCCAAAGTTCCAATGCTTCCGGTTTTAATTGGAATGCAAAAGACATCGAAATATATTCTGATTAACACTCTGATTCTACTTCCGTACTCGTTAATGCTTTATGCATTTGGAATGGGTCTTGTTTATACTGCAATTGCAGCTGCTTCTGGTGGTCTAATGCTTGTATATCATTATAAGTTAACAAAAGAACCAACATCTGACTTTGCATGGAAAGCATACAAAGTTACAGCTCCATACCTGACAATAATTTTCTTAGCTGTTGCACTAGACGCAGCTTTTAATTTCAGATTTTAATAATCTTATGAACTAGGAAAACTAGCTTCATAATCTTTTTCTTGTGTTTCTTTTATCTGTTCATCGTATTTGTCTTCTTCAACTTTTTCAGTAATTGCTTCTATTCGTCTATTTTCTTTTGTCACCCACGAAACAGAAATCAGTCCCATTATCTCTAAATCTAATAAAACTTTGTTAAATTTACTATTTGTAATCACTGTTCCATCTTTTGCAAGTAATTTCTCAAGTTCTTTATCAGTAAAATTTTCTTTTTGCTTAATTGCTTCTAATACGTGATTTCTTATTGGAATTGTCATATCAATTTTAACCGTAAAACGTTTTGTCAGCCTCTCTTGGAATTATGCTTGATGCACCTTCTTTAATCTTCTCATACCATGTTTCTACTTCTTTTGTAATTGATGGTCTTATCTTTTTTAATCCTGCAGCAAAATTCTTACTTGAAATTTCTTTAGAATTATTCTGCATTGCCTCTACAGCTGCTTCTCTGCATAATGATGCTAAATCTGCACCAGAATAACTCTGTGTGGCAACTGAAATTTCATTCAAATCCACATCTTTTGATAGTGGCATGGCGTCTGTCAATATTTTGATTATTTCTAAACGGCCTTTTTCATCTGGTGGATTAACAAAGACGTTCAAATCTAATCTGCCAGTTCTTAGCATTGAATTATCAATTAAATCTGGTCTGTTAGTAATTCCAATAATAACCACTCTTGATGTCGATCCTTCTTCCATTTCTGTTAACATTTGGCTAAGTATGTTTTCTCCAATTCCTCCACCTCCTTCTTCACTATTTTTCATTTTTGCCAATGAATCTAATTCATCAAAAATTATTACACATGGTGATGATGCTTTTGCTTTTCTGAAAATCTCTCTAATTGCCTTTTCTGATTCTCCAACCCATTTTGATAATATTTCTGGTCCTCTAACAAGAATCATATTTCCACCACTTTCAGTAGCTAATGCTCTAGCCAAAATTGTCTTTCCACATCCTGGTGGTCCATACAATAATGCACCTCTCGGTGGTTTTATTCCCATTTTACTAAATTTCTCAGGATCGTTCATCGCAACTATCAAATTATCTTGTAAGGTACGTTTTGATTCTTCTAATCCTCCCACATTCTCCCAGTAAACCTTTGAACGTTCAACATAAAATTCTCTCATTGCTGTAGGAATTACTTCGTGCATGGCATCGTAAAAATCGATTAGCTTTACTTCCATTGATTGAAGTATTCTTGCAGGAATTTTTTCTGTCTCTAAATCAATTTCTGGCAAATATCTTCGGATAGATCTTATTGCTGCCTCTCTGCATAATGATTTCATATCTGCTCCTGTATATCCGTGTAATTCTGATGCAAGACTTTTCAAATTCACATCATCTGCAATTGGCATACCTCTGGTGTGAATTAACATGACTTCCAATCTTCCATCTGCATTTGGAACTGAAATTTCCATTTCTCTGTCAAATCTTCCAGGTCTTCTTAAAGCAGGATCTACGCTATCTGGTCTATTTGTTGCACCTAATACTACGACATTTCCTCTATCAGTTAATCCATCCATTAATGCAAGTAATTGTGCAACAACTCTTTTTTCAACATCTCCGTATGCTTCTTCTCTTTTTGGTGCAATTGCATCAATTTCATCAATAAAAATTATACTAGGTGAATTTTCTTTTGCTTCTTTGAAAATATCTCGAAGCTTTGCTTCTGTTTCGCCATAATATTTATTCATTATTTCTGGACCATTAATTGAATACATTGTTGCCTCCGATTCACTCGCTAAAACTTTAGCAAGTAATGTCTTTCCACATCCTGGTGGTCCATACAATAAAACTCCACTATGAGGCTCAATTCCTAATCTTACAAATAATTCTGGATGTCTTAATGGTAATTCTACTATCTCCCGCATCACTTTAATTTCTTCTTGTAATCCTCCAATTTCTTCATAGGTAATTCTTGATTTTTTATCTTCTGATGCTTCTGATAGAATTGTTAAAGTTGTAGAACGTTCAATGCGTACTACTCCTTTAGGGGAAATTTTTTCAATCTTGAAGTCCATGGCATTTCCTAAAATCATGACTGAAATCTCATCTCCATGACTTAATGGTAATCCTTTCAGTCTATTTTTTACGAAATCAGTAAATTCTTTATCAACTGTTACTTGATCTACTATTGGCATTAATGTAACTGTTTTAGCGGGTTTTGTTATTATTTTTTTAATTTCTACTACATCACTTAATGAAACTTCTAAATTTTTTCTTGTTTGACCATCAATTCGTATTGTATCTGGATATTTTTCATCTTCATCTGTTGGCCATACTATTGCACATGTAGATTTTTTTGCATTAATTTGAATTACATCACCTGGTGTTACTTGAAGATAATCCATTGCATCAGGACCAATCCTAGCTCTCTTCTTTCCGATATCTCTTTGTTTTGCTTCTCCCACTCTCATTTGTAGCGGGTCAACATTTCGAGTCAACTAAACTCCTATTTCATGTCAACCGACATGCGGCTCATATTCAGCACCTCAAATTCACTGACGCCTTCCACAGATTTGACAGAATTTTCTAATGATTCCATCTTACCTTCAGCGTCTTCTAATGTGAATTCTGCTTTGATAAATTCTAATCCAAAAGCTAATGGTTCTTTTGTATGTCTGCGCAATTCTATTTCATCTTTTAGACTTGATTTTATTCCTTCGACTAATTTTTCTAAATCAACTTCTGTTCCTGTAGGAAGTATTTTTACGATTAAAAGTAGTTTTGCCATTTTCTATGGTCCTGAAAACCCACAAGATTTGCATAAATATGCAGCTGCGGCTTCTCTACAACTTCCACATCTCCAAATTAGTTCCGCGTTACACTCTGGACAGTTAAATTTAACATTCTTGTCTCCTGGCATAATATGTCTATTACATCCATTACATACAGGTAGTGAAATACTTGAAGACATATTGAAACCCACTCTGTTAGGAATTTATACCTTCCTTGGAATCTTAGGCTTTACTTTGAACAAGTCTCTTAATTTCTCCTCCAATCAATGCTTGCATTGTATTGAAAGAACCTTTCATACCTAGTAATCTGAGAATTGAACTTGTATGAAAATCAAAATCTTCTTTGTTAGAAATATCTTCTTCAATTTCTGGCGTAATGGAGTTAAATAATTTATTAACTGTATCGTTATCTAGTCTAGCAAGTATTTTTCTAGCAAGATTTTGTTTCTCAAATTCTTTTCCAAATTTTTCTTTCCATCTTTTTTCATAATTCATTAGCAATGAGGAATCATTTTTTTCCAATGCTTCAGAAATTGCGTTACCTGCCATAACTCCTGCCATTCCACATGAAAAAATACCTCCTGCAGTTGTGGGTTTTGCTTGTCCTGCTGCATCTCCAACAATAATTGTATTATTTTCAACAAAATTCTTTATTGGTCCTTTTATCCATATTGGTGCAAATATTTTTCTAATTGTTGAAAAATCACCTTTGGATTTTAGAAATTCATCCATTTTTGTTATAGTGTTAATTCCTTTACCTGAAACTCCTATTTTTCCTACTCCCTCTCCTGAAGGAATTATCCATGCAAAAAATTCTGGATATTTTTCTTGATCAAAATATACTTCAACTTGACCTTTCTTAATCCAGTCTGCATACACTTCATATTGGGCAGTCAACAAAATTCCGTTTCTATCTTTGTTGACTAATCTTGAAACCCCTCTACAATCTACAAAAAATTTACATTCTAAGTTTCCATTTGATGTTTTTACTCCATTTTTAATTTTCTCTTGAAAACTAGTCTTTACCGAAATTTCTGCACCATTATCTCTTGCTTGTCTTGCTGCCTGTTTATCCAACTCTCTTCTGTTTATGACTATTATTTTCTGTTTTTCTGAATTAATTGTAATTTCCTTTCCTCCTGGAGAAAAAATTTTTGCACGTTCTATTTCACTATCAAATGTTTTTTGTGATGGCTCGATTCCCAATTCTTTCAATGCATTTTTGCTAACTAATCCACCACAGTGTTCTGGACTTCCTACTTCAAATCCTTCTTCTAAAACTAAAACGGAATAACCATTTTTTGCAATTTCTCTTGCTGCTAAAAGTCCAGAAATACTTCCTCCAGCTACCACTACATCATACATGCATCTTTGTATCTTTATTTAGTATTTGAATTGTAACGTTTATCATCAACTTGTATAATTATTTCATATGACTGATATCAAACAAGTAATTGCAGTTAGAACTGATCTTGGAATGGGAAAAGGCAAGATTGCAGCACAAGTTGGTCATGCATGTGTGTTGGGTGCAGAACATGTTCGAAAATCACATCCACAATGGTTTCAATCTTGGTTGGGTGGACAGGAAAAAGTTGTTGTCAAAGTTTCTGGAATAAAGGAATTAGATGAAGTCAAAAAAGGTGCAATTGAATTAGATCTTCCTTGGTCTGAAGTAACAGATGCTGGGCATACACAAATTGCTCCTGGTACTACAACTTGCATATCTATTGGACCTGCACCTGAAAACCTAATTGATAAAATCACTGGAGATTTATCATTACTCTAAGAATGAGATATAACAAGCTCTGATTTTCAAAAATTATGAAACAAAAAACAAAAGGATATCTTGCATTTGCATTTTTGGGTGGTATTCTATTAACCTCGACTGTACTATTTGCTTTACCACCTCCACCTGCAACAATGACTGAAGAAGAAATTGCTATGGAAGAACAAGGATTCACAATTACAAATACGCCTATGGATAATTTCCCTGATGATCAACGTGCTACTTTTTGTGGAGTAGGTGATCCAAAATCTACTTCTTATGTAAAAGAATATCAAATCCCAACTTTATGTACACAACCACTTGCAATCAAAGTTGCTCCAGATGGAAATGTTTGGTTTATTGAATCAAATGTTGGACAAATTGCAAAATTCGATCCTGTTTCAGAAAAATTTACTGAATTTGAAAATGAAGTATGGCCTGAAGGTGCACGTACGATGTCTTGGGGAATGGATTATTCCTCTGATGGTGCTATGTGGTATACAGATGAAATGTTTGATACTATTTGGCGTTTTGATACAATTGGTGAAAAATATGAAGCTGTAACATTTCCTGCTTCTGAAGAGGGTTCATTACCACAAAAACTTACTATCAGTGGTTCGAATATCATAGTAAATGATTTTACTGGAAGTAAAATTACATTTTTTGATTTATCACAATATGTTGATGAAATTACATATTCAAGTATTGTAGCACCAATTCCAAATTCATTTACTGGTGATTTTGCAGTTGATTCTGAAAATAATTTATGGTATACTAATTGGGTTCCACAGGTTACTGGTTTATTATTAAAATTTAATATTGAAAAATATAAGCAGGATTCCTATTTGTCAAGTACTGGTATGGATATTCCACTAGAAAATTATTTTGAGATTTATGATTTACCGGAAGATCTCAATACTGCAAATGGTTTATCCATAGATGAAAATGATAATGTTTGGATTGCTGATACTTCAAGTAGTTTCTTTTTCAAATTTAATCCTAATACACAAAAATTTACAAAATTTGTCACTTCTACTCCACAAGAATCCACATACGGAAATTCAACTGGAATAATCAAATCACCAATTTCAAGACCTTATTGGACTGAAACTGATATGAATGGAAATCTTTACTTCAATGAACAAACCTCAAATCAACTTGCAGTTTTTAACATTGATAGTGAGCAGTTAGTTGAATACATGATTCCATCTAAAAACCCAAATTGGGCTGACTGTGAAAATAGATCTAATTCAAATTGTGGTGTAGCACAAATTTTTGGTTTTGATGTCATTGATAATTATATTTGGTTTACTGAATGGGCAGAAAATAAAATTGGTGTTGTTGATATTAAAAAACCTCTACCATTTGCAGTAAACACAAATGTTGAATCAATCACTTTCAAAAAAGGTGAAACTGAAACAATTTCTTTGAATATTGATACTTTCTCATCAAATATTGACGATATCAATTTCAATTTTGCTCATACAGCATCTACCGTTACAAAGTCTTCAGATCTTTTAATTTCATATGAATTCAATAATTTTGATGAAATTATTGTTTCTGTAACTGCAAGTGAATTTGCACTATCTGGGGATTATAAATTACTTTTAGGAGTTTTCAATTCTGAAGTGAGTGTCTCAAAATACATAGATGTAATTATTGAACCGTGATTCCACAAATTGACAAAGAGATAGGAATCTCTGTTTACACTACAAATTATTCATCTATTTCTGGAAAAATCAAAAAAAACGTAAATGATTTTTTAGTCAAAGAGGTTTTATCTGAAAAAGCAATTGATTCATTTGATAATTTGAATGGGCATGCTGTTTACTTGTTAAAAAAATCTGGAATTGATACCAATCATGCATTAATTGATATTGAAAAACGCTATGGTCTTGTCTTAAAATCACTTGGTTTGAAAGACGCAAATGCACAAACAGAACAATATGTCTATACTTACAAAAAAATAAATTCTTTAGAAGAATATGCTGGACAAAAATATTCTGCCCAACGACTTGGATTTGTACAAAAACCAATATCAAAAAAAGATATGCTTGGAAATTATTTTGAAATTAGAGTATCTGATTTGAACAATCCGTTACCACCATTTTCTGGTAATGAAAACATTCTAAATTTTTTTGGGTATCAAAGATTTGGTTCAAAACGACCGATAACTCATTTAGTTGGAAAATCAATTGTTAAAGGTGATTATGAAGAGGCACTTGAATATGTATTAAATTTTTCATCAAAATATGATTCAGAAAGAAATAACAAAATGAGGAAATTAATATCTGAACGTAAATCTGAATCAGAAGTAATTGAATTATTGCCATATTCCATGGATATTGAAAGAAATTTACTAAGACAACTTTCTAACGACAGTGATCCTAAAAATGCAATACGTTCAATTCCTCTTGCATTACGAAGATTTTACATTCAAGCCTACCAATCGTTTCTATTCAATAAAACTTTGAGTCTTGCACGTGAATTTGAAGAAGAATTATTTTTACCAACAACTGATGATGTTTGTTTTGATAAACATTCTATATTGGGAAAATTTGAAAATGATCCTTCCCAAAAACTTGCTGTTCCACTTATAGGCCACTCCTATTATAAAAAATCAAGATTTGATTACTACATAAAAAAAGTTCTTGATGAAGAACTACTTGCCCCAAAAGATTTTTTCATAAAAGATTTCCAAGAAATTTCTGTTGATGGCGGATTCCGCAATGCGTCAATTAATTATTCACATTTAAAGATTGATGAAAATCTAATAAAATTTCAATTATCTCGTGGTTCATATGCAACTATTATTTTAAGAGAAATTCTAAAGCCCTCAAACCCGTTAGATTGCGGCTTCTAAAATTCTGAAAGCTTTTTTTATTGTTTAGCATGAATTGATATATGGAGAAAGCAACTTTTGCTGCAGGATGTTTTTGGCACGTTGAAGAAGTATTTTCTAAAACAAATGGTGTAAAGTCAACTGCTGTAGGCTATACTGGTGGTCACACAGATAATCCTACCTATGAAGATGTTTGTACTGATAAAACTGGTCATGCTGAAGCTATACAAGTTGAGTTTGATCCTGCCGAAATTTCATATTCTGATTTAGTGAAAGTATTTTTTGAAAACCATAATCCTACCACTCCTAATAGACAGGGTCCTGATATTGGCATCCAATACCGTTCTGCAATATTTTGTCATAATTCTGAACAAGAAGAGGCTGCAAAAGAAGTAAAAGAAAAATTAAATCCATCTGCACAAAAGACCTTTGGAAGTGATATTGTCACTGAAATAAAATCTGCTTCTACATTTTACCGTGCTGAAGAATATCATCAAAAATATTTTGAAAAAAATTACTAAGTTAACTTTTTCTTTTCTACAAAATACCCAATTAATATCAAAATCACTCCTAACATACTGATAATTATTCCATTATCTATCCATTCTTGACTTTCATACATGAATGATGATTCGGGTCCTACCATTCCTTGTCCTTGAAAACTGAATATGATTCCAAAAATTACAAGAATTACTCCTGGAATTACAATTGATAATGATCTCATTATCTAAAGTTCTTTTTGTTAAAATAAAAATGCGATGTTCATTGAAAATGATCATTTGTTAGGAACAAATTGAAAAGAATTGATTAATTGGGTAAATCAATTTTTACTCGGTTTTTTAATCCAAATTCCAAAAGAATTTTCTGTGTATAGTTGGAATAGTTCTGATGAGAATATACCAAAAATATTCAAATATTCAAATTTGATTGTTTTTGGAACTGCTGCTGGAATTGCATTATTGACGGCATTTTTACTCAATACCTATTATGCTGAGTTATTTCTTGAACACCCATATCTTATGAATATTCTATTTGTTCCTGCATTTGGAATTGGATTTTTGTATGGTCTAAAAATCTCTGAAAGAGCATTACAACCATCTGAAACTCGAAGTGCATTCAAAAGAAAAATTATGAAATTATTTCTTTTCTTTTTAGTAATTGGAGGTTTATTTAGTTCTGTAAATTTTGCACTACACGGTGGTGCCATGATACCTGATTCATCTTTAGTTGATGATGGTGTAGTTCCTTGGGCTACTGACATGATTACTGCAAATGGGGGTGCAACATTTTTGATTGTATCAAGTATTACAATTATGGCTGCTGCAACAAGAAGAATTGTTGGATTAAATGGTGGAATGATTGGAAAAATAATTACATTTTTTGGAACATTTGTTTTCTTTTCAATGATTAGTATGAGTTTAACACAAACTGACCCTAGTAACTCTCAAATCTATCTATACACCTGTTATCATGCTGGAATTATTGGAGGTGCAATGTATCAAATGAATCGTTTTACTTCTAATCTTAATACTTGGGAAGATTACATGAATGGACAATAATTATTCTACTATAACTGTTCCAACCATCCAGGGATGAACAAGACAATAGTATACAAATTCACCTTTGTCTGAAAACTCAAACTCGTATGTGGCCCCAGCCATAATCATTCCTGAATCAAAGGCTCCATCTGGTCCGCCATCTGGTGTTCCACTTGTTGCAAGATGTGCAGCATTATCGTTATTTTCCCAAACTACTGTAGTGCCGGTTGAAATGTTTAATGTTGCAGGAATATAACATTCGTCTGTTTCTTCACATCCAGGTGCACCTGATCCTTCAGGAATTGAAACAATTTCTGCAGATGTTTGTGGTGCTTCCATAACTGGTGCTTCCATAACTTCAGTTTCATTATCTTGTGTTTCTTCTAATGTCATTCTAGGAATTTCATACAATGTGTTCCCTGCTTTTTCAAACATCTCACATCCTTCCTGCATGAAATTTCCTGCTTTACACCTCTCAAAGAATGCTGTATTGTCTCTCTGCATTTGATCCGCATAAAGAACATCTGGTCCAATTGCCAATTGAACTAGACCGATTGCTGCTAGCGATGCAGCTACTAATATCATTGAGTACCCAACTTTTCTATAATTATGTGGATCTTGCATTTCTGACATTTACTTTGAGGCAAAATTAGGCAAATTTAAAACTTGAGCCTTCTTAATTTTGTTAGTGACGATTCAAATTCTTCATTATGAATTTCTTGGACCAATCAAGCTTTCTGAATGGGGGCCTCCAATGGACAAAGTGATTTACATAATATTCAATCAGAACAAATCCGGCTTTATACCACTTCATGCTGGTGAATCTGACAAAACCGATAAGAAAGACTTTTTCACACAAAATGATAATTTCAAGTGCTGGATTCAACATGCTGGCAATGAAGAGAGCCTATATCTCGCAATTTTACCTTTATGGGAATCAGAAAAACCAGAAAGAAAACGTATTGTAGACAAAATTATATCAAAATATCGTCCTCTATGTCAGGTTGAATGATTATTTTGAATTTATTTTATCTTTAACTTCAAATAATTGCATTGTAAGAAGATCAATTGCTTTTTTCAAGTGATCAAATTCATTAATTGAGTGAATTTGTCCTTCTGTAAGTTTTCTTAAAATTTTAACATTAGTTTTTGCTTCTTCATCTTTAGCAGTTACCTCTAAAGCATTGATTTTTGCCAAGATATTTTCTAAATCTTTAATCATTTCTTCTTTTGGTGCGTGTTTATCCATGTTTTTGAAATCCTTTTTTCCTATATATGACTAGAGTTGTTCATCGTCAATCTCTTCAAATGCATCTAAAAATTGGTTACATGTACAATCTGGGATTTGGCAAGAACCTCTTCTTAACATTGACTCTGAGGATGTGGTAGTTTTATGAATTTCATCAGTATGATGACAACGTCTACAATTCATGTTTGTAACAAAATTCCTAGTAATTTAAGGAATTAGAACTGCACGCGCTTCAATATTTGAATTTTTTAATCTCTCAAGCACTTCATTTGCTTGTTCTAATGGAAATGATTCTGTGACAACATTGAAATTATTTTTTTGTGCAATCTCAATTACTTTTTCCATGTCTTTCATAGAACCGATTAGTGTACCTCTTACTGTTTTTTCTTCAAATGCTAAGAAATTTGGAATTTTACCTACTGTGGCAATTATCACAGTTCCTCCTTTTTTCACTGATTTTATGGCTGTGTCTGTGACAACATCTGACGGTGCAAATACAATGGCTGCATCAAATAATCCATAATCGTCTTTAACTTTATTTAAAAATTCATCTTGAGATTCTGTAAATTGGAATATTTTTTTCGCACCAAGATTCTCTGCAACATTTAGGTGCTCTTTCTTTCTTGATATGCCAGTTACTTCACATCCCTCTACTTTGGCAAATTGTATCGCCATATGCCCTACTCCTCCAATTCCATAAATTGCAATTTTTTTATTTTTTTCAGGTTCTGCTGCTTTTACTGCTTTGTATGCAGTTATTCCTGGACAAAATAGTGGTGCTGCATATTCTGATGACATACTTTCTGGAACTTTTGTCAGAAAGTTTTCTGATGCATTAATAAATTCTGTATAACCTCCACGTAATGTTTCACCAGTTATTTCATTATCTTCACAAAGGTATTCTTTTCCTTCATTACAATATGTACAATTCATACATGATTTCAAAAGTGGTGTTATTCCAACTCTATCTCCAATTCTAAATTTTGTAACTTTATCTCCGATCTCAATAATTTTTCCAACCACTTCATGTCCTGGCACTGTTGGAAATGATGGAGGAATTCCAATCTCTTGCCAATCTCCTTCTATTCCGTGTAGTTGAGAATGACATACGCCACATGCTTCGATCTTGATTAAAACTTCGTCAGGATTATTTATTGAATGTCTTTCAATATTTGTTAATTTTAGTGGTTTGTCTTCAATTTTCTTACATTCTGAAAGAACCATTGCACGCATCATTTCTGTCATAATTAAGCCTAATTTTACACACATTTATTTTTAGTAGGATGTTATAATGACAAGTATGGCTGAAATTTTAAAAAAAGATGATTTTCGACGTGTTGAGCTTTTAAATTTAGTAACTAAAAATGGTAGTTTCAAAAATTTAAGTGATGATCAGCTTATTCTGTTAGACAAGTTATTACAAAAGAAAGATTACAGTAATGAAAAAAAGGCAGAAAAATCAAAGCAAAAACTACTGAAACAGATTAACATAGAAATTTACAAACGTAATGATACTGCAATCTGGAAAATCTAGAATACCTACAAATAATCAATACTCTGAATTATCATTATGCCAAATAATCTGTCTAAAGAGACAAGTCCATACTTACTACAGCATAAAGATAATCCTGTTGAATGGTACTCTTGGAATGATGAATCATTAAAAAAAGCAAAAGATGAAAATAAACCTATTTTCCTGTCAGTTGGTTACAGCTCTTGTCATTGGTGTCACGTTATGGCTCATGAATCCTTTGAAAATGATGATGTGGCAAAAATTATGAATGAAAATTTTGTTAATATCAAAGTTGACCGTGAAGAACGACCCGACTTGGATGATATTTACCAAAAAATATGTCAAATGTCAACTGGTCAAGGTGGGTGGCCACTAAGTGTATTCTTAACACCTGAACAAAAACCATTTTACGTTGGAACCTATTTTCCAGTTCTTGATTCCTATGGTAGACCTGGCTTTGGTAGTTTATGTAGACAGTTAGCACAAGCATGGAAGGAAAAACCAAAAGATGTTGGTACTTCCGCTGAACAATTTATGTCAAATCTTAGTAAATTAGAAAAAGTTTCAGATAGTGGAGAAATTGAAAAAGCTATTTTGGATGAGGCTGCAGTTAATCTTTTACAGGTTGCAGATACTAACTATGGTGGATTTGGCCAAGCACCTAAATTCCCAAATGCTGCAAATCTTTCTTTCATGTTTAGATACTCTCAACTCTCAGGAATCACAAAATTTCAAGAGTTTGCGTTAATGACATTAAAAAAAATGGCTAAAGGTGGAATCTTTGATCAAATTGGTGGGGGATTTCATAGATACTCGACTGATGGAAGATGGCTCGTACCTCATTTTGAAAAAATGTTGTATGACAATGCACTTTTACCTCCTGTGTATGTTGAAGCATATCAAATTACAAAAGATCCGTTCTACTTTGATGTTGTCACAAAAACTCTTGATTATATACTACGTGAAATGACATCTACTTCAGGTTTATTTTATTCTGCTCAAGACGCAGATACCAATGGAGAAGAAGGACAAACTTTTGTTTGGAAAAAACGTGAAATTGAAAACATCCTAGGTGAAGATTCTGAAATATTTTGTATCTATTATGATGTCACTGATGGTGGAAACTTTGAAGGAAATACAATTCTAGCAAATAATATCAATATCTCATCCCTTTCATTCAAATTTAACAAAACTGAAGATGAAATCACTGAACTTTTGAACCGTTCGTCTAAAAAATTACTTGATGTGAGAGATAAACGAGATCAACCTGGAACTGAGGATAAATTTAGAATACAAGTTTTAGTTTATGATGGAAAGAAAATTGTTAAAGGACACATGGATGTTGGCCAAGTTGCTCCAGAACCTACTGGTGGTTCTGAAGAAATTTCTTCATACCGAAGTGTTTACAAATCTTCTATTGCTTGGCTTTCTGCATTTGCAACAAAAGAAATAGAAGACGATGGAGTATACTTAACTGGAAAAGGCCCAAAAGAATTCAGAGCGGCATCATGGGGAAAGATTGGAAATATTGGTGGTCAACAAATCCTGCCTTCTGGTCAAGAAACTATTTCAGTTGGGGCTGGTGAATTTGATTCCATTCTACTTACTTGGAAGACTGGTGGTCAACAAAGTAAAGTCTGGATTGTAGATGATTTTCCATTTCCTATTCTAGGTAAAACATTCATGCATGTTTCTTCAGGTATACCACCTGTTGAGTATGATTTTGAATTATTAGATTATAAGGAAAATGTATCATCAAATCCTTTTGCTAATGTAGAAACCACTGCCGCAAAACAAGCAGCCGCAGGATGTCCTAAGGAATATCAAAAAACAAAATTTAATGAGTCTACAAACACATTTTCAATGATTGTAAAAGGTGTTTATGGTCCAAAAATTGTTAAACAAGGATGTGAAATTGAAATGTTTATTGATTTCAAACGAATGGTAAATCCTACTGAATATGTAGATCAAGTACATTATGATATTGCAGTTTTCTCAGATCCTTCTCAACCTCCAATCCAAACAGTTTCTATTAATGAGGGAAGATCTGAATTATACACCGCGTCTGGTCAAACACACAGATTTGTATTAGCAGAACAACCTCCAGGAAAATACACGTATGCAATAATAGTCTACGGTACTGGACCTGAACACATTCTAGGTGGTAATCCTGACACTTCTGGATTAATGACTTTTGATGTTGAAGTTGTCAAAGGTGGACAAACATCATTTGTAGCACCTCCTACTGCATCTATCACTGAAATTCCTCAATGGGTAAAAAATAATGCTGAATGGTGGGCAGAGGGTCAGATACCTGATTCAGATTTTGTTAGTGGAATACAATATTTAATTAATCAAGGAATTATGAAAATTCCTGAAACTGCACAAGGTAGTGGTTCTGGTTCTGATGGAATACCTGTATGGATAAAAGATATTGCAGCATTTTGGGCTGATGGTCAAATTGATGATAATACGTTCGTTGGTGGGATCCAATGGCTAATCACAAATGGAATAATGAAACTATCTTAGTAAATGATGTGAAAATATGACCGGTCTTTTTAGTTATCCAAAACGTAAACTTCGAAAATTAATTAATCAAGGTGAATATGAACAAGCTATAGTATTTGGTAATGAATTGGAAGCAAAATTTTCAAAGGATCCTGATTTCTTATTCATTATGGGAAGTATGTACTATATTCTAAATGATGAAAAAAAAACACTTCATTATATCGATAGAGTTTTGGAAATAAATCCATTTGACGTGGAATCACTTTCCTTAAAATTACGTGTTCATCAATTTTTAAAAGAAAATGACATTGTAATTGATTGTTGTAAAAAAATTCTAGATGTTGCTCCAGACAATTTTGAAGTACGTGATCTTATCACCGAATTAGAATCTCAATCTTGACTTTCTTTCATTAAATATACATTTTCTAAAAGCCACTCACAAAATTCTGTAACAGGTTCTGTAAATTCATACCAAATATGTAATGAATGTGGAAGAATATCGATCTTATCTTGTATGTTATCACTGAAAATAACTCTAGCCCCTTCTTTGTCTTCATACATGTATGCATCTTCCACTTTAACATTTCCCAAAATTTCTTTTGCTTTCTTTTTAATGATATTTCTATCAATAGGGAAACGTCTTCTTTCCATATCTATAATCAAACTGAGATCTTGTTTTCCATACATTTCAAAATTTTCAATTTTTCCTTCATGTGGAAAATTAACTAATAATTCAATATCATATTTTTTCCCAACATTTTTCCCAATTTCCCCAATTTCTTTATAAGCTATACCTGGATTTTTCTTTAATAAAAAACGTATTTGTGGTAAATTTGATTTTAATGTTTTTTGTAAATCTTCTATAATTGTTTTGAACATATTTCACTTTTACATAATGCCATATTTAGATTAGTTTTTTTAGAACAAAATATCTCGAATGAATATGGCAATGCCGATGGATTATGATGGAATGCGAACTGGTGATGAATCTGAAAGAACTGACAATGTAACTGATTACAAAAGAACCTGCATTGATTTTATTGAAGATATTTCAGGTAGTTATCTACAATGGGTTGATTATTACAAATTACCTGAAGACGAAGATAAAAAAAGAAGAAATGAAATTGCTGCAATAATAGAAAAAACAAACACTTGGATTGCAAAAGTTCCTACATCTATCAAAGCTGTTGATGTTGTAATGAATGACGGAATCCAAAAAATGGCTGAAGCTACTGCAGGAAAAATATTTCAAATTGGAGTTTTTATCAATCAAAAATCAGAATATACTATGTCAAAACCTGGAATTATTGATGTACATGTAAAGTCTGTTGGTAGGGATGGCAGAAAAACTAAACTCGGATTTCATCATCAATCTGACAGATTTAGAATAGAATCTACCGGTAAGGTATTTTTTGATGAAACAAATATTCCAGAGCATGAATTTGAGACACTTGATATTCATCTAAAACTTGATGCAAGTCAATGTGTTCAAAGAGATGTTATTTCATTTACTGTTATAATTAGTGAAATGAAGGATGGAAATGAATATGACCGTCGAGGATTATCTACTGTAATTCATATTGTTTAATTATTTTCTATTAATTTTATTTCTAATACAATTCTAGATTCTTTTTGTCTATCTTTTTCTGTATACTTTAGACTTGAAATTTTCTGTGCAAGATCTTCCTCTTCAACAAGTCTTGCTAATCCTGAAAACCGTCTTCCATCAAATTCAACTTTCACTTGTGGGTGTGCAATTGCATTTTTTAACCAATCGCTATTTGGATTTCTTCTAGAAAAGTAAATCATATCATTATAAGTAACTGCTTTTGCCCAAACTGTATGTTCCTTACCTGTTTTTCTACCTTTAGTTTTTAGCAGTGCTTTAAATGTTAAATTATTAATTATTTTCATTTTCATCCAAATGCCATAAATGCTGCAAACATTGCAAGAATACATGAACCTCCAACACCCATGACATACATAATTTTGTTTCCCTGCATAAACTGAGTAATCATATAGAATATTTAAAATATGAAATAATCTGTTTTAGCAAGCAAATTATATTCTTATTCTAAAAGTTAGTTATGAATGCTATAGAAATTAATTCATTAACAAAAAATTTTAAAAAATCAACTGCGATTGATAATATCTCTCTTAGTGTAAAAGAGGGTGAAATTTTTGGTTTTCTTGGACCAAATGGTGCTGGAAAGAGTACTACGATGATGATTCTAACAACCTTATTGAAACCTACGTCTGGTAATGCATCTGTATATGGATTTGATGTGGTTACAAATCCTTCTAAAGTGCGTAAAAATATTGGATTTGTTCAACAAGAAATTGGCATTGATGAATATTTGACCGCACGAGAAAATCTTCAATTTCAATGTAAAATTAGTCAGATTCCGAAGGATCAAATTCAAAAACGAATCAAAGAGGTGATTGATCTAGTGGAATTAACTGAAAAACAAGATGAACAATCAATTACGTTTTCTGGTGGAATGAGAAAAAGACTAGATATTGCATGTGGTTTAATTCATAGACCGAAAGTTCTATTCTTGGATGAGCCTACTGTTGGATTAGATATACAAACACGAAGAAAAATTTGGCAATACATACGAAAAATTCACAAAGAGTTTGGAATGACAATTTTTGTTTCAACACATTATATGGAAGAAGCAGATAATCTCTGTGATCGAGTTGGAATTATTGATCATGGAAAAATTCAGATAGTTGATACACCTCAATCAATGAAAAATAAATTAGAAACTGATATGATAACATTTTCTGTAATTCCTGATAAAGTGAAGAAAGAACAATTCATTGAAAAATTAAAAACACTTGATTTGATTAAAAATATAAAAATTAATGAAACTAATATGACTGTCCAATCATCTGATTCTACTCTGGTTATACCAAAAATTTTTGAAATATCTTCTGAAATTGGACTTAGTATTGATTCATTTATTTTGAACAAACCTACTTTGGATGATGTTTTCATTTCATACACTGGTCATAATTTACGAGATGATACAAATGGAAAATTCAATAAAAGAAAAGAGCACAATCAATCTAGGAGACGTGGATTATGATTATCTCTGATACTTATGCAATTTTCTGGCGTGAAATGAAACGTTATAGAAAATCAAAAAGTGGTGTAATTATTAGATTAATTCAACCTGCAATTTGGATTGTTGTGATGGGAAATATTTTTGCTGGAACTCAACCATTAATTGAATCAGTAGGATTTGATGGCGAATATATTGAATTTATGGCTCCTGGTGTTTTAATATTGACTGCAATTTTTACAAGTATTTTTGGTGGTGTTAACACTTTGTGGGATAGACGCTATGGTTTTATGAATAAGGCATTAACTTCTCCAATTTCTCGTTCATCAATTGCACTTGGAAAAATGCTTGCAATATCTATGATTGCAGCATTCCAATCAAGTCTTATTTTGGGTATGGCGTTAGCGTTGGGAGTAAGTATGCCTCATCTATGGATGATTGCACCAATAATGGGAATTGTAATTTTATTTTCAATAGGTTTTTCAGGAATATCTGTGATGATTGCAGCAGCTGCAAAATCTCAAGAAACATTTTGGGGAATAATCAATTTTCTTGGAATGCCCTTATTTTTGCTTAGTCCTGCACTTTTTCCACTTGAGTTGATGCCAGACTGGCTTGCTTCTGTTGCAGCCTTTAATCCAGTAAGTTATACTGTAATTCTTGTACGTGAAATGATGTCTGGATATGTTGATAGTCTATCGGCAATGACTAGTATTGCTATATTGGGGATATTTAGTATGGTTATGATTGGACTTTCAAGCTATGTTTTCACCAGAGATGTAAACAAGCCCTTCTAATTCATGTTTATTCGAGAAAAAATTCTAAAAATATGATTCTCATTCTAGAGAAAAACTATTTTTTGACAAAAATTGTAAAAAATACTCACAAGGCTGATCTTGAGTCTATTTCTAGAGTATTTTTTGATGCATCTCAAGATATTCCTAGTTTTATCTATGACGATATCTTTGATTGGTATTTCGTATATTGAATATGCTAATGCTGCTACTCATACTTTTGAATTAGAATGGGGTGAATCTGGTTTTTCAAAACCTGGTTCTTTTTTGAGTCCTCAACATTTGGCATTTGATTCAGAAAATAACGTCTATGTAACTGATCTTGGAAATTCACGTATTCAAAAATTTGATTCAAATGGAAATTTTCTTATTGAATGGGGCTCAAACGGAAATACTTCTGGCAAATTCGGATATCCTATGGGCATTGCTGTTTCTAATGAATTTGTATTTGTAACAGATAACAAAAATCATAATATTCAAAAATTTGATCTTGATGGAAAATTTATTTCAAAATGGGGAGGGTTTGGAACTGATAATGGATTTTTCAAATCTCCTAGAGGAATAACTGTAAGTGATGATAAATTTATTTATGTAGTTGATTCTGGAAATTCACGTATTCAAAAATTTACTTTTGATGGTGAATACATATCACAATTTGGACAAAGTGGTAAACGTGGTGGTAATTTTATTACACCTGTGGATATTGCAATTAATTCTGATAAAATTTATGTAACTGATTCAAATCAAAGTAAAATTATTATTTTTGATTTAGAAGGAAATTTTAAAAAGATCTTCAACAACAGTGTTGGTGGTTATCAAATATATCCAGAAGGAATAGTTTTTGATCAAGAAAATAATTTTTATATTGTAGACTATAGAAATAATCGAATTATTCAGTATAATGAATTTGGTGTTCCACTATCCATGTTTGGACAAATGGGAACTAATGATGGAAATTTTAAATTTCCAAAGGATGTAGCAGTATCTAATGATGGATACCTCTTTGTTACTGACACGCAAGGTCATCGTATTCAAAAATTTTCTACTCCTATAGTTCATAATTCTAACATAACTGATGAAGAACAGACAATTCCAGCAGAAACTAATTTTGAATCTGAATCCATCGAAATTATTCAATCACCACAACAATCTATGACACCTATTCATAATGACTTCAAAAAGCCTACAATTTTGGTTCCTGACGATGTTTTAGTCGAAGCATCTGGTCAATTAACTTCAGTAAATATTGGAGAGGCTATGGCAACTGATGAAAGTGGAATTTACTCTCTTTCTAATAATGCTCCTTCATCATTTCCTTTAGGTATCAATACTATAATTTGGACTGCTGTTGACGGATCTGGTAACATGGCAATTGCCTCTCAAATTGTTACAATTCAAGATTCCACTCCTCCACAAATCTCTACTTTAGACAATATCTCCCTTGAGGCAAAATCATCTACTAAAAATCTA
>JAOMCQ010000001.1 GCA_028345095.1 Candidatus Nitrosopelagicus sp. | reverse complement strand
ATTGATATCAGGAAAAGGATTTGCAAATTCCTTTTTTATTAATGATATAACTTCTTTTTTTCCACGATTAACCATTATTTGAAAATGCGGATCAAGCTTATCAGGATCTAATTCATCTTCTGATAATTCATTTGCAATTTTTAGTAATATTTCTCTTTGAGAATCAATTCTATTTCGGTGGGATTTTATTTCAGCTGCAAGTGTTCCTTTTCTAAGAATTACAATATCATCTAGAATTTTTGGAATCTCCTCCAATGTGATAGTTTGGAATGAAGGAGTAAAACTTTCCACAGGTTCATCATATTCAACGTTCTTTTTTTTACCCCAACCAAAAACCATAATCAAAAGATCAATAGTTGAATTATATAAATTTGAGAAGTATTGTGTTACAATATGAATTCAGGTTCAGTAAAAAAATCAGTGATAATTGATTCAGATATAGAAAAAGTATGGTTAAAAATTAGTAAAATTTCAAAATTAGATTGGTTAGAAAGTCAGAAATCAACAAAATTTTTAGGAGATAAAAAGAGTGGAGTCGGGGCTAAACGCTTAATCTCATTTGAAGATGGATCTGACGTGGAAGAACACATAGTAGGATGGAAATCAAAAGAATATTTTTCATATATCGCAGTTTCAGGATTGCCATTAGATGCATATCATGCTACAATATCCATTGAAAAGAATAAATCAAAATCAGTGAAAATTACATGGGAATCATTTTTTGCATCAAAATCAACAAAGAATGAATTCGAAGAATTTGTAAAATTTTTATCTAATTTCTATGCTCAATCTTTGAAAAATCTAAAAAACGAATTTTAGAATTTTTGAATTAATCTTGTTTTTGCAGAAAATCCAATTACTGCTACAATAGATATTACAAGTACTAATGACACAACCACACCGAATTCAGGAACAACTTGAAAAGTAGACGTTTGGCCTACAGGGCCATGAACTCCAAGTATTGCATCCTCGTTCAATGTTCCAATAAAGTGACCAATTCCTTGAAATGTTACATCGATGTCAACAGGATAATCCTTAGGATCATATTCCAATGGTGCAGTAGTGTGAACAGGATATTTGAATAAATGACGATGTGCGTCTTCTTCAGCAAATATTACTTCTCCGTTTTGAGATATTTTGATGTCATAATTTACATGATTAATTACAAATCCGTCTGATTCCATAAATTCAACCTCAACTGTTAACGGGGAGTCTTTTGTTCCATCACTTGTTACAATATTTGCAAATACTACGTTGATAACTCCTGGGTCTTTGTCAGATACTTCAGGAGTGTTATCACCATAAATTATGGATTCGGTTTGATCAACCGTTGTTCCATAGTTAGATGTAGTATCATCTGCAATGTCTGCACCTTCAGGAAATATTTGTAATTGTCCGGCCATCCATGGATGGACCATACAAAAATAATCAAAAGTTCCAGGAGTTTCAAGTATTAATTCATAATCGATTCCGGCTTGTTGTAATCCACTATCCCAAACTCCATCTGGACCTGTCATAGGAGTACCGCTAGTAGAAGTATGTGCGGCATCGTCACCGTTAAGGAATATTATAGTGTCACCTACACGTGCGGTTGCATATGATGGGACAAAACATAGATTTGTTACTTCACAACCTTGCTGTGATGAACCACGTGCATTTTCAATTTTTATTACTTCTGCAAATGCACTCTCAGAACCGATTGCGATGAATGCTATGGATATAGAAAAAATCATTAATCCAATTCCTAAATTTTGCATAATGTAATGCCCACAACTGAGTATAAAACTAATGCTAATTTAGATAACTGGTGCTAAAAATTAATCATTCTCCAAAAATCACAATAGGTGGAATTTGATCTTCGTCATGAATTTCAGTTTTCATGTATACAACAGATTCATCATAAGTAATTTCCAATGTAACAGGTGTAGTCTTCCATCCATATTTTGGAACTTTATCAAGTGGAACTAATTTAGTAAATTTTGAATCATAAATCTCAAATTCTTCATGAAAAGTATTCTCCATGCCTAAAATTTCCAATACAGCAAATGATGATTTTGTATTTGTATCAGAAAAGGTGATTGATACCGAATTACTGTCTTTTAGATATACAGCATCAAATGTAAAATTACTAAAATCAGTATTTTCAGAAATTGGATTCAAAATTATTACAGTACTGACTGAAATAGTGGCAATTAAGATTATTATGAAATTTTTTGGTGCAATCAATTACGAAAACTCTTTTTTAATTGAATTTAGAAATTTTGATGAAACACGAACGCGCTCCATGGTTTGTTCCAAAGTCATTTCAGTACCTCGTAATGGATTTGTTTTAAAGAATTTTCGTATTTCTTTTTCTTGTTTTGCATCAACAACTTGACCAATACTTGCAACGACTCTATTCAATAATGGATTACCAATTCCAGCTTTTTTAATAATTTTTTTCCAGTTCTTTTTTAGCCAACCCCATAAGAATTCTTTACCGTATAGATTTGCTGCAATTCTCATGATTGGCATTTGAATATTTTGCGAACGAACATTAGGACCTAATGTAAATTCTAAAGTTTTTAGTAAGAGATTCTTTTGTTGGAAACTGCACATTGCAGCTAAGAATCTGAGTTTTTGTTCTTGAGAGTTCACCTTTTTGTATAATGACATGAATTTTTTGTACGTGGATTCATTTCCGTTCCATGCAACTAAAACAAAAACTGTTTCTTGTAAATCCGCGGATAAACTATTTTGATTTTTCAAAAATTTATCAAATCGTTTCTTTGATTCATTCAATATTTCCTCATCTCCTAGTTTACCTAATCCAGTAAGTGCAAAGCTTCGTAAAAGTGCGTTAGTGTGAGGTTCATTCTTTTTTGCATCCCAGCCTAAGCGGTCATAAATGGTTCTAAGGAAATTAAAGGCATATTGTTTAATTTCATCTGAGAATTTTTCCTTATGAGTCAGAGAATATAACGAGTATAGATGTTGAGCCAAGTTTAGAGATGAAATATAATTATCCTCATCAAAATATGCATTTGTGAAATCAAGATAATCCTGTACCTTCTTCTTTCCAGTCACACATTGTGAATAATAATCATTTTGTATACTCCATCTATCCACATAATTTAGTATTTTTTCATCAATTAGAAGAGAGAGATTATCCAAAGTTTCAGTGTCATAATCCATTCTATAAAATCCGGTTCGTCCTGAATTAATAATGAAATTTCTTTCTTTATTTTTTAATTTAAGTGATTGAGATTTTTTATCCATGATATGAGATGTGACGATATTTCCTTCGTCAACAATTAGAGGAATCTTCCAAATTCCCTTTTTACTTGATTTTGTTTCTTCCAACAAATAACGGGTTTGTTTTAAAGAAATTTGAGATCCTTTTCGATTAACAGATACTATAGGAAAACCAACTTGATTGATCCAGCTGTTCATCATTTTATCAATTGGTTTTTTTGCTACTTCACCTATTGATTTCCATAAATCACGACCTTCAGCATTGGAGTATGCATATTTTTTAAGATATTTTTGCAAACCTTTTTGGAAACTTTTGTCAGTTACAAAATGTTCTAACATTCGTAAAACACAACCTCCTTTATCATAAGAGATAGAATCAAAAATTTCTCTAATTTCAGAAGGATGATTTACCTTAACATCAATAGGATGAGAAGTTTTCAAGGCATCAAGTGACATTGCAGTATTCATTGCATCTTCTAAAAATTGATCCCACAAATCCCATTCGGGGTAAAATTTGTCGACGATTTTTGTTGCCATGAATGTAGCAAAACTTTCGTTTAGCCACAAATCATTCCACCATTTCATTGTAACCAAATTACCAAACCATTGATGGGCCAATTCATGAGAGATTACCTCAGCTATGAATTGTTTGGTTCTAGTGGAGGATGTTTTTGGATCATACAATAATATGGTTTCACGGAAAGTAATTGCACCCCAGTTTTCCATTGCACCTGCAGCAAAATCAGGAATTGCAAGCATGTCAAGTTTTGGTAACGGATATTTTATTCCAAAATATTTTTCATATTCACCTAGGAACTTTTTTGTTAATTCTAATGATAGTTTTGCCTTGTTTTTGTTTCCCTTTGTTGTTAAAACACGAATTTTGATATTCCTCAATTTGGTTTCTATATACTCAAATTCACCAACTCCAAGATAGAGAAGGTAAGTTGACATAATTGGGGTTCGCTCAAATTCATAGATTATTTTAGTTCCAAAGTTTTGTTTTTTGCTCACAGGCATATTTGATATCGCCATGTAGTTTTTTTCCACGAGTAAAGATACATCAAATGTGGCTTTTGTAGCAGGTTCATCCCAACATGGAAATGCTCGTCTTGCATCAGCTGCCTCAAATTGAGTGGTAGCCATGTATTTGGTCTTACCAGCAGGATCAGTGTATTTACTTCTATAGAATCCTAAAAGACGATCATTTAAGATTCCAGTATATTCTATACAAAGTTTTATTTTCCCTGAAACTTTCTTGCTTGTAATAATAGAAAGAGATTCATTTTTTGCGTTAAGTTTGAATTTTGTCTCAATTGTTTTACTTTTAGAAATTATGTAACATTTGTTGATTTTAATTTCAGCACAATTTAGCACAAATTTATTTGAAGAATTTGTTTTGAAGGATAAAATTTCTATTCCTTTGAACGTAAAATTAGAGAAAAGAGGTTCAAATTGAATATCATAATTTATTTCAGATATGCTCATTAATTAAACTGAAGAAAGTGGCTTATCTAAAGATTAAGATTCAATTTCAGGTAAGGTACCTAAGCGGTCACCTTCAACTTTATTATTATCAGTTCGAACGTGTGTTTCACCATTAAGAACAAATGTATTTACAATTTCACCAGGTTCCCAATCAGTTTCATTTTTCTTGTATATTGTAAGATATTTTTTTCCTTTTTTAATATGAGATGCAAGTGTTTTTTTATCAATTATCTCTGGTTTTCCAAATTCACTTCCAAAGTCTTCATGAACTTGTACATGTGAAATATTTGCAAGACCAGGCCCTTTCTTAATTCCACTTACTACAAAATCAGCCCATTTGCTCATATCCCAGTTAGTTATTCCACAATATTAAAACCATGCCAAGAATTGAATTTTATTAATAATTAATTTTCTACAGAATCAAGTTCTTTACGTAGTTTGGCCAATTCCTTTTTAATCTCAGTAACAGGATCATCCTCTTCTTCCTCATCAACATCCTCTAATTGTGCACGTAATTCTTGTAATTCTTTTTGAATTTCAGATACCAGATTATCGTTGATATTTTCTTCTTCTGCCTCTTCACGTTTTAGTTGTTCTTTAGCATCAGCCAATTCTTTTTCTAGTTTATCTTTAGCAGATTTAGCATCGGCAGCTGCTTTCTCTTCTGCATCACGTTTGGCTTTTTCTTCAGCCTCTATTCGTGCTTGTTCTTCTGCTTCTTCACGTTCCAGTTGTTCTTTAGCATATTTAGCATCAGCCAATTCTTTTGCTAGTTTATCTTTAGCAATTTTGGCTTCCTTAGCTGCTTTCTCTTCTGCATCACGTTTGGCTTTCTCTTCTGCATCACGTTTGGCTTTTTTAATTTCCTCATTTTCTTTATGTAATTTTTCTAAAGATGCATTTGCAGTATCAATTTGTTTTTGTAATTTTTCCACTATAGTTGATGTTTCTTTTTCAGCTTGTATTTTAGCGTCTGCTACAGCCTGTTCTTTGATTTTAGTAATCTCTTTTTCTTGCACTTTATTTGATTGACTTTTTTCTTTGGTAACCATAGATTTTGGCAATGATTTTGTTGAACGAGATTTTAAAGCCTCTTTTGCAAGTGATACACGTTTTTCATCTTCGTCTGGATTGGTGGAAGTTAGTTTTGGGGATTTTAGTTTAGGTTCTAGAGGTTTTATTTTAGGTTCAGATTTAGTAGTTCGTTTTTTTCGAATAAAGTTTCGAGTGTCATCTACCGTTTCAGAAGTTGAAGGTTTTGTAGTAACAACACGTTTGAGTATACCAGATATACGACTCTCTACAGAGGATTTTTTCTCAATGTCATCTTTAGTATCAGTAATTTTTTTGGTCAGTGGTTTGGGTTCAGATTTGGGTTCAGATTTGGGTTCAGATTTGGGTTCAGATTTAGATTTAGATATTTCTGATAATAATTTTTTATAGTTTTTTCCTGATGTTTTTTCAAGTTCTAAACGCCTAGAGATTCGAGCCTTATGTTCTTCCTGTTCAGTTTCTTTTAATTTTTCTTTTAATTTTTTGCGTTTAGAATTACCTTTTTCAAATTGTTCAAGATATTCTTTCTCATATTCAAGCAATTCTTTCTTCTGTTCCTTTTTGAATGAACTATTGAAAGTACCATCCTCATTCCAATGTGAGACTTCTTTTTCTTTTGGTTCAGCATTCCAGCCTTTCGGTAATGACTTTTTAGAATGTGTATCCTGAGCATCTTTTGCAAGTGATGCACGCCTATTATCTTCATATTCATAATCACCAATTTCCACTTTTGGTTCTGGTTTTGGTTCTAGTTTTGGTTCTGGTTTTGGTTCTAGTTTTGGTTCTGGTTTTGGTTGTGGTTTTGGTTGTGGTTTTGGTTCTGGTTTTGGTTCTGGTTTTATTTCAGCAAGAATAATTTCTAATTCATCAACGGTTGGAATTAAACCAAGATTATCAGATGTTACTTTATTATCATCAGCACGAATGAACACATCACCATCTTTGACGTATGTTCTAACTATATCGCCAGGAATCCATTCATTTTCATTCTTTTTAAAAATAGTAATGAATGAAATTCCTTTTTGTATTTTAGACGACAGTTCATTCTTGTCAATTAGTTTAGGAGCCGTAAGACCGTGTTCTAGATCTTCGTGTATTTGCACATGTGTAATATTCGATAAACCAGATCCTTTTTTGACAGCACTAATTACAAAATCTGCCCACTTAGTCATTTGTAGTGATATTCGTCAAGTGCAATATACGCTTTTTCTAGAAAATTAAAGCAAATTTCATAAATTCATTAAAATATTCTTGATGTGTAAATTACACAATGAGCGACATACGTTTTGTCATGATCGGTGTTGGAGTATTATCAGTAGGATTTATTGTCATGGCAGTGTTTGGAACTCAGTATCAGGATATTACAGTTCAAACAAAAGAATTTTCAGAATGTTATGATTATACAGATGAGAATGTTGCAGTAAAGATTGATTGTGATGAACAATTACAAAATAGAAATTTAATGTTTGGTATGGTTATTGGAATTTTAGCTGTAGGTGCAATTGCATTAGTGAAAGGAATTAGAGGTACGTGGGATAATGACGTCAAACCTGAAGAAATGCTAGGACCAGGTGGCGATAAAAAAACACAAGACGATGATAAAAAAGAGGATTCTTAGAGAAAATTATCTAAAGATTGTGTAGAATTTAGTTCATCATTTTCAAGTTTTTTTGATAATTTATCTCCCATTAATTTAGCTGATTTAATTTTTCTCTGGCCAATATGATAGTATACTTGATCAATTGTATCTTTTGCAATTAATACAACTAATCGACCTTCAGCTTTTCTTCCAGTTCTACCTTTTCTTTGTACAAAACGAATTGAGCTTGGAACATTATCATAGAAAATTACTAAATTTACTTCAGATATATCTAATCCTTCTTCACCAACACGAGTTGCAACAAGAACTTTGGTCAATCCATCTCGAAATCTTTGAACAGTTTCAATTTGTTTTTGTTGTTTTAATCCAGTATCACCTGCTTTTCCAATTAAAATTTCAGAGTTAATTCCCATCTTTTGTAGTGTTTCATTTATTACATTAACAGAATCTCGATAACTTGTAAAAATCAAAATCTTATCGTTCACTGAAGAAATTATCTCCTGTAGTTTTGGGAGTTTGGAATGCTCAATTCCATGGGATTTTGCAAAGTTTGCTAATTCTACTGCTCGCATAAAATTTAGATCCTTTTCAAAAAGATCTTTAATTCCCACACCCTTTTTTGCTTTAGTTCTATCACAGAATTTTAGAAATGATGTAACCCCATGAGCCTCAAAAATATTTAATGCATATGTGATTCGAATTGCAGTGAATAATGGTTTCGCAGAAACACGATTTTGTGTTAATACATACTGACGAATTCTAAGTAATGTAGATAGAGATTGGTTCTGTCCAATTTGAATTCCGTTTTTTCTCAAAGTTGAATATCTTTCATCTAATGCGAGTTGAAGACATTTTTGAATTGCTTTCATTTCTGGAGGTAAATCAACCATAATCCATTCAGTGTGTGTTTTTTGAATATACGGTTGAACATCAGGACTCTCATCAGTTCGTTGTAGGATGTTTTGTATTCCAAGAGATGTGATGATTTCTGTAGCCTTAATTTTCTCACTTGGAAGTGTTGCAGTCATTCCTAGTATGAGGGATTTTTCTTTGAAATGATTTGCAATGCCAGTGTATGCATAATCTCCAACTGCCCTATGTGCCTCATCAAATATTACAAGACTGAATTGATCAGTATCAATCATGTTTCTGTCTAGATCATTACGAGTAATTTCAGGAGTGGCACATATCACGCTATTCATCCATAATTTTTTACGCTTGTTTATCAAATCCTCACCAGTGACAATTCCAATATCATCTAAAAGTAAATTTTCTTTCAGAAAATCAAAATGCTGATTCACAAGTACACGAGTAGGTGCTAAAAATAAAATCCCTCCTTTATTTTTAGATAGTACATCTGCCATAATCTGTAATGCAATAGTAGTTTTACCAAGTCCAGTAGGTAAAACAATTAATGAATTTTTAGTTTTGGCATCATTTGCAAGATTTGTCTGATAATCACGCAATTCAATAGAATGTGGTTTGATCAATTTGTGCTCATAATATCCTGATCCCATAAATTGAGAACAGATAAGCATATCATTTATGGTTTACAATTGATAAAAAGTCACTTAGAGGTTATATGTTGGCAAATTAAATAATTTCCATGTCTAACAGTTTTGAAAGACCTGGATGGGATGAATATTTTATGCTTCAGGCAAAACTTGCTGCATTAAGATCAAATTGTATAACAAGAAGTGTAGGCGCAGTTATAGTTAGAGACCATCGACAGCTTGCAACAGGATATAATGGAACTCCACCAGGAATAAAGAATTGTTTTGAAGGTGGTTGCCAAAGATGTAAAGATAGAATGGATGGCAAAATAAAATCTGGTGAAGGTCTAGGAAGATGTGTATGTAATCATGCAGAAGCTAACGCAATAATGCATTGTGCCATTTTAGGCATAGAAGCAGGAACAAAAGGTGCAGTGTTGTATTCCACATTTGTTCCTTGTTTAGAGTGTACAAAAATGGCAATAACGATAGGGATTCGAAAATTTGTATGTCTTGATGAATATCCAGAAACAGATTATGATTTAATTAAAGAAGCAGGAGTTGAGATTGAAATTTTGAATAAAGAAAATATTGAAAAATGGGCAGGAAATATGATATCCTCAAAGAAGTAGATATGGAAGCAGTAGAAGATTTCAAACAAAATGAAGTAGCAAATATACCAAATTCACTATTAATTTCTGCATCATATAATGGAAAAACAAAGAAAGTTACCCTCAAATTCTATAATCCAGAATCAGAAAAAATCTATTTGTGGGAAGATAAAACAGGTCATCAGCCATACTGTTTTTCAAAGATGGTCCCAGAAGATTTAGAATTTTTATCAGAAAGAGAGGATGTAATTGAAATTAAAACTGTTAAAAAAATTGATACATTAAAAGACAAAGAAATTCCAGTATCAAAAATCATTGTAACAGACCCATTGGCAATAGGAGGCACACAAACAACACAAAGTATCAGAAATGTGGTTGAGGCATGGGAATCAGATATAAAATATTATGAAACATATCTTTATGATAATTCATTAATTATTGGAAAATACTACAGAATTGAAAATGATAAAATAATTCCACATGATTTTGAGATGTCTGATGAGACCAATTTAAAAATGAAGGATATGCTTTTTGATAAATTAGGAAATACAGGAATGATAGATACGAAACAGTTTCAAGAAGAGGTTTCAAATTGGGCAGAACTGCTAGATCAACCTGTACCAAAAATTAAAAGAATGAGTTTGGACATAGAGGTAGAAACAGATGAGAAAGGATTTCCAGATGTTAAAATTGCAGATAAAAAAGTCACCGCCATAGGATTTGAAGCAAGTGACGGAATGAAAAGAGTTTTCATATTAAGAAGAGATGGAATTGTAGAAGGAATAAACGATTTAGATAAGAATATCGAAGTGATATTTTACGAAAAAGATCAAGAAAAAAAATTAATTGAAGATGCCTTTGAATTAGTAAAGAAATATCCTGTACTAATTACATATAATGGTGATCAATTTGATCTTCTTTACTTGTACAACCGTGCAAAAAGACTAGGAATTTCTGATGAAATAAATCCACTATACATGATGAGAGATTCTGCAACGCTAACAAAAGGTGTACATCTTGATTTGTATAGAACATTTTCAAACAAAGCATTTCAGATTTACGTATTTTCACAAAAATATAGTGACTTTTCTCTCAATAGCGTTTCAAAAGGAGTTTTGGGAGAGCAGAAAATGGATTATGGTGTAGAAATAAACAATATGACATATTATCAAATTGCCAAATATTGCCAAAATGATGCGTATCTAACATTCAAGCTGACAAGTTTTAACGAAGATTTACTCATGAATCTTTTAGTTGTAATTACAAGAATTGCAAGAATGCCAATTGACGATATTTCAAGAATGGGAGTCTCACAATGGATTCGTAGCCTCCTATACTATGAGCATAGAAAAAATAATTTTCTTATTCCAAGACGAAATGAAATTGAAGAAAAATCATCAGGAATGGCAAATGACGCAGTAATCAAAGATAAAAAATATCGAGGAGGATTGGTCATAGAACCAGTAGAAGGAGTTCATTTTGACGTAACAGTAATGGACTTTGCAAGTCTGTATCCAAGTATAATTAAAGTGAATAATCTTTCATATGAAACAGTTAGATGCCCACATGAAGAATGTAAGAAAAATACAATACCAGGAACAGCTCATTGGAGATGTACAAAAAAAAATGGATTGACATCATTAATTATTGGTTCATTGCGAGATTTACGTGTAAATTATTACAAAAGTCTTTCAAAAAAGGAAAACATAACAGATGAACAAAAACAGCTATATACAGTAGTAAGTCAAGCTCTGAAAGTAATTCTTAATGCAAGTTATGGAGTGATGGGTGCAGAAATATTTCCACTATACTTTCTTCCAGCAGCAGAAGCAACTACTGCATTAGGAAGACACATCATTATGGATACAATTGAAAAATGCAAAGGAATACAATTAGAGGTCCTATACGGAGATACAGATTCACTTTTTGTTAAGAAACCAACTACACAACAAATTGAAGATATCATAAAATTGGCGAAAAAAGATCATGGTGTTGAATTAGAAATTGACAAAGATTACAGATATGTGGTATTAAGCAATAGAAAGAAAAATTATTTTGGAGTTACAAAAAATGGAAAAGTGGATGTAAAAGGATTAACAGGTAAAAAATCACATACACCCCCATTCATTAAAACATTATTTTATGAATTGTTGGATATATTAGCAGAAGTTCAAGATGAGGAACAATTCGAAAATGCAAAAAAGAAAGTAAGTGATAGAATTGCTATTTATGCAAAAAAGATTCAAGAGAAAAGCATTCCATTAAAAGAATTGACGTTTAATGTAACACTCAGTAAAGCTCTATCAGAATATGTAAAAACAATACCACAGCACATACGAGCAGCAAAACAACTTGAAACTACTAGAGAGATAAAGAAAGGAGACATCATATCATATGTTAAAATACTGAATAAGCCTGGCGTAAAACCAGTGGAACTAGCAAAACAAGACGAAATTGACTCTGGGAAATACATGGAATTTATGGAGAGTACTTTAGAACAAATTACATCATCAATGGATCTAGATTTTGATACCATTCTAGGTAAACCAAAACAAACAGGATTAGACCAATTTTTCTGGAATTGATATGTTGGACGAATTTACTTTAGGAGTAGTTGCAATATTGGCAGGGATTTTAATCCTAATTGGATGGGTGCCACAAATCATTCAAGGATATAAGACAAAGAAACTTGAAGATGTTTCAAAATATTTAGTTATGGCTATATTTTCAGGAGCAGTATTATGGCTTGTTTATGGAATTGAGATTGACGACAAATACATCATAGGAGTTAATGTGGCAGCCATGTTCTTAACAATGACAGTTCTCATAATGAAGTTGAAATATGAGAAAGCTTTCGAATCAATTAGGAAATAAAATGTTTATCATAAATTGTAAAAATTATGAAGAAATAGCAGGAGAAAAAATTATTAAAATTGCAAAAATTGCAGAAAAAATTTCAAAGAAATACAAAGTGCCAATTGCAGTTGCACCCCCACATAATCTTATTTCATTAATTACAAAATTCAAGATTATAGTTTTGACACAACATGTAGATGATAAGAAGGTTGGAAGTACAACAGGATTCATGGTACCGGAAATTGTTAAAAAATCAAAAATCGATGGTTCCATAATTAATCATAGTGAACATAGAATTTCTGAAAAAGAAATAATATCACTAGTTAGACGTTTAACAAAACTAAAACTGAAAACAATACTATGTGTGAAAAATGTTAATGAAGTAAAAAAATATGTAAAATTAAATCCTACATTTATTGCAATTGAACCACCAGAATTAATTGGAACTGGTAGAGCAATTTCTACGGAGAAACCAGCATTAATCACTAATGCAGTACAATCAGTAAAAAATGCTAAAAATTCTACAAAACTTTTGTGCGGTGCAGGAATTATTTCAGGTCAGGATGTATCAAAAGCAAAAGAGCTTGGTTCGAATGGAATTCTTGTCGCAAGCGGAATTGTCAAAGCAAAAAATTGGGAAAAAATAATGTCCGAATTTTGTAAGGGTTTAAAAAGCCAGTAAATCGATAAAATTCTGCATGGTAAAAAGTAAGCCAGTTTATGCATTTGAAGAAGCAGACAGTAAAAATAGGATGTTGCTAGGAGGGAAAGGTGCAGGATTAAGCGAAATGACTCGCCTAAAACTTCCAGTACCACCAGGTTTTACCATAACAACAGAAGTTTGTAACAAATATTATGACAATGGTAGAAAACTTCCAAAAGATGTCATGCCACTAGTGATGAAAAATATTGCAAAGATGGAAAAAAAGACAGGTAAGAAATGGAATTCAACAAAAAACCCACTTTTAGTATCAGTTCGCTCTGGTGCTGCAATTTCAATGCCAGGAATGATGGATACGATTTTGAATTTAGGATTAAATGAAAAAACAGTAGAAGGATTTGCTCAACAGACAAAAAACCCACGATTTTCATGGGATTCTTATAGAAGATTTATTCAATTATTTGGAAAAGTTGTTTTCGGGGTAAATGATGAAAAATTTGATCATGTATTAGATTTTGCAAAAAATAAACAAGGCGTAACTGATGATAGTAAATTAAACGTAGAATCACTAAGAAAAATTGTTTCAGAATATAAGAAAATATGTGAAGAACACACAAAAAGAAAATTCCCAGATACACCTAATGAACAATTAGGACTTGCGATTGAAGCAGTATTCAAAAGTTGGATGGGAGAAAGAGCAGTAGTATATAGAGAGAAAAATGGAATTACAAAAGATATTGCAAATGGGACTGCAGTGAATGTTGTAACAATGGTTTTTGGAAATATGGGAGACGATAGTGCAACAGGAGTTGTATTTACAAGAAATGGACATAATGGAAAAAGAGAGATTGAAGGAGAATATCTAATAAATGCACAAGGTGAAGATGTCGTTGCAGGAGTTCGAACAGGAAAGAATGTAGAGTTACTGAGAAAAGATATGCCAAAGTCACATAAAGAATTAAGTAATGCATGTGAAAAATTAGAAAAACATTTCAGAGAACCTCAAGATATAGAATTCACCATAGAACAAGGAAAATTCTATTTGCTACAAACAAGAACAGCAAAAATGAGTGCAGGGGCACTAGTAAAGACATCAGTAGACATGGTCAAAGAAAAATTAATTGATAAAAATAAAGCATTAGCAAGAATTCCTGCACAACAACTAGAAGCATTACTTCATAGAACTATGGATGAATCAAAAATTAAAGATCATACACAATTGGCAAAAGGAATTGCAGCATCACCTGGAGCCGCTAGTGGAATTGCAATTTTTGATGTAAAAAAAGCAATTGAGTTAGGCGAGGCAGGAAAAAAGGTAATTCTGATAAGAAAAGAGACAAAACCAGAAGATGTTCCTGCATTTTTTTCAGCAGAAGGAATTCTAACAAGTCTTGGTGGAAAATCATCACATGCCGCAATTGTATCCAGAGGGATGGGCAAACCATGCATAGTAGGATGTGCAGAATTGAAAATTGATTATGACAATAACACATGTACTGCAAATGGAATTACAATAAAAGAAAATGATATGATTTCAATTGATGGTAGTGTAGGTAGCGTATTAATCGGTGAAGTGCCAACGGTCGAGCCTAAAGTTACCAAAGACTTTCAAACAATTCTTAGTTGGGCTCAGAATACAAAGAAATTAGGAATTCGTGCAAATGCAGATACACCGGATGCAGCAAAACTTGCAAGACAGTACGGAGCACAGGGAATAGGATTATGTAGAACAGAGAGAATGTTTAACGAGACAGACAGAATTGGATTGTTTGTTGAAATGATCATGGCTCAATCATCAGATGAGAGAAACCAAGTACTCAAAAAATTACAAGAATTACAAAAAAGTGACTTTATTGGAATTCTAAAGGCAATGGAAGGATACAAAGTGACAATCAGATTACTAGACCCACCATTACATGAATTTTTACCAAATCCTGAAGAATTAAAGGATAAAATGACTAAAGAAAATGATAATAGTGAAAAAACAAAACGAGTTTTAGACAGAGCACGTGAACTTGCAGAGATTAACCCAATGATGGGACATAGAGGAGTAAGAGTTGCAATTACATATCCGGAGATTTACAAAATGCAAATTACTGCAGTGTTTGAGGCAGCAGCAGCACTTACAAAAAGCAAAGTAAATGCAAAACCACAGATAATGATCCCACAAGTTGGGAGTATAGCAGAATTAAACTATATCAAATCAATTTATGACGATGTCAAAAAACAGATGCAACAAAAATACAAGATGAAATTTAAGATAAACTTTGGAACTATGCTTGAAGTTGTTCGTGCATGTCTCACATCAGATGAATTAGCAAATACTGCAGAGTTTTTCAGCTTTGGAACAAATGATTTAACACAAGCAGTATTTAGCTTTAGTAGAGAAGATGCAGAGGGTAAATTCCTTCCAGAATATATGGAAAAAGAGCTATTAGAAACTAGCCCATTTCAATCAATTGATGTTAATGGCGTAGGTCATTTAATGAGAATTGGAATCAAACAGGGAAGAGACATCAAAAAAGACTTGGAAATTGGGATATGCGGAGAACATGGAGGAGACCCAAATTCCATCAAATTCTGCCATTCTGCAAACGTTTCTTATGTCAGTGCATCGCCACATAGAATTCCTATTGCAGTAGTTGCAGCAGCACAAGCTGTAATTGAGCAAAAAAGTACAAAAAAATCAAAAACTAAGAAAAAATCTAAAAGAAGATAATATGATGAATTTGTTCTACAAATAATACTACATTTTCAAATGTATGTATTAGAAAATCTTCAGCAGTATAGAAATCATGTGAATGTGTATTCATTAGATCTATCGTAGTATGAGGATGGGCCTCAGCAATAGAAGTTAAACCTAGAGAAAATATTCCCATAGTCAAAATTGTAAATAAGATTAAATTTTTCAATACAAAACTATCTAAATACTACTACTTTAAATTTTTCAAAATATTTAGATCAAGTAATGGGAATATTATCTAAAGCAATCATACTTGGAGGAATTTTTGTGCTATTCTACGGAGTTTTTACAATTTTAGAAAAACTCTAAATCACCAAACATCATCAACTTCGTCTAATTCTTTATAGTCAAGAGAACGTTCTTTTTTAACAATCTTCAAACGAGATATATCCCTTTTAAAAAATAGATCTAGACTCCAATCAAGCCATACGCGAAATTTTTTATCAGAACTTCTTATCTTAGATAAATACAAATTTCTCCATAAAAGATATGCCAAAAATCCGGCAATATTGATGCCAAAAAAAGATGCAATTCCAGTTCTTTTTCCTATTATTGCACTTTGGCCTTTCCATGAATAATCAAATTTAGATAACGTTCCACCAATTAGTAATTCCTTCAAATTACCTGCCGCGGTTTTTGCATGAGCTTCTGCTATTTGAGCAGTTGGAGGAAATTTTTTCATCGTTAATTCAGGATCAAAAATAGAACAATCACCGATTGCAAAGACTTCTGGAAATTGTGTAACTTGAAGATATTCATTTACTATAATTCGACCTTTGTGTGTGTTGAATAATGATTCCTTAATTAAATCAGTAGGAGTTACACCAGCGGTCCAAACAAGAGTTCTAGATGAAATAGAATTCAGTTCCACTAATTCAGAATGTCCTTTTTCTTGTGACGCATCGCTAAGTAAAACTTTGTTTGATTTAGAATTACTTTTCAATAACACTTCTTGTCCATTAAAGGATGTCACACCAGCATCAAGAATTACATCTATTCCTCTTTCTACCAGTTTTTCTTTTGCAAATGCAGCAAGTTTTTGTGGAAATCCAGTTAGAAGTTCAGTTGAAGCTTCAATTAACATTACTTTGACGTCACGCTCATCAATACTTGGGTAGTATTGAGAAACATCATTAATGAAATCATTTAATTCGCCAGCTGTCTCAACCCCTGCAAAACCACCTCCAACGATTACGATTTTTAGTAAAGCCTTTCGAAGAATTGGGTCTGTTTCATTTTCTGCCTGCTCCATTAAATCAATAATTCTGTTTCGAAGTAAAATTGCATCATTGATTGTACTCATTCGATATGAATTTTCTTCAACATCCTTCATTCCAAAGAAATTAGGTTTACTACCTAATGCCACTACAAGAAAATCATAATGAATTAACATTCCACGATTCTCGTCAGTTCCATATAGTGCAACAGATTTCCCATGAGGATCTATATACTTTATTTTTCCCTCATAGAATTTTGTTTTTTTTATCAAGGTTCGAATTGGGGTGACAATGTGTCTGGTTTCAATTGTTCCAGAAGCCACCTGAGGTAACATTGGTGTAAAAAGTATAAAATTATCCTCACTAACCAGAGTGATTTCAATTTCAGAATTGTTTTGGAAATAAGATTCAAGTTTCAAGCAACACTCTATCCCTGAAAAACCACCACCTAAAATTAGAATTCTTTTCATGATACATAGGAAGAGACGTTCTAGAATTAATAACGTATTATGACAAAATGGATAGGAATATCTAGGCAAAAAGTTATTTCAAAATATCATGATTACACCTGGACGCCCTGTCAAAGATGTTGAAATTACTAACAATTCTAATGTAGACGATATATTCAAGGAATTAGAACAAGCAGGAGGATTTGAGGCAAGAAATGTAGCCGAAGGAGTTGATATCCTATACAATATGATTAGTGATGAAAAATGTACAAAATTTTTGTCGTTTATTGGAGCAATTATTTCAACAGGATTTAGAGGAATTATACGAGATATGATAAAGAAAAGATGGTGTAATGTTGTAATTACAACATGTGGTGCGTTAGACCACGATATTGCAAGACATTTTTCAGAATACAAAGAAGGATCATTTACAATGGATGATAGAGAATTAGCAGATCAGAATATCCATAGATTAGGAAATGTTCTTGTGCCAATGGAAAGTTATGGGCCGTTGATTGAGGAAAAGGTTCAAGAAATTTTAGAAAAAGCATACAATGAAGGCAAAAAAGAAATGTCTACCATAGACATTAACAGAGAAATTGGAAAATCCATGAATGAAGATTCATTTTTGTATTGGGCATACAAAAATGACATTCCAGTTGTGGTTCCAGGAATTATGGATGGCGCAGTAGGAAGTCAAGTATGGATGTTTTCACAAAAACATTCAGATTTTAAACTAAACATAATTGAGGATGCAAACTTTCTTTCAGGATTAGTGTTCAAAGCAGAAAAATCAGGAGCGTTAATGTTAGGAGGAGGCGTTCCAAAGCACCATACGTTATGGTGGAATCAATACAGAGAAGGATTAGACTATGCCGTATATGTTACAACAGCACAAGAATTTGACGGAAGTTTAAGTGGTGCGTTAGTAAGAGAAGCAATATCATGGGGCAAAGTAACAAAAGATGCAACAGAAACAACAATCCATGCAGAAATTACAACTGTTTTTCCATTCATGTATAAGGCATTATTAGAAAAACTAGAAAAGTAACAGGAGTTAAAATCTAACATGTTACCATCAATTGAGAGTATAAAACAACAGCGACTCAAAATTAACATGACACAGAAAGAACTTGCTAGATTAGTAGGAGTAAGCACGTCAATGATCAATCAAATAGAATCTGGTAGAAGTGCACCAAGTTATAGTACGGCAAAGAAAATTTTCGAAGTATTAGAAAGACAAGAAATAGAGGCATCTACCCACAATGCAGGAGAATTATGTAGTCAAAAAATTGTAAAATTGAAACCAACTAACACACTTGGAGAGGCAATGTCAAAAATGGATAAAGAAAAAATTAGTCAAATTCCAATTTTTGATGACAATATACCAGTAGGAGTAATTTCAGATTCAGGAATTATTGGGCATATGAGTAGCGGAGTTTCAAAGAAGATCAAAATACAAGACATAATGGAATCCACACCTCCAATAGTAGATAATGAAACTCCAGCAAATACATTAGCCCCACTCATAAAATATTCAAAATGTATTCTAGTTAGAAAAGGAACAAAGATTATTGGAATAATTACCGCATCAGACACATTGAAAATGATAGAGTAGATTAAAGATAATCAGGTAAAATTTCTTTTCTAATTATTTTTAAAATTTCATGAATAATGGTCTTTTGATCCTCTGAAGAATTTCCTAAAATTCTAATTGACAATCCAGAATCATGAGGCATAATAGTAGAACCGCCAGAAATACTTTCCAAATTAGAAAATAATTCATTTATCAAATCATTAATTTTTGAAATAGGTTTTTTTGTCATAACGTAGATAGACGTTAAAATTGTTTTATTATCAAACATTGCAAGTGATTGAATTTTTTGTATTTTTGGCATCAAAAGGGATGAATCTCTAAATTGAATTTTTTTATTTATTGTTCCCACAGTTTTCAGATAACATACATCAAAATCAAATATTTCCCCCATTGCAATTCTTCCAGGTACAATTGTTTCAGAATAAACAACAGTTGATGAATCATCAATGTCAAGATTTGTCTTTTGATAGAATCTTGAATTATTATAGGGAATAATTTGTTCAGGAATAAATTCCAAGTAAGAATTATTTTTCAAATTAAGTGTCACCATATGTGTAGCATAATTTGATTCCATTTTGTAGATTCTAGTTGCGCCTTGAGTTGTAATGTGCGATATTGCATTATTTTTTTGCTCAACATCCATTCTATAACGATCTCCTTGTAAGATTCCGCCTGAAGGTGATAAAACAAACACATGAGCCATAGAAGGATAATCTAAATCATAATGGAGTGCCTTTTGTACGTATAATGGGACCTGAGTTCGTTTTCGAGTAATAATGGTTTTTTGTTTGTCAGAATCATTTTGTAATTCTAATTCTAGATATCCAATCTTTCCAGATTTACCAACACCCATTTGTGCAATATCACCATCATATTGCAAAATTTCTTGCGGAATATCAGAAGGAGTGCAGTGGTCTAGACTCATTTTTTCACCTGCGTAATTATATTTTTTGGAGGTTCATCAAATAAAACATCATGAATTATGTGTTGAGATACCTGTTCAACACCTTGATCAGTTTTACAATTTACTAAGACGTAAGGTTTGTTTTTTCTAACAATTTTTGCATCACGTTCCATTACATTTAGATCAGCACCAATAGAGGGTGCAAGATCAATTTTGTTAATTACTAATAGATCACTTGTTTCAATTCCAAGGCCGCCTTTGCGAGGATATTTGTCACCACCAGAGACATCTACAATGTATATCGTATAATCTGCAAGTGCAGGACTAAAGGTTGTAGTGACATTATCACCACCACTTTCAATAATTATTAAATCTAAATCGTTATACTTTGTTTCAATTTCCTCAATAACGGCAAGATTTATGGAAGGATCCTCCCTTACAGCTGTATGAGGACACCCACCAGTTGCAAGACCAATAACCATATTTTCAGGAAGTATTCCCTGATCAGTTGCTAAATTTTTTCTAATTCTATCAGCATCCTCTTTTGAAATTACATCATTTGATATTATGCATACTCGATAATTTTTTTTTGCAAGAAATGGAACAACTCTTTCAATTAACATACTTTTTCCAGCACCTACAGGACCCCCAATACCTATACGAAGAATTCTAGTCATAACCAAAAAATTTCTCTTTATGTAATAAACATTTTAGAAAATTTCTGTTCATGAGTCATTTGAATAAGGTCATACTGTGGAGAAAATTGCCAGCAATCATTAATTTTTGTATCAGCAAATTTTTCCAAAGTTTGGTAGATTTTTGGTTTTATTTTATGCAGAATTTTTTGGCTTTGTATATGATCAATCATTCCCAATCTTAATGCAGCACCAGTAACACTAACACAAAAACCATACATCATCATTTGTCGTGCTTGTTCTTTTTTTACACCCATAACAAAACTGCAAATACCTGCAACAACAGGATGAGTTCCGGGTGCCTGATTTTTGGAAATTTTTTCAGAATATAATTTTAAAAAATCATTGGATGACATGGCTGCAACACATTTTATCATTTGTGAACCAGCCCTACATGAAGCTGCTCGAGATTCCTGAATTAATTTCATTGAATAAAGTGCTTCATCACATCTGATTATTTCAGATGTGTCTTTATTTTTAGCGTAATCATATGCATTTGATAATGCCACAGAATCAGCAGGACCAAGTTGTTGTTCTAATGTAACTTCAATAAAATCATAAACATCAGATTCAGATGATGCACGTTTTTCATCGAATATTGTTTCAAGTCCATTTGACATTGTATAAAGACCGGAAGGAAAAAATGAATCCGAAAGCTGCATCAATGTTAGTTCAGATAAATCAGTGTTCATGAACATTCATCCCTTGATTTGGCACAAAAATTTTATCTTCAACGGTCATTGAAATATGATGGATGATTTCAGAGAATAATTTTTCAAATAACTCTACTTCATTTTCATCATGAATTGGAAATAATACAGAACCATCAGATGTAATAGATAATGGACGATGTCTATTTCCTATAATGTGACCAAGTTGTACACGTATAGAAGACGAATGATGATCATCATTTACTTTAACCGATATTATTTTTTCAGGTAATTGATGAATTATAATTAAATTAGAATCAGATTCCAATACATCGTCATCATGTAAAGTTATTCCAGGTTCAAGGGATAGTCCGATTTCAGTTCCATCATCCGTTTCTGTACGCAACCTAGATTTTTCCATATCACTTCGAGACAAAAATAGTTGTTTTATAGTGTGATTTTGTGTTGCATTTTCAATTTTTTCTTTAAGATTATTTCCATTGGATGCATTACCTAAGATTGAATTAATCAACAACATATGGATCATTAAAATTTGCCAAAGTTAAATTTTTAGGCGTGTTAGGTAACGTCTAGAATAAACTGTACAAACGTCCTAGTGATACTTCCGTTGCAGGATCTACTGTAGCAATTTCTCCATCAACTTTTACTTCATATGTTTCAGGATCAATTTCAATTTTTGGAGTAGCATCATTATGCACCATATCTTTTTTTCCAATATTTCTGCAATTTTTTACAGCAAGTAGTTTTTTCTCAATTTTCATTTTTTCTTCTAATCCATTATCAAGTGCAAGTTGTGATGTGAATGTAACGGATGTAGTTTTCTTTGCTTTTCCTAATGCACCAAACATCGGTCTATAGTAAACTGGTTCTGTTGTTGGAATTGATGCGTTAGGATCTCCCATCAATGCATATGCAATGAATCCACCCTTTATGATTAATTTTGGTTTTATTCCAAAAAACTGTGGCATCCATACAACAATATCTGCAATCTTTCCTGGTTCTAATGAGCCAACATAGTCGGATATTCCATGTGTAATTGCAGGATTAATTGTAATTTTTGAAATATAACGTTTAATTCTAAAGTTATCATTTTCTTCATTGTCTTCTGTTAATGGACCTTTCATCTTTCTCATTTTATCAGCTGTTTGCCAATTTCTTGTAGTCACTTCTCCTACTCTTCCCATTGCTTGACTGTCTGAAGACATCATGCTAAGTGCTCCAACATCATGAAGAATATCTTCTGCTGCAATTGTTTCTGCTCTAATTCTTGATTCTGCAAATGAAATGTCTTCTGGAACTGATGGGTTCAAGTGATGACATACCATCATCATATCAAGATGTTCTTCTAGTGTATTTGTTGTAAATGGTCTTGTAGGGTTTGTTGATGATGGTAAAATATTTGGTTCTGATGCTATTTTCATAATGTCTGGCGCATGACCTCCTCCAGCACCTTCTGTATGATATGTGTGAATTACTCTACCATTAATTGCTGCAATTGTATCATCCACATAGCCACATTCATTGAGAGTATCCGTATGTATTGCAACCTGGGTATCAGTCTTATCTGCAACATTTAGTGCTGAATTTATAGTGGCGGGAGTTGTTCCCCAGTCTTCATGTAGTTTTAAACCACATGCGCCTGCCTTCACTTGCTCCATCAATGATTCCTCTCTTGAATCATTTCCTTTACATAAAAATCCAAAATTCATTGGGAACTCTTCGACCGCTTCGATCATTTTATGGATATTAAATTCTCCTGGAGTGCAGGTTGTTGCATTTGTTCCATCTGCAGGACCAGTACCACCTCCAATCATTGTGGTGGTACCGTTACAAATTGCATCAATTGCTTGTTGTGGGGATATGAAGTGAATGTGACTGTCTATTGTACCAGGGGTGCAAATTGTATGCTCACCAGAAATAATTTCTGTATTGGATGAAACTACAATGTCAATATCATCCATTACATCTGGATTGCCTGCATTTCCAACTCCCAGAATTTTTCCATCCTTAATTCCAATATCGGCTTTAATTATTCCAAGTTTTGGATCAATGATCATTGCATTAGTGATTACTAAATCTGCAGAGTCCTCACGTAATACCCCGGTTGCTTGTCCAAGTCCATCTCTAGCACTTTTTCCACCTCCAAATACTAATTCATCTCCATATTTTATGAGGTCTTTTTCAATCTCCATCACCAAGTCTGTATCTGCTAGTCTAACTCTATCCCCTGTAGTGGGTCCAAATAATTCAACATATCTATTTCGTGGGATTTCTAATGAAGTTGATTCATTTTCTATGTTTTCTAAAACATTCTTGAAACCTTTTTCATGAATATTCTTTTTTGCATCTTCTCGTTTTGATTCTAAATCTCCACTTACCAATCCACTAAATCCAAATATTGTTTTCTTTCCACCAAATTCTACTACCTCTACATGTTTTGATTCTCCAGGTTCAAATCTAATTGAGGTACCTGAAGAAATGTTAAGATGAAAGCCCAATGCTTTTTCTCTATCAAATTCTAATGCCTTATTTGCTTCAGCAAAATGTGTATGTGAGCCAACCTGTATTGGTCTATCTCCAGTGTTTGAAACATTCAGCTTGAATGTTTTTTTCGATTCATTGGCAATGATATTTCCTTCGGCAGGCATATACTCTCCAATATGTGGTACTCTGGAACGCCATCTAGATATCATATCTATCACACTATGGGGTCGTGAATGGTCACGAGCTTTGTTCCGTCATTAAATGTGGCTTCAACTTGAATTGTATGAATAATATCTATAACACCTGGTAAAACATCCTCTTTTTTTAATACATTTTTTCCCGAACTCATTAGTTCTGAAACTGATTTTCCATCTCGTGCACCTTCTAAAATATGATCAGCTATAATAGCTATAGATTCAGGATGATTTAATTTTAATCCTCTTTCTTTTCTTCTAATTGCTACCTGTGCTGCAGTAAAAATTTGTAATTTATCGATTTCTCTTGGAGTTAAAAACATAATTAAATTTTATTTTTGGTGTATTTAAAAATTGAAATATCTAAAAAATTAACTTTGACATATTAAAGTCAATGAAAGAATTGCTATAACGTATCCTGTAACAGAAGAATCACTAGGACGTTTGTACAGTTTATTCTAGACGTTACCTAACAGTAATTTTCTATTGTTAATTGTACGTCGTACTAACATAAAGCCAGCAGCCGTTGTAAATGCTCCAAATAAAATATTTACAATACTCATCTCACCTTCAGGATCTTTTGGACCAGTTAATGTAAAGATCATGCCTAAAACCATCATTACGGCTCCAAGTCCACCAATTATGAGCATAGGAATAGGAACCTTTTGTTTCATATCACCACGACTTTTGTCAGGCAATACTCCACTGGCAGCTACTTTATGACAAACATCACAAAAGTGCTTTTGTTTTTTTCCTTGCCATGCAGTGTTTAAGAAATAGAATTCAGTCTGACACAAGTCACATGCTTTTTGTGGTAATGTGACTTTACCGTGTTTCTCCCAATCTTGACCGATTTTCAACATACAAGGTTTACAGAAATTTCCAGGAACTCTCCAGAATTTATTGAATTTGTATTTTTTAAGACCAAGAGGTACACCACAGCCAGTACAAGATGCCATGTTAAAGCACCATATCTCGCATTAAAAAGAATTTTGGAGGAAAACAAATGTTAGATGTAAATGAGTTCATAATGAAAGGAGTACTTCTCTAAGAGGCTTCTTTCTTGCCAGAGAAGACTTTTGCGAAACCCTTTCTTGATTCCACGATTGGAAGTCCAATGATGAATGCCGATGCTGTGCTGACCCATACGATTGCGATTCCAACCCACAAGCCATAGAATCCAAAGTCGAAGACATAGCCTGAGAAGTACAAAGGCATTGGCCAGAATATGATAACTATCAAAGTGAGCAAGCCTCCACCTTTAAGACTGAACTTGAAGGCTTTCTTTAGTTGTTCTTCATCTTGTTCACGTTTTTCTAATTCTGCTGCTGCATCAGTGTGCATGTCGTCAGTGACAAGAGACATGTGTGCATCCAACTCTTTCCAGTCGTATTTCTTGTTTTGTGCCAAACTAATGACCACACAGATTAATCCAGATGATAATATTGCTACAACATTTCCATAAAGCATTGGGAACGCTCCACCAAGTGAGCCAATATCTATAACTCCGTCGGCTTCAGATGCTGCTACGCTAGTCCAAGTTAGTAATGATAGACATACACCGACTAGTGCACCGGCAACCGCACCGCTGCGAGTTGTTCTGTTCCAAGTAATCGTTAACGCAATCGGGATGACCGCAGAGCCAATCAATATTCCCATTGCCAAGTATACAAATCCTAAGCTTAATCCCATTCCTAACAGTACGACCGCAAGCGCACCCATTCCAAGTCCAAACGCAACAATAACACCACGACTCACTTTTAGTAGTTGCTTGCCCGTGGCATTTGGATTCTTGTAAGTTCGGTAAACATCGTAAGTAATCAATGAGGATACTGCGATTAGTTCAGCAGATCCTGCAGATGTTACAGCCATGAAGAGCATGACTAGTACCATGACGGCACCTATCTCACCCATTAGCACTGATGCTGCTGCTGGAACTACAAGTCCGAGCTGCACCTGTTCAGGTGTGAGCGCGACATCAAGCGCCACCGCCGTCAGTCCCATAGTAGTTGCTAGTGTAAATGGAATTGCAAACCAGCACATTCCTCCAAGTAAGAAACCCTTTACGGTTGCACTTGGTTGTGCGGCAATTGCACGTTGCCAGTATGCCTGATCAACGAATACAGTTCCAAAGTTTCCTACAATATTGATAACTCCAAAGATTAAGCCTCCTGCAGAAGCCATTGTTAGGTATGCACCCATTGCATTACCAGGCTCACCAGGTGTGAAAGTTGGCTCTAAGACAGGATTTAGTGAAGCCGCCTCGACCAGTTTATTGTACATTCCTTCAACTCCACCCGTAATTGGGCTAATGAAGAATACCATTGCTACGAATGTTAGAATTACTATAAAGATTATGACCGTGTGCATATAATCCGCCACAAATGTAGCCTTTAGTCCACCAACTAGGGTGTAAATCATGACACCGATTGGAATTAAGAATGCTGCTAGAGAGATATCCATTCCAGTTAAGCCGTTTACAACTGCTGCACCTCCAAGTAGAAGCATACCAGTTACAATCATGTTACATGTTAATGCAAAACCTAAGAAAATTTTGTGAGTACCAGCACCAAATCGTGCTCTAATAATTTCCAAAAATGTGTGTGCGTTTGGAGCCTTTCGTTTTAGTTCAATTGCTAGAATTCCGAATAAAAGTACTTGAATTGATGCACCTGCTGCATACCAGAAAGGACCACTTACACCGTAAAGATATGCTACTGTAGAAGATTGAAGTAATGTTGCCGCCCACGTCCATGCTGAGACAATTGCTGCTGCAGTTAGACCTGTTTTGATAACTCTTCCTGCAGTGTTAAATGCTTCAGAGCTTTGAACTACTCCAAGATATTTCTCTTCGAGTTTAACCTCAGCAGAGATAATTCCTGCAAAGACCATTCCAAGACCTACAACGATGAACCAACCTATGGATTCATCTAAAACTTCACCAAGCTTAAACTCACCACTAATCGCACCGGCTGCATCTGCATCAGGTATTAGACCTAGAGATGCGATCGATATTGCAAATAATGGTAGCAATAATGCCAGATTACGTTTCAACAGAAATACGCCAAAAGACTGCGATATAAGGAGTTCTAGAAGTGGTAGAAAATAGAATTAATATATATTGTTATATAGTGCTAATTTCCGGTCTTGGCAACTAGATGGTTTAAAAAAAATAGTTACCACTATATAGAAAAAGTTTCCACTATGTAGAAAAAGTGGTTATTGGTTAAATTTTGTATTCTCACATTAGATAATATGTCACGTTTTGAAAAGGCAACAAGACCATATGATATTCAGCCAACACTTTGGATGTCAATAGGATTAACAATTTTAGTAGGTTCAATAATTGGAAAACTCATATCTCAAAGTGAAATAATAACTCAATTTTTAAGATAGTAGAATTTCATTTGTTTGTGGAATTAAATGCAAACGATCTGAAGGTTTTAGGTTCTGTAAAAAAAGGCCTTACAACATTTGGAGGAATAAAAAACGTGATGAATTTGAAAAAAGACGAATTGGTGAAAATTTTAGATATTTTAGATGAAAGCAAAATGATAAGATCTACAACAGGTACAGGACTATTAGGCCAAAAAAAATTAATTATTCATCTAACAGATAAGGGGGAAGAGAAGATTCAAGAATATTTGGAAGTGTTACGTAAAAAGTGGAGAGAAATGCTTGATTTGGCAATTGCTGGAGAGAGAGATCAACTTGATCAGATAATTAAAGAAAACCCATTCATGGTAAACATGATGGTCTTTTTTAAAGTGACAGATTTACCGACGTTGAGTCGATTAAATTTAAGATTTCTTTTGGAGGGAAAACATCTTTGTTACAAATGTAAAAAAGAGCTTACAATGTTCACGCAAAAGTTTTCAGTTTCAGATGTTAGAAAATTTAATTTTAAATTACCGCGTGGAATGACTACCAGAGATGATATATGTGCCGACTGCTTCAACAACTTAACTAAGCATTAGACATTCGTTTTTTCACAATTTGTAAAATAATTCTTGCAATAATTACGATTACTACAATAATTATGGCATAAACCCAGATGTCAGTTAGGTCTTGTTGTTCTTGTTCTGCTTCATCAAGAGGTTTAGAATCAAACTGTGCACCAGGAGCAAACACATCTTTGTCCATTACGGTTTCAGCAAATGCAACAGAGGGTACAATTGTTATTACTAAAACAAATAGTGTGATAAAAAATAGATTCAAGTAATTTTTTTGATTATTTGAAGAATTTAATGATTTGCAAAATTAATCAAAAAAGCCTGTAACAGCTAAAAATAAACCCATAATACTAAAAATTACGATTACAACACCCATAGTTTGTTTGTCGTTCATAATTAATGTAAGAAAATGACCAATTTAACGATTAAGAATTATTTTATTTTGGATGTGAACATAACTCTGCCAAAACACCTTCTAAAGATTTTGGATGGATGAAAGTAACTTTAGTTCCAGCAGATCCTGGACGAACTTTTCCTAAAAATTGTACACCACAGCCTTCCATTCTTTCAACTTCACCTTCAATGTCATTAGTTTCTAATGCCATGTGATGTAATCCTGGACCTTTTTTATCAAGAAACTTTTTGATTGGACTATCATCTTTGGTTGGCTGCATTAACTCGATTCGTCCATTTTCCATCTGAATAATAGCAACCTTCACTCCTTCAGATTCTACAGTTTCAAATTCAATCTCGTCAATTCCAAGTGCTTTTTGATATACCTTTGCTGATTCTTCTACATCATTTACTGCAATTGCGATATGATCAATTTTCATCTAGAATATCTCCTTTGGCCTATACTCACCAAAGACCTCTCGTAATGTATTACTAATTTCACCGGTTGTAGCATATGTTTTCACAGAGTCTAGTATGAATGGCATGATATTTTTATCAGTTTCTGCTACTGCTTGTAATTTTGATAATGCCGTGTTGGTTTTTTTGTTATCACGTGATTTACGTAACGTCTTGATTGATTTCTCTTGTTTTGCACCTAATGAATCATCAATTCGTAGTAGTTTTTGTTTTGCCTCAACTTCATCAACAAATTTGTTAACACCAACTAAAATTCGAGAGGAATCATCTACTTCTTTTTTGATACGATACGCATTTTGTCTAATCTCTGCTTGAAAGAATCCTTTTTCGATTGCTTTGAGTGAACCTCCCATCTTGTCAATCTTTTTGAGATACACCCATGTTTGCTCTTCAATCTCATCACATAATTCTTCCAGATAATGAGATCCCGCCATAGGATCTACTGTTTTTGTAATACCAGATTCAGATGCAACAATTTGTTGTGTTCTTAGTGCAATCTTTGCAGACTCCTCAGTTGGAAGTGCTAATGCTTCGTCTCTAGAATTGGTATGAAGTGATTGTGTTCCACCTAATACTGCAGCCATTGTTTGCATTGCAACACGAACAATATTGTTATCTGGTTGCTGTGCTGTAAGTGATTCACCACTAGTTTGAGTATGGAATTTTAATTGTAAAGATTTTTCATTTTTAGCATGAAATCTTTCTTTTAAGATTTTTGCATAAACTTTTCTTGCAACTCTGAACTTTGCTATTTCTTCAAAGAACTCTATAGTACAACAAAAGAAAAATGATAATCTTGGAGCAAACTCATCAATTTTTAATCCCTGTGCGATACATGTTTCAATGTATTCAATGGCATTTGCAATAGTAAATGCAATTTCTTGTACTGCATTTGATCCTGCTTCTCTAATATGATAGCCAGATATGGAAACAGGATACCATTGTGGAACCTCGGTTGCACAATATCCAATCATATCACCAATTATACGCATTGATGGTTCAGGAGGGTAGATGTACGTATTTCTTGCAATGTACTCCTTGAGTATGTCATTTTGTGTAGTACCCCGTAACTGTTTACTTGAAAATCCTTGAGATTGTCCTACTGCGATATAGTATGCAAGTAATGTAGATGCTGTTGCATTAATTGTCATTGATGTTGAGACCTTACCCAATTCGATTCCATTAAAAACGGTCTGCATGTCTTTTAGTGATGAGATTGATACGCCTACCTTTCCTACCTCACCTTCGGCTTGGATTGCATCAGGATCATGACCAATTTGAGTGGGTAAATCAAATGCCATTGATATCCCGGTTTGTCCCTTATCCAGCATGAACTTGTACCTCTTATTACTTTGTGCAGCATCACCAAATCCAGCATACTGACGCATAGTCCAAAATCTATCTCGATACATTCCTTGATGAATACCTCGTGTGTATGGGAATTTTCCAGGTATCTCTTTTGTTTTCTTTTTACTAGATTTTACATAAAATGGTTTAATCGGAATACTAGAATCTGTTACATATTTTTTTTCTACTGGTTTTGCATTCTTTTTTGCTGCCATTTATGATCACTTTATGAAAATTTTTGTCAGCTTGTCTGCTGCCTCAAATGGATCCATCTTTTTTTCTTGTACTTTTTTCAAATAAGATGAAAATAACTTGTTTTTACCAATCATTGTTGAAATTTCCTGTTTAACGTTATTTAAAATAATATCTTCTAATTCAGATTGCAGACGAGTTTTCTCAGAACTCTTTTTATCCTTTATTTTTTGTTTCATCAATTCCTTTAGTTTTGTAGCTAATTCTTTGATTCCCTTGTTTTTCTTTACAGATGTTTTAAGAATTATAGCCTCTTCTTCTGCAGTTCCTATGAAATCTTGCAATGCTTGGAATAGTTGTGTTGCACCATCCAAATCACTTTTGTTTACCAAATAGATATCACCAATTTCTGTAATTCCAGCTTTTATAGTTTGAATGCTATCACCTGTATGAGGATTAAATGTAACAACGGTAATATCTGAAATCTTTGAAATGTCAACCTCTGTTTGTCCTGCTCCAACACTTTCAATTATGATTGGGTTAAACCCTGCATATTCTAATACACGCAAACTATTTCGAACGGAATGTGCAATAGCGCCTGTTGCACCACGTGACGCAATACTTCGAATGTATGTTCCAGTATCAGTTGATTCGGACATTCTAACTCGGTCTCCTAAGATGGCACCGCCTGTAACATGACTAGTAGGATCCACTGCTAAAACTGCCGGTTTTAATTTTAATTTTTTCATCTCCATAGATAATTTGTTTATGAGAGATGATTTTCCAGAACCGGCAGGTCCTGTAATTCCCATTACAATTGCCTTTCCAGATGTTTTGTAGATCTTTTTTACTAATTTTCTTGCCTCTTTTGGGTCATTTTCCATTATCGATATGGCCTTTGCAATTGCACCTCTCTTTGCTTTTTTTAAATCTGGAAGCATTGCCATACAAAACCGTCTCATCCCTTGATTAAAAATCTTAGATGTAAAGAAAGATTTTAAAGCCAAATTTTAAGAATTAAATCATGAAGCAAAAGGCACAATCACGACGCGTCAAAATTCTAGTTGCAAAATTAGGTCTAGATGGTCACGATAGAGGCGCTCTAATCCTATGTAGAGCATTCAGAGATGCAGGAATGGAGGTAATCTATTCAGGATTATTTGCGACTCCAGACAGAATTGCACAAATTGTAGAAGATGAAGATGCAGATGCAGTTGCCTTGAGTTTACTTAACGGGGCTCATGGAACATTATTTCCAAGAGTTGTAAAAGAATTGAAAAAGAAAAAGATCAGTGACGTACTAGTTGTTGGTGGAGGAGTAATCCCAGAAGAAGATAAAAAAGCATTAGAAAAATCAGGTGTTACAGGAAACTTTGGCCCAGGAACATCATTAGATTTGATAATTGATCATATTACTAAAGGCGTTTCTAAACTAAGAAAATTATAATTTTATTCAGTAGAATCAGGCCACATCATCTTTCTCATCTGTTTTCCTACAGTTTCGATTTGATGACCATCCAAGTCTTTCATGTATTTATCAAATGCAGCTTTTCCTTCGTTTTGATAATTGTCAATCCATTCTTTGTTGAATGTTCCGTCTTGAATCATTGTTAGAACTTTTTTCATGTTTGCTTTTGTATCAGATGTCATTACCATTGGACCTCTTGTTAATCCACCATATCTTGCAGTCTCTGAAACACGTCTCCACATTCCATTAATTCCATATCTTTGAATCATGTCTACAATTAATTTTAATTCATGTAATACCTCAAAGTACGCAATTTCTGGTTGATAACCTGCTTCTACTAGAGTTTCAAATGCGTTAACTACCATTGATGCAGAACCCCCACACAAATCGGCTTGTTCTCCAAACCAATCAGTTTCTACTTCTTCTTTGAATGTTGTTTGGATTAATCCTGCACGAGCACTACCGATTGCTTTTGCAATTCCTAATGTTCTATCCCATGCTTTTCCTGTTTTGTCTTGTTCTACTGCAACAATTGATGGAGTTCCAAAGTTTTGTAGATATGTCTCTCTTACTTTAGAGCCAGGACCTTTTGGTGCAACCATAATTAGATCAACGTTTTCTGGTGCGTCAATCCATTTCCAGTAAATTGCTGCTGCGTGTGAAAATGATAATGCTTTTCCATCAGATAGGTTTGGGCCAATCTCTTCTTTGTACACTTTGGCTTGAACCATATCAGGAATTAAAATATGAACAATGTCTGCTTTTTTTGTGGCATCAGCTACGGACATGACTTCATGACCATCATCTTTTGCTTTTTGCCATGTTGGACTACCCTCTTTTAGACCAACAATAACTTTGAGACCTGAGTCTTTCATGTTGTTTGCCTGTGCATCGCCTTGAATACCATATCCAATTACTGCAACAGTTTGGTCTTTGATAGGGTCAAGACTAATGTCTGCGTCTTTCCATGTCTTTGCCATACTAAAATTCAAAGTCAATTCTATATAATCTATGCAATAATCAAGTTCATGATTACAGATAATCCAAAATTTGTAAAGTTACTAATTATTACAATATTTGCAATTGTGGTTCCTCTCAGCATTATAGGAATTAACATGTTTGAGAAAAACGTTACAAATCCTCGAATATGGGAGGGATGGACATGTAGTGAAATGGAGAAATTTGCATTAGAAGATAGAGATGATAGCCTAAACGATTATCAAGCAAGTAAATTTCATGAGGATTTGTCAGAATGTCTTTCTAGATGATTAAATAGTGATTATTTTTTTGCAACTTGTACACTGAACCTTTACTCCGTTATCTTCCAGTCTTTCAAATTTTTTAGAACCACATTCAGGACATATTGGACATGCTCTTGCAGGTTTCATTGTGGAACACCACTTCCAATTATACGAACCGTGTTTGACTCAGGTTTTAGTAGAACACATACATCGCCAGGCATTACAATAACTGGTTTTTCGAATGTAAGTTTCATAGGAGATACGGATGCAAACTTTGCAGCCTTTATCTGAAGACCGACACTTACTAGACACATTTGGTTTTCTGCTAAATTTGCCTTAAAGAATTGGTTTTGTTTAAAGTCTATAGTGATTTCAGTCATAGTTTTGATTGCAGTATCATTTGATAATACATCACCACGGGTTATCTCATCATGTTTAATATTTTTGAGAGATAATCCAACTCTAGCGGGAGAAACAGATTCTTTGACATCATCGTCATGCATCTGAATTGATTTTACCATCGCTTCGATTTCAGATGGATGGTGTTGAATCTTATCATATTGAGTAATTTTTCCAGATAGAACCTTTCCTAATGCAACGGTTCCCACACCTTTGACATCAAAAGTATGATCAATTACAATACTGGTACTTCCATCTTTTTTTGCAACGGTAAAGTTTGCTAATTCATCTTTAATTTTATCATGTTCAACTTTCGTGTAGCCTTCAATTACAGTTCCCTTTATCATTAAATCTAATCTAGCCTCATCAACATCAAATGAATGTGTCAAGATTCCCTCTTTTTTTCCAAGTGCATCTAATGCAAGAATTTGCTCGCCCGTGAATTTATCTAATGTATTTACATGAAAAATTACGTATTCTGCTAATGCAATTGCCTGAAATAGAGGTTGAATTTTTTCGGGAAATCCATTTGGAGTTACAAACGTGTAAATTTTTTCCGCTTCTTTTCTATCAAATAATGTTAGATCAGTAGATGTACCTTTTTTTCCGAAGTCAGTTGCTATGGACTGATCACCTAAAATTACAAAATTTACAGACTCCATGAATAATCACTAATTTCATCCAGAGGCTTTCTTTGTTGCGCTTACTAGAGAAATGACATCTCTATCTCTCAATTGATAATGTGTTGGTAAACGTAGATTGTATCTCAAGTCCTTTGCATGTAACAATCCCTTTGATAATCCGGTATGAATTTCGTTTGCCAAGTCTTTTACAGTTGCACCATCCTTGAGCAAAATTAGATCTGGAAGTATGTTTCCTTTCTTATCAGATAGTTTGTCTTCAACAGCAACAGGATAAACTGCATTCATTTTTAATAATTTAAAAACAGTCACATTGATTGCAAATTGAACTCCTGTTCGCATATATTCTCCCATGATGTCTTGTTTGATGAAGTTTAATGCATGCGTCTGTTTATCGTTTAGTGCCTCAGGTTTCACAATATCAAATTGTTCAGAGCCGGGAGAATATTTTATTAAATCCTGTTGCTCTGCACGTCTCAAAGTTAATTCACTGTCTGCACTTGCAGGAACTGTAATAACCTCATTATATCTTTCACGGAGACGATTAAAATTTTTGTCAGCACCTGGAACGTCAATCTTATTTGCAACTATCAAGGTAGGTTTTGATATTTTACGTAAAATTTTTGCAAATTCTTTAGTTTGACCCATCTCAAAATCATCAAACGCAATTCCTTCGAGATCAGTAGTTTTTAGTGCCTGAATTACATGTGATTTTTTGACACCGATTCCTTGGTATAGTTCGGTCAATGCATCAACTTGTTCTACACCATCACGAATATTTTTAGAAAGTTTATCTCTATTGCCCTCAAGAATTTTTTGATACCACATTACCAACTCTTCTTCAATGTCTGCAAAATCAGATACAGGATCACCAGAACCAGGTTCTGAAATTTTTCCTGTTGAATCAATGCTTCCCGAACAATCAACTACATGTAATAGAGCATCAGATTGTGCAGCAATGGATAGAAATTGATTTCCTAATCCTTTACCCTTCCATGCATCTTTGATTAATCCAGGTAAATCAATTAGTTCAATTGGAATGTAACGCCAACCATCAAGACATTTTGAATTATTTGGTTGATCCTGCACATTAAATTCCATATGAACACATAATGTAATTGCTTGACCAGTTCCAGTTTGTGGTTTTTTTGTTGTAAATGGATATGTAGAAATTTCAGTGGAAGCAAGTGTGGCAGAATTGAAAAAGGTGGTTTTACCAGTGTTTGTTTTTCCTATAATTCCAATTTTAATTACCATGAATGAGTTTTTATTTTGATTGTATTTATCTGATTATTTTTTGAGTTTATTTTCTATGTTGGATATTGTATTTTGAATCTCTTTTAAATTCCATTTCATCTCATCCAATTGCTCAAGAGTTAGTTCATCATTCCATTTTTCAAGAATTGTTTTTGTTATCTCAGTGCAATTATACAAAATACCCCAGTATGGATGATGCTCGGCAGTTGTATACGCCAATTCTGCAGCATCATCAATTCCAAGCTTTGCACGAGTTACAGAATCCATTTTTTCACCAAAAATTTTTACAGAATCATAATCAAGTTCAGATTCCATCTTAATCTGAGTCTGTTTTTTCTCAAATTTTTCTACCAATATTTTAAGCTCCTCATAAAATACTTGAAATGAATTATCAGACATTATACTAACCGTCTATGTTCTGCTAACATACATCTATTGTATACAACATCAATTCCAGCATCGCATGCAAGTTTCTCTGCCTCTTCATTGTGTATACCCTCTTGAAGCCAGATAACTTTGGGTTTTTTCTTTATCGCTTCTTTGATTATTGACATTACCTGATCTGAGGGTCTGAAAACATCTACAATATCAATCTCACCAGGTACATCTGTAATCTCATCATAGCACTCTTTTTTCAGTATAATCTCAGCATTTGGATTAACAGGAGTAATATCATATCCATGTTGATGTAAATATTTTGGGACATAGTGTGCTGCCTTATCTGGATTTTTTGACATTCCCACAACAGCGACTTTTTTCATTTTTAAAATTTCTAAAATTTCTTCATCAGAGTGAGGGTCATCTTCCATGGAAAAAAATTATTTTTAGAATTAATATGTGAATCGTAATAGGCATTTTAAATTAAAATTAAAGCAATTGAAATAGAATAATTTTAAAAAAATAAAAAAAGAGACTAGCGGAGAATTTTTGCAATAGCTAGAATCGTTTTATGATCACTTGGATCACATTGTGTACTACTGTGACAATTACCTATAGAATATGTTCTGCCATCTGCATCTACAGGAGGCATCAAATAATCATCGTATTCGGCATAAATTGTGTCACCTGGTTGTGCATATAGAACTCGACCGTTAGATTCGTTCTCAGTGGTCAGATAAAGAATTGCAGGATTTAGTTTTTTATCAAATTCTATTGTAACTCCTGCTGAATCAGAATCAGAATACACACGAGTCATAACAGTTGCCTTATCTTTTGGAGTTCCCTTCAAATCTTTGTCGGTTACTTTGATTAAGATACGGTCATCGTGTTCATAGTATTCTTGACTAAATTCTATTTTAGCTTCAGACATGCTGTAATGTGCAGTTCTTGATACAACTTCATTTCCATTGAAGCTATCGTTGTATTTCCACCAAACAGTTAAAGCTCCAGCTTGAGTTGTTTCAAGCTTTGCTGCTTCTCTATGTGGGTGTTTAGAGCTACCTATTGCTATGTTAGAACAAGCTGAACCACCAAACTTTTTTTCTTCTTTACCATCACCATTTACATCTAAGTCAGTACCAGAAAGTTTTACTCTTCCATAAAACAATCCTGTATCTGGACCTGTTTCTGTAAATCCACATGGACTTAGGCTTCGTACTGCACCAGATTCACCTTCAGTATTATTACGAACAATCATTCCTATTGGTTCATCTTCAGATGTTCCAATTGTGTCGTACTTTCCTGAATCAGTATTCCATCCGGGAGCATAGATCATTACATTGACTTTTGTGTGCCAACCATAACCATCATACTTTTCATACTTCAAGAATTTTCCTAAATCCTTGGTATTTTTTGAACCAAACCATATTTGTGGTTGTGGATCATATGCTTCTGCAGAAGGAATCATCATCATTATTGTTGATGTTAACAATATACCTGAAAGGAATGTAACTGATGCAACAGTATACATTTGACGAAGTTTGTTAGTTGTCATTAGAAAAAAAAGTAGTATATCCATTGAAATACTAATTGCTGATGATACATCCTTGTTCCAAGAATTAAATCTAAACTTTGAGTTTAAATTCTTAAAACAAAGAATTGTAATGTAACTTGAATAAGTCCAGAAAAAATTTAATAGAGTATTTCTAGTAGGGAATAATAATTTAAGTCAGTTTTTATGTTCATGTTCAGTCAAATGGCAATCACAGCTACAAAGCTCGGTTGTATGATTATTCTGACAGTCAATACATTCAAAGTGTTTATGGTTTTCACAATTTGCGCATATCATACTTGAATATAGAGGATTATTTTACTTATTAATATATACCAAAGACTTTGGTTATTATTACCAAATTCATGTTCTAAGATGTGGAAATATCTGTAGGACATACACCCGATTCAGACGATGCATTCATGTTTTATGCAATGTTTACTGACAAAGTGAAATCTAATGATTTTTCAGTAACACATGTTATAGAAGATATTGAGAAGTTAAATCAAAAAGCAAAAAATCCAGAACTGGATGTTACTGCAGTGTCAGTACATGCCTGCGCATATATTCCAAATTATGTAATGCTACGAAGTGGTGGAAGTTTTGGAATTGGATATGGACCAATTGTAACTGCAACAAAGCCAATGACCCTAAACGAGATAAAAAAATCAAAGATTGCAATTCCAGGAAAAATGACATCAGCGTATTTATTGTTAGAGTTAATGATTGGTAAATTCGATTATGTTGAAATGAACTTTAGTGATATTCCAGAGGCTGTTAGAAGTGGGGAGGTAGATGTTGGACTAGTCATTCATGAAACACAATTATCATTTGAGCAAGAGGGAATACAGAAAATTCTTGATGTAGGCGAATGGTGGCACAAAGAATCAGAGGGACTACCAGTTCCATTGGGGGTTAATGTGATGAGTGAAAAACTAGGTGAAGAATTAATTCATAAATTTGATAAATACTTGCAGGAATCCATTAAATTTGCAAGAGATAACATACCAGATGCACTTGATTACGCAATGAAGTATAGTAGAGGTAAATCACGAGAGTTAATTGAGAAATTTGTTCTAATGTATGTCAATGAGGTTACAGTGGATATGGGCGAACCTGGAGAAAAGGCTGTGAAATTGATGTTCAAAATGGCAAAAGAAAAAGGACTTGTTCCTGAGTTTGAGTTAAAAATTTCAAAACCACTTTGATTATTTTTTAGAATTTCTAAAAAAAGACATGGCAAACAATGCGCCACCCGCTAGTAGAATAACAATTCCAACTGAAAATTCAATTATCAATCGATTGTGAATATCTTTTTGTTCAGATTCCAGTGTTGCATACATCTCAAAGTCCATATTTTCAAAATACTGGATTTGTGGATAATCAAAAATAACAATAAACGAACCTAAAATTAATAGAATTATTCCAATGAAAAACCAAGTAGGATTTTGTATGTTTAACAAGTATTTTGTAAAAAACCATGTCATGAATATTAGAATAGTGTAAATCCATTGACTTGGCACTAGACGAAGAGATTTCACTAGCTTATATCTTCAAAAATCTCTTTTTGTGTGATGGAAAGAAAAAATGTGTTTTATCGATCATTTATCCTATTGTTGATTATTTCTCTTGGAATAATCCCTGCGCTAACAGGAATAAGTTTAGCCGAAGAACGTGAAATTCCTGAATCGTTTAAACATCTTTTTTCATGTAATGAAACCATAACACTTAACGAGATTGTAGAAATTAATAATCAGTTAGAAGATTCAAATGATATTTTAATTTCAGGTAATGTGAATTTTGAGGATGGTAAAGCCGTGAATCTAGGAATTTCAAAAGGTTATCCAGCCATAATGTGGGTATATCAAGAAAATCCCTTTCCAACGGATTATGGTATGGTGATGACAGATGGAGTTCATATTCTTCAGGATGATTCATTTGTATTTTCAATTCCAGTAGACAAATTAGACGAAGGAAAATTTGTAGCATACATCTTTTATGGAATTCCCAAAGAAAGTATGCAAAATTCAATGATGACAGGGAAAATTGAATTTTTCAATGGAATTAGTGAAGAAGAATTTAAAGATCAAAAATACGAATTGATGAACAGGATTCTGGGAGTAGATGATATCAAGAGATTACAGCTCGAGAGTATTGAAAAATCACAATCAATTAAATTACAAAATATGTGTTATAACTAAGAATGCTTTATTGTGGACATTGGATGCAAAAGTGAATCCAAATTAATCTCTGTATTTGGAAAGTAAGATGCAAGAGCAGACAATGAACCTGTAAGTAATAGACCACCAATTCCAATTAGTAAAATTCCACTACCTCTTTCAATCCAACCAATCCAACGCTTTATTCTCTTAAAGAAGGACATGAAGCGGTCTATTGCCAATGCAGAGAGGATAAAGGGAATTGCAAGACCTGCAGAATATGCAATGAGAAGAGAAGTACCAGCCTCCCAGCTTGAACTTGCAGCAGCCATTGTTAGAATTCCAGCAAGTATGGGACCAATACAAGGAGTCCAACCTGCACCGAATGCCATTCCTACAAATAATGATCCAATATTTTTTGTAGAACGATTTTGGAAATTGATAGATTTTTGCATGTTCAATTTATTTAATTTTAAAATTCCAATCAAATGTAGTCCAAAAGCGATTAGAACTATTCCACCAATTCTTTCAATCCATAAAGAGGCTTCATCAAACATTGTACCTGCATAAGATACAGCAGAACCTAAGATTACAAAGATTATTGAGAATCCTAAAACAAATAGTAATCCTTTTGATAAAACCATTGTTTGTATTCTAAATTTTGAACTAGTTTGACCGATAATTTCTTCATGACCATCAGCAGATTCTGTTATTTCATCGCTTCTTGAAAGTTGTTTTCCACCAGAACTTTGTATATTTGATAAATCCTTTAGACTCATTCCGGTGATAAATGTGGCATATGCAGGGATTAATGGTAAAACACAAGGAGATAGAAAACTCAGCAAACCTGCAGCAAAGGCTACACCAATACTGATTTGATCCATTTGTGATAATTCAAATTCTTCAATTTGTTGTTGTGATTCTTCTGTAGATGTTATACCTAATGCACTTTCAATTCTCAGTTCTACATCAGTACCTTCAAAAATTGGACCTTTCCATTCATGAATTAATTCTCCATTTCCGTTGAGAAGCAAAGTGATTGGTGGACCCATCATTCTAAATTCACGTGATGCATTATTTTGTGGATCATACCACATCTCAGTTGTCATATCCATATCATCAGAAAAGGATTTTACAAAATCTGGTGAATGTGTGTCTATACTAAGACTGATTGTTTTAAGACCCATTGGAGAATATTCTTTATTTAATTCATTGAGATACGGCATTTCTTCTAGACATTCAAAACACCATGTTGCCCAAACATTCAACAAAACAACCTGACTTTCAAGATCAGAGATTCGCATTACATCGCCATCATAATCAAATGCGTAAAAGTTGGGATATGTTTTTGAAGATTCTTGTGCATAAACTGTGCTTACACTAGACGTGAATAGTATAATAGAAAAAGTGAGAAAAAGGATTTTCCTAGAGACGGTCATCCCAGATTCTAACAAAGATTTCACCTTTAGTCTGTTTGTCCTTAACGTTGCCGCCAGTGTACATACCATCTTTCCACTCTTCGTAGACCCCATCTTCGTCTAAGTTATCAGTATCAACCCAGACACTAGAGCTATTCCAAGTCATTGCGGTAATTCCACCTAATGAACTAATCCAAGCATTATCACCAGTACCAACTTTTTGCAATCCTTGAAGTGCATTGGTTTTTGGATCAATTGCGGCAGTGTATACTTCACCGCCAGTTACAGTTCTATCAGCCCAAGCTAGTCGCGGGACATCATCTAAGCCAATAGTGATTTTGATGTGTGCTGGAGGGAAGAATGTTTCACCGAATACTTTGGTTGGATAAGACCAGGTTTCAGCATCATCTTTGCTTACTGCATAGTAAAGACCAGGTCCTTCTGCGTCAGAACGACCACCAGTATACCATGCTGCATGCAAGTAGCCATTACTATCTAATGCCATTGATGAAACTGTGTGTGCGCATCCATTTGTCTCGTATCCATCATCACCAACAAGAGTTGGAGGTTGCCAGATCATTCCGTGATCATCCGATTTTGAGACAACAATATCACGATAATTTGGTTCACCATAGTTTCCAATTATATTTCTGTATTGAACAAATGTTTCACCAGTTGTTTTTGAACAGATATCAGTTGCACAGCATGGGCAAACTTTGTTTTTTACAACGACAGATTTTGAGAATAATTCTCCGCCATTGTCAGAGTGTGCCATACGTACCTGACCAGGTATGTATGCATCATTTTGTTTTCCTTTAGAGTCTAGCCATGCGACATAGACTCTTCCATCTTCACGAACAGAAATACTTTCAAATGTTTTTGAGTGCATCATTCCGTTTGCTGCATCATGATAGTGTGTATTTGGATCACCAATGATTGTATGTACAGGCCATGTTTGACCACCATCATCAGAACGGGCAAGGATTGTGTATGTATAACCATGTCCAAATCCTTCATCCATAACTTTCTTGTCTTTGATGGAGTGACCATACAATGCATAAATTTCACCATTAGGTCCTACTTGCAAAATTGCACCGCCGGCCATGTGAGGTCGACTTGCTATATCAGGTTCATTTACAATCGTTGGAGTACTCCAAGAATTTCCATTATCAGAAGTTGATGTAAAGTAAATGTTAGTTACACCATTTACAGTGTCAGCATATGTAACATGTACTGCACTTCGTGGTTCATCAATTACTACACTAGGATATGCCATTCCGTCACCAGATCTTTTTGCGAATTCGTAATCATCTTCGTCATAATAGTCTAATTCAACAGAATCAAAGTTTGTTCCTTCAGGAGATTTTGCTAAGATGAAAGTCTCACCATTCAAAGGACTTGGCATTGTTTCTTTTAGTGCATCAACTTGGACAGAAATTATACTTTCTGCAACTAGAAACTCTACTGCTTTCAAAAATTCTGCATCAGAGATTGCGTCAGTTGCCCACCATGTTGCAGTGTTTTTAATCCAGTCTGGAACAGACTCTGAACTTTCACTAGAAACTTGTTGTGGAGGAACTGAGATAATTCCTACATTTACCAAGAATTCAATTCCTTGGATAAACGATTGCTGATCAATTTTTCCTTCTCCCCACCATGCTGCATTAGTTTTAATCCAACTTGGTATAGATTCTGCATTAGCAAGATCTGAGCTAGGAACAGAAAGTAAAATTGCTGCGAATAAACCGAGTATTGCATACTTTCGTATTTGCATGAAAATTTTCTTCTTGTCTAATATTATAAACGACCAGATAATTTGATTAACGTATTAGTACAAGTTTAGAATAAACTAATCAGATTTGTCCCAATTTATTATGGCATTACACTCGTAAAAAGGCTCATCCAATGCAACGTATCCATCAAACTTTCGAATTTCATATGGATGAACATTTAGTATTTCAGAATCACCTTGAGCCAATTTAGTTCCATCGTATGATTTTAGAATTACACTAAACACTATACGTTCATAGAATTTTTCATCGTTTGAGAATTCTCCAAAAATCTCAACAAACCCAAAATCATCTTTTATACAAGAGAAATTTTGTATTCCAACTTTAGATCCAGATAATTCAGGATCTATTTGATCAGGAGGTCTTGGTTGTTCGGATTGTGAAGATTGTTGCCTTGAACTCTCATTTTGTGTTTCAGGAATTGTCTCAAAGAAATTTTGTTTTAGTATTTCTTCTAATTTAAGTACAGACTCATTATGTATTTTTTCAAAAAATGAATCTGCAACATGAAAAACTAAAGACGAATCAACGCTCGTATAATCTTCGTATACAGTAATTAATATTGCCAGATCATCATAAATGCAAATTATCATGTGTATCTCATCTTGACTAGCGCTAGTGAAATTTTTTTCATTGTTGTACATGCAGTCACCAGTTTCATCTGAAGTTCCACTCATATCTGATTGTTCAAAAAATGCATTGTAGATACGTGGATATTGATCAACGAATGTACGTGCATCCTCATTTGATTCGTACTTATATAATTCCATCAGAATGTAAGGAACTTGATTTTCGTTGTAGATCGGATCATAGTGGCGGGAATTATCATACAAAATTTTTCCAACAGACGTTTGTATCGATAATGATTCTGCAGCCCTATATTGAAAGATTCCTCTAGTATGACTATCAAAATATTTCCAAGTATGTGGTGAAAATTCTTTTATTTCTAAGTCAGTTGGGAAATAAGTTAGTAGAATTTGTTTATCAGTTGGAGAAGGTATGAATTCTGGTGTGATGTAATTAGAGGGTTCAATATCAATGAATTTTTGTTTTAATAAAAATTGTAATATGTCTTTGAATTTTTCAGTACTCACTTTTTCATCTACCCAATCTTTAGTATCTTGTTTTATCCAGAATGGTAATTTTGGTATAACATCATTAGTTAGAAGTAATGAGGGTGCTTGAAATTTTTCATTTGCGTAAATGACATCAATTTTGTAAATTCCAGGAAGGAATTCGCTTGTGATTTCATACGTCATATAATCAAGGCTTGCAGTTATTAATCTGGTAGTTTTTTGATCAGGACTTAGTACAAAAATTTGTGAATTCGATCCTTTGAGTTTTAGATCATCAGGTAGTTCCCAACGTAATGTTATCAATTCAGTTTCAACACATATCATACATTCAGGATCTGTAGGTATTTTGATTGTTTGTGGTTTGAATGTACCATCAAATGATGAATAATCAGATAAAGGAATTGCAAGAACATCATCTTTGATAAGATATTCAATGATTTGATAAAATTCCTTATCAGTTAAAGTGGAATCAGTCCATAGACCTGCAGGGAATTTCAGCCAATTAGGAATTTTTTCTCTTTTAAGTTGTTCTAGACGTTTTTTTTCTGCATCAACATTAAGTTTGTTTTGTTTATCAAATAATTCGTGTAAACGTTCTTCAAATGTTTTCATTTTCTCAAGTTCTTCTTCATCAAAATTTTTGATGACCCATCGTTTGTTGTTATAAAATTCAATGTTATCTATCGTACCAGTAATTATTCCATCAGAAGTGTTTGTTTCAATTATAGGGAAAATTCTAAGGTAACGTAATTCATCTACATTTGCCCATCCTTCAGTATATTGTCTTTCAATTAGTGTTTCTCGTTCAAAACTTTCATTGTCAAAGATACTAACAGTTAGAAAATTTTTCATCTTTCTATATTCAACCCAAAGAGTTTTGTTATCTCCAGCAAGTGTTTTTTCACTTTCAAATTCACCCTTGTTAGGTTCTGAATGCCATTGCAGATAGAATCCCAAATCATACATTAACATGGTACGAGTCATATCTACACCAGTCATGAACCCTGTACCCAAACCCCACTGGGTTGCATCACCATGTGTGATGTCTGAACGAGTTCCTGAACTTGGTTTTGAGAACAAACCAATCAAAAGTTGTGACCAAGAAGAATCACTTCCTTGTTCAAACTCATCAAATGTTATTTTATATCTTAATACCCAATCTTCACCAATTTTTTCTCCTAGAAGTTTTTCTAGATCAACTGATGCAGATTCTAGCTGTCTTTCTCCAGGGGAAAGTGTTCCAGGAGTGAGAGAGAATTTTCCAACCCCATCTTCAATTTTCCAATATGATGTATTGCCAGATTCCAATCCATACCAATACTTGTCATCATCAAAGTCAATAACTACATTAGGTACTACAATTTCTGGTTCAGTATTTTCATCTTCAGCATATACAATGTTTGTAAATAAGGTGGTAGAAACAAATACAAAGAAAATTGTATAGATTAATTTTTTCATAATTAATCAAAAAATTAGTTAGATTTTTTCTTTTTTAACTATATTAGAAAATTGTTTAATAATTTGATTAAATTCAGAATTATTGTCAGAATGTTTTGCAAATTCAATCATATCAGATAGATGAAGACTTTTTTTAATTAATGATTTTTCAGAATCTTCAAAATTTTTCATCAGAGGAATAAGGTCAGAAGTTACAATTTCTTTTTCCAAGTTTAGCTTGTTTGAATAAAAGACTCTAATAGACTGACTAAGCTTTTCATATGCATCTTTTATATGCGAGTTTTTGTATAACGAATTTGCTTCATGAAGAAGTGATTCAACATCAAATAGATAGTCATATTTTTCATTTATTGTTAGTAAAGGAGTTTGTTTAACAGATTTTCCGTACTTGTTTAGATGATATAGTATAGAAATATGTGTAACAGACAAAAGTATTGAGATTAAGATTTCAAATAATGGTAATTCTTGTTGTATTTGTGTAGCATAGTTTGGATCTAAACTGGAAGCTGTTATTGTATCTTTTATGTGAGCAGTTTGTTGAAATATATTTTCTTGTGTATTTTCTTGTAGTTTTTGTTTTAATTCGGTTGTTCCTGTTACAAGAGAATCATCTTCATTATTGATAAGTGAATTTTCTAGATTATTCTTGGTTGTCTGAGAATCAGATTCAGGCAAAAACATTGATTCATCTACAATTATTTTTGGCATTAATGAGCCAACTACTTGAAAAGAAGTGGTTTTAACTGATTCTCTAAACATTTGCATCTCTTGTTCAGGAGTAAAATCCATTGCATTTGGTGCAATATCACGAAGATCACGAACATGTTGAACCTCCAAATTATTTGCCAATGGATTTTCCCATTGTTTACTTATGGCTCTTGACAGGTCATATTTTTGTGGAGTAACCATATGATTTGGAACACTTTCAAGATTGTTTATGTCATATCCGCGTTCTTGCACATAATAATCCAAGTTTGAGTTAATATTTTCAGAATATTTTATTCCGTCCATATGATAATTATTTTCAGTTAATGGGTCATGTAGTGCATTAACTACTCCAAAGTTTCCCATTATTAGTTGATCAGTTCTAGACCAGAAGTCATCTGTATGATTAGCATCATTTTCCCATTCTTGGATTTGTTCAATCAATAAATTATTTAATGCAATTCCTGATTGAGAAGAAATTAAGATATGATCACTGTTTAATGCGTAATCATTTCCAGTTACAAATGTAGTTGGTAATTCCTGAGGAAGTGATGGAGATTGTTGAGGATTAGGTTTTTCATCATTTTTTGATGAATTATCTTCTAGTGGCGGTTCATTGTTTTTTGGAGGTTCTACAAAGATCGTTACAGTTCTAACATCAGATTCAGATAAAGATGTAGGAATGTTTCCAGAGAAGATTAAGATTGAAAAAAGAACTGAAATACCACATAGAAGAATACGTCTGGAATTCAAATCAATTCATTCAATTTTTTGATGTAAAGGACATAGAAGCTAATGAATTATTTGCAGGTTCAACGTAGATGTGATTTATTATAGGATTTTTTAGTACTGCACCCATGGTAGACCCATCAAGTACATATAATTTCAAAATATATTCACCAGAAGATTGAGGAGTCCATCTCAATTCAACATCATGTGCTTTTTTCTTTGTAATGTTTTGTTTTGTGGACATTTCAACATATTCAATTTGGCCAGTTTCTACATGTTCTGTTTGAGCTGCGAAAACAAATTGATTTGGTGCATAAACATTACTCGTAAATGTTCCAGTAATGTAAACATGCGAACCTTCAGTGAATCTTTTGGAAGAATCTGAAGAATTATAGTTCCTCAAATTTTCTTTTACTTCAACGGCTTCTTTTTCAAGATCATTTATCTTTTCAACTAATCCTTCGTATTTCAATGAATGTTCAACCATATTTTCTCTAGTTGATTCAAATCCTAGTTTTTCAATACGTGCTTCTTCTAATTTCAATAGACGTTTGTTAGCAAGTATATCATCATTGAGATCATTTATTTCATCGACATATGATTTTTCAAATGTATTTATGTTAACTTTTGTAAGTGCTAATTCAGATAATGGGGTTGCTTCTTTTACTTTAGCAAAATTATAGATATCAAGATGATCACAAAGGTTTGGTTCGGTGTCAATTGTGAAATCAGCAGAATCCATGGTACAGCCATCTATACCATATGGTTTTGGTAATGTGTAATCTTTGTAATGAACGTAGATATGATCACCAGGTTGTGCATGAAGACGTGCACTTCCTCTTTCATAGCATTCGCCCATGTAACAACGAATTCCACCTTTTCCAGATGTAGCTTGATCAAGGGATTCTTGATCAGATGTCAAATGCAATGTTCCATAGAAAGTTTGGTCATTGGCTTGCATTACCCACCAATCACGCTCATGTCTAAGCTCTAACTGAACTCCACCTTTATCAGAATCAGACCAGACACGGACTTCTATTGGAGTTGAATCCCATGGACGACTGGAGACATCTCTGTCGGATAAAACTACAGAAACCTGTTGATCCATTGTAACAATATCATCACCAAATTTTATCTCACCTTCTTTCATTGTGTAATATGCAGTTTTGCTAACATACTTGTCCTCAGAATATTCCCAAGTAATTGTAAAACCACCAGTTCTATCAGTTTGCACACTACAGATTTTACTTCCAATTGCAGTGGTTAAAGAACGGTCACTTCCGGATGTGAATTGTTTGTTATAATCAGTGTTTAGTACACCAAATGAATATTTTTCTGGGAGTGCTATGAAACGTTTGATTCCAACAAGAGATACACTTCCAGCAAATACACCAGAATCAGTACCGATTTCTTTTACTCCTTTTACAGCAGCTAGTCCTGCGTTGTCAGCATTCGACCACCATTTCATGTATCCGGGATAAAAGTCATTATCCCAATTTGATCTGTCTGCTCTAAAATCTTGAGAACCTTTTTCAGTTGAGGATGTACCGTATTTTTTAAAAGGTGAATAAACTTGACTGTGAAATGCAGAGCCACCATTGTCTGCAATCCAAGATTGGTATCCCCATGCTGCACCTTCTCTTCCACCTTCATTTTTCCACATTCCAACAGTTGGACTTACATCAGATGTACAAAAAATTTCATTATATTGTTTATTTCCAATGTAATCAGTTTTTAATGGATCTTCATTATAGCCAGGTGCAAAGATTACGACGTAAACGGTATCAGTGGTATGCCAGTCAATATATTTTTCAGATTTCATACATTTTTGAATGACGGATTGTCGTAGCTCGTTTTGGTCCATTAAACCAGGGGCTGTAGCATTAAAGGAATTTCTTCCATCAAATTGATAGTTGTATGCACCTGCACCTTGAGATGTGCTGCCAAAAGGATTATTTCCACAAAACCACATCTTAACAGATTCTCCTTCAGCGGTACCATTGGTACCTCCATTATAATTTTCATATGGAGTTCTAGCATTATATGCCGCATTTCCGTAAAAAGAATAATCCTTGGTATTCTTTTTTATTTCATCCACAGGATTTTTTCCAGGATTAGTATCTTCAGAATCAGATGGTTTGGGAGGATAATCAGGTGCACCCATGGCTGCAGGAGTAAGACTGACAGTAAAGACAAGGGCAAATGTAAACAAAACTAGTAATGATTTCATAAAAAATTTCTTCAATTTTTGAATATATACTCAATAGAAAAATTAGGCTTCAAACTAGTACATTTTTCAAATAAACTATTTTGAATTATTTAGAAACAGATATTGTGTGATGCGTGAGGAGAGAATTAATTCTTAAAGCAGTCCAAGAAAATCCAGGTATATCTTATAATGAAATCGTGCGCCATACAGACCTGAGTAACGGAGTGGTTACACATTATTTAATTCAATTAATGGATACCAAGAAAATAGAAAAATATGGTAAGTCTCGTCCAAAATATTTTCTTACAAACGTAGAACAAAAAGATAAGGAAACTATTGCAATTCTTCGTAATAATACAAATTTCATGATCATAAATTTACTATTAAAATCAAAATCCCCATTATTAGCTGATGAGATTTCCAAAACAATCAAAAAATCTTCTTCTACAGTATCAGTAATCTTAAAAAAATTACAAAAAAAGAACATTGTGGAGAGAGAGATACTAAATAGGAAAACTAAACTTACTTCAGATATAGGATATGCCATTTCTAATAAAGAGTTTTTGAAAGAGATTTTTTCTAGATATAATATTCAATAGGAATTACAACTAATCATAAAAACATGAACCATAGATATGGATGAATTGTTCGTGCTGCTTATATTCAAAATTCACTTAGACTATGCATGAAAACAAACCAAAATAATGATTCAACATATGATTACTCTGGACTTTTCATCGATGACGAAGAACTATAATTCTGAGCCTATCAAGTCAACATCTAGTATTTATTATCCAGAGAGGAAAATTATGCATGAAGCTTTTCTTGGATTTTGAACCCTGTGTTGAATGCAAAGAGATGATGACTGAATTATCATCTGAAGAGATGCTTTTTGCAGATGATGAGACAAGAGCAGATGTATCAGCAAAATTCCTCAGACACTTGACTTACAATCACAATGAAGTGGTTAAGGCAGTAATGTCAGAGGTAAAAAGTCAGCAAAGAAGTCCAGAATTTGATTTGTACAAGTGATCAGACAGTCACTTTTTGGACAAGTAATTCCTTTAATTCTTCGGTATTTTTTGCGGTGCTTAGTCTATTTCGTAATTGTGAACCTCCAACTGTTCCTTTTGTAAAACGAATTGCTTGTTGTTTTATGTTGGCAAAACGAATATTGTATTTTGATGTAAGTTCCATATAGGTAAGAAAGGCTCCCAATCTGTCTGTTAAATTATACTGTTTGTATGAACCACATTTCAGATAATCTTTAATCTGCTCAAAGATGAACGGATTTCCCATTGCACCTCTTCCTATCATGATATAGTCACAACCAGTATAATCGAGAACCTTTTTTGCAATTTCAGGAGATGTAATATCTCCATTTCCAACAATTGGGACAGACGAATTTTCTTTTAGTTTTTTAATCATATCCCAGTCAGCATGTCCAGAATATCCTTGAGATACGGTTCGAGGATGTAATGTAATCATCTGAATACCTTCCTGTTCAGCGATTTTTGAAATGTTTAAGAATAAAGATTTGTTTTCTTCTGAAACACCAATTCTCATTTTTAGTGAAATTGGTTTTTTAACAGTGTTAACTAATGTGCGAAATATTTCTCTTGTAAGATCAGCATTTTGCAATAATGCACCACCTGCCATTTGTTTTGTAATGTGTGGTGCAGGACACCCCATGTTATAATCAATCATATCAAAATGGGGTTCTACAATCTTTGCTGCCTTTTCTAGAGCAGTGATGTCAGAACCAAAAAGTTGTACAGATAATGGGCGTTCTTTTTCAGAAAATTCAATAAATTCAGTTATGTTTTTTGATTGAGATTCTAGTTGCTCATGTTTTGCAACTATTGCATTAACACTTGTAAGTTCAGTTACGACAAGACCCGCACCCATTTTTTTACACATTATACGTAACGCAGGATCACTAACTCCAGCCATAGGAGCCAAGAAAACCTTGCTTGTAAAGTTTGGAAGTTGGGCCATATGAGAATTCTGGCGAATTGTTAATTAAATCTAGATTTCCTAAATTATGTAATGTTAGTGGATAAGAAAATTTTAGCAGGAGGCGTTTCAATGATTGTAGTTGGAATGATACTTTCAGGTGTTCTAGCTGACATGACGCCAATCGGTCGAGAAGGAATGACTGAGGAAGAAAAGTATGAGTTTATGGTGAATGAAAGAGAGAATGAGGATTTTAAAACACTTGCAGGGATTTTGGTTGGAGTTGGATTTTTACTAATTTTGATCAGTTTTGGAGCACGTAGGAAAAGAAAGGGCGGTGCAAAGAAAACTGAAAAAAAGCCCGCAACTAAGTAAAGGTTTGAAGAGTTTCAAAGAATGTATTTCGTTGAATAGGTTTTCGTCCAATCTCTTTAGCTAAAGTTGCCAATTCCAATAATGAAGAATTAGTAGGCTTGCCAGCAGCACGATAAATTTCTTCAGAAAATGCGGTGCCTACCAAATCATTTCCACCATAAGACAATGCTACTTGTGCAAGTTTTGTTCCGTAAGCAACCCAATATACAGAAATATTGTTAAGAGTTTGTGCAAGCATTAACCTGGATAATGCAATAATTTTCAGGTCATAAATTGAAGATGCTTCATGTGTGACTTGATGTTCTTTTTCAAGTTCAGTATTGTCAAGACTAAATTTTAACGGGATTAATGTAATGAACCCATTAGTTTTTTTTTGTAACTCTCTAATCTTTATTAGATGATCAACAATATGTTCTGGTTTTTCTATATGACCATAAAGCATTGTAACATTGCTTTTAATTCCAAGATTATGTGCAGTCTCAATTGTATCAAGCCATTCTTGACCAGTACACTTTCCTCGAATTATTTTTGATCTAACATCAGGATGAAATAGTTCAGCCCCTCCACCAGGCATTGAATCAAGTCCTGCAGCTTTTAATCTAGATAAAATTTCAGTTATGGAATTTTTTGTTAATTTTGATAGATAAAAAATTTCTGCTGCAGTAAATGCCTTGATAGTCATATCCGGATGTCTTTGTTTTATTGCAGACATCATCTGTTCATAATAATCAAGTTGTAAATCAGGATGAAATCCGCCTACAATATGAACTTCGGTCGCACCCAAGTCTTTTGCAGCTCCAACTCGTTTTTCTATTTGATCAGGGGTTAGCGTGTAAGCATCGTCTTCTCCACCTTTACGATAAAATGCACACATCTGACAGCTTGCAGCACATAGATTTGTGTAATTCATGTAATAAGATGCTGCAAATGATACGGTATCTCCAACTAGTTTTTTTCTGACAATATCAGCAGCTGCCCCGATAACATGAATATTATCATCTTTTAGTATTTCCATGCCATCATCAAATGACAATTCTTCACCATTTATTGCACGCTCAATTGCGGTTGAACTTCCAACTAACTCTTCTAACATGAATAATTTAGTAACAGTGAAAATATAAAACAATGCAAACCAAATTTTAGTATGGTATTACCGTTAGTAGACGAAGATAAACCAAAGTGTTTTTTGTGTCATGATACATTTGATGACTATGAAAATCTGCGAAAACATCAAGAATCAAAACATAAGGATTTTTTCGAATACCATGAAAACGAAGGTAAGAAAGGACCAGCTCCTGGCGACGTATCTATTTTTTAGATTTCTGTGATTTTAATAATTCCAGAGCTTTTTGTTTGCCCATATTTGCTAGATCATAGTCTTTGTCTATTGTGAGAGCTTTTTTGAAGCAGGTTAGAGCATAATCAAGTTCACCAATTTCACCTAATGACAGTCCCTTGCATGCAAGTGCCATTGCAAAACGGGGTTTAATCTTCAAAGCAGTATCATAGCATTCAATAGCATCAGAAAATTTTAATTTTGCGTGCAATAAAGTGCCTTTTCCAATTAAGGCATCCAAGTTTTTTGGTTCCTCCTTTAAAACAGAATTATAAATTTGAAAAGATTGTGAATTTTTTCCTATTCTCTGTAATGTAGCAGCCTTATCTAATAATGCAGAAATATTTTTTGGATCAGAATGGAGAACTTTATCATAAAGAAGAATGGCTTCTTCATATTCCTGATCATCAGCAAGGTCAGATGCTTGTTCCAACATTTTTTGGAATTTATTTTCCACTGATTAGAAGAATATTCCCTAGATAATATTTATTTTCGTTTAATTTTTCTATATATTGCAAAACCAATTAGAACAAAGATCCCAGATATAATTCCAACAAATATTACAAGAGGTGTAAAATCTTCAGAAAAATATCTTGATTCAATCCATGCATTTGGCAATACAGTTACAAAATCATTTCCAGAGAAATCCTCCACATATCCTATAGCAAGAGCCAGTTTTCCAAAGGAACCTGTTTTATCAAACACTGCCATGTAATATGTACCGGGCGCTTCTATCTCAAGATCAATTTCTTGACGTTCCCAATATGTGATTTGACCAAATGGTTCATAGAATTCTGTTGAAGGTATAGAACCGTTATAATCAAAAACATATGCATCGTAACCTTCTGGAATAGGATAATTAAAATTTTTGTCAGCATCTAGTACCTTTAGCTCATCCACCAGGTCAAGAAATGTTGAAGGTCCTATCAATACAAGCGAAGGAGTAAAATTTTCTAAATTATCTAGCTTTGGGATAACAATACTACTGAAAAGTCTGTCATCTTTTTTTGCATCAAATTTGTAAAACAATGCATTCCCTTCCAATTCTTCGTACATTGCCCAAGAAATTACAGGATCTGGAATTTCCAATGCAGATTCATAATCAGTATTCGTTCCATCTGTAGGAATTAATTTGTGACCAAATGCAGATGCTGGAAGCATCAACAAACAAAACAATCCAATAAAGATAATTTTCTGCATGATTACCTATCAATGTTTGAAGATTTAACGCATGAATACTAATTTCACATAGTCAAATCTAGGCATGAATACTAGTGCTAACAAGGAATTTTTTTACGTTTGTTAAATACATAGTTTCGAATAATGTCTGCGTGGAGCTAAAACTACCATTCAAATTAAAAATAAAATATCTAAATGCAAACGGAGACAGTTTACAAGGTAAAGCTGTATTTCACGAAAAAGTGTATCCTATCAAAATTCACGCAGAAAATAATGAAAAGATTATCAAACTTCCATTTCCAGTAATTGGTATCACCGATAATGAAATACTAGCGAGATTATCAGGACCCGCAGGAGTATACGTGCAGGACCACGTAAAATTCAAAGGACAGTCAAAATGGATAGAAATAGATTCTGACATAATATTTTTTGATATTACAAACAGTCAACACAAGTTTGATACTATGGAAATATTTGTTAAATAATCAAGTCCAAGAATAAAAACAATCTTTTGATGATTCGCCAAAAAAGAAACCAAACGTTATACGAGGTTTTAATCCAGATATAGATTCAATTTGATGATAAAATTTTGGATTTAAAATAACCATATTTCCAGCAATAGGTTTTATTTTTGTTTGGCAAATACCTTTAATCAGATCTGAAGAATAGCCAAATTCAGGTACCCGCATCATTTCATCTTTTTTAGACCACATTTTATGAAAAATTGTTAGTTCTCCGCCCTCAACAGGAGATTGAACATATAGAATAGCAGATAATTGATTTTTCATCTGACTTACATTATATTCACTCATTTCAAAATTAGAGTTATCACGATGCAGATGTACAGAATCCTCACTCTCATGTATTCGTATTACAGCATCAGAGTAAACATTCCCATTTTCAGTTGCAGTGTAGATTTTTTTTCCAAATAATTTTGATATTTTTTGTTGCATAAGAGTTACAGGTGAAATATTTTCTGTGAACAAGTTTTTTAAAATTTTATTTGATTTTTGTGATTTTGAAAAGTATTTTTGTTTTTCATATATGTGTGAACTTAGGGATGTGCCAAATTTTGTTGAAGAAGAATTTCTTTGAGATATTTTCAATATTTTTCTAGACAACGAAACACAATCAAATTTTGATAAAACCTCGGGAATTATTAAAGCAGGAATTTTTCCAGTAATCAAATCATCGTACGATGATGTTTCATCTAAAATTTGTGGAGTCCACATCAGTATCCGCCGGCGCCCGAATGCGAGACTATGCATACTAGTTTATTCTCAGAATTCCTGCCTGAAATTTCACATTTTACAAATTTATTATTGAGACTTTCTTCAATTTGAGGTATATTTCTAGAGTTTTCATCTACAGGAATACTTGGAATATCAATTTCAGTGAACTGAATTTGTTCCACATCTTGATAGCTATCCTGATTTGTATCCTTTTGATGTGAAACATTCATCTCAAACGAGTTTGTTGTAGTAATTTTTGTTACAGTTCCCCAAATTATATCAGACATTTTTTATCATAAGAAAAAGAGAGTTGTTATGGTACAACAATAAGATTCAATGGAAGATCCAATTTACCAAATGGTTCTGCAATTCGTAAATAGTAATCCTTGCCGGAATCATATTCAAAGTTCTCATAACTACCATAACCTATTGCAGGTCCCCATAAGATATTAACAAATTTGGCTTGTCCCGGTTTTAGTACGACATTACCAGATGTAAAGTCAGAACCAGAGTTTACCCATTTTTTTCCTCCATCCCATACAGTGTAGTTACATATGGATGGGCTAGTACACATTAGTGTCTCATTTGAGGAACCGGTGTTTTGAACCATCATTTGTAAGTTTAAGAGAGCTTGTCCTGTTGCAGTGTATGCAATGTTGTTGTATTCTTTAACTCCCTTTCGAGTTTCCTCCTTGAAATCTGCTACATAATAGTATGCAACATTACCAAGTTGGAATTTCTCACCACTGTTCTGGTATGTTTTTAATTTGTATTCATCTTTGATTACTTTCTCACATTCACGGATTTCTCTTTTGTTTTCACCGCCTTGACATTCGGCTAACATTTCATCAAGATCTGCGTTGCCAGAGGATTGTGATTTAGTAGTTTCTTTAGGTGTGGATTGATATTGTGATTTTGATGCACCGTCATCACTTACAGCGCTTGCGCTAACTTGCATGATACCCATCTTTATCAAATATTGAAGTGCATTGACAAACTCATTTTCAGTTAGTGTACCATCTGCCCACCATCCTGCATTGTTCTTTACCCAAGCTGGAATAGTATCAGAGGCACCTGAACTTCTGGTAGTTGATGGAACATTGATTATTCCATTTTCAATCATATATTGAACACCAGAAACAAATGCAGCGTCGTCAATTTGACCTTCTGCCCACCATCCTGCATTATTTTTTACCCAATCAGGGACATTAGCAGCATCAACACTGCCAACCATAGAGGTCAGTAGTAAAACGCCTGCAATTCCCGCGAGTATTACTTTCATTAAACTTTGGACGCAATTACAATATATAAGCAAGTGCTAATTGGTCAACTAGTGCCTAACATCACCATCTTTAGACTTTAATTCAATAAATTACCAAAAAAGATATGCCAAAATTTTCATTTACAAAATTAGTTGACATTGATAGAGACGTATTCTTTGCAATCAGTACAGATTATGAAAAGTTTACAAAAATTCTTCCAGAATATTTTCTAGAATTAAAAATAGTTGAAAAAAATGGCAATAAAACAATAATTTTTGAGACATTGAGATTCCTAGGAAAAACGGTTAACGTTACTACAGAGCATGTTGTAGAAAAACCAGATAGACATATTGTCAAAATGCTGGATGGACAAGCAAAAGGTACAGTCTTTGATGAAACATATGAAAAAGTTGGAGAACAGACAAAGGTTACAATCGAAGTTGATTTTGTATTATCTGGTGGACTCAAAATTTTGGGAATGTTTGCTAAAAGTAAGATTGAAAGTAGTATGAAAACGGTCTTAGATGAATTTGCAAATTATGCAAAAGATCACTCAAAGTGAAGAAAGATGTTTTTCTATTAATGGATGTGCTAAGACGGCACTATGTGCTGCAGAGTCGGTTCCAATACCATAACTAATAGTAGAATCACCTACAAAAAATAACCCATCTACATGAGATACAGAATGTGGCATTTTATTTTTCCATACTAAACCTGGTTCTTTTACCACAGCCTCTACAAGTTTCCAAGCCATAGGCCTATCCCATAATAAGGAATCATCAAAGTCAGGATAAATTTCAGATAACTCCTGTTTCATTTTTGAAACAATTTCTTTAATTCGTGTAGGATTCTCAGTTTCTTCAGGTTTTACAGGAGTGCCAACTATGATGAGATGTTCTCCTTTAGGTGATACTGATGGAGTAATATTTGATATGAAGAAAATTCCTTTTGAGACATAGTTTTCACCTACTGGAAAAACAACCTGACGTTCATCCAGTCTTTTTGATAATGCAAAATGAACTTCAACTACAGAAGTTGTTTTATTAAGTCGATTTGTTTTTTTGATAAAATCATCATCAAAGACTCCAGAGTCAAATAATTGATTTATTGCATGGTATGCAGGATATGAGATAATTACACAGTCACTTTGGACTATTTCCCCAGTAGATAGTTCAACGCCAGTCACCTTTCTATTTTTGACAATCACCTTTTTGATAGAAGACCCCAGATTAACTTGAGAATTTTTTTCTTTGACATAATTTGCCATTACCTCACTAATTCTATCATATCCACCCATGTCAGGATATGCAAATTCGCTTGTTCCACCTTTGAATGGATTTGCACGAATTATGGTTCTTGCGAATTCACCAAGAGAGATATGATCAGGAGTATCTGCAAAGGCAAGCATACAGACAGCATCAAAAAATTGTTTAGAATGAAAATCAAGTTTAGAGGTAACATTTGTTAAAGGAACAGAATCTAATTTTTCTGCTTTTTCCATGCTAGTAAAAGCCATAGGAAGAAGAATTTTCAATAATGATATTCGGCTCTTGAATGGAATCAAAGACATTTTTAAAATATCTGTAATTCCTTTGGGGTAGGTATGGAATCCATTGTCATAAAATGCAATTTTATCAACAATTGCAAGTTTAAGTCTGGATTCTATCTTGACATCTTTTAGAATTTCATATATTGCAGATTTTTTGTAAAAGGGCATTATATGAAAACCATTATCTAAAATGTGGTTTTTGAATTTCATTGAAGTGGTTCGTCCCCCTACACGTTCAGATTTTTCATGAACTGAAACAGAGTGGCCGTCGTTCACCAAAAGAGTTGCGATTGATAAACCACCGACGCCGGCGCCAATTATGACGACGGGTTTTGTCGATGATTTTTTTGAAATCTCTTTAGTATGATTTTCAGAATTCATTTTATGCGGCAACAGACGATGTTGATTCGGTAGGTATGACTCTTTTCTTATTTCGAGATTTGGTTCTCAAAATCATTTTGCAACATGAGCAACGGATTTCTTCTGTGTCAAGCCATACTTCACACCAACTGCAACGTTTTAGTCCAAATTGGTACTTCTGTGAGTTTGGAACTTTTGTTACTTTGTGCTGTGTGCATATTCCTTTACATGATGCTCCCATGAACATTATACTCGATTATGATATTTAATAGTTATGCACTAGCGTGAGTCTAGTGCTAATTTTTTACATTTTAGCATCAAATAACCGATCAATTTATTTTCAGATGCAGATTGCATTTTTTTCATAGATTCAAAAAGAATTTTTTCTACATATTTAGAATAACGAGAGAGAATTTTTTTTTGTAATTCAGAACGATTGTTGATATAATATTCAGCAAGAGGCGAATAAACATCTTTTCCAATATCATTTGATTCTATGATTTCAAATCCATTTTTAGAAAGTTCAGTTGTGATATTTTTTTGTGAATAATGTTCTGACGACCAAGTAAATTTCAATATGCCAAGATTACTCAAACTAGAATCATCAGTTGCAGTAGGAATAGCCAGTACAAGAATTCCATCATCTTTTAAGATACGATTAGATTCAGAAAAAAAATCCCCTATAGGTTTGAAATGTTGTGCAGATTCCAATGCAATTACACGATCTATCGAGGAATTTGAAAATGGAAGCATTCTTGCAGTAGAATTTAGTTTTGAGATGCTGCCAGAATCAACTGATGCTAATTGTGAGAAATTTACATTTACAGAAGATATTTGTAATGAAGGATGTTGAGAACTCCAAATCTTTGCAGGGCCTAAAATTCCACTTCCAACATCAGTAATTACATTGGCAGTAGAGATTTCAGCCATTTCACCAATCATATAGGATAACCGTTTTTGAGCATCAATAGGATGTAAGGTGGAATTATCCCAATATCCAAAATTCAGCATATCTCCACCAGTAGAAACTTCCATAATCGGCGATAATGCATCGTATAATTTTACAACATCATTTTCATTTCTTCGAAATGTCCATAGAAGTAAATCTATAGGATTAATCAGCATATTAAAAATAAAAAAACAGTGGATATATGATTTAAGGTAAATCCACTAATTCTTCAACACAGTGTTTATGAACCCAAACTTCATCTGCATTTTTTGCGATTTCCTTACCTTTTCGGATGTCATCACCACAACTTTTGCATTTTCCATCAAATCTTGCTTTCATGTTTTAGAATGGAAACATATGCGTAAATGTCATACTTTTCAGATATCATTGACCTAAACGTAGTCTAAAACCAATTTTCAGCATTGGTGGATCAATTTTTTTGAGCATTTTTGTCAATCAGAAGAGGCAATTTGTGTATTATAGATCAAAATCTAAGATTTAATATGCAAACTGAAGATTTTGAATCTAAAAAAAAATATGATTTTTGGGATAATGCAAATAAGTACTCGTGGTCTAATGGAGAATATGAATTCCTAAAAGAGATGTCATTCATTATGGTGAATTTACATCATCAAAATTATTCAGAAGAATAGTGCCAAATGAAAAAAATTAACACTAGAAGCCATTCCTAATAAGTTCAAAACATCTTAAGAAGACAGTGAACAAAGATTATGAATCTAGTGATCACATTTGTAAAAATAGTAAGGGAAAGGATGTTCTCTTAGTTTCCGATAGTAGTACAGGAGAAGTGATGTGTTCTACATGTGGTGAAGTTATAGCAGAGAATGTAGCAGAACTTGGTCCTGAATCATCCTCACAGTCAGGAGAAGACTATTTGTCAAAGTCTAGAACAGGAAGAAAGTCAACACTTGCATTTAATGACATGGGATTGTCTACAGTAATTCAGCAGTCAGACAAGGATGCAACAGGTAAAAATCTCAGTGGAGAGATGAAAAGAACGTTTTATCGTCTCCGAATGTGGGACAAAAATAGCAAAGCTTTACCAGGACATAGAAATATGCAAAAAGCATTCACATTATTAGAAGGGCTAAAAGCAAAATTATCGCTTACAGATGCAGCAGTTGAACAAGCTGCATACATTTACAGAAAAACTCTGGCAAAAAAAATTGGAAGAGGTAGAAGCATACCAGTGATTTTGAGTGCATGTGTATATGCGTCATGTAGATTCACAAATACACCGAGAACAATACAAGATGTTGCAAATGCAACAAATTTACGTAGGACAAGCATACATAGAATTTACAGAATGTTAGTACGAGATCTTGATTTGACGCTTGAGACATACAATCCTGTCAATTTCATAACAAGAATTACAACAGAAGTAGGTGCGTCTGAGAAAACAAAAAGAGATGCAATAAAATTTTTAATCAAAGCTGAAGAATTAATGATTACAAGCGGGAAAAATCCGGTTGCAATGGCTGCTACGGTAGTTTATTTGGCTGCAATCTCAAATAATGAAAAAGTTTCACAAACTCAAATATCAAAAGCGGCAAACATTAGTAGTGTCACAATTCGAAATCTTTGCAAAAAACTAAAAGAAGCAAAAATAGCATCCTTTCCAAATCCAAAACTAACAAAAGTTGAAGAAAGTGATGCCAATACAGATAACGGGACTACAAGAGTAAAGGTCGATAAGATCTAACCAAAATCTGTTTTTTTAATTCCACTTGTTTCTATTTCATAACGAAGTGGTGCAGGAAGTTCAAGATATGGTTTGTTCACCAGAATTTTAATTTGATCATCAGGAACCTGAACACGTTTTAACAATTTTCCACGTTGGTGTGCATATGATTTATTCCAAAAAGTACTTGCATCAAAGGTTTCAATTTTGACCATTAGTCTCTGTCAATAAATTCAGTTGGTGCAGGAGGGTTTGGACTTAATCCTTTTCTCTTTCGAATATCTTCAGTTAGTGTTGCAGCAATTGATTTTGGGACGGCAGTCCATGCTTTGAAGTGTGTATTCCACATTGCTTTACCAGCTGTTTGACCACGCATTTTTTCAGATATATCAAACGTTTCAACGGCAGGAACTTCTCCAATTACAATACTTGTTGCTCCTTTTTGTTGCATATCCAAAACTTTACCACGTTTTCCTTGAAGTACAGATGAAACGTTTCCAATTAGATCAGTTGGGACACGGACCTCAATTGCAAGCATTGGTTCAAGTAATACAGGTTCTGCGGATAAAAATGCAGCAAGACATGCACGTCTTGATGCAGGACCAATTTGTGATAAACCTCTATGAGCAGTATCTTCATGTGGGACAAAGTGTGTAAATGTAAATTTACAATTTCTTACTTGTTCTTTTGTTAAACCTCCTTCACTCATCACTTCATCAAAACCTGACAATAATGAATCAGTAGATTCATCTACAAATTGAACACCTTTTGTTCCATTAATCATAACGTTTCCACGTGAATCGAATCTCATTACTTTCTTTGCTACATCTGGAGACCAACCTTTTTCACGTAATATTTGAGCAGTTTCTTTTTTATCTTTCATTTCACTGAGAGTTCCATTTCTACACATTTCAGCGATTTCAGGTTCTAATGGTTCAACCTTCATGAAAATTTTATTGTGACGATTTGGAGATTTTGCCATTACAGGTTCACAACCACCATTGATTGTTTCTCGATAATTGATTAATGGTTCAGAAGTTACGATATCAACTTTTGCGTCTTTGATCAGATTAACTGCAACATCAAGATGTAACACACCCATTCCAGCCATAATGGTTTCACCACTTTCTTCATCAATTTTGATTACAAGGTTTGGATCTTCAATTGTTAATTTTCGTAGAACTTCTACAAGTTTTGGTAAATCTTTTGGATGTTTTGGTTCAATCGCCATTTGCACAACAGGTTCGGAGACATATTTTGATGCTTCAAATACAGGAATACCTTTTACTGTAGAAATTGTTTGTCCTGCACGAACATCGGTTAGGCCAAGCAATGCAGGAATATTTCCTGCACCCAATTCACCAACTTGTTCTCTTACATTTGACATGAAAAAGTTTACAGATTGTACACGTCCTTCACGTTTTGTATCAATAATGTTAATTGTTTGACCGTCTTTGATTTTACCAGAAAATAATCTTCCAATTGCTACAGGTCCAGCAGCAGGATCAATTGTCATATTAACACACATCATAATTGTAGGACCATTATCATCACAGGCAAGAAGTGCTTTACCAGTATCAGATTCCAAATCACCTTTCCAAATTTTTGGGATTCTATACTTTTGTGCAATATGTGGCGGAGGATGATGTTTAACTACCATTCCAAGTACGCCTTCAGCTAGTGGTGCTTTTTCTACCAAATCTTCAACTTTACCAGAATCAGAATATGCATCTATGACATCCTTGAATGTAACCCCTTTTTTCTTCATAATATCAACATTAATTGCCCATTTGTCTTTTGCAGAACCAAATGTCACACTACCATCTTGAATAGATACTTTCCATTTTTCTTTGTATTCATCTTCAGCATAGGTATCAATTAATTCATTGAAATTTGAAACAACATTTGCAAGGGTTTCTTGCATTTTTTCAGGAGTTAATCTTAGTTCTTTGATAAGTCGATCGATTTTATTAATATACAAAACAGGTCTTACTCTTTCTTCAAGTGACATTCGGGTTACAGTTTCAGTCTGAGTCATTATTCCTTCCACTGCATCACAAACTACAACTGCACCGTCAATTGCCCTAAGACTTCTAATTACACGACCAGAAAAATCAACATGTCCAGGAGTATCAATCATATTAATAACATAATCCTTGTCATCTTCTTGATAATGTAATGTAACATTAGCCTGAACAATTGTAATTCCTCGTTCTTGTTCTGCTTTCATCGAGTCCATTGCCAATGCACTTCCTGCAGTAGATGGAGAAATTATTCCGGAGTGTGCCAAAAGACTGTCACTCATGGTAGTTTTACCATGATCCACATGTGCAATGACACCAAAGTTTCGGATCTTATCTTTGTCACTGATAATTTTCATCACTTCAGATGTGGATTTGTATTTAGTCATATGGCAATCATCCTAGGTAATCAGGTATTAAACCTTATGAGAAATTAAGAGGTGCAAGGATCAAATTTGTAAAATTAAAGATCAATTTCACTTTTGTCCATCAATTGTTTTGTCATTTGAAGATATATTTCAGGATCCAATTCTTTAGCAAAACCTTTGTCTGTGTTTATTAGATAAACAGAATGAATGTGAGCATTTTGTATATCCTCTAGTTTAATTTGTGGATTTTTATAAAAGCGGTCACATAAGAGTTTCAGTTTTTTTACATCTTCAGATTTTCGTAATTTTGGAGGAAGTAAAAATATATTTGATATTGGCAATATATTCACAACAGGCGTAGCAAGAGAAAATTTTCCACAATGTCTGCTATACCGTGCAATCTTACTAACAATTCTTGCTGCATAGTAATCTACAGTGTCTAATGCATGTTCAGGAGGAGTAAATCCAGTCTCAATCTCAATTATACATGTCTTATCCACTTTTTTTCCAAATAAATCACAAACTAGTATATCAGATATCGATTTTTCAACATCAACAGAAAATCCATGAGAAATAATCTCAGATGCACAGATTAATTCTAGAATAGAATGATTGATTTTTACAAGATTTTTTTTATAATATTCAATTAAATTTTGTCTGACAAAGTTTAATTTTGGAATTAGTTCAGGCGATAATTGCTTTGACAAGAGTTCAGTTATAGAGTATACATCATCTTGAAATTTTTCAACATCCAACTATACAACTACAAAAAAGAAGCGTCTTAAGAAGTTTAAGAAAAATTTTATGAATATTGAAGAAAAATATAAAATAAGAAAAGTGGACAGTTTAGATTCGTGGTGTGAAACTAAGTCTGCCTTTTGCAGATAATACTACGATTGAAGAAATTGCAACAACAAGTACTAGAGATGCAATTGTACCAAATTCTGGAACTACTGCACCGTCAGCAATCTCTACTACAACGGTTGATTTGTTCATTGAGGCAGAACCTTGTTGTGCGGTAATTGAATACTCGCCATCTTGTTTCCACATTGGACCACCAACGCCGATTGTTGAAGTGAATGAACCATCAGAATCAGGGTTGAGTTGATCAATAGAAACAACGTTTCCATTAGGTGCAAGAACCATGATTGTTACAGGAATGTTACTTGATGTAGCGTGTCCTGTGATGGTGATTGTTGTTGAACCCTCAACTGCATCTGCTGCAATTGTCAAGCCGTCACCGTGTCCATCAGCGAATGCCAAAGGCATACCTGCGACTAGCATTAAGCTTGCCAAAATTGTCAGTGTGTGTTTTGAGTTAATCACTGGTAGAAGTATCGAATAGGTGTTTATAAACAATCTGATTCATTGAAACAGTATTTTTTATTTATTTTCTTTTAGAAATATACGAATTGCCTCTAAATGAGAACAATTTGCTTTCAAACCTTTTCCATGATGGAATTTATAGAAATTTTTGAATCCAGGACATTCGCATGAGTCAGAAGTTACAAAATATGATTTGGAGGGATCGCTTGAAGATTTTACTTGAAAAAGATCATCTTCAATTTTTACAACTCCACCATTTTGAACAAGTTTCTCTGCCTTTCTAATTGTGTTAGAACTCAATTATTGATTCCATGCCATGTAACCGCCTTCAAGATTAACTGCAGAAAATCCAGCCTTAACTAATTCATCAGCTGCAATGTTTCCACGATAACCAGATGCACAATATACACAAATTTTCTTTTCTTTGAGGTCTTCAATTTGACCTTTTTTTGCATTTCGTATAACTAGTCCTAGAGGCATGTTTTGAGAGTTATTAATTACGCCATTTGTAATCTCATCTGACTCCCTAACATCAATAATGACAAATTGGTCTTGTTCTTGTTTAAGTTGGTCTTTCGATATAGATTCTGCCATATATAATTACAATTGTATTGACATATATTTTTTAATTTATTGAAAATAGTTGATGAATATGAAAGAACTGCAAAAAATAGTACAAAAAAATAGTTTAGATTTTAAAATTTTAATTGAAAATAACTCATTTACAATAAATAAAATAGAGATTTTTCAAACAGATAACCCAATAACGGAACCAACTACAAGAGGAGGAGTATATTTTGCAGAATTAAAGGAATTAAAGGTACAAGCAACTATTTTGAATACAAATGTATCAAAGTATCTCTCAAAAGCAATGCTTGGACCAAATAAGGATTTTCTTGATATAATTTTGGAAGCAAATATTGAAAATGGAGAGAAAATCTTGCTCAAAACAAATCTTACAAACAGTATGCAAAATGCATCAAAAATTGTTCTCTATTTAACACTAAAAGATGTAAACATAGAATCACAATAATTTACAAAATTTATCATATTCTGTTTTGAGTTTTTTATCAGATAAAATTTCATATGCCTTATTAATTTCAGCCATTTTTTCTTCTGAAGAACCCTTATTTCTATCAGGATGGTATTGTTTTGCAAGTTTTCGATATTGATTTTTAATTTCTAATGCGGATGAATCGTTTGTCAATCCCAACACAAGATAATAATTCGGTAATGAATTATCATTGTACATTTCACGAAATTCTTTTGCTTCAGTAGGAGATTTTCGAGACCCAAAAATTTCTTCCTCAGACCATTCAGAGTGATATTTTTCATAGTCACGATCTTTTTTAGAATCTAGTATAACATCATCGTAGCTTGTTTTCTTTCGTAATATTATGTGCCTTGCAAGATAAATAAAAATTCCTGCAACTATAATTATTGCAATAGCAAATGTTGTATAAAGATCTTGAGGAGTAATATAATAATCAGATATAGCAGAAGGAGGATTAACCTGTGCTCCAGAATCATAGAAAAATTTTACAGATAAAATTGAATCGCCAGATTCTGCCACCAGTAAATAATTCCCACTTTTCTGCCAACCACCAATTCCTGCAATGATTAAAGTAGAAAATTTATTTTTTTCATCCGGATTTAGGCTCTCATTCCAAACATTATTTCCATCAGGATCTTTTACAGAGATAAAAACAGAATTCAGTTCAGTAGATCCCCATACAGAAATGAAATCAGATTTTTCATAAATTGTCTTATCGATGTTGAGAGTCAATTCATCAGCAAATGTATTTGTGACAGGAAAAATTAAAATCAGAAACAAAAATACAAAGTAGACGTTTTTCATAAGAGATTTATCAAAGAATTAGATATAATGTAAACTATTGAATTTGTTCCTAAAATTTACGTCAGAAAATAACCAAAAGAGTTGAAAAAAATTAACAGGTTTTTGCTAATAATAGAAATCAGTTGAAATTGTATGGTAATAGGTTACTGCGTAAAATGCAGAGACAAAAGAGAAATGAATAGTACCCAAGCTGTAACCATGAAAAATGGTAAACCAGCAACAAAAGGTACATGCCCAACATGTGGCATTTCGATGTTCAGAATTGGTAAAGCATAACTGAACATCAAATAATCTTTTTTAGGAAATTTTCCTAGGGATAATTCCATTCATCTGAGAGTCCATTCCATAATGAACGGAAAGGTTTTGGAGATTTCTCAATTTCACCTTCAATTCTATTCTCAACTACAAAAAAGAAATTCTCCATTGCATCAACTCCCCCATCATCAAAAATTTCTTTTCCAACTTGTTTGAGTCGAAATTTTTTTGATTCTATTTCATCAGAAGAAGGATTTTGTATACAAAATGTTAAAAGATCAATCATTTCTTCTTCTAACATAAAATCCATATTCCTTCTAAAAATTTTAGACTAAAAAATATTGATGTTATAATTTTGCTCCAAGCTTATCGTGAATTTGGGCGAGAATCATCTTTGCTTTTTCTTTATTTTCAAATGACTCACCTTGTTTGTCCAGGATAGTATCAATCTCATAGCTCTTATCAACAAGAATTTCTGCCACATGTTCATCAAGCGTTCCCTTTCCTACAAGATAATATGCAAAGACAGTATTTTTTTGACCTATTCTGTGTAATCTATCTTCAGCTTGACGATGGATTGCAGGACTCCAATCTAATTCTGCAAATATGACATATTTTGCATTTGTGAGATTAATTCCAACATTTCCAGCTCTTAATCCTGCAATCATTAATTTGGTTTGACCTTTTTGAAATCGATCTATTTCACGCTGTCTAACGGTATCAGTTTGACCACCAATAATTGATGCAGGGTTGTATGTAGCCAAACTATGATGAAGTAGATTATGAATTGCTTTATGATGACAAAATACAACAACACTTTCTTCTATTTCCATAATATTTGTTACAAAGTCTGTAACATTCTTTAATTTTGCAAGACCTGCAGCTTGTCTTTCACTTTCTATTGCACGATGATATGATGCAGATTTATCAAATGCAGATTCTGCATATTTCTGTTCCTCCTCAAGTTTTTTCCATATTTTACTTAATTCCGATTTATAGAATTTTTCATCAGCAGGAATCATCTCAGAATAACGAACTTTATCTTTAAGATCTTTTAGAACATCAGATTTCTTTCGTCTTAACATCACATGTTTTGTTAATTGGTTTCGTAATGTATCACGTTTATTTTCAAGTACAATTGCTTTTCCTTTTTCATTTACATAACAAAAGTACTCACAAAATTCTTTAAAACTACCAAGAAGACCGGGCTTCAATATGTCAACAATAGGCCAGATTTCAGAACCGCGATTGTAAATTGGAGTACCAGACAAACCTACTCGATAGTTAAGACCTTCAAGTGCAGCTAATTCTTTCACTGCAGAATATTTTTGGGTTGTTTTAGACCTAAGATGTTGTACTTCATCACATACAACAGAGCGAATTCCAAGTTTTAGTAAATCAGGAAGTCGTTTGTGTAGAAGTTCATAATTAATAATGTAAAAATCATACTTCCCAATATCAGCAAGTTTTCCATTTCGAATCATTATGCTAGATGGAGTTTCATTATCAACAATTTTACCATTTTTTCCTTTTTTCTTTAAGAATTTTTCAATTTCCCTTTGCCAATTTGTCAAAGTAACGAGAGGTGCAACAATCAATGCAGGAAATGAATTTTTTTCTTTTGAAATATATGCAAGTGTTTGAACCGTTTTACCAAGTCCCATCTCATCAGCGAGAAGTGCATTACCACTGGATTTGATTAGGAAATCAAGTCCTTCCCTTTGAAAATCTAAAAGTGTACCTTTGAATTGTTTACTAGGCATAGCCTGTTGTAATTTTTCAATTTTTGGTACTCTTACTTTTTTAATGGTTAGAGGTGCAATTTTTCGTTTCCAAACAGAATTTGATAAAATCTCAAATGAATAACGATCTTCAATCATTTTTAATTTTTTTATGTTTTCATCATTGTCCGTTACAATTACTTCATCAGGCTTATCTCCATACCATCCGCGCGGGATTAATTTAGATACCATATTTACAGCACGGGTTCCAGAAATCTTCCAACACCATGTTCCAGAATATCGATCCAATACAAATTCTAAAGTTCCAAATTTTTCCATGTTATGTTTCCGAATTTTAGCTCATAGTTTTTCATCGTTTATGAACTTTATCTTTGAATTTACTCTTGAGTTATATCAGATTCCAATAGTTGGGTAGTTCTTTTGAGTAATTGCTCCAAATTGGTGCATTCTAGAATTGGCTGTAGATCTAGTGGTGTTTGAGAGGCTAGTGCACATAATGAGTGAATATACTCCATGGTGGGAGTTTCAGTTTTTAGATAGTATTGTTCTAAAACATGATCCAATTGATGGGATGTTAAATCAGTATTACCGTTAGTTTTTTTGATTTTAATTTTCCACAAATCTACCAAGTTTTCCCAATCATTAAGAGAAATGGATTCATCAATTTCAGAAATCATTTCAATTTCAGCCCGAATATACATTTTCTTTTCAACTCCATCACTATGATGCAATTGTTCAATTGTTTTTGCGCCTTCTACAGTAAAAGGATCATAATCGTCAGTTTTTTTGAGAGATGGTGAAATTAAACGAATAATTCTAAATTTCCTACGGCCTCTAACGTTTACAAAAAGATGACCGCTGGTTGAATCTACATCTTTACAATCAACTATTTTTGCAAGAGTTCCAATATTATATGGCGCCTGCCAATTAGACAAAGTTGCACTATTATGACCAAGACAAACTCCAAATTCCTTCTCGCCGAGCATACAATCATCAATCATCTGTTTATATCGAGGTTCAAAAATTCTCAAAGGAAGATCTTGATTAGGGAATAAGACTAAATCTAATGGAAATATTGGGATTACCTTAGTTTCACTCACAAACGTCCTATGTCTTCATAATATAAAATTCAACTACATTTTTAGGCAATATTTTAAAAGAAAATATAAGATAACGTATCATGGATGAAGAAAATAAAGAAACCGTAGTTCTAGGAATAATTAGTCGAGGAGCATCTAAATTTGATAAAATTTGTCAAGAGTCAAATATTGAGCCAAAAAATTTAGAATCAATTTTACAAAAATTAGAAAATTCAGGATTAATCAAAATAGATGAAAAAAAAGGATGGCTAGGTACAAAAATTGAAATTAATCCAACAGAAGACGGCTACAAAGAATTTGAACATCAACTGAGAATCTTACAAGAAAAATGGAATCAATTAGAAAATAGCTACAAGTCAGGTAATAAACAAGAATTGGAACAAAAGCTAAAAGAAGAGAAATCAGTTTTACCCTCAATGATGATGTTTGGAATTATTGATATGATGATGTTCAGTATGATGTTCAGTATGATTGGTACAAGTATGGGAAGTTTTATTCCAACAGAAGATATGGGTGGAATGGATGACGGGGCAAACGATATGGAAGGATCCGACACAGGAGATGATGGTGGGTTCGATATCGATATAGGCTTCTAATGTCATACACATCATTTGATAATATAGGATTGGTAAAGGTACTAGCTTTTTTTCAAACACATGATTCCGAATATTTGTCAGGTCAAGATCTAAGTGATGTTTTAAAGATAAGTAGAGTAGCAGTTTGGAAACATATTAAAAAAATTCAGAAATTAGGATATAAAATTGAATCAAAACAAAAATTAGGTTATCGATTGATAAGCAATACAGAAAAATTGCTTCCATGGGAAATTACACAAAATCTAAAAACAAAAATAATTGGAAAACGAGTATACTATTTTGAAGAAATCGATTCTACACAGAATTTTGCACAAAAAATTGCATCAGACAAAAAAGAAAATGGGACAATCATTATTGCTCAAAAACAGACATCCGGAAGAGGGCGACTTGATAGAAAATGGACTTCACCAAAAGGTGGAATATGGTGTTCATTAATTATTCATCCAAAATTTGATGTTTCAAGTTCAACGTTAGTTCCAATTGCAGCTGCAGTTGCTTTATCAAAATCGATAGAGAGGAGTTTAGGAATAAAAACGACAGTAAAATGGCCAAATGACATTACAATGAATGGAAAAAAGGTTGCAGGAATGTTAGTTGACGCATCATTTCAAGCAGCAATGATTGAGTACATGATTTTAGGAATTGGGATTAATTTTGATATTGATACAAAAAAAGTTGAGAAAAAAATATCAAACACCCCTAATTTTTATGGTATAGATTCACTTCGAAAGAAAAGAGATAAAACACCTCCAAAATTTCTACTTAAAGAATTTCTAGTACAATTTGAAAAAATTTTATCTCAATTAAACAAAGGAGAAAAATCAAAAATTGTTAAAGAGTGGACAAAAAGAGCAGAAGGTATTGGTAAAAAAATTACAATTAACACATCAAATGGAAGAATTTCTGGAATTTCCAAAGGGATAGATAATGAAGGTGCATTGAAACTAAAGACAAACAAAGAATTAATGCGAATTTTTGTTGGAGATATTGTTTTAAATTAAATATGATTATTTGTGTTTTGAAGAGACCGTTTTTTCAGTATTAATTATTGTTGAATAAATCTCATAGATTGTTGAATAATTCAATTGGTTTTCTTGATCAAATTTTTGAATTCTCTCTAAAAATTCAGGAGTTGCATTAAGAATTTCTTCATCAATTCTTTTTCTCATTTCACGCTCAGACAGAGTAGACATGTAAATTAATGAAATATACCGTAATATGCCCAAGCTTTGATTCTTTAGATTTCTACACCGAAAATAATTGACTGAAAATGCAAAGTTATGTCTAATATGTAGAAAAATGATCGAAAATTTAAAAGTCAAAAAATAACGATAAAGTATGGAAACTAAAAACATAGGATTAAGAGATATCCCAATTGCAGATACAAAAATTTCTCTAATTGATGGAGAAAAAGGAAAATTAATTTATCGAGGATTCGATGTGTTAGATTTAACAAAAAATTCAAATTTTGAAGAATGTTGTTTTTTACTTTTACATGATCATTTGCCAAATCAAATAGAATTTGATGAATTTACATCAAAACTAAAGGAAGCAAGAATGATTCCAGAACAAATGCAAAAAAATATGAGAAATTGGAGAAAAAATGCACACCCGATGGACGTACTACAAGCATTTGTTGCAGCACTTGCAGGATATTATGATGAAAAAGGTTCTGAAAAAGAGATTAGTCAACAAAGAGCAATCAATCTAATTGCCAAAGTACCAACCATAATTGCAAGTTGGGATAGAGTTAGAAATGGTAAGGATCCAATTCAACCAGATCTCGAATTAAATCATGCCTCAAATTTTCTTTACATGCTTACAGGAGATAAACCAGATAAAGAGATGGAAAGAGTATTTGATGTTTGTCTAATTTTACATGCAGACCATACATTCAATGCATCAACTTTTGCTGCCAGAGAAGTTGCATCTACTCGTGCTCACATGTATTCTGCAGTGAGTGCTGCAGTCGGGGCATTAAGTGGAGAATTACATGGAGGGGCTAACTTAGAAGTCATGAAAATGTTATTAGATATTAAAGAAGTAGGAAATGCTGAAAAATGGGTAAAGTCAAAAATTGAAAATGGGGATAGAGTTATGGGAATGGGGCATGCCGTTTACAAAACAGTAGATCCTCGTTCAATGGTTCTAAAAGAATTATCAAAAAAATTATCTGAAAAAACAAATCTACCATGGTTTGATATTACAAAAAAAGTTGAAGAGACTACTGCAAAAATAATGAAAAATAGAAAAGAAAGAGATATTTTTCCAAATGTTGATCTTTATAGTGCATCAGTATACTATATGTTGAATATTCCAATGGATTTGAATACTCCAATTTTTGCAATTTCTAGAGTATCAGGATGGGCAGCACATGTTATCGAAGAGAAATTTGCGGAAGCTGCACCTAAACCAATGCTGTATAGACCTAAGGCAACATACGTTGGAAAATATGAAGGACCACAAGGATGTACTTACATTCCAATACAAAAACGAAAATAATTAATTTCTTGTTTTTAACCAGTTTTGTGCTTTAGAATTAATATCGTGACTATACAGTACTTCAAAAACCATATCATAGAATGTAATTCCTTTTTTTTGAGCCTGTGTATCAAGCCATTTTATTCCATCTGCCAATTCAGGATCATGTGCCGAAAATTCAACTAATTCATCAACCATTTTCCTAAAGAAATTGTGTGACTTGATCATGAAAAATGATTTCATTATGGATCATTAAGACCAGAATACAAATTAAATAGACAAAAAACACCTTTTTGATTGACTTATGAAACATGATATTTTCTTTGATGGAAATGTGAAAGAATATTCATGGTCCATAAAAACAGGAGATAAGATTGCAGACCAAATTAGAGAACATCCTCCTGCATATCTTTCAGGAGGTAAATTAAACATAAGAGACACAGAAGAGTCAAAATTCGTAGCATTACATGTAGGAATTTACTGGGGATTAGGAGTTTACATAATCAAAGATCATGATACAGTGAATGTAATGTGTGATTCAAAAATAATGTATGATCTATTAAGCAAAGGAAATACGAGTGATAATCAAATAATTAATGATAAAATTCATTTTATTAATCAATTAACAAATCTCAGAAGTCTAAAAATAAATTATCAATTCATAGAATGTAAAAAAAATATTGCAACAAAACATCTTTTTTCAGAAGAAGATACTGCAGGTAGAGATTCTACGGGATATGTCTAATAATAACACCAATATCATTTACATTACTTTGAGTAATACCAGTTTTAATTAATCCGCCAAATTTTTTAAAAAAAGATGACGAGTCATTATTTTTTAAATATGGTATTCCATCATATTCATAATCAGTAGAGAATAAAGAACCTGCAAATTTTGTATTTCCGTCAATTCCATCAGTTCCAATTGATGCAATTGTAAAATTATATTTCTTATGTTTCAATTTTTCATATAAACGTAGTACTAATTCTTGATTACGTCCACCTTTTCCATGTCCAATCACATTAACAGTAGGTTCTCCACCAAAGACTATACAATTACTTTTTGAATTAACTGCGGCGGATGCAATTAGTTTTGTAACTTGATTAAGGTTACCAGTAATATTTGAAATTACATTGGTCTTGTATCCTAATTTATCAGATTTAGATTTCATTTTCAAAAGACACATAGAATTATTCAAGATTACAATATTTTTAATCATAGGTTTTTTTGGTGTCTCTAAAATTTTCCCATCTGAACCTGATTTTAAAACAGATATCACAGAATTCGGAAGTTTACGTTCAAGAGAAAATTTTTTAATTATTTTCAGGGCATCTTGAAAAGAAGATTTATCACAATAAGTTATACCTGAAGAGATAGACCCAATATCATCTCCAATTACATCAGAGACAAGAAATGATATACCATCGCAATTCATATTTTGAATTAAACGACCGCCTTTGATTAATGATAAATGCTTACGAATACATGCAATTTGGTTAATGTTAGCACCTGATCGGAGTAATATTTCGTTTACAAGTATCTTATCTCTTAAAGATATGGAATCAGGAAAAACAGACAATGCCGAACCTCCTCCAGATATCAAAAATATCACAAAATCATTTTTTGTGGTTTCGTTTAGAAACGATATTAATTTTTTACCAGCATTAAAACTATTTTGATTTGGAATTGGATGACCAGATCTAATTATTTTAAAAATAGATTTCTTTAATTTTGGTTCAATACCTTTTGGCACTATAACAATTCCATTGTTGAAATTTATTTTTTTTGAAACATATTCTGCCATGGCGCCAGCAGATTTACCAATAGCAATCAAAAATATGCGATTATAATTTTTTAGATTTACCAAAGATGATGATACTTGAATTTTGTTTTTCAAAATGTATTTTTTTAGATATGTTGATGATATCGATGATTCAAGGCCCTCATTCAATATTGTGAGAATAGCACGAGAATTAGTATTAAGAGGTAATTTTGAAGGATTTTTGATCAATTAATTATGATAAGATGAAAATAACTTAAGTTTTTGATATTGGAAGGTATAAAAAGAATAGTTATTGTACATAAAATATGGATACAGTGAGAATTCCCAAAGTAATTCAATTTGGTGAAGATGCATTATCACAAGCTGAATATCCAAAAAATGCTTTGGTAGTAACAACGGTCCCTCCAGAATTATCTGATAAATGGTTAGCAAGAATGGGAATACAAGATTACTTATTGTATGACAAAGTTCAACCAGAACCATCAATTGAAATGGTTAAAGAGGTAATTGAAGAATACAAATCTAAAAACATTAGTGCAATGATTGGATTGGGTGGAGGAAGTTCAATGGATGTTGTAAAATATGCTGCTTCAGAAATGAATGTAGAAAAAATTCTAATTCCTACAACATTTGGAACAGGAGCAGAAATGACAACATATTGTGTTCTAAAGTTTGATGGAAAAAAGAAATTGCTCAGAGAGGACAAATTCCTTGCAGATAGAGCAGTAATTGACTCATATTTTATGAATGGAACACCAGAACAAGTTATCAAAAGTTCAGTATGTGATGCATGCGCACAAGCAACAGAAGGTTACGATAGTAAACTTGGAAATGATCTCACCAAAACATTGTGTAAACAAGCATTTGATGTATTGTATGATGCAATTATGAATGACAAACCAGAGAATTATCCATATGGTTCCATGTTATCAGGAATGGGCTTCGGAAACTGTTCAACGACATTAGGACATGCATTATCATATGTCTTTTCAAATGAAGGAGTACCACATGGTTACTCATTATCATCTTGTACTACAGTTGCCCACAAGCATAACAAATCGATATTTTATGACAGATTCAAAGAAATTATCGAGAAAATGGGATTTGATAAATTAGAACTCAAAGCAGATGTTGATCAAGCTGCAGATGTTGTAATGACAGACAAAGGTCATTTAGACCCAAATCCAATTCCAATTTTGAAAGAAGATGTTGTTAAATGTCTTAACGATATTAAAGCAGGAAATCTCTAAACCATTATTTCTTTTTTATATTTTATTCACTTGTGACAGTGAAAATCGCTATGCTTTATTAACAGCCATTTTTGAGTAGATTTAGGAAAATGCTCAAATTTGGAATTCAAAATGGATTAAATGTAGCAAGATTAGGATTAACAGAAGATCAAATTTTAACAGCATGTAGTCTTGCTGACAAAACAGGATATCATTCCATTTGGTATATGGATCACTCAAATGTTCCACAATGGAGTAATGCAATTGTAAATGATCCATGGGTGATGCTTGCAGGAATTGCAGCAGTGACAAATAATGTAGAATTGGGAACATGTGTGACAGATGCATTAAGAAGACATCCATCTAACATTGCCTTAGCATCAATAACATTAGATAGATTATCAAAAGGAAGAGGAACACTAGGAATCGGAGCAGGAGAAGCACAAAATCTCAAAGAATTTAACATTCCATTTGATAAACCAGTATCAAAGTTTGAAGAACAATTACAAGTCATAAAACAACTTTATGATTCAGACCCAGACAATAGAAAAACTTGGGAAGGAAAATATTATCAATTAACAGAAGCATGTCTACAAGCAAAATCAATAAGACAACCACATGTTCCAATTTACATGGCATCAGGTGGAAAACGTACGCTCGCAATGACAGGTAAATACGGAGACGGATGGTTACCAATTGGATACACACCAGAATTATTTGAAGACCACAAAGATCAAATTATAGATTCAATGAATAAAAATGAAAGAACTGAAGAGGACAAACAAGATTTCCAAATGGCACTTGATATCGACGTATACTTTTCCGATGATGCAGAAACATCATGGGCAAAGATGAAAGAAGCAGTAAAAGTTAGTCTGTTTAAACCAGAAATTCTCAGAGTTCACGGATTAGAAGAGGTAGAAGGATTTGATTTTAAGAAATACTTTACAGAATATTCAATGTCAAATCAGGATTGGATTGTAAAGATGAGAGAAGCTGCAACAACTATTCCAGATAAAATTGCAAGATCATCAACAGGAGTAGGAACTCCAGATGATGTAATTGAGATATTTGAAAGATTTGTTAAAGCAGGAGTAAATCACTTTGTAATCAGATTCTGGGGCTCAAATTACTTCGGTTCTATTGATCAATTTGCAAATAAAGTAATTCCATATTTCAAAGATCAAGAAAAATAATTTAACTAACAAGAAATTTCTAAACACATGCAACTATTAGGCAAACTAGTTATCAAATCTAGAGATAAAATTATTCAATTTCTAAATAACGAACATACAGGTAGAATTTCAAGTATAGACAAAAATGGATACCCACAAATCATTCCTATGAATTTTGTTTTCATTAATGATTCGATATACATGCATTCTCATACAAAAGGAGAGAAATTAGATAATATTAGACAGGATTCAAAAGTAGGATTCGAAGTTGACAGAAATTTGGAATTCTTACCATCATATTTTTTTGATCCTAAGGATGCATCATTAGCAGATACATTATACATCAGTGTCGTGATAAAAGGAAAGGCAATTATAATTAATGATGTAAAAGAAAAGGTTCTCGCATTAAATGAATTAATGAAAAAATACCAACCAGAAGGAAAGTATGACCTCATGAATGAAAATATGGAAGTTCTGAGAGCAGTAGCAGTGATCAAAATTATACCAAACGAAATTAATGGGAAGTACAAAATTGGACAAAATATGAGTATAGAAGAAAGAAGTAGGTTAGCAGAGAATATTTTAAATAAGAACTCAAAAACAGCGCGAGACACATTGGAGATCATGGGATTTGGAGTAAATGATGGTAAACCAGTCTTAAAAACAGATGAAGAATGGTAAATCAGTACCAATTTTTATAAACATTTCAATACAGGATTAAGTACATGTCAGATTCAACTATCGATGATGCATTAAAACTCCTTGAAACAGGAAAAGGTAATCCTGACAGATTGAAACAGATTATTGAATCATTTCAAAAAAGAAGTATGATTTCAATGCAGGATAGGAAATATGTAGACGCATTAGTTGAGCAGTATTTGACACCAAGACATAGACAAATGACAAGTAAAATGAAAACATCAGAAAGACAACAAACTAATTTTCCAAGAATTCGAAAAACAACAGAATCATCATTTAAAATTACAGAAGTTAAAGCTACATCAGGAAATCCATACATAAAACCAACCATAGAAACAAGAAAGCCAGAACCAAAAAAAGAAGAATTAGCTTCAAAAGAAATCTCAATAGAAGAAAAATTTATTGAGCATGTCGAAACGGATCGTACTAATACAAAAAAATCAGGTAAAGGAAAACTAGTAGGAATTATCATTGGAGTTATTGCAGTAATAATTATTGGTGGGGGAGCGGCATATATGGGAAGCAGTTCAGATTTATTTTCATCAAATCCAGAAATAGAAAAAAGAATTACATGTCAAGACACCGAATTATTAGTTTCATCTACCAAAGTTCCCGGATTCCCCGCACCAGGAAAAGAATTGCAACATTACCAAGATAGATATGATAATGAACCAAAATACAAGGAATGGTTTGATAAAAACTTCTCAGGACAGACAATAGAACAGGTATTATTACCACAAGTTGGAAATAAAGAAACAAAGATTCCGGGATTCCCAGATCCTAAAAAAGACTTACAACATTACCAAGATAGATATGATAATGAACCAAAATACAAGGAATGGTTTGATAAAAACTTCTCAGGACAGACAGTTAGAGAAGCAGTTTGCTGAATTTCCATCGTTAGCTATATTTTTTCTTCAGAATAACATTAACTATTGCAAAAATTTGAGATAAATTCAGAATTTCTACCCACAGGAGATCAGCCACAAGCAATCGATAAACTCGTAAAAGGCTCCAAAACCAAAATGAATCAGACATTATTGGGGGTAACAGGAAGTGGTAAAACATTCACAGTGGCAAATGTAATAGCAAATACTGGAAAAAATGCATTAATCATATCACATAACAAAACATTGGCAGCCCAACTTTATTCAGAATTAAAACAATTTTTCCCAAAAAATAATGTTGGATACTTTGTGAGCTATTACGATTATTATCAACCTGAAAGTTATCTACCTCAAACAGACACATACATTGAAAAAGATACACAAATTAATGAAAAAATTGAAAAATTAAGACTAGAAGCTACTGCGATGCTTCTTTCAGGAGAACCAACAATCATAATTTCAACCGTATCATGCATCTATTCACTTGGTTCCCCAAAAGAATGGGAAGACATGGCAATTACATTAAATAAAAATGAAAAAATATCACGAACAGAAATAATTAAAAAATTAATCAACGCAAGATATGAAAGAAATGATGTAGAACTAATACCTGGAAATTTTAGAGTCAAAGGTGATACATTAGATATCATACCAGCATATTCACAAGATGTAATACGTATTTCATTGTTTGGTGATGAAATTGAAAAAATATCAATTTTAGATAATGTTTCATTGGATGAAAAAAAAGATGTAGAGATATTCAAAATTTTTCCAGCGAAGCACTATCTAATTGCAAAAGATATTCGAGATATGGCAATAAAATCAATTAAAAGTGAATTAAAAAAAACGCTAAGCACCTTACCTGAATTAGAAAAACAAAGATTGGAGATGCGCACAAAATACGATTTAGAAATGATTGAAGAACTAGGATACTGCTCAGGTATTGAAAACTATTCTAGACATTTTGATGGAAGAAATCCAGGTGAACCCGCATTTTGTCTATTAGATTTTTTTGGAAAAGAATTCTTACTAGTAATCGATGAATCTCATGTTACACTTCCACAATTACATGGTATGTACAAAGGTGATTTTTCTAGAAAAAAATCATTGATAGATTATGGATTTAGATTGCCTAGTGCATTCGATAATAGACCATTAAAATTTGAAGAGTTTGAAAAGAAACTCAAAGATGTAATTTTTGTATCTGCAACACCAGGAGATTATGAAAAGAAAAGATCAAAACAAATCGTAGAACAACTGGTAAGACCTACAGGATTAATCGAACCAAATGTTGAAATTAGAAAATCACAAGGTCAAATGGATGATTTAATTAATGAAGTTGCAATTAGAGTGAAAAAGAATGAGCGAACACTGGTAACTACACTAACTAAGAGAATGGCAGAAGATTTGGCAGAATATTTGTCTAAAAAAGAAGTAAGGGTAAGATACCTTCATTCTGAAATTGAAGGACTGCAAAGAACAGAGTTAATCAGACAATTGAGATTAGGTGAATTTGATGTGCTAGTAGGCATAAACTTACTACGAGAAGGACTAGATATTCCAGAGGTTTCACTTGTAGCAATATTGGATGCAGATAAGGAAGGATTTTTACGAAATGATACTAGCCTGATTCAAACATGTGGAAGAGCCGCAAGAAATGTAGAAGGAAAGGTGATCATGTATGCAGACAATGTTACTAGATCAATGAAATCAGCAATTTCTGAAACAGAGCGAAGACGTCAAAAACAGATGAAGTATAATGAAACACATGAGATAATACCTAAAACAATTATCAAATCAATACCAGAACAAGAAATAGAATTAGATGAAATAAAAAATAAATCAAAGACAGATTTAGGTAAACAAAAAATTGAAGTTGAAACACAAATGAAAGTATTTGCCGAAGATTTAGACTTCGAGAATGCAATAAGATGTAGAGATAAAATAAAAAGAATTGAAAAGGAGTTACAAAAAGATGAATCAGAATGAATTAAGAGTTAAAGGAGCACGTCACCATAATTTAAAAAATATTAACGTGAATATACCAAAAAACAAAATTATTGTGATTAGCGGACTATCAGGTTCAGGGAAATCAACACTTGCATTTGATACAATTTATGCTGAAGGACAGAGACGTTATGTAGAATCACTATCATCATACGCAAGACAATTCTTAGAAATGATGGATAAACCAGATGTCGATTCAATAGACGGCCTATCTCCTGCAATATCCATTCAACAAAAAACAACTAGTAAAAATCCACGTTCCACAGTTGGGACAACAACAGAAATTTATGATTATTTGAGATTATTATTTGCTAGAATTGGAATTCCACATTGTACAAATTGTGGAAGAAAAATATCATCACAATCAATTGAATCAATTACAGATTCGGTCATAAAAGATTTTGGACAAAAGAAAATTCTCGTATTAGCACCGTTAGTTCAAAGAAAAAAAGGAACTTATGAAAAATTATTTGAACAAATGAAAAAGGATGGATATTCAAGAGCAAGAGTAAATGGAGAAATGATAGTACTTGAAGATGAATTTCCAAAACTGGATAGACAAAAATGGCATAATATAGAAATCATAGTAGATAGAATTGTAGCCTCAAAATCAGACAAGAGTAGAATCTTTGAGGCAATTCAAACAGCATTGAAAGCTGCAAAAGGTTCAGTTCTAGTAGCATCAGAAAAAGATGAAAAGATTTTTTCACAAAATAATGCATGTCCTCATTGTGGAATTACAGTTGGAGAGTTAGAACCACGTACATTTTCTTTTAATTCACCATTTGGAATGTGTAATCAATGTAATGGACTAGGAGTTAAAATGGAATTTGATGCAGATTTAGTGATACCTGATAAAACAAAATCAATTCTAGATGGAGCAATTGTTCCATGGAGTGGTAGATTTTCATCATTTAGACGTCAAGAATTACGTGCAGTAGGGAAGAAATATGGATTCAATCTGATGACTCCAATAAATCAAATAAAATCAAAACAGATCAAAATAATATTACACGGTTCAGAAGATTTAATGAAATTTTCATATGAATCTAAAAATAGTGATTCATTTTGGGAATATACCGATGCATTTGAAGGAGTTTTGAATAATCTTCAACGTAAATTTATGGAAACAGATTCCGAAGCAAAAAGAGAATGGCTAAAACAATTCATGAGAGATACACCATGTTTGACATGTCACGGGAAAAAGCTAAAACCAGAAGCGCTTGCGGTAAAAGTTAATTCAAAAAACATTATGGAGGTTTGTGATCTTTCAATAGATTCATCGTATGAATTTTTTAATAAATTAGAATTAAATGAAACAGAACAGTTCATTGCAAGAGATATTTTAAAAGAAATCAAAGAAAGGTTGGAATTTTTAAGAAATGTTGGACTAAACTATCTCTCCTTGAATAGATCTAGTGCTACTCTTTCAGGAGGTGAATCTCAAAGGATTAGACTTGCAACACAAATTGGTTCTAACTTAACAGGTGTTTTGTATGTACTAGATGAACCTACCATAGGTTTGCATCAAAGAGATAATGCAAGATTGATCAAAACATTATCAAAATTAAGAGATTTAGGAAATACAGTCATAGTAGTAGAACATGATGAAGAAATTATCAGAAATTCAGACTGGATTGTGGATTTAGGACCAGGTGCAGGAGTACATGGTGGAAGTGTAGTCTTTGAAGGAACATTAAAACAAATTCTCAATAATCATAAATCAGTAACAGGAGATTATCTAAAAGATCATGATTTGATCAAAATTAAGGAAAAAATTAGAGAGCAAAAAGGAAAGATCGTAGTTAAAGGAGCACAAGAAAACAATCTAAAAAATATAGATGTAGAATTTCCATTAGGATATTTAATTTCAGTTACAGGAGTTTCAGGTTCTGGAAAATCTACACTAATCAATGACATACTTCTTAAAACACTTTCATCTTATTTCTATAAAACCTCAGGACTTCCAGGAAAACATAAAGATGTAGCAGGAGTAGAGAATATTGATAAGATAATTTCAATTGATCAATCCCCAATTGGAAGAACACCTAGATCAAATCCTGCAACATACATTGGTGCATTTACTCCAATCAGAGAATTATTTTCAAACACAGCATTATCAAAAGAACGAGGTTATACACCAGGTCAGTTTTCATTTAATGTTGCAGTAGGACGATGCTTTGCATGTGAAGGAGATGGAGTGAAAAAAATTGAAATGCAGTTTTTGTCAGATGTTTATGTGAAATGTGATGAATGTAATGGAAAAAGATACAATTCTGAAACTTTAGGAGTTATGTACAAGGGAAAAAATATTGCAGATATTTTACAAATGACAGTAGAAGAAGCGTTAGAATTTTTTGAAAATATACCAACAATCAAGAAAAAATTAGAAACAGTTGTAGATGTGGGATTAGGATACATAAAACTTGGACAATCATCAACCACATTATCAGGAGGAGAGGCACAACGAGTAAAGCTTGCATCAGAATTATCAAAAAGAGGAACAGGCAAAACACTCTACATACTAGATGAACCAACTACAGGATTACATTTTGCAGATGTTCAAAAATTACTAGATGTTTTGAATAGATTGGTGAATGTAGGAAATACAGTAATTGTAATTGAGCATAACATGGACGTTATAAAAAATTCAGACTGGATTATAGATTTAGGTCCTGAAGGAGGAGATGAAGGAGGAAATGTTGTGATAACAGGCACGCCAAAGGAGGTATCTAAATTTTCAAAAAGTTATACCGGAAAGTATCTCAAAAAAGTGATAAAGAAATGATATTTGATATATCAAAAATTACCATACCTAAAGAACCAGGAATTTATTTGATGAAAGATTCCAAAGGCGAGATAATCTATATCGGAAAAGCAAAAAATTTGAAGAATCGGGTTAAATCATATTTTTTAAAAAATCAAAATTATAAAACACAGAAATTGGTTTCAAAAATTGCAGATATTGAATTTGTGTTAACAGATAATGAAAGTGAAGCATTTTTGCTTGAATCTAATATGATTAAGAGGTATAGACCGACATATAATATTGAATTAAAAGATCAACAAAGGTATACGTATCTTCGAATTACAGATGAGAAATTTCCAAGATTATTAGTTGCGAGACGTACACGTAATGGAGATTTTTTAGGAAAAGGAAAAATTTTTGGTCCATTTACCAAAGGAAGCTCAAAATTACTAACAATAGGATCATTACGTAAATCATTCAAAGTAAGAATTTGTAAAACATTGCCAAAAAAAGTATGTTTAGAATATCACATAGGAAACTGTGATGGTCCATGTGAATTTAAATCAGCAGCAAAAGAATATGATGGAAATATTTCAGATTTAGAATCAATTTTGAAAAGTAAACAACAAATGAAAGAATTTACTAAAAAATTACAAAAACAAATGGAAGATGCATCAAGTTCAGAACAATTTGAGAGAGCTATAGAAATTAGAGATACACTTCAGAGACTAGGCAGTATTGATTCAGGAAAGAAAATGGAAGATGCAAAGAAATCAGATGAAGAATATTTTGGTATAAAGTTTGGAAAACAAGATGCAATTGTAATGACATTCAGACAGACACATGGAGTAATTAGAGACAGTGAAAAATTTTCATTTGATTTAATCGGGGATAATAATTTTACAAATTTCTTATACCAATATTATACAACACACCAAATTCCAAAAACGATTGTCACAAGTGAAGAAATTAATGAAAAAGAATCACTTACAAAAGCACTAACAGATAGAGCTGGATTTCCGGTAAAAATCATACTTGGAAATAAAGGAAAACGAAAAGAAATGATAGAATTGATACTCCGAAATATTGAACTAATACAAAATAAAAATGCAGACCCAGGATTAGTTGAATTAAGAGAAATTCTCAAACTACCTACAATTCCACGCATAATAGAATGCTTTGACATATCTAATCATGGGAACGAATATGCGGTTGGTTCCATGGCAAGATTTGTGGATGCAAAACCAGACAAATCAGGATATAGAAAATTCAAAATTAAAACAATTACAGGTAGAGATGATTTTGCAATGATTAACGAAATTGTAGGAAGAAGATACTGGCGATTGAAAAAAGAAAATAGTGAATTTCCAGATTTAATTTTAATAGATGGTGGAAAAGGTCAGCTAAGTGCTGCAATGTCAGCTCTAAAGGAGGTAGATGTAGAAATTCCATGCATATCACTTGCAAAAGAAAATGAAGAAATTTTTGTTCCAAAGAAAACAAGATCTATAGTTATACCAAAAAGTAAAGATTCGATAAAAATTTTACAACATGCAAGAGATGAGACACATAGGTTTGGTGTTGCATACAATAGAAGTTTAAGAAAGTTTGACTAACAAAAATTATCTAGAGAAGATTCACGTAAAGGTTGTGCAGAAAATCCAAGTTTGTTTAAATCCATAGAAAATTCATCAACAAATCCATGTATAGTATAAATTTTTTCAGCACCAGATTTTTTCACAAGTTCAATTAATTCATTATAATCACAATGATCACTTAATGGAATAGAATAATCAGTTCCTCTTGAAAAACCAAATTTTTTAGAATTTGCCCATCCACTAAAACCAATTGTTATTGCATCGTATTTTGACTTCATATCTTTAATAAAATTATTTTTTGCACTCATCATCGGAGCAACCATAACCCAGGGTTTTTTATTTAACAATCCTTCTGATTCAGCTTGAGTATGACCTATAGAATCTTTTAGTGGAACGCCCATTAAACGATGTAAATCATTCATTTTTTTTACAGAATCGTGATAGTAGATTGGATCCCAGTCACCAAATAACTGAGAAAGTGTTTGTGCCTTTCCTAATTCATATCCTAAAAGAATAACAGGTTTTCCTTTAGAGTACAAGTTAGCAATTATTTCATTTACTTGTTTAACAATTTCAGTTACAGAAGGTAAAACAAATTCAGGTAAACCGAAAGTACATTCAGTGATTAAAGTTTTACATTTTGGAACGTTTGCACCTTTTAGAAATCCGCGGTCACGGGTTGAAATATCTCCAGTGTAAAATATATCATCAAATAACAATCCCTTTGAACCAAAAATATGACCACTATCTACAAGGGTAAAATTATCAAGGGCATCAATAGAATTTTTGAGCGTGAATCCTCGTAATTCAGCGATTTTATTAGTTTCAATAGATGAAAGAATAGTTCCATCGCCACCATTTGGAAGATGGTCTATGTGAGCATGTGAGACAAAATGTACCCCTTCATTTTTAATTTTTTTTGGATCTAGGTACACAGTTGAGTTTGAGTTAGGACACTCAATTCCATTTTTTGTTAGTCTGACATTTCTCATTACAAAATATCATACCTTTTTGATTATAAATTGCAAGTTTGATGAAATGTTAACTAACACAGCGTTTAATTTATTCCATGAATAAAATCAAGTATTGAAAAACCTAGGAATTTTGATTTCAGGAAGAGGCAGCAATATGGAATCAATTCTTAAAGCAATTAAAAAGCAAAAAATTCCAATAAACCCAGCAATAGTCATTTCAAACAAATCAAATGCAAAAGGATTACTAATTGCAAAGAAGATGGGAGTACAGACAGCAGTAATTGATAGTTCAAAATACAAGGGGAAAAGATTGCTATTTGATAAAGAAGTAATTTCTACATTAAGAAGATACAAAGTTACACCAACTAACGGACTAGTTTGTCTTGCAGGATTTATGAGAATTATTAGTCCATATTTCATTAAAGAATATAAAAATAGAATTTTAAATATACACCCTGCACTTCTTCCAGCATTTCCAGGATTGGATGCACAAAAACAGACAATTGAATTTGGGGCAAAATATTCAGGATGCACAGTTCATTTTGTAGATGAAGGAGTAGATACAGGACCTATAATATTACAGGAGATTGTAGAGGTAAGTAGAAATGATACTGAAAAAACACTTTCAGAGAAAATTCTTGTGAAAGAACACAAAGCATATCCAAAAGCAGTAGAACTTTTTGCAAAAAAGAAAATATCAATTAAAGGTAGAAAAGTAAAAATTACGAGTTAATTATCAATACCACCAAAAAAATAAAGTACGCTGAGTTTTTTCTTATTTCCAAAAAAATAATGTTCAGTATTTTTTGGTACAAAAAATGCCTTTCCTTTTTTTAATTTATATTTTTTATTTTTTATTTTCAAAAATCCATCACCTTCTAAAACATAATACATTTCATCAGAATCATGAGGAAGTTGTGTATCTTCTTCATCAGGTTTCAAAATTAGAATTCCTGCAGATAAACTATTTTTATTTAGAAATGTATCAAAATAAGAAGTTCCTTTGTTGATCTTACGAATATAATCAAGCGTATCATACTCAAATTTCATTTTATTCAGCAACTACGTGATAGAAATGACGTTCTGGAGAGTCATTCATAAAAGAACCCAATTCATTATGAAAACTTTGATGTTCAGGGCTTTGATGCATTTTTCTAAATAATTCAATATTTTTAAATTCCACCAGTATACGTTTAGAGCCATCTTCACCTTCAAGAAGACGACGAGAAACAAATCCATCGAATTTTGAGAGGGTTTTATTGGTTTTACCAATCCAATTCTTAAATTCAGATATTTTTTCTTCTTTTAGACTCAAATCCACAATTGCAAGAAACATGAAAATAATTTGTTTTTACCACATAATTCCTTTTCTTTCAGTTTTTATCACAAAACCAAATATATTCTAAAAATTTCAACTATTATATGACACTTGAAGAACCAACTCAAAATTTTCTACTAAATTCATTTAATGAAACAAGAAATACCACACTACAATTAGTAAAAAATTTAGAAAGAGATGATTTTGGAGTACAGACAGCAGTTTTTATGAGTCCACCAAAATGGCATATAGGACATGTAAGCTGGTTGAATGAAATCGTGTTAAGTAAGACGCAACTTAATTATGAATTTTTTTCAGATGAACTTTCAGAATATCTAAATTCATACTATAACCAATTTGGAAAACCACATGATAAATCAAAACGAGGAGTAATGTCAAGACCAACAGTAGATGAAATATTACAATACTTTGATGTAATAACAAATAGAGTTAGAGAGGTCATCAGTAAACCATTAGAAAAAGAAGCTGCATATCTTTTTACAATGGCAATTAATCATGAATGTCAACATCAAGAACTTTTAGTTTATGATTTACAACATCTCTTAGGGGATCAATATAGACCGGCAAAAACAAATGAATCAGTAGTTTCAACAAACAATAAAAAGAAAAGTATCAAGATTAATGGGGGATTGTATAACATGGGTTATTCTGGAAATGATTATTGTTATGATATAGAACTTCCAGAACATAAAACATATCTAAATGATTATCAAATTGATAATTTTTTGATAAGTAATTCAGAATATTTGGAATTTATGAAAGAAGGTGGGTATGAGGATTATTCATTTTGGCTTTCAGATGGCTGGGATGCAGTAAAGAAAAATGGATGGGAATCTCCTATGTATTGGGAAAAAGATGACGATAAATGGATTACAAGAGATTTCAGAGGAAAACGTAAAATTAATCCTAACGAACCTGTGTGCCATGTAAGCTTCTATGAAGCAGCGGCATATTGCAAGTGGGCAAATAAGAGACTGCCAACAGAGGCAGAATGGGAAAAAGCAGCATTATGGAATGATGATAAAAAAATTAAAACAACATTCCCGTGGGGAAATGAAAAACCTACAGAATTATATGCAAATTTGTTAGAATCAAATATTTGGAATTGTAGCGATGTTGGAGCTTACGAGAATGGAAAAAGCAGCTATGGATGTTACCAAATGATAGGAGATGTTTGGGAATGGACTTCATCGGAGTTTATAGGATACCCAGGATTCAAAAGTGGATTTGATGAATATAATGACAAGTGGTTTACAAATCAAAAAGTTTTACGGGGAGGATCTTTTGGAACACCATTAAAATCAATCAGAGGATCCTATAGAAATTTTTTCAGATTAGATGAAAGATGGATGATTTCAGGATTCAGATGTGTAAAAGATCTTTAGATTTTTTTTGCTAAAACAAGTGAATAATAATTTTTAGAATCAAACCAAATCTCCAGCTTTTCAAAGTTAGATTCTTTTAAGAAAGAGTCTATTTGAGGAATAGAAAATTTATGTGAATTCTCAGTGTGGATTAATTCATCTTTTGAAAAAGTTACAGATAGAGCAGATTTTTGAATAGTTATGGATTGTTCAGATAATGAACGAAGATACATCTCAATTCTGCCCTTTTCTTCATCATAAATTGCATGATGCTCAAAGTTTTCTAAATTGAAATCAGCACCCAATTCATCATTAATTCGTTTTAAGACATTTAGATTGAATTTTGCAGTTGTTTTTTGAGAATCATTATATGCGCTATGCAATATATTTTGATCCTTTTTCAAGTCCAGTCCAATTAGAAACAGGTCATTAGATTTCATAAGATTGTTAATTTTTTGTAGAAATTTCATTCCTTCATTCTGATTGAAATTTCCAAAGCTTGAGCCAAGAAAAGTTATCAAATTAGGTTTATCATCATAATGTTCAATAAAATCAAGACCATTTTCAAAAGTATCCACAACTCCAGTCACGGTTAAATTCTGATAATCTGCACAAAGATTTTTTGCACTTTGATCTAAAATTTCTGAAATATCTATTGGAAAATATTGTAAATGTTTTTGAGATTTGAATAAAATATCAATTAAAAGACGAGTCTTTACAGAAGAACCACTTCCTAACTCAACTAAATGAAATTCATTTGAAAGGTAAGGGAGTAATTTCTTCTCAAGTGTTTGTAATATTTCAGTTTCAGAATTAAAAGGATAATACTCAGGAAGAGAACAAATTTCATCAAAGATTTTTGAACCGTTTTCATCATAGAAAAATTTTGGGCTTATTGATTTTTTTGGTTCTTGAAGTGATTTACGAATTTCTTCAGCAAAGGTTACAGTAGTACTTGCCTTGTTAGGTTTGAAATATGTTAAATTTTCTTGAACTGAAATAGACTGATAGCCCAATAGTTCTTGTTTTACTTTATTGTTCATATTTTTGCGATTTTTGTTTTGCATAAATTTCTTATCATAGGAGAATATAATACCAATAATGAAGAAAGTGTTAAGGGTAGAGGATCTGGCAAAGAAATTTAAGAAGAAGAAAATTTTTTCAGCAGATTCAGAAGAAGTTGTTGCAGCAGATTCAGTAAATTTCTACCTTGAACAAGGTAAAATTTTAGCCATAGCAGGGCAATCGGGTTCTGGTAAATCAACTATAGCAAAATTAATTCTCAGAGCCATTAAACCAGATTCAGGAAAAATTTTTCATAATGAAAAAGAGATTAAAGACAATTCAGATGAATTAAAAAAATTTAGAATGAAATGCCAAATGATATACCAAGATCCTTATGATTCGATTAACCCAAGAATGACAATTTCAGATATAATCAGTGAACCATTGGAGATTCATAATCTTGGTACAAAAAAAGAACGTAAACAAAAGGTAATCAATACATTACAAATGGTGAAGTTAGAACCTGCAGAGGAAATTTCAAAAAAACATCCGCATATGCTGTCAGGAGGACAAAGGCAAAGAGTAGTTATTGCAAGAGCAATAATTGTAAAACCAGAGATAATAATTGCAGATGAGCCTGTATCAATGTTAGATGTTTCAATACGTGCAGAAGTTTTAGAGCTAATGAAAGATATTCAAATAAAAAACAATATTTCTATGATATACATTACTCATGATCTTGCAACGGCTAAACATTTTGCAGACAATATTATAATTTTGAATTCAGGAAGAATTATGGAATCTGGTTCAATAGACAAGGTTTTAACAAATCCAGAAAATGCATACACTAAATCACTAATTTCTGCAATTTCAGAACCAGATCCTAAAAATCTGTACAAGGATAAAGAAATTGCAGTGTAGAATTAGATTTTAGGAATTTTTTTTCTTTTGATAGTTTTTGTAAGTCAGACCAGTAATTACCATTAATACAGCCGTAATTCCAGACCACATTACAAATGCAATAAAATCAGTTTCAGCCATAATTGGATGTCAAATTACCTGAAAATAAACATGATTAAGAGATAGAATGAATTGTTAGATTATAATATTCAGAGAAGAATAAATGATTAATGAAAGAATTAGATTTTGATGTAATAGTTGTAGGAGGAGGACCTGCTGGAACATCTGCGGCATATATGGCATCAAAGAAGGGTTGTACTGTCGCATTAATTGAGAAAGAAAAAAAGATTGCAGAAACGGTTAGAACTAGCGGAGTTACTTGGATTTCAGACATTGAAAAATTTGGAATACCAAATGAATGTTATAATCCAATAAGGAAATTTTCTTTTTGTTCCCCAAAAAATTCAGTAACAATTTCAGATGAAATTGCAAAAGCAGCAGTTTTAGATGTAAGAAAAACATATAGATTTTTAGCAAAAAGAGCGGAAGATACAGGTGCAGAATTATTTCTCAACACGAATGTTTCAGATATTTTGAAGAATTCAACTGGAGGATGTACAGGAGTGATTGCAAAATCTAATGATAAACAAATTCAATTTAATGGAAAAGTGGTTATCGATGCAAGTGGATTTGGCTCAGTTGTAGCAAAAGGATTAGGTCATGTAAAACAATGGAAAAAGTTTGGAGTTGGTGCAGAATATGAAGTAAAAACAGAGAAGTTAGAACATGATAATTGGTGGTTAATGGTAGGTAAAGAATATTCTCCAGCAGGGTATGCATGGATATTTCCAACTTCAGAAAATACGGCAAGAATTGGAGTTGGAATTGGAAAACCAGATTCAGATATAGATCCTACAATTAGATTAAATGAATTAATTGATAAAAAAATGGGACCGATTAAAGATTTAGGAGAAATAGATAAAATTGAATTTCATTACGGTCTTATACCAAATGAAGGATTATCACGGAAAACAGTTTATGATAATTTGATATTAGTAGGAGATTCAGCAGGTCAAGCAAATCCGTTGGTATTAGAAGGAATAAGATATGCAATACGATTTGGAGAGGTTGCAGGAAGAGTGGCTGCAGATGCAATTACAGATGGCAATACATCAAAGGCATCATTAATGACATATGAAAAAGAATGGAAAAAAGCAATAGAATCTAACATAAATTCTGCAGTTAAAGTTCAGAGTAGATGGGTAGGATTATCAGATGAAGAATGGAATAAGGAATTAAGCATAATCAATGAATTAACTGCAGATGAATTCTTAGATTTTATCCGTGCCGATTTTGGTGTATCAAAAATGCTAAAACTTGCAACACATCATCCAAAGATGATTGTAAGGCAATTGTTCAATATGGTAAAAGGTACGTAATCTATAAGCAAATTCCTAAGGTAAGACTTTATTCATCTATATTTTGTCGAATTTGTATGGCATTTGAAAAATCAGAAACAGGATTAGTTCGTAGTCTATCCCTAAAAGATTCAGTAATGATTGGAGTTGCTTCCATGATTGGAGGTGCCATTTTTGTCTTAGTAGGACCAGGTATGGCTCAAGCTGGAGCTGCACTAATGATTGCATTTTTGCTCAACGGCGTAATCACAGTATTCACTGCATTAACATATGCTGAATTAGGATCTGCATTTCCCGCGACAGGAGGAGGTTACAAATGGGTAAGAGAAGGATTACCCAGACCTAATGCATATCTTAGCGGATGGATGGCATGGTTTGGACATACAATTGCAGGAAGTCTTTATGCAGTTGCATTTGGATCTTTTTTTGCACATCTATTGATAACATCAGGAGTTATTGGAGACGACATAGGAATTCCAGTAGATAAAATTTTTGCCATAATTGCAATAATTATTTTTACATTTGTTAATGTTAGAGGATCATCAGATACAGGAAAGGTTGGTAATGCAATTACATTTACACAATTAGCAATTATTGGAATACTAATCGCTGCAGCAATTGGTGCAATGATGTTTGCAAATCCAAACTGGTCTGATAATTATAGAGATTTTCTTCCTAGCGGTGTGGCAGGATTAGCATTAGCAATGGGATTAACATTCATTGCCTTTGAAGGTTATGAAATAATTTCACAGGCAGGTGATGAAATAAAAAATCCCAGAAGAAATATTCCAAGAGCAATAATGATTTCACTAGGAATCGTTGTTTCAGTTTACATTTTGTTTACCTTTGTTTTCATTGGAGGATTGAATGAGTCGACAATTGGAATGCCTGCATGGGAATTCATAGGAGGATTTGGTGAATTAGGAATTATAGAAGCAGCAGACCAGTTTCTTCCATTTGGTGCATTAATTGTATTAGCCGGAGGATTAGTTTCTACACTTTCAGCATTAAATGCAACCACATTTGCTGCGAGCAGGGTTAGTTTTGCGATGGGAGCACAGTATAATCTGCCACATGTATTTAGTAAGATTCATCCAAAATATCATACGCCATTTGTTGCAACAATTGTTTCTGGAATAATCATGTTAATTTTAGCAATATCTATGGACTTGACAGCAATTGCATTTGCTGCAAGTGTAATGTTTCTATTTTTATTTACACAAGTAAATTTAGCATCAATTACAATTAGAAGATTATATGCATCAACTGTAGAATATGGATTCAAGACTCCACTTTTCCCATTAATTCCAATTATAGGCATTCTTACAGCAATGGGGCTTTCAATTTATCTACTTTTTACACATCCAGAGAGTTGGGCAATAGCAATAATTTGGATTGCAATTGGTTTTGTGATTTACAAATTTTACACATCAAAAAAAGAGTTAGAACATAATGCTCCACTAGTTTTTACACAAGGACCAAAGTTACGAAAAAAATACAGAGTCTTGATGGTTTTTGACAAACGTTCTGCAGAAAGAATGTATAAAATGGCAAGATCAATTGCAAAAGATAAAGACGGAGAAATTACAATTTTAGATGTTGTAAATGTTCCACGACAAACTCCTTTATCATTAACACATGGGTTTGGAGATAAAGGATTGAAGGCAATAGAAGAATTCAAAAGAGAAATTACAGGCTCATTACGAAATAGATACTTAGTAAGACTGGCACATGACCCAACGGAAGCAATTCTACAAACTACTGAAGAACAAGATATCAATACATTACTAATTGACTTTGACTTTTTGAAGAATAACAGAAAATTACTTTCATTAACAACATGTGACATAATTGGAGTGAGATTAAGAAAAACATTTGATGAAGATATCAATAACATCATTGTAGCATATGATAAAGGAAGACATAGTGATCTTGGATTAGAAATTGCAAATTCACTTCAGAAAATGGAACAATCAAAAATTCGAATAATTAGAGGAGTAGTAGAGGATTCGAAAGAAGAAACTCAAATTGTAAACAGAATTAATGAGAAAATGTTTGAATTAGAATTGCCAAAAATACAATTTGAGAAAGTTTATTCAAATTCAAATATTATAAGTGAATTGCTATATAATTTCAAAAAAGAAAAAAATGCATTACTAATACTTGGAGCAGGTAATCAAACAGATACAGCATTCAGCCCAAAGACACTAAGCATTTTGGATAAGAGTGGGAAATCTGCAATAATAGTTCGTAATCATAGATTCTCAGAAGTACATGCAAGATCTTTTACAAATTTCATTATTCCAAAGATAATTCAAATAAAATTTATCTATCAAATATACGTGAATGTTATGCAGAAAATTTATTCCTTAAAGGCAAAATCACATAAAGAAAGAAATGATGATGATTATTTTCATGCCTGATTTTTCAGATATCTTGAAATAACTGATTAGTTTTTAGAATAATTACAAGTGCGAGCTGGTGCACACTACTGTTACGACAGAGGAAACTCCTCTCTCCTTGCAGAAATTGTGGTCCGGAGATGGGCAATCAGAGATGGTTGGCAACAGAGCAGAAAAAAATCTCTCTTGGAGTGTACAATGAGGACAAAATCTGAGATTTCCGAGAAAAGAGAATGAGAAATCTGACCCACAAGGAGCAAAGCCAAACAGAACTATAGAATTCTGCATCTGGTTCAGGTAGGCTGCAAAGCGAAATAATGTGTAAAACAGAAAGAGGGTTACGGCCAGCACGCACTATTCTGGTTTCCAACCTTTTGGCATGGAACCTTTAGTACTTGTTGCACTTGTTTCTTCAGTTTTTGTTTCTTCAACTTGTGGAGTATCATATACACTTCTAGTCTGTGCATAATCATCAGACTTTAGATGTGCTTCACCTCTGTTAGTTTTGTAACCACCAGAACCGGTACTTGTATCAGCACCTACTAATTGCGAAGGATCAATACCTGTTTGAATATTTCCTGCGGCTGCATCGTTTTTACGTTTCTTTTCACTAACAATGAATACTGCAACTCCACCAATAGCTGCCATTCCAGCCATTCCATAAATAATCATGACAGGAAATTCACCAGTAGATGTTGTTGCAAAACCTTCAGGGGCTTCAGGATAAACACCAACAACCTCAGCGCTGTCTAAAACGTCAATGTTTGCAAAGCCTGCAAAGAAAATATTTGCTGCGTCTGCAGATTCAATAGTTCTCAAATCATAAGTTTTGTCAGTTGTAAATGTTGCTTCATGTTCTTTTTCTGTTTGAATACCTTCTCTAAAGCTACTTTCACCCATTGTGTATGATGACCAAACAACTCCTGCTAATTCAGAAGACATTCCGTATTGTGCAGCATCTACATTAATACCAGTTGGGTCAAACAAAAAGTGCCAGTTACCTAATGGTTGGTTTTTAATTCCGCTAGCATCCATAATTGGAGTATTCAATAATGTTTCAGCATCACTGCCAGAAATGGAAGCATATAATCCAGGAGCAGTGTTTTCAATAAATGATATTGGTAAGTTAATTTCATGTGGAATTCCTTTAGAGTTTATAGTTACTTCACCTGGAACCATTAATCCTCTCCAGTTCATATCAACAATTCCAGAGTTTCCAGAAGATGCTTCACGAAGAACATGATTTGTAATAGTCATTGTTAGAATAATTTTATAATCAATTGATGTGTTTAACCCACGACCAGTTAATTTAGTATCATAATCAAGTTTTACATCAGTTACAGCCGCAGAACTTCCTGCTTGAGAAAATTGGTAGTTAATTCTATCACGTAATTCATTGATACCAGCGTCACTAGAGTCAACACTAAAGGTTTTAGCAAATTTTTGGCCTCTAAGTTCATCAGCAAGCATTCCTCCCTCATCATAATTTATGATGACGGTTCTTTGGAATTTTATCTCCACTTCATCAGAAGAACCAGGATCAACCCAAGTTCTAAATTCCATTTGTGCTGCAAAAGCAGGAGCAATAGTTGATGCTATCATAATTACAGCAAGCGATGCGATGATAATTCCTGCACGAGACACGTAGCGATTTTTTTACTCTTAATAATAAATCTAACTTCGAGGAATGGTTTTTGCGATCATTTGGAAGAAGTAATATGTAGTCAGCGTTTTGAAACTTTCGGTATAATAATTTATGATAACAATATTGGCAGGAGGTACAGGTTCGATAAAGATGGTCAGAGGCTTTGCAGCTCACGATCAAGAAGTAACTGTAATTAGCAATGTCGGAGATAATTACTGGCTTTATGGAATGTATGTCTGCCCAGATATCGATACAATAACTTACGGTTTATCTGGAATTTTAGATGAAGAAAAGGGGTGGGGAATAAAAAAAGATACCAATAATTTTCTAAGACAGATGGAAGTTTTTGGAGAAGAGACATGGTTTAGAGTTGGAGACAGAGATGCAGCAACACATTTGATTAGAACTAATATGCTAAAAAATGGAAAAAATCTTTCAGATATTACACAATGGATGTGTGAAAAATTTGCGGTTGAATCTAAAGTTATTCCAATTACAGATAATACAGTTGAAACTAGAATTACAGCAAATGGAGAAGATTTGCATTTACAAGAATTTTGGGTGAAACATAGAGGTAGAGGGACTATCGAAGGAATTCAATATGTTGGTGCAGATAAAGCAAGACCAAATCCAGACGCAATAAGTGCAATTCAAGATGCAGAGTTGGTAGTAATTGCACCAGGAAATCCATTGACCAGTATTGGACCGATGATGGGAATCAAGGGAGTACGAAAAGAATTAACCAAAAATAAAAAGAAAGTAGTTGCGGTGTCCCCATTGATTGGAAATAAAACATTTAGTGGACCTGCAGATAAATATATGGAAGCAGCCGGAATTGAAGTTTCAGTATTTGGGTTGGCTCAGATGTATGCAGATGTATGCTCAAAAATGGTAATTGATACTAAAGATAAATCACAAGCATCAAAAATTCAAGGGCTAGACATACAAGTATTTGATACAAAAATTAAAATGCAAAATAAAATGGCTGAGGAAGCACTTGCAGGATTCATTTTAAAACAATTGAAATTATAGTTGAAAACATCAGTAATAATTCCTGTCAAGACATTTCAAAAATCTAAAACTAGATTGCATCTATCTGAAGCAAAAACAAAAGAATTATGCAGATTGTTATTAGAAGAAGTCATAAAAACAGTTTCAGAAGTAAAAATAATTGATAAAATAATAGTGGTGACAGATGAAGAACAAGTTTTAGATATTATAGAAAAATATGATTGTAAGCAAATTCAGGATAAAAATGAAACAAGTGTAAATGATGCGGTAAAATTAGCAGAAGGATTTCTAATAGAAAATAAATTCACACATTCCGTTGTTTTACCATTAGATATTCCTTTTTTTTATTCTGAAGATCTGGAAAAATTACTGAATTTTTCTAAAGACAAATCAGTTGTGATAATACCTTCAAGACATTTTGATGGAACAAATGCCTTAGTTAGAACACCAATTAATTCCATGGAGCCTAGATATGATGAGGGAAGTCATAGTTTTCAGATTGAATCTGCAAAAAAATCTAATATTAAAATTTCAATTGGTTTGATTTACCGTCTAATGTTAGATATTGATAATAGAGACGATTTAGAATTTGTACTAAAACAGAATATAAAACCAGAGTTTTGTAAAAAAATAAAACAAATCATTGTAGAATGAATTATTCCTGAATTATAGGCGGTTTACGAGAATTTTTGTAGTTCAAAACTAACATAGCAATTGAGATTATTCCAGATATAATTAAAATTATTTCAAATGTTCCAATCATTGAATGAGATGATGCATTTTGGACAGAGATTCCATTAATTTCAGATATTAAAAACAAGTAAGAATAAATAAAATAATTTGTAGCCCAATGTAGCATTATTGCTGCGGCCAAACCATATCTAACATAGACCCATCCAATAATAATTCCACCCATTGAAGCTTGTAAAATTTTTCCAGTAGACCAAGGTTCACCAGATATAACATGTGCCACACCAAAGAATATGCCAACTGCAATAATCAATACGAAAGCCTTTTTGAAATCATAAATGTGTAAAGTTGAATATGGAGTCCATAAAGATTTTAGGAAAAATTTTATCGAGGATTTATGAGAATAAATTAAAAATAAAGGAATTCCAATTAGAACTAAACGAAATCCAATTTCTTCAGTGATTGGTGCAATTGATATTTGTAAAAATAATATTAGATCATTTCCAGTATTAGGAGGTTGAGTAATAATACCAAAATTTTCTTGAATGATTGTAATTACTGCAGAAATCAAAACAAGTATAGAAAACCATTTGATAATGTTAACCATGTAATTATCAGTGAATGAATTTTTTTTATTTGATAAAATATCACTAATTGTTTTGATAAAATTTTGTTTTGGACCTAAAAATGATAAAACAAATAAAATTATAAAAATTGCCCAAAAAATTACAAACGCATCCCCTATTTCATATTCTACAGGAATCTGAATGTTTATTCCAGCAATAAAAATATCGAATTTTTCTAGTGGAAAACTATAATCAATATCATTACCAATATCTGAATTAAAAATTGCATATACACCTAATGGAAATGATATAATCATAAGACCGAAGATCACAGATGTTAATGCTGAAAATGGAATTGCAAAACCATGTAAAATATTTTCTAAATGTGACACGATAATTCTAATGAAGTTCTATTTTTTCTTCAGAAAATCCTAATTTAACAAGTGCTTCTTTAATGGTATCTCTATGATCACCTTGTAAGAAAATATATCCTTCTTTTGCAGTTCCACCACAAGCATATTTTCCTTTAAGTTCTTTCGCGACACTTTCCAAATTGTTGATTTTAGGATCTAGTCCTTCTATCATGGTTCCTTTTTTCTTAAATCGTCTGGTTTCTAGACGAATGATTATTTGAGAACTATCTTTGTCTAAATCACCACAAGCGCATAAATCATCAGGAAGACCACAAGTGTTACAAATTACCGCCATTAGTTCGAAAAGCTTTGAATTATCATATTATTAAGCCTTAGTGGAAAAAATACAATTTTTTAGGTTGTACAGTAAGTAAAAACATGTCAGAAGATATTAAAAAAAAAGCAATAGAAATGCTGTTAAACGGGGCTACTCTACTTAGCGAGCCATGTCCTTATTGTAAAGGTGTCAGAGTAATGAAGAATGGTGATGCATTATGTGTAAGTTGTGGAAAATCTCCTGATAAAGAAATTGAGAATAAGACTCAAGAAGTGAAAAATATTCCACCGGTAAAAAAGTTAGAGGAAAAATTGCAGAGTATGACTGATGAATTATCTAAAGAGAAAGATCCAGAAAAACAGCAAACTATACTAAAATCGATCAATTTACTGATTGATACAATTTCCAAGTTGAAAAAGTAGTCAAAAACTTTTTATTCTTAATTTCTTGGTTTGAGACATGGCAGATAAGAAAACCAATGCAGCATTACCAGCATCCAGTGCAGGCCTTTTAAGATTTTTCGAAGATGAGACAAAAGGTGTCAAGGTAGACCCAAAAATTGTGATCTCAGTTCCCATTAGTCTAATCATAGTTTCATGGTTACTAGATATTCTGTTGATTCCTTGATTAAAAAATGCCTGAAAAAGATGACGTTAGTAAGATACATGACAAATATACATTATCTCTGATAAATCCATCATCACATTATATTTCTCTAGCAGCATCAATTGTAATTGCAGGATTGATTGGTGCATTTACTGCTGCAACATATTTAGGCTCAGCTGATTTACTATTTCCAACAATAGCTGTCATAGGAGCATTAGTCGGGACGCAATTTTTAGATATTTTATTTTCAAAACATAAAGAATATTCAAAATCATTACATGTCTCATTGTTTGGAAATGGATTATTCTTCGTTAGCACGTTAATAGGATTTGGTGCAATGGGACTATTTGAAAAAGATGGATTAAATTTGTTTTACGTTACAATGGGAATGATTGTTTTTGCAAGCTTTAGAATTGGAATTTTCACAACAATTCTAGGAGCAAGTTTAAAGAAGGCATGGGCAGTTGCTTTTATTCAACCTCTAGCAATGTATTTGGTTTTAATACCACCAGAAATGTGGATTGGTTCACTTACAAATCCAATGGCATTATTTTTTGGAGCAATATTTTTAGGATTAGCAACAGCATGGGCTTATCTTACGGACAAGGCAGGACGACCAGGATTGAAAAGTACTCATGAATTGATTCAAGCTTATGTTACATCAATGTCTAGAAAAGACCCAGACCCATTAGAAAAGATTATTGAAAAAAGTGCAACAGAATCAACTGTATCAACATCTCAATTAAGATTTGAATCATCAGATAAAGAAGATGATTTTAGAATGGTATTACCAGATATCCATCCAGGTCCATTTCATCCTATAGGTGGAAGTAACATTACAGATTTGATTTATAAGAAAATGGATTCAACTGCGATGGTCATGCATAGTATTTCAAATCATGATCTTAATTTACCAACACAAAAAGAAGTTCAGAATTATCTGAACAGTTTGCAAGAGAGTAAGGTACAACAAGGAGGAGCAGTATGTACAGAACCAGTAGCAGTTACGATAAACAAGGCTAGAGCAGGAGGATTGCTATTTGATAGAACCGCTTTGTTGTTTTTGTCATTATCACCTCACGGAATGGAAGATTTACCGCCAAACGTTAGAAGTGAGATTGAGCAGTTTGCAGAAAATAGAAATTTTGAACAAGTTATGATTGTGGACACTCATAATGCCATGGGAAAGGATATTTCTAAAGAAGATTCTGAAGATTTGCTTTTGGCTGCAAAATCTACACTAGATACATTGAAGACTAAAGAGAGTTATCCGTTCAAGTTTGGATTTGCCAATTCCGAAGACATGGAGTTAACTGAAAATGATATTGCAGGAGGAGGAATTGCAGTTTTATGTTTAGAGATAAATGATAAAAAATACTTTTTGGGATGGGCAGATGCAAACAACATGGAAAATGGAGTTAGAGAAACCATCGTCAAACACTTTGCAAATAATGGTTCAGAGTTAATTGAGATTTGTACATCAGATACACACTATACAGCAAGTGGTGCAAGAAATAGAAATGGATATCACCAATTAGGCGTATTGTCAAAACCACCAGAATTGTCAAACTGGTATTTTGATTTAGCACAAAAAGCTGAGTCAAGAATTAAGGAAGGTAAATTTGAAGTGCTAGAACATCAAACAAATGTAAAGGTCATGGGACCAACAATATTTTCAGATTATTCAAAGATTATGGATAAGACAATGAATATTACAAAATATTGTCTAATAGCAGATGCAGGATTATTCTTGGCCGCTATTTTTCTATAGATGCAAGAGAATCTAAATTTCCTACGAATTCATCCAAAAATGATGATAATTTCATTATAGGTACAATTGGCACATTCTCAACAAATTGAATCTCTTCTTGATGTAATGTCACAATAACAGGAAGTGCAGACATATTTTCATCAGCAACATATCGTTTTACACGTTCAACTTGTTTTTTTACAATTTCATCTAATGAAGATTTGCTCATGGTTTTCCAATGCTTGCAATCTATCAATAACGCAATGTCCATTTTTGTTCCAACAACATCAATTTCCATTCTAGGTTTTGTTAAAATGAGATTTTTTGTAACATCAAAATTCTTTTCTTCAAGAATTAATCCAGTGATAGATTCAAAATCCTGCCAAGTAAGATATTCAGATACAGATTCTACATCTGCACCAAGTTTGATAGCAAATAATGCTGTTTGAAGCCGGTCATTAGGAATATCAAAATCTACTAGATCATTATTCCATGTGCCAATCCCATTTTGAACTAGCGTGTACAGCAATTCTTTTGCGCTAATTTCATCTAATTCTGTAACTATGGAAAAATCAGTAACGCTCACGCCTCCTTCAAGTATACCATTAATTCCCTTTACAACCTGTTTTGAATTCATGTGTAATTCCGTTCAATTACAATTGTATTAAAATGCTAAAATTTATCCAAGGTGAAGCATTAGTTGAAACAGTTGAAAATTTTTAAAATAATTCTCATTATTTGTTTAATATCAATAATTCCACCAGCATTTGCTCAGAAAGGAACGTATGTTGACGAAATTAAATTCATACAATATCTTGATGAAAATACAGCATTAGAAGAAGTAAAAAATGGAAATCTTGACATGTATTATTACAGAATTTCTTCAGATAGATTAGAAAATTCCGATTCCAGAGACAAGTTGAAGGTGTATGAATCAACAGGAGGCTATTACAGTATTTTATTAAATCCAACAGATGAGGGTCCATTCAATCCATTTTCAATTAGAGATGTAAGATACGCTGTGAATTTTCTGGTGGATAGAGATTTGATTGTAAATGAATTACTAGGAGGATTTGGGACTTCAATGTTTTCAAATTATGGGAGTTTTTCTGCAGAATATTTGAGAGTCTTAGACGTAATTGAAACTTTTCAATTTAGATACAATCCATCATTTGCAGAGAAAGTAATTACAGATGAATTGACGGTACGTGGAGCGGAAAAAATTGATGGGATATGGAATTATGAAAATGAACCAATAGAGATTACATTTTTTATTAGAAGTGATGATCCGGTTAGAAAAGCAATAGGAGAGATACTATCATCAGAGTTAGAGGAGATTGGATTTAAGGTGAATAAAGAATTTGGAGATTTGAATAAAGCATATGTTGTAGTTTATGGTTCAAATCCTGCTGAACAGAAATGGAGCTTGTACACTGAAGGATGGGGCAGTTCAGGTTTTACAAGATATGATTCAGTAACGCTTGCTCAGATGTATTCTCCATGGTTCTCAAGTATGCCTGGAAACAATAACCCATCAAACTGGAATTATGAAAATGAAAAATTAGATGAATTAACTCAGAGGATTTACTCTGGAGAGTTTAATGATAAAAATGAAAGAACTAGCATAATCAAAGAGGCAATGAAAGAAGGAGTAAATGAATCGGTTCGAATATTTCTTGCAAGCAAGATTGATCAATATGTTGTGAACCAAGAAGTAGATGGAATAATCAATGCATTAGGAGCTGGAGTTCCAAGTAGATTTACACCAATTAATGTTAGAACTGATTCAGGAACACTAGATGTGGGCGTAAAGCAGATTTATCAAGCAGCATGGAATCCTATTGGAGGATTAGGAGATACATACAGTAATCAAATTTGGCTCTCAATTACAGACCCAATTTTAACAGGACACCCATTTTCAGGAGAGATGATGCCAATTCGAAGTTCATGGGAAATAGAATCAAATGGGATTGACTCATCAGTACAAGTTCCAAATGATGCAATAAAGTGGAATCCTGATTCAAAAATGTGGGATAAAGTAGGAAACGAGGTTTTTGCAAAAAGTAAGATTACGTATGATTTGAAATTTAATCAATGGCATCATGGTCCAGAGATGAACATGAATGACATAATCTATTCAGTGTACTTTCTATCTGAATGGGGTTCAGAAAGAACAGAATATGATAGAACGTATGATGCAGACTTTTCACCACAAGCATCTCAGATTTTGAATACATTAAAAGGAATTAAGATAATTGATGAAAATTCAATTGAGGTGTATACTGATTTTTGGCATTTTGATTCAGGAGAGATTGCATCATGGGGAAGTATTTGGAGTAGCATGCCTTGGGAAATTATGGCGTCAATGGAACAAATTGTAATAGATGGAAAAAGTTCATTTTCACGTACAGAATCAATTACAAAAAATATCAATTGGCTTTCATTGATAATTCCAAATGATGCCAATCAGGTAAAAATGCAATTGAGTACTTTTGAGGAAAATGAACACATACCAAATGCACTAAAACAATTTAATCCACAGAACGGATTTCAGAATATTAGATATAATTCAAGTCAAGAATGGATAGATGAAAATAATCATGCAGTGATTAGTAATGGTCCATTTTATCTAGACAGATATTCACCAGATTCAAGAACAATAGTTATCAAGTCATTTGATTATGGAAATTATGTTTTTGAACAAGGAAAATGGAAAGAGTTTGAAGATATTAAATTTCCATCAATCAATTCAGTTGAGTTTTCACAACCATATGTTTTAGGATCAAATGAAGAAATTCTTGTGTCCACAGAAAACTCAACTGAAATTCATTACTTTATAATAAATTCAGAAGGAAAAATTATTCTAAATGAAATCAGCGAGGTAGTAAACAATAAGGTGAATATCAATTTAGATGAAAATTCAGAGATAATAGAAGGAGTTAACACTATCAAAATTTTTGCAGCATCAGATGATATTTTGAAACCATACGAATACTCAAAAAGTTTCATAATAATTTCAAATAATAAAGAGATTCCAAAAGTAGAGGTGATTAGTGAAATAAAAGAATCAGAAGTAAATTATTGGTATGTATTAACGATTATTCCTATTTTCAGTATTATTGCAATTTTAATGATTAGAAAATCAAGGTTTTCTACCAATAACAAATAATGTTCCAAATTCACGCTTCCATTTGGATTTATTTTTTGAATCGGTAACATGTTTAGAACTGGTAGTAAATCCAACTTCTCTGAACATTTTCTTCCATTCTTTTTCAGAACGTAAATCCATTGGAATATTCATGTCTTTTATCCATCTAGTGGTCAAAGTATTATCACTGTAAAAATCAGTTCCACAATAGAAGGTACCACCATTTTTGAGTAATTTGAATATCTTTTCTAATGCAGGCTCCATTGGTACAGAATAATATAATGATTCCATAGAAAAAATCACATTAAATTTTTCTTTTGTATCCCACGATTCAAGTTCAGTGACAAAATAACTTTCTTTTTTAGATGAGATTTTAGATATTGCATTTTTAATCATCATCTTACTTTTGTCAATTCCAATTGCCTTTGTACAAGAAGATTTTTGAGACATTTTTCGTACCACCCAGCCATTACCGCAACCAATATCAAGAAATCTAAAATTTTCTTTCAAAGATAATTTATCTAAAAATTGATTTACCGTAGTACCATGTCCTTTTTCCATTTCTTCTGAGCGACCGGTATTTGCCCAGATATCAAATAACTTTGAAGTTTTATCCATTTGAGATGTTAAATTTTACTTAATTATATTCATAGCCATATTCACGTATGATCTCATTTACCTGATCTTCAGATTTTACGTTCTGATAATCATGTAAGAGATTTTCATTTAATTCCAAAAACGTATGACCCCAATTGAACTTCTCTAGTAATTTTTGTGATAATTCTTCATCACCTAAAATGAAAGCAGCGCCTGCTATTGCCTCGACAGTAGTTAATTTATTAATTTTTGAATAGTTTACGGGATTTCCTGCTAGAAGAGGCGGCAATTTTCTAGATACGCCAACAAAGTCTTTTTGGAAAACCTCTTCTGCTAAAGCCCAAGAACAGTCAATTCCCGTTATAGATGTGAAAAGTGATTTCTCCTTATTCAGTAATGTTTTTTTTGCATATGGATGCAATAGAACCGTTTTTGACTGAGATTTTGTAATTTTTCGTGCCAATCCAAATTTTATTAATTTAGCAGCTGTGCATTTTTTTGGATCATCTTGATAGAACATTAAGAGGTTAATTTTCATATTATGAGGATTTTAGAGAAGGTTTTGTGTTTTACTCTAATGCCACGTATGATACTTTGTAATAGAATCTAGATGGTTGTTCATCTTTGAGAATTTCTACATTCCAGTTATCAATATTGATTTTTGAATTAGAATCTTCAGGTACAATTGAGAATTTTTCTAGTCTTACATCATCTCCGCTGTATCGGATTTTATAATTAATATCATCAATTGTGACAATTGAATAAATTGCTCCAGGTTTTCTAGTTGATTCAGTTACTAAACAATCTGAACTCTGTCCAATTACACATTGACCATCAGATGTAGTTATTCTGAGATTTACATCAGATTCTTCACCTCGGGCAGAAGTGAATAGTGATCCTTGGATTACACGTGGTTCAAGAGTTAAATCATCAGTAGATTTTTCTGTTAAGATAATTGGAATTTTATCATCGGAGATTCTATTGAATTTGTCAATAATTTTTTTAGAAATTAATATAGATTCAGCAGTTTCAGGCGTAACAGTTTCAGGTATAACATTTTCAATAATTTCAGATTTACTTAATACATAGAATCTTTTTTCAGCTAGTCCAAAATGTGTATCTACAATAATTTTATACTCACCAACTGATGCGTCACTATCTGGTATTTTATAATTCCAAAAAAACTGTGCACCATTAACACCTTCCTCTACCCTAAGTTTTTTCTCGGTACTTCCAAATCCACACTGTTGACCTTGGAGACAATTAATTTTTGAAACATCAGGAGATTCTATCTTAATAGAAACACTATCAAAATAATAGATATTTTCTATCTTACCAGATATTTTCACAGTTTGACCAGGAATAAATTCAGATTTTTCTAAATTTAATATGATTTCAGGTTTAGAACCTGCTTGAATAGATTCATCAATAACTCTAACTCCTTGCTCAGTGTTGTATCCAAAATAATTTGCTCTAACTAGATATGTACCATCAGCAAAGATCCCTTTTCTTAGTTCAAATATACCTGCAAAATTTCCTTCGTCATCAGGATATGCTTTTAATTTTAATCCAGTTAACAGAAGTTTTTGGTTTTTCAAAACTGCTTGACCATCATAACCAGTACGTCTATCTTCATCAGACTGATTTTTATCTTCATCACCACGAATGATATTTCCATCTTCATCTTCATAATAACCGCCTCCGCCACCAGAGCCACCTCCACCAGTGTAATTTTCACCCTCATCAGGTATAGTTTTTACAGAAGCAGATCCAGAAACAGTCATCGATTTAGGATAAGGGATTGTTACCTCAACGTAATTCATAACTGATTGAGCATAATTTGTCGAGTATGAATGACCAGTCTGTGTATTTCCACTTGGATTACTAGAAGATTGATCTAAAGTGGTCATAGCTTTTGGGATAACTTTTCCAGTTACTACCAATTTGTCGCCAATTTTGAAAGTGTTTTTGTCATCACAATCTACTGATTCCATAGAAGGTGGTATTTCACCTCTACCAATACTACGCAAATCATTTAGAATGTCTTTAACATACGCATTATTACTCTTACAAAGTTTTAGTGTAATTGGTTCTTCACTTTCTTTTACAGGTACAATTTCATCTTGTGCAGATTTAATTTCAAATTGAACAGATTCTACAGTGTTGGAGTATGGATGAGTAGCTATTACAGTATACACTCCATAATCAAATTGTATGGGATGCAATACAAAACCGATTTGGAAACTTCCAACAGAATCTGGAATTGCAGTCATAACTAATGGAGCATTAGGAGATTTTCCATAATCGTTTGCCGAGGTTGTACGATCTTGATACATTAATTTTTTACCAGTTTCGTCAACAATTGAAACTTCCACAGTGTTACGCATATTATTAGATATTTTATGTTCATAATCCATTACATTTCCTATAATTTTCACAGCCGTTCCCAAAACATATTCAGGTTTATCAGTTTTTAATCCTAAAGGAGTTCTTTCATCTATAAATGAACTTGGATCCTCAACAACTCGAATAATTTTTGAGGTTTGGCCGAAATATTCACTTACAGTAATCTTATAATCACCGTATTTGTTTTCATTATTCTCTTGTAATCTAGAATCAACAATTAGATCAAATTCAAATGAAAATCTACCATCACCATCTAACCTAACACTTTCTTTTAATGAGAATGGACCAATTGCAGCACCTATATTGTCAGAAGAGGTACTTGTTGTTCTAGCATAAATGCTAGTTTGTTGAACAGATAACTCTAGATCTTCAGTCCAGACAACATTACTTCTTCCAGTTACTTTAATGGTATCTCCAACAGAATAGACGTCTTTATCAGTAGAAAGAGAAATTGGGACATCTTCTTTTAGATCTGGGACCACTTCAAAACTAGATTTTGCAGTAATTACATCATCAGAGGAATAGTAGCGTGGGTTTTGTGATTTGTAAACACCATCAATTTCATAAGTACCATAAACAGGATTTACAGTTTGCATGAACAGCTGTGTTGAAAAAGGAAATAATTCTCCTCCACCTTGTTGATGTACAATTGAAAATTCTGAATTTTGGAATATAGTTCCTTCAAAGATTACTTTACCTTCAGGATTAGTTACAGTGTAATCTAGACCACCATATTGAATAAGAGAATTAGTTTGTGCAGAAACAGTTACAGTTTGGCCAGGAATATATGATTCTTTATCTGTAAAAATGTTAAGAGTTTCAGCTTCAATTTCAGATTGAGATACTTCTAAATCAGCATTTATTGTAAAGTTAGTTTCAATAATGTTTTCACCATAAACAATTTCAACATCATAAGTACCAATTTTAAATCCTAGAACTTCTTGAAGTCCCAGAGTTGTAGAAAAATTTAAGTCTCGATCAGGAAATATTGCAATGTTTTTAAAATAACTTGGACCTTTAATAGAGAGCTTAATAATCTCGGGGGTAAAGAATGGCTTCTCAACAAATAATTTCTCAGATACAGTTCCAGAAATTGTTAGATAATCACCAAATTGATAAGATGTATTATCAGTTTGTGCAGTTAAAGTGAATGAATCTGTTTCTATTTCAGTTATACTTCCATTAGATGAACTTGGACTCATAGTTTTAAGTTCCCAATCAGTCAAAGAATTAGAATCTAATCCATCAATAATTCGTTGCCATGATTTACCATCGTCATCCTTATCAACTAAAAGAGGAGTACTATCAATAACATCACCTGTATTATCAATTAGTGATATAGAATCCCCAAAGTCATTGAACCAAAAATTTACATGAGTAAAAGCTAAAAATGATTTTGGCTCAATCACAGTGTTTACAGGAATTTCATATGACTTCCAACTAGTAGTAGGCATTAATGACCAACCACCGATATCAATTGACTGTAAAGTAGGATTGTAAAGTTCCACATATTCTTGAGAACCAGAAGTACCTTCAACACTTTTTGATTCATTGCCAGAACCACCAACACCTATACCTGCATCCGAACCGCTAGGGTTTAGTTCAATTTCATTAATTACAATTTGTGAATCAGATGAACTTTGAGAAAGTGCAGGAGTTATAGTACCACCTAACAATAAAATCGCCATTAGGCCAAATAGGAGAGGATTTTTCAAATGCATTTACTATTCATAGTCTTATTTTTAGCAATAATAGAATCAAATTGAGAAAAAGTTGATCCCTTTGTCAAAGTCTTATATCTTTTTGAGTACAATGAGACAAATTAGGCATGAATCAGTATAAGTCGGTCGTAGAAATCATACATTTTTAAATTTTTTTCTGTCACATATTGGACATTTTTGATTTTCAATTTTTGAGCCACATTTCACACATATTCCTTCACCTACAGACTCTTCAATCATTTTTTTCCTACGACCAACAAAAATTCTAATTCCAAAGTAAATTGCCAATGATATTATTATTGCATAAATTGGAGGAAGACCAACGCCCATTAAACCAATTAGAAAAAATAGAATTCCAATAATTAATAAAAAATCTTTTCTTTTAAATGCCAATTAATTTTGTATTTGTTTGTATTGATAAAAAGTTAATGCCAAACTCAGAGCCAATAGATTATTTCATTCAAATGTCCATACTCTAACTCTTCTTCATCGTTCAGCGAATATTATGATAATTCTTTCTATAAATATCTAAAATGGGAGCGGCGTGATTCGAACACGCGATCTCTGCGTCCCAAACGCAGAATCATACCAAGCTAGACCACGCTCCCAGCGAACGAAATCAAAAGCCCAATTTAAGACAATAGATTTTAAATGAGTTAATCAGAGATAGCGCATGACATTTGAGGATTATATTAAAGCTGGAAAAATTGCAGGTGAAGTTCGAGAAAATGTTAGAAAAACAGATTGGGTAGGAAAAACAGTCTATGAAATTTGTGAATATGTTGAAAGTGAGATTAGAAAACGAGGGGCAAAATGTGCATTTCCAGTTAACACCAGTATTAACGAAGTAGCTGCACATTATACAGCAGAACCAAATGATTCAAAAATAATCACAAATGATGATCTTGTAAAAATTGATCTTGGAGCACAAATTAATGGATACATAGCAGATACTGCGGTAACAGTGTGTTACAATCCAGAATTTGATTCATTAGTACATGGTGCAGAATCTGCATTAAGTAATGCAATGTCAATGATGAAAGTTGGTGTCAAATCAAGTGATATTGGAAGAACAATTGAAAAAACAATCAAAGATTTAGGATTACTACCTATAGCAAATCTTAGTGGACATTCGTTAGAACAATATACTATACATGCTGGAAAATCAGTTCCAAATATTTGGTCAATTGGATCTTTTACATTTCAGAATGAACAAGCATTTGCATGTGAACCCTTTGTAACAACTGGAGAAGGATTAGGATTTGTTCATGAAGGAAAAATTAAGAATATCTTTGCTTTAGCATCAAGAAAGAGAACCAAGGATAAAAAAGCTGATGAAATGTTAGACTACATATGGACTAACTTCAATTTATTGCCATTTGCGTTAAGATGGTTATTAAATAAATGGGAAGAAAAAGAGGCAAGGAATATTCTAGAAATTTTAATTAAGAAAAAAGCAATTCACGCATATCCGGTATTAGTAGAAGGAAATGGTCAAAGAGTTGCTCAAGCTGAACATACATTTATTCCAAATGAGAATGGAGCAACAATTACTACTAATCCATAGTTACGCCGAAAATTTTTATGATTAACATTTTTCCATTACAATCAGAACAAGTTTCACTAGAAGAAAATACAAAATCACCATCAGTAAATTTTCGTTTCTTTAGAGTTTTACAGGAATTGCATTCCAGAGATGTATAACATGTAGTAAGATTATTTTTTGATTTACTCATTGGGATACACCTATAGTATTTCCTACACCTATTACTAGAATTGTTTGTCCAGAAGCAGTATTTTCTCTAATCATTTCATAAAGTTCATCTCGGACATCATTTACCTTATCTGCAATTTCTTGAGTCATCAATGTAATTGCTTCATGAATTGATTGTTTTACAACTAAAGCTAAGATTGGAATTCCATTTTTAGTTGCAATTTCTTCTATCTTAAATCTCTCAGTACCAATTCCACCAATCGCTGCACCAAAACCTTTGGCAATTGACGCAGAATCCTCACCTTCTAATTTTAATGATGCATCAATCATGATAACTAAATCAGGTTTTTTAGTTGAGATTATTTTTTCAAATCCATCCCCCGGACGACCAACAGTTGCATTTGGACCTTCAGCTTTTAATAAAAATAATTCTCTATCTTCAAAAGTAATTTTAGACCATACCGTCTCAAATGCAGCAGATTCTTTTGTAGTGTTTAACATCATTTGCCCAACTACCATAGGTCCAACGCTATCCCCAATTGGTTGACCGCTTTTTATTGCAGGCATTGCATCTTTGAGTGCAACTGACTCTTCCATAATGAAAGGAATCATCATTTGTAATGGTAAAATCAATGGGAAATTTTTTTGTTTTTTTGCTGTAAGATAAAGATGGCGAGTATGTTTATGAAATAATTGTAAAGTGGTAACAATTTCTAAGAGATTTTGGAGTTTTGATAATTCTACAGATGATAAATTAGAAAACATGCCATTAATTTGTAGACGAATAAAATCCTCTCTAGAACGAACTAGATGGTTAATTTTAGAAATAATACCATTAGGATCCATATCTACCGGCATAATTGTAAAATAATCAAAAAAACTATCTAATTTTTTTGAAGGATCAGTTTTTGGCGTAAGATTATTTTTTATATAATTAAGAAAATCTTTTTTGGTCGAAATAGTGTATTCTTCTAATTTTCCAATATCTTTTTTTATTTCATTTGATGAAATTATCAATTGAATACGTTGCCCATAAAAAACAAAAATTATGACAGGCAATATCCAGATAAGCATCATTAAGGTATCAATATCTTCTCCAACCCATGCTAAAAATTCATCAAAATTAAAATCCAAAATTCCCAACAATCAATCATAATGATTTTGTAATTTAATCATATCCATCTAAATAATACATATAATACATAATTTCACGAGTATTTTTATTAATGATATTTTTTATAATGTGATATGCCACAGACAAAACCAATCATTAGTATTGAAAATGTGGTTGCATCAGCTACAGTAGACCAAAAAATGGATCTTAATGACATTACAAAGAAATTTCCAGACGTAGAATATCACCCAGATCAATTTCCAGGATTAGTATTTAGATTGAAGAGTCCAAAAACTGCCACACTAATTTTTACATCTGGAAAAATGGTATGTACTGGTGCAAAATCAGAACAAATGTCAAAAAATGCAGTAAAAACAGTTGTAGAGAAATTAAGAAAAGGAAAAATCAAAGTGAAAAAAAATGCAGTAGTAACAATTCAAAATATTGTTGCTTCAATTAACTTAGGAGGAAGAATTCATCTAGAACAAGCTGCCAGAACATTACCCAGAAGTATGTATGAACCAGAACAATTTCCAGGTTTGATTCATAGAATGCTTGACCCAAAAACAGTTATTTTATTATTTTCTTCTGGTAAGCTTGTATGTACAGGTGCAAAGAAAGAAGAGGATGTATATCGTTCAGTAAATAATCTACATGCATTATTAGAAGAAAAAAAATTAATGGTTTACGATTAGAGAATTATTTGATTTTTGTTCCTTCAGGAACATCATCATCAACAGTTAGCCAGAATGGTTTATCATCAATATCAGCTGCCAATAGCATTGCATTTGATTCCACACCAGCCATTTTTTTTGGCTCTAAGTTTGCCACAACTATTACTGTTTTTCCAATTAGATCTTCAGGTTCATAAAATTGTGCTCCGCCAATTATTACATCACGTTCTTCAGTACCTAAAGAAATAGTACCTTTGATAATTCGTGATTTTTCAGGAATTTTTTCTGTAGATACAATTTTTGCCACACGAAGATCCAATTTAGAGAAATCATCATATGAAATATTATCCATAATACATCAGATATTGACAGTTTAAAATTAATTTCTAAATTTAAGACTTAACAATTCAATAATTAGTAATTTATCAATGGAATCAAAAGAAATGATGGTAAAAATGACCATTACATGTAGAGTTCTAAATGATGTTTTAAGAGATCAAAAAAAATATGATGAACTAAAGCATAGATATCAAAAACTAGAAGAAATTGGAAAAATGAATAAAATGAATGATTTGTACAATTTATGCGAAAAATTTGGTAAATAGAAAGAATATTTGATAAGCCTAATATTTTCGAGTAATTGAATTGGGATATGGCCGAAATCAGGACATCTGTAATAATTAATTCAACTCAAGAAAAAATTTGGGACGTGATATCAGATATAGATAATGAACCAAAATTTTGGAAGGGTACAAAAGAAGTAAGAAACATTTCAAGAGATGGAAATCAAATATCAAGAGAGATAACAATTGCATTTCGTGATCAAAAATGTTTACAACAACTAACAATTATTCCAAAAGAGACAATTAAAGCAGTATTTACAAAAGGAGTCATAGTAGGAGAAAAAATTCTTACTTTGAAAAATATGGATAATTCATGTGAACTAGAAGCAGTATGGGACGTAAAACTTTCTGGAAAAATGGGCATGTTCACAGGAATAATAAAAAAACATATCAAAAGTGGAACTGAGCAAGCACTCCAAGAAATTAAAAAAGAAGTTGAAAATTAATGGTAGATGTTTTCATTGATGTTTTCAATTTTATTTTTACAGTCATACTTGTAGGAGTTTTTTTGGCATGGATTTCATTATTGCATTCTATGTATCAATCATTTACCAAAACACCATTTTTAGACATATTTGAAAATAATAGTACAACAACGCCAAAAGTGTCGGTAATTTTACCTGCAAGAAATGAAGAGGATTATATCTCAAAGTGTTTAGAAACATTATGTTTACAAGATTACAAAGATTTTGAAGTAATTGCGATAGATGATTCTTCAAAAGATAAAACAGGAGAGATTATCGCAAAATTTGCAAAGGATAATTCAAAGATTATCCATGTTAGTGCAAGAGAAAAACCCGAAAAATGGATGGGAAAAAATTGGGCATGTATGGAAGGATTCAAGAAAGCAACAGGCGATATCATGCTATTTACGGATGCAGATACAAAATTTAAAAAAAATGTGATTACATTAGCAGTAGCACATTTGCAATCAGAAAACCTTGATGCGTTAACAGTTATTCCACGACTTCGATGTATTGATAGAATTACAAAAATAACATTACCTATGTTATCCACATTTCTACATTCAAGGTATTCTGCACTAAATGTAAACAATCCAAAAAAGAAGGTAGGATATTTTTTTGGTAGTTTTTTTGTGATTGACCGAAAAGTGTATGAAGAAATTGGAACACATGAGAAAGTTAAACAAGAAATAATTGAAGATGGAGCATTAGGCAAAATTACTAAGGAATCAGGATATGCATTAAAAATGGTCAGAGGCGAACATCTGATCGAAGCATTGTATTCAAGAAGTTCAAAAGAGATGTGGAATGGATTGAAACGTCTAATGGTTCCACTATATCATCAAAGCTCTTCAACAGCAATAGGAGTATTTTTTGCAGTATTGTTCATTTTATTTATGCCAATTCCATTACTTGGATATTCAATAATTGCGTTTGAATCAAACCTATCATTTACAACTTTGCTAATTTCTGCAATAATTTCCACAATCACAATTTTTTCAGCATCGTTGATGGAATCCAAAATGGGATTAAACCTAAACATGGTAAATTCAATAGGTGCACCTATTGGAAGTATTATAGTGGTACTCGGTTTTCTCTCAGGTATTTTACATGCAAACAAATCTTCTGCTGTATCATGGAGAGGAAGAAAATATTCGGTCAAGGAATTTTCTCAGAGTTATCTCAAAGTGTAATAGAATATAATAAAAATCAGTAAGGGTTATAGTTTAATCAAACACAATTTCATCATGGTGAATAATGGGATTATTGTTGGAGGAGTAATTGCAACTGCGGCAATAATATTTGCAGTCTTTGTATCATTCAATTCAATTGCAGATAATGGAACTGGAGAATTAATTGTTACAAATGGAAATTATGGAGAAACAGTAGGAGAAGTAACAGGAATAGAAAGAGGTTACGAATATTCACTAATTGATATTTTTGAAAAATCTGAAGAAAGTATTGTACAAGTAAGTGTACTAAGAGGAGAATCGGAAGGAGGAATGGGTTCGGGTTTTGTTTATTCTGATGAAGGATATGTTATTACTAATCAGCATGTCGTCCAAGATGCACAAAAAGTAATGATTACATTTCTTGACGGTGAAGCATACATTGGAAATGTTGTAGGTAGTGATAGAGATTTAGATATTGCAGTTGTTAAAGTTGAACCAACTAATACATATCTACAACCAATCAAGATGGGAGATTCGTCAGAACTAAAGGTTGGTGAAAAAATTGCAGCCATAGGTAATCCATTTGGATTATCAGGTTCCATGACTGCAGGAATTGTAAGTCAAATGGGACGATTGTTACCGCAGGAAACTGGATATTCGATACCAGATGTAATACAGACAGATGCTGCAATAAATCCTGGAAATTCAGGAGGTCCATTGATTAACATGAAAGGTGAAGTTGTAGGAATTAACACAGCTATACAATCAGCAACTGGAGAATTTTCAGGTATTGGATTTGCAGTTCCATCAAATACAGTAAAAAAAGTAGTTCCAGTTCTAATAGAAAATGGGGAATTCAAACATCCATGGATGGGAATTTCAGGTACAGATGTGGACCCAGAGCTTGCAGAAGTAAGAGAATTGAAAAGTTCAAAAGGTTTCTTAGTCGTATCTGTAATTGAAGGAAGTCCTGCAGAGACGGCAGGGTTACTCGGAGTTACAGAAACAGAAGAGAGAGATGGAAGAGAATTTGCTCTGGATGGAGACATAATATTATCAATAGATGGAGAAACTGTTAGAAAGATCTCAGACATATTGGTTCACTTACAGAGAGAGAAATCAGTCGGAGATGAGATGGTTTTATCTGTAAACAGAAACGGGGAGATGGTAGAATTAATCATGATTCTCGAAGAAAGACCTCAATAGAATTTCTACAAAATTAAATAGACCGTACTGAATTTTTAAGCAATGAGTGAATTACAATTTGATTTTGAAATTATTCATAAAATTAATGAATTCAAAGAGATCAGTAAAGAAGAGATTTTAGAATTAGCTGAAAGTGCACCTAAAGAAATCTTATTTGATACAGCGTCAAAAATTAGAGATAAACAGAAAGGTAGAACTGTTAGTTTTTCAAAAAAAGCATTTTTCAACATAATCAATCTGTGTAGAGATACATGCTCATATTGTACCTACAAAGCAGAACCTGTAGATACAAAATTATCTTTGATGGGTAAGCAGACGATTAAAGAATTGGCAATTTTGGCAAAAAAATATAATTGTACTGAAGCATTATTTGTTACAGGAGAAAGACCTGAACAAAAATATTCGGAAGCAAAAAAGTGGTTAAAAGATGAAGGGTTTTCATCTACATCAGAATATTTGATTCATTGTTCAGAGATGGTATTGAATGAAGGTATTTTTCCGCATACTAATGCAGGAAATCTTACTAAAAGTGAAATGAAAGAATTACAAAAAACTAATGTCAGTATGGGAATGATGCTTGAAAACTCTAGTCCTAGATTGAAAGAAGCAGGAATGCCACATCATGATGCACCAAGTAAAGATCCAAATGTAAGATTAAATATTCTAAAAAATTCGGGTGAATTGAAAATTCCGATGACCACAGGAATCCTAGTCGGAATTGGTGAAAATTTGGAAGAATGTATTCAATCAATATTAGATATCAAGAAACTTCATGACAAGTATGGAAATATTCAAGAAATCATATTACAAAATTTTCATCCAAAACCAAAAACATTAATGTTTCAACAATCAACACCAGAAGAAAATTATTTTAAAACGATAGTTGCATTATGCAGAATTATGATACCAGATGCAAATATTCAGATTCCACCTAATTTATCACCAGAAAATTATCATGAATTTCTATCAGTCGGAATTAATGATTGGGGAGGAATTTCACCTATAACCTCAGATTATGTAAATCCAGAATTTTCATGGCCAAATATTCAAAATGTTGAGAAGAAATGTAACGATACTGGATTTTCGTTTAAAGCTAGATTTCCAGTATATCCAGAATTTATTTCATTATTAAATAATGACTTAAAACAAAGAATATCTTTAATTGCGGATGAGAAAAATTATGTAAAAGAGAGTTATTGGAAATGAATTTAGAAAATAAAGATGTGGATGGAATTTTACGATATGCAGATCCAGTAATTGCAGCAATTCTCAATAAAGCGATTTCTGGAAAAGATATCACATCTAGAGAAGCACTAGTTCTATTTGATGCAGAAGGAATTGATTTTCAACTTGTTGGTAAAGTTGCAGATAATTTACGAAGGACAAAAGTTGGAGATACAGTAACTTATGTGGTTAACAGGAATATCAATTTCACAAATGTATGCATAAAACAATGTGGATTTTGCGCATTTAGCAGAGATTTCAGAGAAGAAGAAGGCTATACACTTCCTATTGAAGAGATTACAAGAAGAGCAAAAGAAGCATACACGTACGGAGCTACAGAAGTATGCGTCCAAGCAGGACTGCCACCAGATATGGATGCAGGATTGTATGAAAATATTTGTAGAGAAATTAAGACGGAAGTTCCAGATATACACATACATGGATTTTCTCCAGAAGAAATTCTTTATGGTGCAACTAGATCTAACATTTCAACAAAAGAATATCTAAGTAGATTAAAGGATGCAGGAGTGGATACAATTCCCGGAACTGCAGCAGAAATACTTAATCAAAAACTACGTGATAAAATTTCTCCAGGCAGAATTACAGTCAAAGATTGGACAGATGTTATAAAAACGGCACATAAGATGGGAATAAAATCTACATCAACTATGATGTTTGGACATCTAGAAACAAATGAACACAGAGTAAATCATCTGGATACAATTAGAGAGATACAAAAAGAAACAGGAGGATTTACAGAATTTGTTCCACTCAATTTCATTTATTCAGAAGCACCAATGTACAAACATCAACTTCATGAGGGTATCAAAAAAGGTGCAAATTCAAATGATGCATTATTAGTTCATGCAATTTCACGAATCATGTTAAACAATGTTATAGATAATATCCAAATGTCATGGGTAAAAGAAGGACCGAAATTTTCACAATTACTTCTTAATTGGGGAGCAAATGATTTTGGAGGAACATTAGTCAATGAGAGCATATCAACTGCAGCAGGTGCGGAACATGGTCAGCTGTTAAGACCAAAAGAGATACGACACCTGATTAGAAGTATAGGAAGAATACCTGCTGAAAGAAATACAACATATAAGAAAATTAGAGAGTTTGAGGTAGAACCTACAGACTCCGAGGGATTAGATGGGTTGGATGATGCAAAGAAATTTGGATCATATTTTGAATTAATTAAAATTAAAAAATATCAATATCAAAATCCTAGAAAAAATTAAGTAAAAGACTCAGTAAATATGCGACAAATGCTATTGTAAGTCCAATTCCTACAAATCGTGGAATAGATTTTCTGAATCCAATGAATAAAACAAGACTAAATGCAATCATTATGTAATAATTTGAAAAGACATCAGAGGAGACAGGTATTCCAACAATAGTTGAAGAAACTCCTAATATCAATAATATATTGTATATGTTACTTCCAACAATATTTCCTACACCGATATCGGTTTGTTTTTTTGCTATTGCAATAATAGATGTAATTAATTCTGGAAGCGATGTTCCAATTGCAACAATTACAACTCCTATAACTAATTGAGACAATCCCAAAGTTTCAGCAATATTTACAGCACCGTCAACTGTAAGATGACCACCGAGAAATAGTAGTATTACTCCAGCTGCAATCAGACCTAATGATTGAGGATAAGTTTCAATTTTGTATTTTGATAAGAAATATTCACCATCTAGTGCTTCATTTTCGATAGTTTCATTTTGTTGAATTTTTTGTTTTTTGACAGTTTTGATAGTATAGGCGGTAAATACAATGAGTGCTGCAATTAATAAGATACCATCAATTTGTGAGATTTCACCGTCATATGACATTGCCACAACCAATAAGGATACACCAATCATGATTGGAATCCATCTACTAACAGTAATTTTACTAATTAGAAGAGGAGTAAATATTGCAGAAATTCCAATCACCATACCAACATTACTGACGTTGCTTCCAACAATATTTCCTAGGATTAATTCAGTATGCGAGTTAAAAGCAGCTAATAGAGAAGCAGCTAGTTCAGGAGTAGATGTGCCATATGCCACCACCGTTAAGCCAATTATCATACTACTAATTCGAAGTTTTTTTGCAAGAGAAACACCGCCAGAAACTATAGCATATCCACCAATACACAAAAGGATTAAACCTGCAAGTACACTGCCAATATCAAATATATCCATAACAACTATGCCAAGATATCTTGTTTAAATCACATCCCTTACCTATAATTCACAATTCTAACAAGGAAAATAGATATCAAAATTTGTCCAAGTTTAGTAAATCTGATCAAATAGCTCAACATTGCATGACTTAACCTTAATATGGTAAAGTACGGTACTATACTGTATGAGAGCGAGATTAACATACGTGCCGCTAGAAGTGGCAGAACGATTTGAAGGATTCATAATTCAACGAGATGAACAGGTTTTAGATGCAGTAAGAGCAAAAACAAAGGAATTCAGCACACTTTCTCTACTGAAATTATTATATCAATTAAACTCAAACCCGATGACATTTTCAGATTTATATTCAAAATCAAAGATAAGAATGAAAAAATCTTTTCTGAATTACCTACATTTTTGTGTCGAATACAAATTCATAGAAAAAGAAAGAGTAGGATCAAATATGATCTATACTATTACAGAAAAAGGAAGAATTATGCTTGACTTGTTTACAATAAATGAGAAGAATTAGATCAAAATATTCGTGATGCATATAACAAAACAAACAGTATAGAACCAGTTCCAAAAATAATTATACGAATCATTCCACGAGACATATTTCTTCATCAAGCGAACAAGTAATTAAACAAAACATAATCAATAAAACATTGCAGTCTAACATACCAGAAGCAGAGATCTACGAAGTAGGGAAAAATAAATTAGAAAATCCTACCATTTTTGTCGGGTTTGTGGGAGCAGGACTAGTCGGAACCATAGCAATAGATCATATGATTAATGAATTAGATATGAAAGAGATAGGATTTCTACGTTCAAAACACTTACCTCCATCAACAGTATTCATGCAAGGTAGACTAAGACATCCATTCAGAATTTATTCAAATAACGATGGAAGTATTTGTGCAATAATTTGTGAAATAATAATCAGTAAGGATGGGATTTACAATATAGCTATGGCAATTTTAGATTGGGCTGAGAAAAAAGGCTCAACCGAAATAATAGTTTTAGATGGAGTTGCAGATAAAAAACATGATGGAAATGCATTCTTTGCAGCAGAAGTTGACTTGTGTAGAGTTATGGAAGAAAATGATATCCAAATGATTCCTCAGGGATTCATTACCGGAATTTCTGGCGGAATACTAAATGAATGCCTAATTAGGAAGATTAGAGGAATAGCATTACTTGTTAAAGCAGATGAAGCGACACCAGATCCTGTGGCAGCTGCCACAATTATTGACGCAGTGAATAGAGTATATGAAACGCAGATTAATACAAAAAATTTAAAGAAACAGAAAAAACAGATTGGTGTAGATTTAAGAGAATTATCAGATAAGTATTCTGAACATAAAAAAATTGATTCAAATATGTACATGTAGGTGAATGGATATGGCAATAAGTTACAAAAAAGCAGGAGTCGACATTTCAGAAATAAAAAAGAGTCAACATGCAATTGGTAAATTAATAAAATCAACACATAATCTACAAAAAATGGCCAAGATGAAACATGGTTTTGGTCATTATGCAGGTATTGTTGAAATTCCTGGAGGAAAACTATTAGCAACACATACCGATGGTGTTGGTACAAAAGTGATTATTTCAAATATATTGAAAAAATATGATACAATTGGAATAGATTGTATTGCAATGAATGTTAATGATATAATCTGTATAGGTGCAACACCAATTTCATTTGTAGATTATATCGCTGCAAACAAAAATGATCAAAAAATATTCAAACAAATTGTATCAGGATTGGTCAAGGGCGCAAAAAAATCAGCAATGCCAATTGTAGGAGGAGAGACGGCAATAATGTCTGACTTGATTTCAGGCAAAGGTTTTGGATTTGACCTTGCAGGAATGGTTGTAGGAATGCTTTCAAAAAAAGAGATGGTCTTGGGAGATAAAATAAAACCAAATGATGTAATTATCGGAATACGGAGTTCAGGTTTACATTCAAACGGATATTCACTAGCACGAAAAGCACTTTTGTCAAAATATTCAGTCAAAGATAACATCAAAGGAGTTGGAAATTTAGGTAACGCACTTTTACGTCCAACCGAGATTTATGTTAAGCCAGTTTTAGAGGCACTAAAGAAATGTAAGATTAACGGATTAGCACACATCACAGGAGGATCATTTACAAAATTATTGAGATTGAAAAATATAGGATATCATTTGGATAACATGCCAAAGACTCCAGCATTAATGCAATTAATAGAAGATACAGGCGTTAAAAATGAAGAAATGTACAAAACATTCAACATGGGAGTAGGATTTTGTATCATTTCACCAGAAAATCAAGTCAGAGGGATTCAAAAGATTATCACCAAACATAAGATGAAATCTTATGAAATTGGCAAAATTGGTAAAAACAAAGGTGTTTTTATTAATAAATTAAAAATTGCATAGAAATCAATAACATCTTGTCTTAGAAAATTTTACTAGATTTGGCTTATATGACGTAATTCTAAAAATATTAGATAATGGCAGCAGAAGCAGGCTTCATTGAAGTTATCATTGCAGTAGGAATCTTACTGGCAGCTGCAAAGCTAATGGGTGAATTATTCAGTAGAATAAAGCTGCCAATCGTGCTAGGAGAATTATTGGCAGGAATGATTATTGGGCCATTTGCATTAGGAGCATTTTTGCTTCATCCAGATACAGGAGAATCAATTTTACAAATCGGACCAGAACTTAGAACACTTGGAGAAATTGGTGCAATTGTAATTTTGTTTATGGCAGGATTAGAGATGACACCAAAAGAATTTTTGCGTGGTGGAAAGGCATCATTTACAGTAGGAACCCTAGGTGTAGTAGTTCCATTTTTTGCAGGACTGTTAGTATTCCAGGCATTTGGATTTGATGCATTACAGGCAATGATGATTGCAACCGCACTTACTGCAACTAGTATAGCAATTTCAATTCAAGTACTAAAGGAGTTTAATAAGATTAAATCACCAGAAGCGAGATTAATTATTGCCGCGGCAGTAGTGGATGACATTCTTGCAATTGCAGTATTATCAGTTGTAACATCATTTGGAGGTGCAGAAGCAATAGACAATATTGATTTGGTAGATGTTACATTTACGATTCTTAAGGTATTAGGATTCTTTGCAGCGATATTAATTACAGCGATTTTCGTAATTCCAAAAGTTATCACACCTAGAATTTGGAAAGCAACAGGAAGTGTAGAGGGAATAGCAACTGCATCATTCTTTGGTGCTGCAGCAATTGCAGGTATGTTAGGATTATCACCAATTGTCGGAGCGTTTGCAGTAGGAATGGCATTATCAGCTACAAAAGTATTTGAAAAAATAGAGAATTTCATTAGTAGGATAGGATTGATTTTTGCGCCATTGTTCTTTGCAATAATTGGTGCGCAAGTAGACTTTAGAACTGTAAACCTGGACGTGTTAATGTTAAGTGCGGTTGTAATTGCAATAGCAATTGCAACTAAATTATTTGGATGTGGATTACCATCAATCTTATTTTTGAAAAATAAAGCTGCAGGAATGAGAGTAGGAATAGGAATGATTTCGAGAGGAGAAGTTGGATTGATTGTTGCAGGAGTGGGATTATCATCAGGAGTGTTAACAGGAGATGTATACACAACAATTGTTCTCATGGTAGCAGTCACAACTATAATCACACCAATTTGGTTGAAGATGGATTATAGAAGAGAAGTGGCAGTGAAAACAGATGAAAATTAAAGAGTGAACAAATGTGCACATAAATAATTTTTAAAAATAATGTATCTTCATGTGCGTATTATGTATGGTTTCATAGGGAGTAACATGGCCACAATGTGGACATGAAAATAGACCTTCAGAAGATTTTGCATCACGTTCAATAGTTTTCCCAGAAATAGATTCTATTGATATTATATCACCTCTAGAAATTACTGCAAAGTTTCTCTTTTCCCCAATGGAATCCAAGAATTCCTTAATTGACGTAACTACCTCATTTGTGTCAATTATATCATTTTCTTCTATAGGCGATAATACAAATTCATGATATTTTATATTTGGAATAGCTGCAACATTATCTGCAACATAAATTAGTAATTCATTTTGAATTGATTCTACTTCATGACAGTCAACGGTAATCACATAAGATTTTTGATTATTTGGTTATAAAAAAATTTCACAATAATTACGTGATATTAAAAGTTAAATTATAATATCAATCTAAGGTTTAAAAAATGATATGACTGATCTCTATAGATTACTTCCAGAAGAAATGGAAAAATTGGTAATAGATATGGGATATGATAGATATAGAGCTGATCAAATTTTGATGCCACTTTATTACAAATTTCCTAAAAATATTGCAGACATTAAACAGCTTCCAAAAACCATGATTGAAGAATTAGTTGATGCAGGATATACAATAGGTTCAGCACAAGAAATTCATAGAATCACAAGTGAGGATGGCGATACTACAAAACTTTTACTTAATCTAAGTAATGATAAATCTGTTGAAACAGTTCTGATGCAGTATGCGTCATCAAAGATTGGAGGATTACCAAGATCAACAGTATGTGTTTCAACTCAAATTGGATGTGCGATGGGATGCACATTTTGTGCTACCGGACAAATGGGTTTTGATACAAATCTAAAAGCAGAGCATATAGTATCACAAGTAATACATTTTGAAGAAATTATAGAACAAAGAAAAGAGCACATAACAAATTTAGTTTTTATGGGAATGGGAGAACCCATGGCAAATTATGATGAAACAATTAGAGCCATAAAAATTTTAACAGACCCTAGAGGATTTGGATTAGGTCAACGACATATAACAATTTCAACAATTGGAATTAAATCAGGAATAGAGAGATTAGCTGAAGAAAATCTCCAGATTGGACTTGCAATATCACTTCATGCTCCAAATAATGAATTACGTAAAAAATTAGTTCCAACAGCAACACCAAATTCTGTTGAAGAGATTATTGACGCAGGGCATTATTATTTTAAAAAAACTGGAAGGCGCGTAACATTCGAATATGCATTAATGGAAGGAATTAATGATTCACGTGAAATTGCACAAGAGTTTGCTGAATTATTACATGGTAATGGTTCACATGTTAATTTAATTCCAATAAATCCAACTGCAGGAGATTTTATACGACCATCAAAAAGTAGAGTGTTTGAATTTAAACGAATTTTATCGGAGGCAGGAGTAAATTGTACTATTCGAATTGAAAAAGGTACAGAAATATCAGCTGCATGTGGTCAGCTTAGAACAGACATTGTAGAATAATTCCAGATAATTATAAGAAATTTAACAATCTATTGAGAGTTTTTCCAATCAATTGTTGCATTGCATTTGTGGAATGGTTCTTCAACAAACACATAACCATCAATAGTTCGTGTTTCATATGGATTTATTTTCAAAACATAATCAGTGCCATATGCCAATATAGAACCATTATAGGATTCTATAGAGATATCAACTTTTACCTGCTCAAATGAATTTTGGCCATTAACAAATTGACCAGCCATAGTTATAGTTCCAAAATCATCTTTCTTACAAACGAAGTTATGAATACCAACAGTCATGCCTGAAATCTCAGGATCTGTACTATCCATTTTAGGTTGACTGGAAGTTGATGGTTGACTGGAAGTTGATGGTTGACTGGAAGTTGATGGTTGACTGTTTGAGTGAGTAGTTACAATATTGTCAAGCTCAAGTACATTATTGACAGATTCAATTCCAGATTTGTTATTTATTTTCTTTAGAATTATATCCATTAAATCAAAAGTGAATTTTTTATCGATAATATGATAATCCTCATACAAATAGATTTGAATCACTTTTTCATTTAGAACACATTGCAGAAAGTGAGTTTCATCCATGACCGCACCACCAGCATGGTTTGTCATATAATACAAACAATCACCAGTAAATTCAGATGTACCACTCATATCAGCATTTTCAAATATTCGTTGATACATGTAATCACTATAACTTAATTCATCATCAGTAACGGTTCCCTTTATGAGTACATTATTAGTCCAAATTTGTTCTTCAATGAACTCTTTTGCAATTTCATTGGAATCAAATTCATACATTTGAATCATTGTGAATGGTACAGCATATTTCTTGTATATTGGATCAAATGTTCTAGTTCTATCTTCAAGAATTTTTTGTACACTGACATAATCCATATTGACAAGTCTAAGTGCATCACTAGTTACCAAATATTCCCAAAGAGGAGGAGGTAATTCAGGGGATATTTCTTTTATTTCTTCATGACTTGGAAAAAATTCTTCAAGTTTTTCTTGAGGAGTAGTTATTATTTGAGATTCTTTTTTGACAAATATACTATGATTAAAAGTTATTTCCCCATTTTGTATGAGAAATATCAGAGAATCAATAAATTCAGTTTCTTCTAATTCACCATTTACCCATTTACTTGAATTATATTTTACCCAAAATGGGATTTTTGGAATTTCATCATGAGTTAAGAGTATAGGAGAAATTTCAAATGTATGATTACCATATGTGATCATTATTTGGTATAAGCCGGGAGAAAAATCACTTGTGACACGATATGTTAAACCTTCTTTAGAACTGGTAGTGAATTTCGTGATTTCATTTTGAGGACTTGTTATCTCAACTATTGCACTAGCAGTTTTAGGTAATCCATTAGGAATTTCCCAAGTTAGGTGAACGAATTTTTCCATGATACAAACAGAACAGATTTTGTCTTTTGGGATTTCAATAGTTTGAGGTTTGTATGTGATGTCAAGTTTTTGTCCATATGCAAGAGATAATTCCTCTACTAACATTTTATCGTTAATTACAAGATCTTTAACGATATTGTAAAATTCATTATTTGGAATCTGATCATTTGCCCACAAAGAAACTTTTTCTTTAAACCACGCAGGAATTGATGAAGTGTAAATTTCTTCAGGTATAGGTTCAATTTGTGCATAATCAGAGCCATATGCTTCTTTCAACATGTCTTCATATGATTTTGGTTTTAGGGCATCTGGAATTGGTTTTTTATCAGGTTGATAAACAGTGGTTTCATGATTATAAAATTTAATATCATCAATTCGGCCATACATGTGACCATTTGCATAATTATCTTCAACTAATGGAAAAATTTTAAGAAATCTTAATCCATCAATAGTCCATCCAGTAAAACTTCTTTGTTCTATTAATTTTCTAAAATCATTATCTTCAAAGAGTCTAACGGTGAAAGTATCACCATCTTTTACATATTCTACCCACCAAATTTTATTTTTTCCAGGAAGTGAATTCGTATTTTCTAACATTCCTTTCATTGGACAACAATGCCACTCATTGTATGTTCCAAATCCATACATTAGATTTGTATATTTAGTATCGTCTCCGTTAAGAAATGCTGCACCAACACCCCATTGAGGAGTTAGACCATTTACAGATTCGGAGAACAATCCTATAAGTAATTCAGACCATTTTGAATTTGTTCCCTGTTCATAATTATCTATTTTTAATTTGTAACGTAATACCCAATCATCACCAACATCAGATTCTAAAAGTGGATTTAAATCAAAAGTTGCAGAATTTAGCTGTTTAATTTCGGCATTTAATAAAAAATGTCCTTCACCATTTTTAATATTCCAATAATCACCTGCAGAAGACAGTCCTTCCCAATGAGTACTATTTGAAAAATTAATGTGAACATCAGGATTCATGATTTTGTAAAAATTTGGTCTTTCAATATCAGAGGAATTTTCAGTTCCAGATACATTTGAACAATTTTCAGTACATGTAGTATTTTCGGATTCATCACCAAATGTTGGTGGCAATGAAAATAGAAGGAAAACAGAAAAAATTATAATTGAATAGACTTTAATCAATCGAAAACACCTGAAAGTGATACAGTCTTATCGGTATTTTTGATAAGTTGAGAGAAATTTTTCATGCATTTTCTGAAATCATTTTTGTTCTCATGATGCTTTGCAAATTCAATGATTCCACAAAGCACAAGACAATCATAGACTATTTTATACTCAGATTTGCTGATTTTTTGGATTTCAGTTAGAGTTTCAAAAGTTGTAACTTCACGTTTCAGATTATAATGATATGAGTAATAGAAACGTATTGCCTGGCTAAATCTTTCATATGCATCTTTGATTTGTTTTGATTTATACAGGAGATTTGCAGAATCAAGTAATTTTTCTGTTTCATCGATATAATCTATTGGAGAAATTGTAACTAATGGAGCAACTAATTTTTTTGGTTTCTTGTTAAGTTTTCTAATTATAAAAATACCAATAGATGTCAAAATTGCCAGTATGATAGATAGTAAGATTTCAGTTAAAGGAATTATCAATTCAGTATTAGTTTCATAATTTGGTTCAAAGTTTTCCTTTGAAATCATATTTTTCAAATGTTCAGTATTTTGAAATATTTCTTCATTAATTTTTGGTGTTGGCGTTGATACTGAAGGAGGCATAGAATTGTTTTCAGAATTTCCAGGCATAGAAGTTAGTGGTCGACTTTGTTGATTTGACATACCATCATTATTTTGAGAATTTGGATTATCAGAATTTGAACCTGATGAAAGGGAAGGTAAAACATCTTGTAAAATTGTTAAAGCTCTATTTTCAACATCAGAGTGATACATCATATTTTCTTGTTCATCAGTCATCTGAAATGCATTGGGAGATAACACTTCAAGATTTAATTCATTTATTGTATCAAGATTCAAATTATTTGCATTAACATCTTGAGCTTTTTGCATAACTGCTCTAGCTAGATCATATTTCGTAGGAGTGAAGACATTGTTTGGAATTTTAGTAGGTTCACGTGGATCATATCCTCTTTCAAGAACATAATATTCAAAATTAGAGTTTATATTTTCAGAATGCTTTCCTCCACTTGCAAAATATGAATTTTTGGTATTTGGATCAAACATTGCATTAGCAAGTCCATAATGATCATATGTTAATTGATCAACCCTTTCCCAAAATTTTTCTCCGTGTATTTGTTCAAGTTTTTTCAAGTCTTCTTGATCAGTTAATTGATCATTTAATCTAACACCCTCAGAAGTGTTAATTAGAATTGGAATTCCATTTAAAGCATAATTACTCCCTGTGACAAATGAAGTTGGACCATTTCCAGAACCACCTGAATTATTTTCTGGAGATTCAGATTCATCTTTTGTAGGTGTTTCTTGAAATTCACCATGTGGAGGTTCAATGTTAATTATAATTTCCTTTGATTCGCTATTATCTGATAATGAAATTGGAATTATCCCAACGATAAATAAAGAAAATATTGTGAATGATAATAAAATTAATCTTGTTTTTTGCAATTAGAGCTCACAGTAATTGGATGGATAAATGTTCATTGAACATTCTATATGTAGAGAATGTAGAACTATAGGAATTATGTAATTAGATTCAAAGATCAATAACCACATTATAATAATTTATATTTTTTGTGAAAGACATGAGAATTTGGATTATTATAATTCCTATAGGAATAATTTTTGTAGTATTATGTGTTAGTCTTTTAGGAATCTTCGTTCTAGAAACTGAGAATGTGGATGAACTATCATCAATTTATACAAATTCTAATTATTCAGAAGCAAAGTATAGCGGTACAACTAAAGAAAAGGCACAACATCTTGTTGAAATGATTAATGGTTCATGGAAACAAGGATGTGAAGAGAATGATGGATGTTTTCTTCCAAAAATAAAAACAATTGGTGTGGGAAACAGCGTATTATTTCTGAATAAAGATGATTTTGAACATAATGTCAGAGTAAGAGGAGATTCAGATTACCTTCATTTCCCAACAGATGTCATCAAGACAAATGAATATTTTGTTAACAAGTTTTCAAATTCTGGAACTTACAATTATTATTGTACACTGCATCCATGGATGGAAGGAAAAATAATTGTTACAGAATGAATTTTCGATAGTTGTACTATGTCGCTTTAAATTAGAAATTGATGAATTAAAGACATGTTCAGCTATCAGAGATTTGCAGATAGTAAACCCAAACTACTCATTGCAGTTATTTTAACAACTGTAGGTGCACTTTCAATTCCAGTTTTAATGCCTCATGTTTATCACGGAGCACACATCTGGCATCTATTACTACATACAGCAGGCATAATTTTATCTGTATTTCTTGCAATTCTTAGTGTAAATGCATACTATAAGATGAGAACAAAGAAGATGATTATTACTACAATTGCATTTATGATATTCACGGGAGCAGAAATTGTTCAATTGTTAGATGCAACTAAAACTCATGTTTACAACATTTTAGAATCACCATCTGAAATTTCACATTTAATGATGTTAGGAATGATTGGGCTACTTGCATTAGCTATATTTAGGAGGGATTGAAATTGGCAAATATGGAATCTAGAGAAGAATTAATCATTTCAGAGATCAAAAAGAATCCTGGAATTAGATTCAGAGAAGTTATGGAAAAGATTAGCCTCTCAAATGGAGTTTTGAGTTACTATGTTAGAAAATTAGAAAATAACGGAGTAATCAGAACTCAAAGAACAACACGTGTTTCAAGATTCTTCATTAATGATATGACTGAAGAAGAATCAAAGGTCGTATCACGATTAAGACAAACTACACCAAAAGCAATTCTTGTTACATTACTAGAAAACGACAGATTAGAGTTTCAAGAAATTGTTGCAAATGTAGGAAAAGCAAGCGCTACAGTATCATTTTACCTAACAAAATTAGTGGCTGATGAAATTGTTTCATACAAGAAAGTTGATTTGAAGAAAAATTACTTTGTTGTAGAAAAGAAAAGAATTGCAAATCTAATCACAGAGTATCACCCAGATGTCGTTGAGAATGCATCAGATAACTTAGCAGATATCATGTCATCATTATAATGACAGATACAGAAAAAGATCAATTCGAAACAATCCCAATTGAATCAAAAGTTAGAGAAGGAGTGTTTCACAAAGTTGTAAAAGATTTAGAGACTGGAAAAGCTGTTTCTTGTTCATGTAAATGCTGGACCAAGGGAAACAAGCCTTGCTATGGCATGAGAACTGTAGGTTATGATTAAGATCGTAGAATTATTTTTCCTATATAGTTACCATATAGACTACGGTGATCAGGGTTAACTTCAAAAATTAGTTTGAATGTTTATGGGACAATTCTTCTCTTGGGTAAAATCAAATGAAAAAGAGCTTCTAGTGATTTTGGAAAATCTAGCAAAAAAAGCTGTTGAGGCATCAGATGCAGTTTTGGAATTAATGGATGACCCAACCAACAAAGATAAGATAGCACACATTTCAGAAATTGAAACTGAGGCAGATGTTCTAACACGAGATATCTTTTCAGAATTAAACAAAACATTCATCACTCCACTTGACAGAGAAGACATGCAAAGAGTTGCATCAAAGATAGACGACATCATTGATTTCATGGATGGAATTGGCGCAAGATTTGCCAGCTATAAAATTACAGAATCACCTCCACACACAAAACAAATGGCCGAAGAGTTAGTCAAGGCAACAAGAGAGGTTGAATATATGGTAGGAAAATTAGGTAATGTGAAAAATCCTAAATTAATGATAGAACATTGTAGAAATACAAGTGTAATCGAACATGTCATTGATGATTTGTACAGATTAGCAATATCCGAACTCTTTGAAAGTAACGATCCAATAAAAATAATCAAACTAAAAGACATCTATGAAACTATGGAAACCGCATCAGACAGATGTGTAGATGTTGCAGATGTCGTAGAAGATATTGTTCTAAAATATACCTAGTGAAAAAATATGATAGAAATAGCGATTATAGGAATTATTATCGCTTTGATATTTGATTTTGTGAACGGATTTAATGATTCAGCAAATTCCGTAGCTACCGTAATTGGTACTCGCGTTTTACGACCGATTCATGCAGTTACAATATCTGCAATCGCAAATTTTGCAGGACCGTTCATTTTTGGAGTTGCAGTTGCAACAACAATTGCAAAAGGAATTGTCAGTCCTGATGATATCACAGTTTACATGATAATAGGAGGTTTGGCAGGCGCAATCGCATGGAGTACGTTATGCACATACTTTGGACTACCAATCTCAAACAGCCATTCATTAATTGGAGGAATTATGGGTGCAGGAATTGCAGGATTAGGATTTGAAAAGCTAGTATATGATGGATTAGCCAAAGTGTTTACCGGAATAATTGTTGCACCGATAGGAGGAATGATGTTTGGCATTGCAGCAACTGGATTAATCATATACTTTTTCGCAAGAAGAAAACCTGCAATAGTGAATCGAACCTTTGGACGATTACAAATCATTTCATCAGCATGGTTTGCTTTAACACATGGTGCAAATGATGGGCAAAAAACTATGGGAATTATTGTTTTGATTTTATTCTCTGTAGGATTAATTGAAGAACTTGAAATGCCATTATGGGTAATATTTGCAGCAGCCGGAGCCATGGGTTTGGGCACATTCTTTGGAGGATACAAAGTAATCAAAACCTTAGGTGTTAAAGTTACACGATTAAAACCGTATCAAGGATTTGCAGCAGAAACTAGTGGAGGAATAATGCTTGCAGTCTTTGCAACATTAGGAATTCCTGCAAGTACAACTCATGCAATTACTGGAACAATCATGGGTGCAGGTTCAGCACGAAGAATACGAGCTGTGAGATGGAAAGTAAGTAGACAAATTATTTTTTCATGGGTCATAACAATTCCTGGTGCAGCAGGATTAGGAATCGCATTCACATACATAATTCACCTATTTTTGTAGAATTTCGTCACAGTGCTTGATTTTTATTTCAGCTAAAAATTTTTTCAAACATAAGTAATGGATATTTTACAACTAATCCAATCGAATCTGTTAACTCCAATAGTTCTCTTCTTCCTGTTTGGAATAATTGCAGCACGAATAAAGTCTGATTTAAAAATGCCTGAGGCAATTTCAGAATTTTTGCCGATATACCTTCTAGCTGCTATCGGCCTTCATGGAGGAATAGAGATGAGAAAGACGGGCTTTGAAGAAATGTTAGTCCCAATGTTAGTTGCAATAGGTCTTTCATTGTTGTTTACATTGAACCATTATCAAATTCTAAGAAGGCTAGGAAAATTCAATATCTTTGATTCATATGCATTAGCCTCCACATATGGCGCAGTAGGGGCTGTAACATTTTCTGTAGGATTATCATTTCTCAAAAATCAAGGAGTTTCATCAGAAGGATATTTGGCAGCCATCTTAGCAGTTTTAGAGCCAGTTGCCTTCATCCTAGCAATATTTCTGACAAACATGGCGGTCTCAAAACAAATTCGTACAAAAAAACAGTCCTTTTCAGATGATGAAGAATTAGACATTGGAATGAAAGAGACAAAAACAAAACTCTCCCAGGTCTTAAAAGAATCAATCACAGGAAAGGCAATAGTTATTCTACTAGGAAGTATAGTAATCGGATACATCATTGGGGAGGAAGGATTTGAACCAATTAGCATTGTATTTGATGAGCTGTTTACAGGAGCCATTGTAATTTTTATGATTGAGATGGGAATTATTGCAGGACAAAGACTAGAAGACATCAAAAAGGTTGGAATCTTCCTGACAGCATTTTCGGTAATAATACCAACCATTAATGGAATAATTGGTGTACTAGTTTCAACTGCATTAGGATTAAGTTTAGGAGGAGCAGTAATGTTTGGTCTACTCTTAGCAAGTGCATCATTTATTGCAGCACCTGCAGTATTACGTCATGCAATTCCTCAAGCAAATCCAAGTTTGTACATTACATCTGCATTAGGAATTACATTCCCATACAACATCATAGTATTACTTCCAATCATGTTTACAGTCTCAACATGGGTTCACGGTGAAGGATCAATAGACTTATTCAATTATGTAGCAAAGGTGTTCATATGAAACTCTATGATGTGAAATTACTTACAATCACATGTGAGATTTTAGCTCAGAAAAATGTCATTGAAATTTTGAAAAATCATGATATTACAGGTTATACTACTTACGAGGTAGAAGGAAATGGAGCAAAAGGCTTGCGGGGCCAGGGATTCAAAAATGAAAAAAACGTCAAAGTGGAGGTAGTCATGAGAGAAGAAAAATTATCAGGGGTTGTAGAGGATATTTCTAGGACATTATTTCCAGATTTTGCAATTATACTATATGTTAGTGATGTAGGCGTAGTTAGAACAGAAAAATTCTAGCAACATTTTTCATCGGTACATAGAGTCGGAATTTTCTTGCTTGTTTTAGTTACAGTAGATATCAGAGTAGATAGTTGAGAATTTGAAATTGCATACATTGCCTTTTTTCCTTCATCTCTAGACTTTACAATTCCACATTTTTTTAGAGTTTTAAGATGGTGTGAAACTAAAGGCTGATCTTTTTTTAATTTCTCTACAAAATCGTTAACACATAACTCATTATCCTTTTGTAACAATTCTAAAATTTCAAATCTAGTTTCATCACAGATGCATTTCAAAAGTGCAGGACCATTCATATCAATCAATGTTTATATCAACCCATATTTATATAAGCATTATGACTAGGGATATTCTATTTGTGTGCGTAGAAAATGCAGGCAGAAGCCAAATGGCTGAAGCATTTTTTAGAAAATTTACAGAAGGTAAATTCAATGTAAATAGCGCAGGTACTGTTCCATCTGGAAATCTAAATTCGGTAGCAGTAGAAGTAATGAAGGAAATTGGAATTGATATGGCAAAGCAATCTCCAAAGACAATATCTAATTCAATGATTTCTAATTCTTTTAAGACAGTCAACATGGGATGTATGGATAAAGAATCATGTCCGGCGCTTTTTGTAAAAGATGTTATAGATTGGAACATACCAGATCCTAAAGGAAAAACAATCGAACAAGTCAGAAAGATACGTGATCAGATAAAATCAGAAGTTTTGAATTTGATCAAATTAATAGATGATGAAAAATAATGGTATATTCAAATTTACAAATTTTTACAGTTGAATTAATTGGAACATTCATTCTTGTAATTTTTGCAACAGGTTCAATCGTATTAGATGCAGAGATGTTTAACGGAGAATTGGGCATTCCGTTTGCAGCTGTAGCGCCATTTGTAGCATTGTTAATTGGAGTGTACTCATTTGGAAAAATTTCACTTGCCCATTTCAATCCAGCTGTAACAATTGGATATTACATTACAGGCCATATATCAAAAATTCAAATTTTATATTATTTTGCAGCAGAGATAATTGGCGCCATATTAGGATCATTGTTTGTTTTAACAGTAATTGGAGACAAGGTAGATCTAGGAGCAAATGCACCAAACTTTGATTTTTCTATTCTACTAATATTTCCAGTCGAAGTATTAGCATCGGCAATGCTCATGGGCGTCATATTTTATGTTGTGTATACAAAGGGGCTGAGAGGATTTAGTGGTGTTGCCATAGGAGGAATAGTTGGATTAGATATTTTATTTTTGGCATTTATTTCAGGTGCATCAATGAATCCTGCACGTGCACTTGCTCCAGCATTGTTATCAGGAGTAGTAGAGAATTTGTGGTTATACTGGACTGCACCATTTGTAGGTACAATAATTGCAGCATTTGCGTTCAGAGGAAAGTTCATAGCTCAGAGAAAACGAGAAGCAGAATCTTGAAAAATCAATAAATATATGAAAAAATAGGCACGATTATGGCAAAAAGCATTAGCTGCCACGATGCAGGTAAAAATTGTGATTGGTCTGCAAACGCACCAACAGAAGCAGAATTAATGGTAAAAATTGAAGAACACGTTAAAGCAGAACATAAAGAAATTGAATTATCACCAGAGAATATTGCAAACATCAAGACGCTCATTAAAGAAATTTAATTTAAAAACTATTCGATAAATTGTGAAAAGTTTTCTATTGCAGTGAAGAATCTTTTTTTCTCCGTAGGATTTTTTGCAAATTCAATCATTTCACACATGTTTAGATAATTCAAGATTGAATCAAACTCAGGAATATTTTCCTTACGCAATAACTGTAATGCATCCATATTTGTTATCTCAGATCCAGTTGAAAAACGGTTTGAGTAATAGAAACGTATTGCGTGAGAGAGTTTTTCATGGGCATCTTTGAATAATTCTTCATTGTACATATGTTCAGCTTCACGTAACATTTCACGTGTTAGATCAGCATAACTGATAGTATAACTATCATTTTTCACTACAATTGGAATTTTTGTAATAGGTTTTGTTTTTGGTAATCTTTTTGATAACAATACTGCAATAGCTATGATGCCTATTACAAGAGGAAGCACCCATAACAGACTAGTTTCAATTTCGTCAGTTGGACGTTCTATGAAGACATTTGTTATTTCACCATTTTCAAATTCAGCAGATATTGTTACAGATGTTTCATCATTTTCATATGGAACAGATACTGTAGTTTCTTCATCAGACATATCAAATGAAGGAGGTTGTTGAATTAAACCGTCGTTAGATAATTGCTCATCAAAATTTTGAAAGTTAGAGTTTTGTTGTAATTTTTGCATTAACGTTTCTTGTAATTGCATCTGTTGTGCAATTTCTTCTCGAAATTGTTCCGTATTTTGTTCAACTAAAAATGGACGCTCAGTTGGATTAAGTGGGGAGTTTTGTAGTTCAGCTGCCATTTGGTATTCACGTAATAATTCATCAGCCTGTTGAAGAAT